>NZ_BAOQ01000015.1 GCF_000344155.1 Gordonia paraffinivorans NBRC 108238 | reverse complement strand
CCCCTTTTGTCCGAGCTGTTCCGGATTGCGTTGTCAACCCCCTTCGACGCGTCGGGTCTCGCGACATTCAAGCGATTTTCAGTCGTCCGGATGCCGGATACCGCGGGGTGCCGAACGGATCAGGCCCGCCAGACCGAGGTCCGGTCCGCGAGCCAGGCGACCGACTGTAAACCGCTGAGGAGTCCGAAAAAGACCACGATCCATACCGACAGGCCGACGGCGGCGCTGACGACGAAGGCCGCCAGGCACGTGACGAGAACACCTGAGAGCGAGATGGCGATCACCTCTGATGGCTGAGTGCCGCTCCGGGGGAGGGAGCGCGGGCGGGGTGTCCCCACCATCTCGCGTCGCCGCCGTCGGGCGGGAGGGACGAAGGTCACACGGGCGAGGGGACTTGGTCGCCCGTCACCGTGACCGCTTGAGTTCAAAGCCGGTCACCCGCCGGGGCGACCCGTCCCGGGGCGCGGTCGCCCGGTCGATCTGCGCGCGCGCCTGATCCGAGACAGGGGTGTTCGGATCGAGGACCGACAGGTACCGGTCGTGCGCGGCCAGCGACCGGACGGCCGTCTCGAACTGGTCGTCGACCTCGACGGCGTGGGTGGCCGCCGGGCCGTTCTCGAACAGCCAGAACGGTGCGACGTCCGGGCGCGACGCGGCCAGCTGGTCGTAGGCGTCGAGCACGGCGGCGGAGAACTCCATGTGGTCACGTTGGTTGGGTTGCCCGGGGGCCCACTCGGGTCCGCCGTAGAGCGACAGGATCACCTGCGGCGCGATGCGCTCGACCGTCTCGGTGATCTTTGCCCGCAGCTCCGGGGTGTTGCGGATGCCGCTGTCCGGAAAGCCCCAGAATTCGACCTCGTCGACCCCCACGATCCGGGCCGAGGCGCGTTGCTCGGCCTCGCGGAGCGGACCGCACTCGGCGGGGATCATCCCCTCGATGCCGCGTTCGCCGCTGGAGGCCAGCGCGTAGACGACGCGCCGGCCCTCGCCGGTCCATCGTGCGACCGCGGCCGCCATGCCGTACTCGGGGTCATCGGGATGGGCGACGAGGACGAGCCCGGTCTGCCAGTCCGTCGGAAAGGGGAGAAGGTTCGTCGACATGTCTCGACCATAAACCGAATTGCCCTTGTCACAGGCGGGATCTCGGTTGCACACCGCAGAAGCGCGGGCGGCGTGCCTATCGGATCGTCGGTGCGACGGGCAAATCAGAATCGGGCTGATTCTTGTGTTGAGCCCTCTGCCCGGCAGGCAGATAGTGATTCACCGAGCGCGTTCAACAACTGTTGAAGCCACTGATCCGGAGGTGAACACACGTGACCATCGACTATCGGCCGCCGGCCGGGCCCGACGAGGTGCAGGCGGCGTTCGAGGTCTTCCTGAGGTCGATGATCGGACTCGACCTGCCCGTCGTGGACGCCTCGACCATCACCGAAAATGGCCGCTACATCGCAGCTTTCGAGGGCGACGCGGTGGTCGGCGGCGTGGACTCCTACAGCGGATGGCTCGCCGTCCCCGGCGGGGCGAGGATCCCGCACGCGGCCGTGACCCACGTCGGCGTCCTGCCGACGCACCGCCGCAAGGGCGTCGTCCGCAACCTGATCACCCGCCAGCTCCACGACATCGCCGCCCGGGGCGAGATCGTGGCGACGCTGCGGGCCTCGGAGGCGGTGATCTACGAGCGGTTCGGTTACGGGATCGCGAGTGCCGGCCGCAGTGTCGTCGCACACCGGCGTCGTATCCGGCTGCGCGACGGCGTGCCGGCGGGCGGCAAGGTCCGGCTGGTCGACGGGAGCGCCGACACCGACCTGCTGAGATCGATTGCCGACCAGGCCGACTGGCCGGGGGCGATCGCGCGACCGGCCGGCTGGTGGACCCTGCGGCGGCTCGCCACGCAGGCGGATCCCACCCGCCACCTCGTCGCCGTGCACAGCACCGGCGGGGTCGACGACGGCTACGTCGTCTATCGCCCCGAGAACACGCAGACCTGGTTCACCGATCGCGAGAAGACGATCACCGTCACCGATTTCATCGCCACGAACGACACGGCGCGAGCCGGATTGTGGCGGCACCTGTTCTCGCTGGACCTCGTCGACCGGATCGTCTTCGAGGCGGTCGCGCTCGATGATCCGTTGCAGCTCGCCGTCACCGACGAACGCGCGCTCGAACTCGGCCCCGCACATGACGAGACCTGGCTGCGCCTGGTCGACGTCGAACGTGCGCTCGCCGGCCGGACCTACGGGCGGGCCGAACCGGTGGTCCTGGCCGTGGTCGACGCCCAGATCGACTCCAACAACGCCGCTTTCGAGGTCGGTCCGGACGCTGTTCGCCGGTCGGCCGCCACCCCCGACCTCACCGTGGACGTCGCCACCCTGGCGACGGCCTACCTCGGCGGAACCCGATGGCGGCAGCTCGCCGCCGCCGGCCGCGTCGATCCCGGACGAGCCGAGGTCATCTCACGCCTCGACGTCCTGTTCGGCGTGGACCGCCTCCCGTTCTCCGGCACCGCCTTCTGACGAAAGGACCCCGCATGACCAACATCGCCCCCACACTCGCACCGAGCCATCTGAGCGACCCGGTCGCCGACGAGGACGACCTCCTCGCCCGGTTCGCTCCCGTCTTCGAACGCATCGCGGCAGGAAACACCGAACGAGAACGCCACCGGAAGTTCCCGTTCGAGGAGGTGGACGAACTCAACCGCGCCGGGTTCGGGCGCATCCGCATCCCGGTGGAACTCGGGGGATTCGGCGCCTCGCTGGAGCAGACCTTCGTCCTGTTGGCCCGTCTCGGCGCGGCCGACGCGAACGTCGCCCACGTCTGGCGCAACCACCTCGCCTTCGTCGAGGACCGCCTGAATGCGGCCCCCTCGGAGGGCAACGCGCGCTGGATTGCCCGCTTCCTCGACGGCGAGTTCGTCGGCGGCGGGTGGACCGAGGCCAACAACGGCACGTTCGCGAACATCGCGACCACCGTGCGGCGGGTCGGCGACGCCTACCGCGTGACCGGCGCCAAGTACTACGCCACCGGCAGCCTCTACGCCGACTGGCTCGATGTGATCGGCAAGGACGACGACGGCTCGCTGTACACCGCACTGGTCCGCCGCGACGACCCCGGAGTGGAACTCGTCGACGACTGGACCGGCTTCGGCCAGCAGACCACCGCCAGCGGCTCGGCGACCTACACCGACGTCCCGGCCGACCCCGACGACGTGTTCCCGGCGTCGGAGCGGTTCGTCTACCAGGGGCACTTCTACCAGACCGCGATCCTCGCCGTGCTCACCGGGATCACGCAGGCCGCGCTGCGGGACGGGATCACCGCCCTGCGCGAGCGCGGACGCAACTATCCGCAGGGCCTCGACCCGGTGCCGGCCCGAGATGCCCAGGTGCTCCAGGTGATCGGCGAGGTGTCCGCGCAGGTGTTCGCCGCCGAATCCGCTCTGCGCACCGTCGCCCGGTCCCTCGACGCGGTGGCCGCGGCGCAGGCCGCGGGCGACCTCACCGCGCGAGGGCGCGCGGTGACCGACGCGCAGGTCGCCACCGACCACGCGCAGCTCGTCATCATCGAGGCGGCGCTCACGGCGACCACCACCGTCTTCGACGCACTGGGCGCCTCCGGGGTCTCCACCGACCGGCTGCTCGACCGTCACTGGCGCAACGCCCGGACCCTGGCGTCCCACAACCCGCGGGTCTACAAGGCCCGCATCATCGGGGACTGGCTGGTCAACGGCACCGACCCGGTGCCGGACCTCGGCCTGTTCGGACGCGGAGGTCAGGGAAATTGAGCATCCCGTTCCTCTCGCTCGCGCTCGACGGGCCGCAATTGGTGGAACTCCTCGCCGATGACGCGGCGATCCGCCGCTGGGATGAACTCCCGTCGGCGTTCAGCGTGCTCGGCGTGGAGCGCGTCGACGGCTCCGGTGCGCGCGAGGCCACCGTCGACGCGAGTGTCGCGGCGGCGATCCTCGCCGGCCGGACCACACGCGCACGCTTCCTCGTCGCGGCCTCACCGACGAGGGACCATCCCTACAACCTCGCGCGGCGCGTCGCCTCGCTCGGCCACCTGTCCCGCGGCCGGTCCGGGGTGATATTCGGCGACCACGACCCGTATGCGCCCGCCGGCGACCCGTGGACCACGACCGACGTCGGATTCACGCGCGGCGAGCAGATCGCCGATGCCCTGCGCGCCGTGCGGGCGCTGGAACAGAGCTGGCCGTACGAGTCGGTCGTCGGCGACCTGGAGACCGGGATCTTCGTGCAGTCGAACCTCATCCGCCACGTCGACCACGACGGCCTGCATCGGACCGCCGGTCCGCTGACGGTGCCCGAGCCCCCGACCGGGGCCTCGGTCACCGCCTGGCTCGCGACCGACCGCGTCCCGGCGATCCCCGGGGACGAGACGGACCTGGTGATCGGCGCCGGCGGCGCGGTGCGCATCGTCGACGCCGACGCCGCCGAGGCGTGGTCGGGGGAGGCGTCCGACGGCGGGGGACTGCTGCTGCGGGGGCGTCCCGGCTCCACGCTCGCGGAACTGCTCGACGCGGCCGAGTCGCTGGCCGGCCGGACGCGCCCGGTGGGAGACGGGCCGTTGCGGCAGGTCCTGGACCTGTCCGTCCCGTCCCGGCCCGCCGTCGGCCGGGCCGCCTTTCCCCAGCCCCAACCCCATGCGGTCCTCTGACCGCGATCGATCCGGGTCCGTCCCGGTGACCTCGACAGGAGACATCCGATGACCGAACGCCGATCCGGCCACGTGATCCTCGGCATCAACGCCCTCGTACTCGGCTACCTGCCGGCCTCCTGGCAGAGCCCCGAGCTCACCCCGGGTTCGTTCGTCGACCCGGCGTACTGGGAGAACATCGGGCGGACCGCAGAACGCGGCACCCTCGACGCGGTGTTCCTCGCCGACATCCCGGCACTGGGCGACCCGGCCCACGACGCCAACCCCGCCCACATGGAACCGACGGTGAACTGGTCCTACGTCGCCGGCGTCACCGATCGCCTCGGCGTGGTCGCCACCGCGTCGACGACCTTCAACGACCCCTTCGACCTGGCCGAACGATGGTTGTCGTTCGATCACGTGACCCGTGGACGCGCGGCGTGGAACATCGTCACCTCGCGAGGCGCCGCACCCGCGCGCAATTTCGGCTTCGGCGATGTGCCGCCGCGCGACGACCGGTACGACCGGGCCGCGGAGTTCGTCGATGTCGTTCGCGCGCTGTGGGATTCGGCGGTGACCGGCGATCGGGTGCACCACCGGGGCGAGTACTTCGAGATCGACGGACGCCTGTCGGTGCCGCCGTTCGCGGACTCGGCACCGGTGCTCTTCCAGGCCGGCGGGTCGGCCAAGGGGCGCGAGCTGGCCGCGCGGGTCGCCGACGGGGTCTTCGCCGCCGAGCTGACCCGCGACCAGGCGGTCGAACACTACCGACAGGTGAGACGGCGCGCCGTCGAGCACGGACGCTCACCCGACTCGGTCAAGATCGTCCCCGGCCTGCTGACGACGATCGGCAGCACCGAGGAGGAGGCACGCCGACGCAACGACGACCTGCACGACCGCGGTCCGGCGTCGTACTCCATCGAATGGCTCTCGCAGTCCATGGGCATCGACGCGGGCAAACTCGATCTCGACGCGCCGTTCCCGGAGGAGGTGCTTGCCGCTCCCGACGATCTCCAGACCTTCACCGGCAGTGTGGGTTTCCGTGAATCGATCGTGGCGCAGATCCGCCGGACCAACCCGACGGTCCGGGAGTATCTGAAGCAGACCCGCTACACCGGGTCGGGACATGCCGGCTTCGTCGGGACGCCGGAGCAACTCGCCGACCGCATCGAGGACTGGTTCCACGCGGGTGCGGTCGACGGGTTCAATCTGCAGCCCGACGTCCTCGTGGACGGTTTGCAGGTGATCGTCGACGAGGTCGTGCCGATCCTCCGCAAGCGCGGGCTCTATCGGCACGAGTACGAAACAGACACTCTGCGAGGGCATTTTGAGGACGCTGCGGCGTCGGCGCCGCTGTGGTGAGTGTGTTGCGTCCTGGTCGGCGACGAAATCGGCTCGCTCCCAACGACTTAGAACCAACAGGCGTCTAACCGGGGTGGATCTGCAGACGGGCTGCGATACTCGAACGGCCGCCAGGCGATGACCGGCCGGGTCCGCGCGGCACTCTCTTCTTCCTCTCCTCTCCTCTCCTCTCCCGTGGGCACACTCC
Organism: Gordonia paraffinivorans NBRC 108238; assembly: GCF_000344155.1. Classification (GTDB taxonomy): domain Bacteria; phylum Actinomycetota; class Actinomycetes; order Mycobacteriales; family Mycobacteriaceae; genus Gordonia; species Gordonia paraffinivorans. Next base: position 116,603 of record NZ_BAOQ01000015.1, on the reverse strand, counting down.
CACGACAAATCCCTGGAAGGTGGTTTCGATGACCACGTCGACTCCCACGTCGACCGACACGCCGGCGCAGTCCGGCGACGGCGCCGACGGGCACGTCCCGACGGCCGCGGCGCGATCGATCGCCCTCGGCGGACGCCGACTCAGCGCGGCCGAGGACACGGGACTGCAGCGAAATGCGCTGGGGCACTGGGGTGTCTTCGCGCAGGGGCTGGCGGCCGCCGCGCCCAGCGTGGCGATCGCCTCCGTTCCGTTCGCCTTGTTCACCGCTGCCGGCAAGGGCTCCGCCTGGGCCGCTGTCGTCGGCTTGGCGATCGCCGCGCTGCTGGCCACCACCATCGGCTTCCAGGCCCGCCGGACGGTGTCGTCCGGTTCGCTCGGAACCTACGCCGGAAACGGTTTGGGCCCCGGCTTCGCATTCGCGGCGGGACTCAGCCTGCTCCTCGGTTACATCGGCTTCGCCACCACCGGCACGCTCGGCGGCGTGCTGTACGTCGACGCGTTCCTGCACGAGATCGGCCTCGGTTCCGACGCCATCTGGTTCAAGCTGCTGCTCGTCGTCGTGGTGGTCGCGGTCGCGATCTACCTTCCCGTGCGCGGCGCCTCGCTCGCGGCGAAGTACGAACTCGCCTTCGAGGTCGTCGCCGTCGCATCGATCTTCGTGATCATCGCGGCGTCCTATTGGACGTACGGATTCCGCATCGACACCGAGCAGTGGCAGCTGTCCAACCTGGGCAACAGCGCCACCTTCGTCGCCGCGGTCACCGCCGTCGGGTCGTATGCGGGGTTCGAGAGCGTCGCGTCGTTGGGCGCCGAGGCGCGCGACGCGCACCGCACCATCGCACGGGCGCTGCTGCGGGTGGTGCTGATCCTCGGTGTGCTCTACATCCTCGCGACCTACCCGCAGGTGCTCCACTTCGGCGACATCGACGGCGACCAGGCCGTCCTGCCGCAGCTGGCCGATTCGTCGAACGTCTCCTGGATCAACCCGGTGGTGAGCGCGACGGTCGCGGTGGCCTTCATCGTCTTCGTCACCGCGGTCACCACCTCCGCCGCGCGTTCGCTGTTCACCCTCGCGCACGAGGGCGCCCTGCCGGCCGTCTTCGCCCGGGTGCACCCGCAGCACAAGACGCCCTGGATCGGGATGGTCTTCGTCGGTCTGCTGGCGCTGGTCTTCTCCGTCGCCGCGACCTTCAGCTCGGCCGGACGCCTGGTGTTCGACGTGTACGGCGGCTACGTCGCCACCTGGGGATTCCTGGTGAGCTATCTGCTCGTGGTCATCGCCACCCCGATCTGGCTGTACCGGATCAAGGCGCTGACGCCCTTCCGCACCATCGTCTCCGGGCTCACGCTCCTCGCCCTCGGGTACGTGATCGTGAGCAACGTCTACCCGGTGCCGGAGTACCCGTACAACATCCTGCCGTTCGTGTTCCTCGGCATCCTCGCGCTCGGCCTGGGCTGGTACGCCCACCTGCGCCACAACCGTCCCGAGATCGCCGACCGGGTGGGCACCATCCAGACCCTCTCGGTGGAGGAGCAGGAGAGACTGGCGGACCTGGGAATCCTCGAGGTGATCGAGGACGAGGCGCCCACCCGACACGGTTCGGACACAACCGTCCGGTAGGCCGACCGGGTTCCGCGGGCGCCGCGTCGGATCGATGCCGCGCAGGTGTCGGTCCGACGGCGCAGCGTTGTGCGAAATCCTGAGCCGGGTCGGTGCACGACAAGAGTCGAGGCCGCATGTGGCGCGAATGTGCCCCGCGACACGTCACACAAATGCCCGTCGAATGATCGGCCGGACAGCGGATCACGGGAGATGGTGAGTAGACCACGTTCACGTGGTGATCTATCTCATGAAAGGGGCGGTGTTCGTTGATGACACCTCGACTTCTCACTCGCACCCGAACCTGGGCGACGGCCATCGGGATGGCTGCGGCCGTGGTCGCCGGAGCAACCCTGGACGCCGGAGCGGCGGCGGCCGACACCGGATCGGCCGGATCCTCCGGGGGCTCTTCGATGTTCGGCTCTTCCTCCGGGTCCTCGGACCTGTTGCCGCAAGGAGGGGTTCTGGGAGGCGTGGCCCTCTCGCTCGGGGCCGGCGCCTCGGCGACCGCCATCGGCCCCGGCATCGCGGTCTCCACGGCGGGTATCAACCGGACCGCGACGGCAGTGTCGGTGCTGGGGATCGCGGCCGCGTCGGCGCCCACTCTCAGCCTCGGCGGCCTGAACTCCGGGCAGGTCACCTGCGTCGGGGTCTTCGCCTACGCCCACTCGGCCACGGCCGGTGACTGCGTCGGCGTCCTGGGCCTCCTCGAGGGCACTCACGACAAGCCCGGCGGCACCGTCAGCCTGGCGCTGAAGAACCCCTTCTCGCTGCTCAGCGACGGCCTGAGCGCGTCCGACCTCATGGCCGCGCTGACCTCGGGAGACTCGCTGCTGAGCAAGGACATCTCCCGGCTGACGCTGGGCGGTCCGGATATCGTCGCGCTCACCAGCGACTACGGCTTCGAGCCGATCTCGAAGAACGGCGCGGCCATCGAACTGTCCTGGCTCGGCACCGAGATCGGCCTGTTCCCCACGACCAAGAACACCGCCGGGTTCCTGGGGAACAACTCCTCCGTGAACTACCTCGGCCTGCCGCGGATCGGGTCGAGCGACGCCGGGATCATCCCGGAGATCTCGGTGGGAGACTTCGTGGTTCCCGGACTGGGGACCATCCCGGGGTGGTCCACCGGATCGCCGGGGAGCGGCTCCTTGTCCGGCTCCGGTTCGGCCGACGGCGGCTCCTCGTCGGGATCGGCAGACACCGGGTCCATCGGAGGTCCGACCGGTTCCGCAGCATCGACCGACGTGGTCGTGCCCGGCGGGCTCGATGCCGACGCCCTGGTGAAGCAGGTCGCCGGTCTTCTTCCGCGGCTGCCGTGATGACCCGTCTGCCGGGGTCGGATCGTCCCGGCCCCGGCAGACCGCGTCGGTGGTGGTTCAGCGTTCGCGATCCAGATTGGCCATCTTGAGGACGTCGAGCCGCTCGTCGAGTTCGGCCTCGCTCAGCTTGTCGCCGACGAGACCGCGATCGATCACCGTCTGACGGATCGTCTTGCCCTCCTTGAGCGCCTGTTTCGCGACCGCGGCCGCCTCCTCGTAGCCGATGGCCGAGTTCAGCGGCGTGACGATCGACGGCGAGCTCTCGGCCAGGGTGCGCAGCCGCTCCACGTTGGCCTTCAGCCCGGCGATACAGCGGTCGGCGAACAGCCGGGACACGTTGGACAGCAACGTGATCGACTCCAGCACGTTGCGCGCCATCATCGGGATGTAGACGTTGAGCTCGAAGGCGCCGTTGCCGCCGCCCCAGGTGACCGCGGCGTCGTTGCCGATCACCTGCGCCGCCACCTGCGTGACCGCCTCGGGCAGAACGGGATTCACCTTGCCCGGCATGATCGAGCTGCCCGGCTGGAGGTCGGGGAGCAGGATCTCGCCGAGCCCGGTGAGCGGGCCCGACCCCATCCACCGCACGTCGTTGGCGATCTTGGTGAGCGACACGGCGACCGTCTTGAGCTGGCCGGACAGCTCGACGAGCCCGTCACGCGCGGCCTGGGCCTCGAAGTTGTCCTTGGCCAGTCGCAGGTCGGTGACGCCGGTCATCCGGACGAGTTCGGCGACAACCCGGGTGCCGAAGCCGGGAGGCGCGTTGAGGCCGGTGCCCACCGCGGTGCCGCCGATCGGCAACTCGCCCACCCGGGGCAGGGTCGCGGTGACCCGCTCGATGCCGGCCTCGACCTGACGCGCGTAGCCGGAGAACTCTTGTCCCAGGGTGACCGGCACCGCGTCCATGAGATGCGTGCGGCCGGACTTGACCACTTCACGCCACTCGGATGCCTTGTCGGCCAGTGTCTTTCGGAGGTGCTCGAGCGCCGGGACGAGGTCGGTGACGACGGCCTCGGTTGCCGCGACGTGGGTGGCGGTCGGGAAGGTGTCGTTGGACGATTGCGACATGTTGACGTGGTCGTTGGGATGCACGTCCACGCCGCGGGCCTTCGCGAGCGAGGCGATGACCTCGTTGGCGTTCATGTTCGAGCTCGTCCCCGAGCCGGTCTGGAACACGTCGATGGGGAACTGGTCGTCGTGGCGGCCCTCGGCGATCTCACCGGCGGCGGCGATGATCGCGTCGGCCCGCTCGGCGTCGAGGAGCCCGAGATCCTTGTTGACCGTCGCACACGCGGCCTTCAACAGGCCCAGGGCGCGGATCTGCGCCCGTTCGAGCGGGCGGTGGCTGATGGGGAAGTTCTCCACCGCCCGCTGCGTCTGCGCTCGCCACAGGGCATCGACGGGGACCTGCACCTCGCCCATGGTGTCGCGTTCGATGCGGTATTCCGTCGTGCCCTGTGGTTCGGCCATCGCTTACTCCTTCGATCGGATCCTTATGCCGCTCAGCGGGACGCTCACGGTCCCACTCGGGTCGGTGAAAAAGTCGTTGCCCTTGTCGTCAACAACGATGAAGGCCGGGAAATTCTCCACCTCGATCTTCCAGACCGCCTCCATGCCGAGTTCGGGGTACTCGATGACCTCCTGGCTCTTGATGCAGTCGAGGGCGAGACGGGCCGCCGGGCCGCCGATAGAGCCCAGGTAGAAGCCGCCGTGCGTCTTGCACGCGTCGGTGACCTGCTTGGAGCGATTGCCCTTGGCGAGCATGATCATCGAGCCGCCCGCGGCCTGGAACTGCTCGACGTAGGAGTCCATGCGCCCGGCGGTGGTGGGGCCGAACGAACCCGACGCCATGCCCTCCGGGGTCTTCGCCGGGCCCGCGTAGTAGACCGGGTGATCGCGCATGTACTCCGGCATCGGCTCGCCGGCGTCGAGGCGCTCCTTGATCTTGGCGTGCGCGATGTCACGCGCGACGACCAGCGGACCGGTCAGCGACAGGCGCGTCTTGACCGGGTACTGCGACAGCTGCGCGAGGATCTCGGGCATCGGTCGGTTGAGATCGACCTCGACGACCTCCCCGCCGGCGATGTCCTCGGCCACGCCCGCGGCCGGCATGTACTTGGCGGGATCGGTCTCGAGCTGCTCGAGGAACACGCCCTCGGGGGTGATCTTGCCGAGTGCCTGCCGGTCGGCCGAGCACGAGACGGCGATCGCCACCGGGCACGACGCGCCGTGACGCGGCAGGCGCACGACGCGGACGTCGTGGCAGAAGTACTTGCCGCCGAACTGGGCGCCGATGCCGAAGGACTGGGTGAGCTTGAAGACCTCTTCTTCGAGTTCGAGGTCGCGGAAGCCGTGCGCCGACATCGAGCCCTCGGTGGGCAGGTTGTCGAGGTAGTGCGCCGAGGCGTACTTGGCGGTCTTCAGCGCGAACTCGGCGGAGGTGCCGCCGATCACCACGGCGAGGTGGTACGGCGGGCAGGCCGCGGTGCCGAGCGAGCGGATCTTCTCGTCGAGGAACTTCAGGATCGACTTCGGGTTGAGGATCGCCTTGGTCTCCTGGAACAGGAACGACTTGTTGGCGCTGCCGCCGCCCTTGGCCATGAACAGGAACTTGTACTCCGGGCCCTTCGGGCCCTGCTCGGTGGCGTAGATCTCCACCTGGGCGGGGAGGTTGGTGCCGGTGTTCTTCTCCTCGTAGGTGGTCAGCGGCGCGAGCTGCGAGTACCGCAGGTTGAGCTGCGTGTAGGCGTCGTAGACGCCCTTCGAGATCACCTCGGCGTCGTCGACGCCGGTCAGCACGCCCTCGCTCTTCTTGCCCATCACGATCGCGGTGCCGGTGTCCTGGCACATCGGCAGCACGCCGCCGGCGGAGATGTTGACGTTCTTGAGCAGGTCGAGGGCGACGAAGCGGTCGTTGCCCGACGCCTCGGGATCGTCGATGATCCTGCGCAGCTGGGCGAGGTGCGCCGGGCGCAGGAAGTGGCTGATGTCGTGCATCGCCTCTGCGGTGAGCCTGCGGATGGCCTCCGGCTCCACCTTGAGGAAGGTGCGGCCGTCGACCTCGAAGGTCGAGACGCCCTCGGTCGTGATGAGCCGGTAGGGGGTCTCGTCGGCGCCGATCGGCAGCAGGTCAGAGTAGAGAAACTCGGGGGCTGGGGCTGCTTTGCTCACAACCCGCATCGTATCGCCCGCACGAAAAGGCCCCGCGCCGTAGGTGGTCCCACCGGTGAGGTGGGTCACGAACGGGCGCGGGGCCTGATTCGGCAGGTCGACGCGATGCCGCGTCTCAGCGCTGGATGCCGGCGTAGCCGCGCAGCTTCTCCGGACGATGCACGGACTCGATGCGGCGGACGGTGCCCGACTTCGAGCGCATGACCAGCGAACGGGTGGTGGCGCCGTTCGGGCGGTAGGTGACGCCGCGCAGCATGTCGCCGTTGGTCACGCCGGTCGCGCAGAAGAAGCAGTTCTCGCCGCGGACCAGGTCCTCGGTGGTCAGGGCCCGGTCGAGGTCGTGGCCGGCGTCGATCGCCTTCTGCCGCTCCTCCTCGTTGCGGGGCCACAGCTTGCCCTGGATCTCGCCGCCCATGCACTTCATCGCGACGGCCGCGATGATGCCCTCGGGGGTGCCGCCGATGCCCATCAGCATGTCCACGGTGGAGTAGTCGTCGGCCGCGGCGACCGCGCCGGCGACGTCGCCGTCGGAGATGAGGCGGATCTTGGCGCCCGCGGCGCGGATCTCGGCGATCAGGTCGGCATGACGGGGACGGTCGAGGATCACGACGGTCAGGTCGGAGACGTCGATGCCCTTGGCCTTGGCCACCGAGTTGATGTTCCACTCGACCGAGGCGTTGATGTCGATGGCGCCCTTGGCCTCCGGGCCGACGGCGATCTTCTCCATGTAGAACACCGCGGACGGGTCGTACATGGTGCCGCGCTCGCTGACGGCGATCACCGAGATCGAGTTCGGGCGGCCCTCGGCCATCAGGGTGGTGCCGTCGATCGGGTCGACGGCGACGTCGCACTCGGGACCCTCGCCGTTGCCGACCTCCTCGCCGTTGTACAGCATCGGCGCCTCGTCCTTCTCGCCCTCGCCGATCACCACGACGCCGCGCATCGACACCGTCGACAGCAGCTGGCGCATGGCGTCGACGGCCGCGCCGTCACCGGAGTTCTTGTCGCCGCGTCCCACCCAGCGGCCGGCGGCGAGCGCTGCCGCCTCGGTCACACGGACCAACTCCATCGCGAGATTGCGATCGGGCGCTCGGTGGCTTGAAGTCATGGGCTTGCACTCCTCATGGACGTTGTGGCGGTGATCTCAGACAACATCCTTGCATGTCATACCGGCCGTTCGGCCACTGACCCTGCGGGTGCGATACTCGGCGGCATGGCTGACAAACCGCGCTTTCTCGTCAACGGCAAGGACATGTTCTGGACGCTCGTGCCGTTGCTCGCGCTCGTCGCACTGGTGGCGATCGCGTCCGGGAACTGCTCGGTCGGCGTCGACAAGAACCCGTCGTCGAACAAGGTCAAGGAGTTCGACATCGACGCGGCGCTGAAGGCGGATGCGCGCGAGATGCCGTTCCCCGTCCGGCAACCGCCCACGCCGGAGGGCTGGAAGCCGAACTCGGGGTCGTCGCCGTCCCTCGAGGGCCACCGCGTCAGCACGGTCGGGTGGCTGTCGTCGAGCGGTGCCTACGTGCAGCTGAGTCAGACCGACGCCGTCGAGGACGCGCTGGTGCCCTACCTGGCGGGGGAGGACACGACGTTGAACGACCTCGCCGCGACCGGAACCCGTGAACTCGCCGGCCACAAGTGGGTGACCTACCGGACGGCCGGGGACAAGCAGTTCTGGATCACCGACCTCGGCAAGGTACGGATCGGGGTGCTCACCCGCGGTCCCGAGTCCGACATCGAGACCATCGCGTCCTCGGTCGTCGCGCAGAAGCCGCTGCCCAAGGACTGACCCGCGTTCCCCGCGAGGCCGGCCCTGTCGGGCGGCCCCCGTCAGTCCGACTCGTCCTCGCCTGCGCCGTCCTTGCGCGCGATGGTCGATTCGATGCGCTCACGCGCGCCGCGCAGGTGCTCCTCGCATCGGGCGGCGAGCGCCTCGCCCCGCTCCCACAGCGCCAGCGACGTGTCGAGGTCGAGGCCGCCGTGCTCGAGCGTGCCGACGATCTCGGCGAGTTCGTCGCGTGCCTCTTCGTAGCCGAGTTCGGCGACCGGGGTGAACTGGCCGTCGGATTCCTCGTCGTCCGATTCGCCTGTCTCGCGGTCGATTTCGAAGTCGTCGTCGAAGTCGTCGGTCACGGTTCTCCTCGTGGGTCGGTGGGGGTGGATGCCGGCTGCGCGCGTGCGGTCACCGTCGCGTGCGCCGCGCCGTCGGCGACGCGGATACGCAGCTGCGCGCCGACCGGCAGGTCGTCGAGGTTGCCGACGACGCGCGTCGTCTCGGTGTCGGTGCGCTGCACGACGGCGTAGCCGCGGGCCAGGGTCTGGGCGGGGCCGAGGGTCGAGAGACGGGCCGCGAGATGCTCGTGCCGCCGCTCTTCGGCGTCCACGTGGCGCAGCACATCGCGGCGCAGGGCGCGCCGGAGCTCGGACACCCGTCGATCCTCGGCGTCGACGATGAGCTCGGGCCGTGCCAGCACCGGGCGGCGGCGCAGCGACTCGACGACCGCGGACTCGCGGCGGACCCAGTTGCGCAGCGCCTGCGCACTGCGCCGACGAAGCTCGTCGATGCCCGCGAGCTCGGCCTCGACGTCGGGCACGACGCGCTTGGCGGCGTCGGTCGGGGTGGCGGCACGCAGGTCCGCCACGAGGTCGAGCAGCGGATTGTCGGGCTCGTGCCCGATCGCGCTGACGACCGGCGTCGTGCACCGCGCCACCGCGCGCAGCAGCGCCTCGTCGGAGAACGGCAGGAGATCCTCGACGCTGCCGCCGCCGCGGGCGATGATGATCACCTCGACCTCGGGATGGGCGTCGAGCTCGGCGAGGTGCGCCAGTATCCGCGAGACCGCGGTGGGTCCCTGGACCGGTGCCTCCCGGATGTCGAATCGCACGGCCGACCAGCGCTCGGTGGCGACGGAGACCACGTCGCGCTGGGCGGCGCTGGCGCGGCCGCTGATCAGCCCGATCGTGCGCGGCAGGAACGGCAGGGGCCGCTTGAGCCGCGGGTCGAACAGCCCCTCGGCGGCGAGGAGCTGGCGCAGCCGTTCGATGCGCAGCAGCAGTTCGCCGATGCCCACCGGGCGGATGTCGCTGATGCGCAACGACACCGTGCCCCGGCCGGTGTAGAAGCTCGGCCGTCCCAGCACCACCACGTGGCTGCCGTCGTGCAACGGAACCTCGGTGCGCGCCAAGAGATCCGGGCTGCAGGTCACCGAGATCGAGATGTCGGCGGCCGGGTCGCGCAGGGTGAGGAACGCGGTGCGGGTGCCGGGACGCCTGCTGATCTGGGTGACCTGGCCCTCCACCCAGATCTGGCCGAGCCGGTGGATCCAGTCGGCGATCTTGGTGTTGACCGTGCGGACCGGCCACGGGTTCTCGGCCGAGTTCGGTGAGGAGCCGCTCACGCCTCGGAGGAACGCTTGTTCTGCGAGGCGATCCGGTTCTCGAGCATCGTGATGAACGGTGCGCGGCCGCGGTTGGCCTTCTCGTAGTCGACGAGCGCGGTCAGGTCGTCGACGCCGACCGAGCGCAGGCGCGCGCGCAGCTGGGCCAGCGTGAGGGAGTCGTAGTCGATCATCACCACGATCTCCGGCGCCGAACCGTTCGACGACGCGGGCTTCGGCGCTGCCGGCGTCACCTTCTTCTCCGCCTTCTCCACGACCTCTTCGGGGGCGGAGCTGTACAGCGCGAACCGGCCGGCGTCCGCGCGCGGCGGCGCGGCGAGTTCGGCGTCGGAAGCCTCCGCGTCGACCTCGGTCTCGGCAGGGGTGGTGCTCGCGGCGGCCACCGGCTGCTCACCCTCGGTGCTCTTCTTCTCGGTGCTCTTCGTCGCAGAGCTCTTGTTCTCGGAGCTCTTGTTCTCGGAGCTCTTGTTCTCGGTGGCGGTCGCAGTGGCACGCGAGGATTCGATCGGTGCGTCGCCGGCCAGGTGCGCGTCGGCGTCCGGTCCGGGCGTCTCGTCCTCGTCGAAGACGGCCCACGCGGGTTGCTCGGTCGGCTTGTCGAACAGCATCTCCAGGGCGGCGTCGCCCTTGATGGCGAGTTCGGCGATGTTCTGCTGTGCCCGCATGCCCGCCTGCAGGGTCTGGCTGATCGCCGTCATCGGCAGGGTGACGAGAAGAGACGGCAGCTTCCGGGTCTCCTCGATGGCCGTGACGATCAGACCTGCGGCGATACGGGCCGGGTAGGGTGCGCGATCCATGCCAACACTCTGCCATTCCGGGCGGTCGTCCGTAACCCGTACCCTGGAGACATGTCTGAGACCAAACGTGTCCTGCTCGCCGAGCCCCGTGGCTACTGCGCGGGCGTCGACCGCGCGGTGGAGACGGTCGAGCGCGCCCTGGACAAGCACGGCGCGCCCGTCTACGTCCGCAAGGAGATCGTGCACAACCGGCACGTGGTCGAGACCCTGGCCGAGCGCGGCGCCGTCTTCGTGGGAGAGACCGACGAGGTGCCCGAGGGCGCGATCGTGGTGTTCAGCGCCCACGGGGTCTCCCCGCAGGTGCACGCCTCCGCCGCCGAGCGCAATCTCAAGACGATCGACGCGACCTGTCCGCTGGTCACCAAGGTGCACCAGGAGGCCAAGCGGTTCGCGCGCGACGACTACGACATCCTGCTCATCGGTCACGAGGGCCACGAGGAGGTGGAGGGCACCGCGGGTGAGGCGCCCGAGCACATCCAGCTCGTCGACGGCCCCGGCGCGGTCGACAACGTGACCGTGCGTGACGAGTCGAAGGTCATCTGGCTGTCGCAGACCACGCTCTCGGTCGACGAGACCATGGAGACGGTCAAGCGCCTGCGCGAGCGGTTCCCGCTGCTGGCCGACCCGCCGAGCGACGACATCTGCTACGCCACGCAGAACCGCCAGGTCGCGGTGAAGGCCATGGCGCCCGAGTGCGACCTCGTCATCGTCGTCGGCTCCAAGAACTCGTCCAACTCGGTGCGCCTGGTCGAGGTGGCGCTGCAGGCCGGCGCGAAGGCCGGGCACCTGGTCGACTACGCGCGCGAGATCGACGACGCCTGGCTGGAGGGGGTCCGCACGGTCGGCGTGACCTCCGGTGCGTCCGTGCCCGAGGTCCTCGTGCGCGGCGTGCTCGACTGGCTCGCCGAGCGCGGTTACGACACCGTCGAGACGGTCAACACCGCCAACGAGACGCTGACCTTCGCGCTGCCGCGCGAGCTGCGTCCCGCACGCACCGCACGCTGACCGACCGCGACCGGTCTCGTCCGGCGGCCCCGTTCCCCTAGAACTCGTCGGGATCGAGCTTGCGCACCCGGCGGTGCGGTAGCGAGATGGCGAGGACCGCGGCGATCACGGCCACGCTGACGGCGGCCCCGGCGATCGCGACGTTGCGCGCCGTGTGATCCGGAGGGGTCTGTGCGGGCGGCGCGGCGATCGGGGCAGATTGCGGACGCGGCGAGTCCTCGGCAGGCAGCTCGGCGGTCAGTGCCGCCACCGGATCGACGACGCCGTGCCCGACCTTCTGGTCGTGGCCGGTGCCCGGCGCGTGTGCGGTCGCGATGATGCGGTCCATGACCTGACGCGCGGACAACTCCGGGAACCGCGCCCGCACCAGGGCCGCGGTGCCCGCCACGAACGGAGCCGCGAAACTGGTGCCGTTCAGCGGTGCCGAGCCGTCCTCACCGCGCTGTGCCGATGCGAGCCGGGTGGACCCGCGCTTGCTGTCGAGGCTGACGATGTCGGTGCCCGGCGCGGCGACGCCCACCCACGGTCCGTGCATGCTCGTCGCGCTCGGAGCGCCGGTTGCGGTGTCGATCGAGCCGACGGTGAGGACGTACGGGGCATACCAGGCGGGGGTCGCGAAGGTCGTCAACGATTGCCAGCTCTGCGGGTCGCCGCCCGCGGGCTCCGGGTTCTGGCCCGGACAGTTGGAATCGTTGCCGGCCGCGACCACGACGACGACATCGCGGTCGTAGGCGTGGCGGATCGCCGCGCCGAGTGCGGGGTCGTCGATCTGTTTCGGGTCCGATGCGCAGGCGATCATCGAGATGTTGACGACCGTGGCGCCCAGATCCACCGCGCGGACGACCGCATGCGCCATGGTCCGGACGGTGCCGTATCCGGTGCCGACCTTCGGGCGGTCGTCGCCGCGGCGGTTGTTCTTCGCGGCGAACGCCGCGCTGTGCTGGCGGATGGAGATGATCGACGCCCCGGGCGCGACCCCGGCGAAGCCGTCGGAGGTGCTCGGACGCGCCGCGATGATGCCGGCCACCAGGGTCCCGTGGGCGTCGCAGTCGTCGAGTCCGGTTCCGCCGGAGACGTAGTCGCCGCCCGCGATCACCTTCCCCAATCGCGGGTGCGGGGTCACGCCGGTGTCGATGACCGCCACCCGCTGGCCGTTGCCCCGGCTGAACCGCCAGGCCTCGTCGAGGTTCATCATCGCCTGGGCCGCAGACGGTTTCGCGGTGCTCCGGGTCAGCACCGTGTCGGCGCACAGGAGTTTCTGCTCGGTGGGCTCCGGCGGGGCGACCGGTGCCGAGCGGATGAGCGCGCCGGGGTTCACGGCCGGCGGCGACACCGCCGACGCCGGTGCGGACGACACTCCGAGCAGCGTCGCGGCCACGACCGCCGCGAGCGGGCCGACGAGCCGGGATCGGGCTCGGCGCATCAGATCTCCCGGACGATGCGGTACAGGTCGAGCAGCCACAGCAGCAGCGGGACGATGAGCGCGACGAGGATGTACTCGCCGATCTCGGCCCAGCGCCGCATCACCGGCGAGAAGTCCTGGTGGGGAGCGACCACACCGAAGACCAGCGCGGCGACCACGACCACCATCCCGAGCGCGAAACCGATGACCGGCCACCGGGAATCGCCGAAGGCCAGTCCGGTGAGCAGGGCGATCACCACGAGCGAACCGCCGATGATGAGGGTCGCCGCCTGGAACAGGTCGCTATGCGAGCGGCCGCGAAGGCACAGCACCACACCGATGATGGCCGCGTACGCGGCGGCCTTCCACTCGAATCCGGCGAGCGGGGAGGCGGCGAGCACGGCGGCGACCGCGGTAACGGCGGTGAGCCCGCCCACGATCCCGGTCAGATAAGAGTTGGCGAGGTAGGAACGGCGTTCCAGCGCATCGGCTTTCGGGAGTGCAGTGGCGCCGATCGCGCCGATGCCCTCGATCGACGGGGTCGGCTCGATGTCGGCGACGTCGATCGCGGCGCCGGCGGTCGGCACCGGCGGCAGCGGGAGCTTCGCGAGCAGGATCGTCATCCGGGGTGCGAGGCCGATGAACAGCAGCCCGACGGCGGCCACCACCGCCGCGGTATCGGGCACCGGGGCGTCGACGAGCAGCCGTGACCCGCATCCGAGCGCGCCGAGGAGGGCGGCACCGGTGACGGCGCTGTGCGCGGTGGCGCCGAACGCGGTGAGGCGGTAGGTCAGAACGGCGGTGACCAGGACGAGCGCGAACCCCGTCGTGAGGTGCGCGGCGCCGTACGAACCCGGGGTGAGGACCATGCCGGTCACGAACGCCATGGGGGCGGCGCAGACGGACAGGATGGTGGAGGTCGACTCGTCGCGGTAGTGGCGCGCGACGATGGTCGCCGCGGTGATCAGGCCGATCACGGCGAGCCCCGACAGCGCGGCGGGCCAGACGGCGCCCGAGTCGAGGCGGGAGGCGGCGAGTGCCGCGCCACCGGCGACCGCGGCGACCAGTGCCAGCGCGTGGCCGACGTGGCGGGCGGAGGCGGCCGTCCAACCCACGAACTGCGACTCGTTGAGACGGGCGACGGCGTCGACCACGTCGTCGAACAGGACCGGCGACTCACCCGTGCGAACCGAGGTCAGCAGGAGGAGGTCGCCGTCGCGGATCCCCGACTCGGACAGCGACCGGTGCAGGGGGAGCGGTTCCTGGCCGACGAGGGCGAGCGTCCACCGGTTCTGGCGGTCGTGGGGGCGGCCGCCGGAGTGGGAGTCGGCGTCGGGATCGTCGGGATCGGGACGCGCGGTGTTGCGCGACTCGATCTGCGCGACGAGATCGCCGATGAGTCCGGCGATCGGAATGCCGGCCGGCAGGCCCACGTCGAGCTGTGTGTTGCCGCCCAGCACCGACACGCGGACGAGTTGCGGCTCGATCGAGGTGTCGGCGGACCGGCGGTCACCGGCGGCGGTGTCCACGGTGGGCGACGGGAATGCCGGCGTGAAACCGTCCACAGGCGCCATCAGATCAATCCTCCCCCAGGGTTGCCCCGCTAACATAGCCAACTCGGGCGGCCTCGCCGTCGGGGGATTCACAGCCAAGGGGTCAGGGGGATCGGGTGGTCGCGACCACTGAGGGATTCGTGCGTCGGCCACGCGTCACGCCGCCTCGCATGCCGGGTGGCGAGGTCAACATCCAGGCACCTCCGGACGTCCCGCGCGTGGTCCCGGGCAACCTGCTCGTGAAGCTCTTGCCGGTGGTGATGATCGTCGCCGTCGTGGGCATGATCGCGTTGATGATGGTCACCGGCGGCCGCAACATCCTGACCAACCCGCTGTTCATGATGTTCCCGCTCATGATGCTCATGTCGATGTTCGGCATGTTCGCCGCCGGGGGCCGAGGCGGGGGCAAGCGGGCCGCCGAGCTCAACGAGGAACGCAAGGACTATTTCCGCTACCTCGGCCAGTTGCGGGGGCAGGTCGTCGAGACAGTGGAGAACCAGCGGGCGGCCCGCACCTGGAGCCATCCCGACCCCCACGCGCTGCTCGACGTGATCGGCAGCCGGCGCATGTGGGAGCGGCGCCCCGCCGACAACGACTTCGCCCATGTGCGCGTGGGCGTCGGGGTCCAGCGGCTCGCCACCCGCCTGATGCCGCCGGAGACCGGACCGCTCGAGGACATCGAGCCGGTGTCGATGGTGGCGCTGCGCCGGTTCGTCCGCACGCACTCGGCGGTTTACCGCCTGCCGCGCTCGATCTCGCTGCGCGGCTTCCCGGCGATCAACATCGAGGGCGCCCGGCAGGAGACCCGCGAACTCGTCCGCGCGATGCTCGTCGAGCTGTGCGCCTTCCACGGCCCCGACCACCTGCACATCGGCATCGTCACCGGCGACCCGGCCGGCGAGGCCTGGGACTGGGCGAAATGGCTTCCGCACGTAGGGCATCCGACTCTTCGCGACGGCATCGGGCCGATGCGGATGATCTATCCGACCCTGGCCGACCTGGAGAACTCGCTGGCCTCCGATCTCCTCGAACGCGGACGCTTCAGCCGGTCGGCGCCGCCGAACGGCACTCGCGCCCACCTGGTCATCGTCATCGACGACGGGTATGTCGCCGGAGACGAACGGGTGCTGAGCTCCTCGGGCATGGAGGGCGTGACCGTCCTCGACCTCACCGCGCCGCCGGACGGTCTCGCGGCCCGCCGCGGCCTGCAGCTGGTGGTGCGCGGCGGTAAGGTGTCGGCGCGCAGCGCGTCGGGCGTGGAGGAGTTCGCCGACATGGACTCGCTGACGATTCCGGAGGCGGAGGCCATCGCCCGCCGGATGGCGCGCTACCGCCTCGCCACCGCCGCGACCCTGGCGAACCTGGAATCCGAGGCCACCTCCACCGATCCGGGCCTGCCCGCACTCCTCGGCATCGACGACGCCTCGCGGTTCGACCCGGCGACCGCCTGGCGCGGACGCACCGGCCGCGACCGCCTGCGGGTGCCGATCGGGTACACGCCGAGCGGTGCGCCCGTCGAGCTCGACATCAAGGAGAGCGCACACGGTGGCATGGGGCCGCACGGCCTGTGCATCGGGGCCACCGGCTCGGGCAAGTCCGAGTTCCTGCGGACGCTGGTCACCGCGATGCTGGCGACGCATTCGCCGACCGAGCTCAACCTCGTCCTCGTCGACTTCAAGGGCGGCGCCACCTTCCTCGGGCTGGAGTCGGCGCCGCATGTGGCGGCGATCATCACCAACCTCGAACAGGAACTGGCGATGGTCGACCGCATGAAGGACGCGCTGTCGGGCGAGATGAACCGCCGTCAGGAGGTCCTGCGCGCCGCGGGCAAATACGCCAACGTGGGCGACTACGAGCGGGCCCGCGCCTCCGGCGTGCGCCTGGAACCCATGCCGGCGCTGTTCATCGTCGTCGACGAGTTCTCCGAACTCCTCTCGCAGAAGCCCGATTTCGCCGAACTGTTCGTCGCGATCGGTCGGCTCGGCCGGTCGTTGCACATCCACCTGCTGCTCGCCTCGCAGCGGCTCGAGGAAGGCAAGCTCCGCGGTCTGGACTCCCACCTGTCTTATCGGATCGGCCTGAAGACGTTCTCCGCCAACGAATCCCGGTCGGTCCTCGGTGTGCCGGACGCCTATCACCTGCCGAGCGTCCCGGGGTCGGCCTACCTCAAGTGCGACTCCGACGACCCCGTGCGCTTCAACACCTCGTACGTGTCGGGGCCGTACCATCCGCCGGCGGCCTCCGACGACCCCGAACTGATCGACGCCGGGTCCATGCCGAGGCTCGGCAGGCTGAAGGTGTTCACTGCGTTGCCGGTGCCACTCGACGACGGCGCCCCGCGGTCGTTGCTCGACCGGGCGGAGAGCCTGCTCGACGAGGAACCGCCGGCGCCGGAGTCCTCGACCGACGCCGACTTCGAGCCGGCCTCGGTGAGCGTGCCGACGCTCATGGAGACCATCGTTTCCCGCATCGAGGATGCCGGACCGCCCGCGCACAAGGTGTGGCTGGACCCGCTCGACGAGTCGCCGACCGTCCAGCATCTCCTCGGCCGGCGCGACTGGACGCAACCGACGGTGCCGGGCAACCTCGCCGTGCCGATCGGCTGGGTCGACCGCCCGTACGACCAGCGCCGCGATCCCCTGATGATCGACCTGTCGGGTGCGGCGGGCAACGTCGCGGTGGTCGGCGGCCCGCAGTCGGGCAAGTCGACGACCCTGCGGACGATCATGACGGCGATGGCCGCGACCCACACCCCCGAGCAGGTGCAGTTCTACTGCCTCGACTTCGGCGGCGGCAGCCTCGCCGGCATGGCCGGACTCCCGCACGTCGGATCGGTTGCGTCGCGTGGCGACCTGGACGCCGTCCGGCGCACCGTGGCCGAGGTGGCCTCGATCGTCCGCGGACGCGAACTGCTGTTCGCCCGGCTCGGTCTGGAATCCATGCGCGACTACCGCGCCCGTCGCGCCGGGTGGTTCGCCACCGGCGAGATCGCACCGGACGATCCGCTCGCCGAGGACCGCTTCGGCGACGTCTTCCTCGTCCTCGACGGCATCAACGTCCTGCGCGGCGAGCTCGAGGCGCTCGAGGAGCAGTTCACGGCGATCGCCTCACAGGGCCTGTCGTTCGGCGTGCACATCATCATCACCGCGACGCGGTGGGCGGAGATCCGGCCGGCGGTCCGCGACCTCCTCGGGACCCGGATCGAGCTGCGCCTGGGCGATCCGACGGATTCGGAGATGAGCCGTCGCGCCGCCGCGGGGGTCCCGCAGAACCGTCCGGGCCGCGGACTCACCCCCGACGAGCTCCACATGCTCGTCGCGTTGCCGCGCCTCGACGAGGTCGGCAGCGCCGAGTCGTTGCCGGCGGGTGTCGCGGCGTCGGTGGAGAAGCTCGTCGCCGCGTACCCGGGCCGGTCGGCGATGGCCGTCCGCAAGCTCAGCACCGAGATCACCCACGAGGCCGTGCAGAACGCGCTCGCGGGCGCCGGGGTCGCCCTCGGACCCGATCAGGTGGCGATCGGGGTCGGCGAGCAGGAACTCGCCCCGGTCGTCCTCGACTTCACCGTCTCGCCCCACTTCATGGCCTTCGCCGATGTCGAGCACGGCAAGACGAACCTGCTGCGGACGATCGTCACCGGGCTGGTCGCCGGCGGGACGCCGGACGAGGTCCGCATCGTGTTCGTGGACTACCGGCGGACGATGCTCGGCGTCGTCGACGGCGACCACCTCGCCGGCTACGCCAGCTCCCCGGACCGGGCCGCGAAGTTGATGAGCGATCTCGCGACCTACCTGAAGTCCCGGATGCCGCCGGAGGACGTGACGGTCGCGCAGCTGAAGGAGCGCAGCTGGCTGCGGGGCCAGCCGGAGATCTATCTTGTGGTCGACGACTACGACATGGTCGCGACCGCTTCCGGCAACCCGCTGATGCCGATCGTCGACCTCGCCTCGCACGCGCGCGACATCGGCCTGCACATCGTCCTGGCCCGCCGCTCCGGCGGTCTGGGCCGGGCGCTGTTCGATCCGCTGATCGCGCGGCTGAAGGACCTGTCGTGCGACATGCTGCTGATGAGCGGCGACCGCGACGAGGGCTTCATCACCGGGCGCAGCCGGCTGCAGCGACTCGTGCCGGGTCGCGGCGAGCTGGTGTCGCGCGTACGGCCGCAGGAGATGATCCAGGTCGCGCTGGCGCCGACGAGCGAGTAGCGATGGGGCACATGGGGGAGGCAGGGCGGAACCGGCCGACGGTCGTCGACCTCGCCTTCGGTCGTGCCCGGATCTTCGACCCGGTCACCGGCACGCGGAGCCCCGAACCCGCGACACGCGACCTGCTCGACGCCGTCGACGCGATGTCCGTCCTGCACGACGGCCGGCGTCTCCACCTCCGGCAGGCCTGGCAGCAGGTGTTCGCCCGGTGGGGCCTGCCCGTCCCGGATGCCGGTGGAGGAGGCGGGGCACGCCCGCTGATCGTCGGGCATCCGAGCACGTGGGGCCGACGCCGGGCGGCCACGCTGGCCGAGGTCGGCGGAGGCCGTGCCCCGGTGACCCTGGTGCCCCGCGCGGTCCTCATCGCACGCAGTCATGCCGACGTCACGGTGCAACGCTGCGCCGTCGTCGAGACGACGCACGTCCCGGATCCGCCGGCCGATCCGGCACGACCCCCGGCCAGGTTCTGGGACGTGCACATCCTGCGCCGGTTCCCCGACGGCTGGGGTGTCGAACGGTGCGGCCTGATCGAGGGAACCGCCGGCGGCCCGGCGGCGCCGGGGCTGGAGATCATCGACGACACCGTCGAGGCGGTGTATGTCGACGGCGACGACCCGGACGAGGTCGCCGAGGCGATCGAGATGGTCACCTCGCACGCCGTCGCGGGTCGCGTGGTCGACGTGGATCGCGACCTCGTCGTGCGCCTCGGGCATCGCACGGGCGGGCATCTCGACGATGCGCCGTCCGCCGGCCGGCCCGGGGGACCGGAGACCGACGACGTGCCCGCGGCGGACACCCCGTGGCACGGGCGCCGGACCCTGGTCGCCGCAACGGCCGTGGCGGTCGTGGTGGTCCTCGTCGCGCTCGCGGTGGGCTGGTGGCAGCGGGACGAACCGGCCCCGGATGCCGCCGAGGTGGCCCTGGGGCGTGTGACGCTGACCGTGCCCGGGGACTGGCGCGCGGCCGGGCAGGACACCCCGAGCGACGACACCGACGACCCGACCACCAGCAGGACGGTGTTCGTGTCCTCCGACGACGGGCGGCGCATCATCGCCGTCCTCACCGAGCTCCGTGCGGGATCGACCCCCGAGAGCGTCGCCGCCAGCCTGCGCAACCGCATCGAACAGCGCGGCGACGACGTCGTCACCGAGTTCTCCGCGTCGACCAGCTACGGCGGGCGCGAGGTCATCAGCTACCGGGAGGCGCCCGCCTCGGGCAGCGCCATACGCTGGTATGTGATCGTCGACGACGGACTGCAGGTGTCCATCGGGTGCCAGCCCGGCATCGCGGCCGAACCCCTGGACGACGAGTGCGCACGGGCCGTCGGGTCGGTCCGGGTGGGCTGACCGCGGTACCCGTGCGAGCGCCTGGGCGGGCGTTTTGACCCTGACCAGCGCGGTCGCGTAACCTGGATCGCTGGTGCACGGCGCCTGGAGTACACGTGTGTTCGCAGTGTTCTCCCGGGCAGCCGGAGGCCCGGGTCCCCACTGGTCGCCGGGAACAACCTCCGCCGTGAGCACCGGACCAGCACCCACAAGACAAGAGTTGAGGACCAACTGTGCCTACCTACACCCCGAAGGCCGGTGACATCACGCGTACGTGGCATGTCATCGACGCCAGCGACGTGGTGCTCGGCCGGCTGGCCGTGCAGGCCGCGAACCTGCTCCGCGGCAAGCACAAGCCGACCTACGCCCCGCATGTCGACGGCGGTGACTTCGTCATCATCGTCAATGCCGAGAAGGTCGCGCTGACCAGCAACAAGGCCGAGCGCAAGCTGAACTACACCCACTCGGGGCACCCCGGTGGGCTCAAGTCCCGCACCACCGCCGAGCTGCTCGAGACCTTCCCCGAGCGCGTCATCGAGAAGGCCGTCAAGGGCATGCTGCCCTCGAACAAGCTCGGTCGTGCGATGGCCTCGAAGCTGAAGGTCTACGCAGGCCCGAACCATCCGCACGCGGCCCAGCGCCCCGTCCCCTTCGAGATCAAGCAGGTGGCCCAGTGACCAACGAGAACATCAACGAGGCCGTGGAGGCCGTCGAAGAGGCTGTCGAGGTCGTTGAGGCCGTCGAGGTCGCCGGCGACGACTACGAGGCCGTTGCCGTCGTCGAAGAGGTGCGCGAGCCGGTCGTCATCGACCGCCCGATCCAGACCGTCGGCCGCCGCAAGGAGGCCGTCGTCCGCGTGCGCCTGCTGCCGGGCACCGGCCAGTTCACCCTGAACGGCCGCACCCTGGAGGACTACTTCCCCAACAAGGTGCACCAGCAGCTGATCAAGGCCCCGCTGGTCACCGTCGATCGCACCGAGTCGTTCGACATCTACGCCAAGCTCGTCGGCGGCGGCCCCTCGGGCCAGGCCGGTGCGCTGCGCCTCGCCATCGCCCGCGCGCTCATCGAGGTCACCCCGGAGGATCGCCCCGCCCTCAAGAAGGCCGGCTTCCTCACCCGTGACCCGCGTGCGGTCGAGCGCAAGAAGTACGGCCTGAAGAAGGCCCGCAAGGCGTCGCAGTACTCCAAGCGCTGATCTTGGCACGCCTTTTCGGAACCGACGGCGTCCGAGGCCTGGCCAACGCAGAGCTCACTCCCGAGCTCGCGTTGCGCCTGGCCTCGGCCGCCGCGGTCGTTTTCACCGACATCTCCTCCGGGTCGGATCAGGCCGGGTCGGATCCGACCCGCCACACACGCCGCCCGCGTGCGGTGGTCGGCCGCGACCCGCGGGCGTCCGGCGAGATGCTCGAGGCCGCCGTCTGCGCGGGCCTCGCCGCCGCCGGCGTCGACGCCATCCGGGTCGGGACCGTGCCGACCCCTGCGGTCGCCTTCCTGACCGCCGACTACCGCGCCGACTTCGGCGTGATGATCTCGGCGTCGCACAACCCCATGCCGGACAACGGCATCAAATTCTTCTCCGCCGGCGGGCACAAGCTCGACGACGAGGTCGAGGACCGCATCGAGGCGGCGATGGACGAGGATCACATCCGTCCCATCGGCGCTGCGGTCGGCCGCGTCATCGACGCGCCGGATGCCGGCGACCGCTATCGCCATCACCTGACCGAGGCGATCGAGGAACGGCTCGACGGGCTGACCGTCGTCGTGGACTGTGCGCACGGTGCCGCATCCGAGCTGGCCCCGCTCGTCTACGCCGACGCCGGGGCGAACGTCATCACGATCCACGCCGAGCCCGACGGCCTGAACATCAACGACGACTGCGGTTCGACCCACATGGGCAAGCTGCAGGCGGCCGTCCTCGAACACGGCGCCGACCTCGGTCTCGCCCACGACGGCGACGCGGATCGTTGTCTCGCAGTCGATTCCACCGGCGCCATCGTCGACGGCGACGCCATCATGGCGATCCTCGCGACCGCGCTGGCCGCGAAGGGCAGGCTCCACGACAACGTGCTCGTCGCGACGGTCATGAGCAACCTCGGCCTGCACATCGCCATGCGCGAGGCCGGCATCACCGTGCGCACCACGGCCGTCGGCGACCGCTACGTGCTCGAGGAGCTGCGTCGCGGCGGCTACTCGCTCGGCGGCGAGCAGTCCGGCCACATCGTGGTCCCGGGTGTCGGGACCACCGGTGACGGCCTCCTGACCGGCCTGCTGCTGATGGCGCGGATGGCCGCCACCCGCTCGCGACTGGCCGATCTCGCCGGCATCGTGACGGTGCTGCCGCAGGAACTGATCAACGTGCGCGTCGCCGACAAGCACGCGGTTGCCGAGTCCCCGGCGGTCAAGGAGGCCGTGGCGGCCGCCGAGGCCGAACTGGGCGATTCGGGCCGGGTGCTGTTGCGTCCCTCGGGAACCGAGCAGCTCGTACGCGTGATGGTCGAGGCCGCCACCGCAGAGCAGGCCGACGCGATCGCCCGTCGCCTCGCCGGCGTGGTCGAGACCGCCGGCGCATGAGCCGGGCGGGCGGATCCGTCCGGGAGACGACACAGGCCGTCCTGTTCGACTTCTCGGGCACCCTGTTCCGGTTCGAGCCGCGCGACGAGTGGTTCGCCGGTCTCCTCGACGACGCGGGGCAGGCCTTCTCGCCGGAGCGGCAGGACGAGATCATCCGCCGCATGGTGGCACCGGTCGGAACACCCGACGGCGTGGTGGGCGAGGATCGAATCGCCTGGGAGCGCAGGGATCTCGACCCTCGACTCCATCGGCAGGGTTACCTGGCGCTGCTGCGCACGCTGGGCTTGAGTGATCCCGTGCACGCCAATTCGCTCTACGACCGGGTTCTCGAACCGGAGTCGTGGACGCCCTTCGCCGACACCGTCGAGGTGCTGCGCCGGCTCTCGGCCGCCGGCATTCCGATCGGCATCGTCAGCAACATCGCCTTCGACCTGCGGAAGGTGCTCGCCCTGCACGGGGTGGACGACCTCGTGCAGGCATACGCGCTGTCGTACGAGGTCGGGGCGATCAAACCCGACGCGCGGCTGTTCCGGGCCGCTCTCGATCCGATCGGCGTGCCCGCCGAGCACGTCCTCATGGTCGGTGACAGCGAGAAGGCCGACGGCGGTGCACGCGAGCTCGGCTGCGCCTTCGCCCAGGTGCACGACGTGCCGCCGGCCCATCGTCCCACCGCGTTGCTCGATGCCGTGACCGCTCACGGCATCGCGCTCGGCGTGTGAATCCGTCCGCTCAGAAGTTGCCCTTCGCGGCCCAGCCGCCGTCGACCGGGTAGATCTCGCCGGTCAGGAAGTCGCCCTCGCGCATGAGGTAGGCGACCATCGAGGCGATCTCGGAGGGGCGTCCCAGCCGTCGCACGATGTGGGCGTTGGCGTTGGCCTGACGCATCTCCTCGGTGATGTCGGCCAGGATCGGGGTGTCGATGGTGCCCGGCGCGATGGCGTTGATCAGGATGTTGTGCTCGCCGTACTCGAATGCGGCCTGCTTGGTGAGGCCCACGACGCCGCCCTTCGCCGCGGAGTACGAGGCGAGGTTGGGCAGCCCGCGCAGCGCGGCCATCGACGAGATGTTCACGATGCGGCCGCCGCCGTTGGCGATCATGCCCGGGATGACGGCCCGCATGCCCAGCCACACGCCCTTGAGGTCGGTGCCGATCACGTTGTCCCAGGCCTCTTCGGTGAGGCCGACGACGGTGTCCTCGCTGATCATGTTGACCACGCCGGCGACGTTGGCCAGACAGTCGATCGCGCCGCGCGACGCGGTGATCTTGTCCACGGCGGCCGCCCAGTCGTCGGCGACCCGGACGTCGAGGCGGACGTACTCGGCCGAGCCGCCGGCCTCGGAGATCTGCTTGAGCGTGACATCGCAGTCCTGGATGTCGGCGGCCACGACGTGCGCGCCGTCCTCGGCGAGGCGCAGGGCGGTGGCCTGGCCGATGCCCTGCGCGGCACCGGTGACGATCGCGGTCTTTCCCTTGAGAGACATGTTCACTCGCTTCCTGTGAGGGGGTGGGGTTTTCCCTGGGGGGAGGGAGATCAGGGCTGCTCGGCCAGCAGGTCGGCGAATCGGCGCCGGGCGGCCTCGCGGCGGGTGGGGATGTGCTCGCTCGGACGGTCGTCGGCGGGACGGTTGTAGGCCTTCAGGTACTGGCGGGCGACGCTGTCGCGATGGACCTCGTCGGGGCCGTCGTAGAGGCGTGCGGCGCGTGCGGCGCGGTACATGGACTCCAGCGGCAGGTCGGCGCTGTAGCCCAGCGAGCCGTGGACCTGCACCGCGCGGTCGATCACGTCGTGCAGGATCTTGGCCCCGAAGAACTTGATGAGGGCGATGTCCTTGCGTGCCGCCGCGGTGCCCTCCTCGTCGATCCGCCATGCCGCATGCAGCGTCATCAGGCGCAGCGCCTGGATCTCGGCGGCCGAATCGGCGATGAAGTTGCGGATGGTCTGCTTGTCGGCCAGCACCGACCCGTGGGCATAGCGGTAGGTGGCGCGTTCGCACATCATGTCGAAGGCGCGGCTCGCCTGGCCGATCCAGCGCATGCAGTGGTGAATCCGGCCGGGGCCCAGGCGCTTCTGGGCGACGAGGAAGCCGTCCCCTCGGCCTCCCAGCACCGCGGAGTCGTCGACGCGGACATCGCGGAGCAGCACCTCGCAGTGCGAGCCGTAGGTGTACGGGCGCGGGCGCGGGTTCTCGATCGAACCGATGTCGCGCACCACCTCGAGGCCGGGCGCGTCGATCGGGATGATGAACTGGGTGGTCCGACGATGCCGTTCGGCGTCGGGATCGGTGACGGCGACGACGATCATGAAGTCGGCCGTGGCGGCGTTGCTGATGAACCACTTGTGACCGTTGATGACCCACTGGTCTCCGTCGCGGACGGCGGTGGTGGTGAGGTTGGTGGGATCGGCGCCGGCGTTGTCGGGTTCGGTCAGCGCGAACGACGAGTAGTACTCGCCGGCGAGCAGCGGGTCGAGCCACCGTCGCTTCTGCTCGTCGGTGCCGTATGCGGCAAGGATCTCCGCGTTGCCGGAATCCGGTGCCTGACAACCGAAGACGAGGGGGCCGTAGGGGCTTGCACCCAGGATCTCCTGCATGAGGCCGAGTTTCACCTGACCGTATCCCTGGCCGCCGAGTTCGGGATCGAGGTGCGCCGCCCAGAGGTCGTTCGCCTTGACCTCCTCCTGCAGCGGGGCGATCGCCTTGCGCAGCTGATCCCAGTCGAGATCGAGCGTCTCGAGCGGGAAGATCTCGGTGCGGACGAAATCCTTCATCCAGTCGAGCTTCTTCTGGAACTCGGGTTCGGTGGAGAAATCCCAGGCCATGTGATGGTGCTCCGTTTCTAGTGATGGGGTCGGGAGAGATTCGGGGGAGAGGGATGTGCGCGTGGAGCGGTTCCGGGACCGCCGCGGTTTCAGGCGCCGGCGATGATCTGCCGGGCGCGGTCGAACAGGCCGACGGCGTAGCGGTGCAGGCGATCGCCGACCTCGCGGGGCGCCTTGCCGTCGCAGGCGCGGGCGTAGGTGCCCTCGAGGATGATGCCGAGCTTGAATGCCGCCATCACCGTGTACCAGTCCAGGGCGCTCAGGTCGCGGTCGGACCTCTCGGCGTATCGCTCGACGATCGCGTCCCGTCCCGGCAGGTCGCCCGCCCGTCCGAGCGCGCTCTCGTAGAGATCCGGCCGGCGCGGATCGTCGGGCCAGATCGCCAGCAGCACGCCGAGATCCAGCAACGGGTCGCCGATCGTGGCCATCTCCCAGTCGACGATCGCCGCCACCTTCGGCGTGTGATGGTCGTAGAGGACGTTCGCCACGTGGTAGTCGCCGTGCAGCAGTCCGGGTCGGAAATCGGAGGGACGGTGCTCGTCGAGCCAGCCCGCGACGCGGTCGAGGTCGCCGAAGGTGCCGCCCGGGTATGTCGGGTTCGCCGCGTAGCGCTCATACTCGGCCAGCCACCGCGGGACCTGACGCTCCAGGAAGCCCTCGGGCTTGCCGAAGTCCTCGAGCCCGATCGCGCGGTGATCCACGGCGCCGAGGCCCGCCAGCGCGTCGATCAGGGCGAAGCCCATCGCCGCACGTCCCGCGGCGGTCGCTGCGTAGCCGGCGGGGAGACCGTCGGCCGCGTTGAACCCGTCCACGGGCTCCATCAGGTAGAAGGTCGCGCCCAGGACGTCGGTGTCGGTGGTGCCGGCCACGAATCGGGGATGCGCGACGTCGGTGCCGCCGAGTGCGGAGAGCAGACGCATCTCCCGGGCCATCGCGGCATTGGAGCCGGGACGGAGATGGCGCGGGCCGCGCCGCAACACATAGCGGCGCCCGCCGCGATCGACGATCAGCATGATGTTCTGCGTCCCGCCGGACAGCGGACTGAGCGTGACCGTTCCGCCGGGGAGTCCCTGTGCGTCCATCCAGTCCGAGAGGGCCTCGACGTCGACCGGGGCCGTCGCGGCGGGCGCGTCGGGAATGGTGCTGCCTGTCATGAGTCGAACCTATGGCGCTCGGGGCCCCGCGAGAACCGCCTGTGTACTCGGCTTTTGGAGGAAACCACAAGGGGTCGGAAAGCCTCGGCGGCCCCGGTCACTGACCGGCGAGGTCGAGCACCTGGAAGGCCATCTTCGCCGACAGCAGACTGTCCAGGGAGGTGGGATCGCGGCGGGCGATCTCCTTGATGCGGCCCAGGCGATAGCGGATCGTGTTCTCGTGCACCGCCAGCGCGGATGCGGTGGCCTGGACCTTGCCGTCGTTTCCCACAAAGGCGCGCCAGGTGGCGAGCAGGGTGCCGTCGTCGTGTTCGCGGACCGGGGCGACGAAGGAATGCGCGAAGTGCAGGGCCTCCTTCACGTGCCCGCTCGACACCACCACCCGGAACAGGCCGAGTTCGTCGAGTGTCATGACCCGCTCGTCCCAGCCGAAGGACTTCGCCACATTGCCCATCTCGCGCAGGTCTCGGTGGGCGTGGGGATAGTCGACCGGACTCCGGCAGATCCCGGAGATCAGGGTCGCGCCGAGCGAGAGCTCACCGGCGAGGCGATCGCGGATCGTGGTCACGTGGTCGCGCACGCGTGTCACCTCGTCGGGGTCGTCGGCCCCGAGACGGACCATCACGATCACCGCGCCCGGCAGGCGGACCGCGGGCGGCGGAGAGGTCGACATGACCTGCGCGAAGGTCCGGGTGACCATGTTCTGGATCGCCGAGGCGGTGAGCCGGCCGGCGGTGTCGTCGACGGTGAGGCGCACCAGCACATGGGGATTGGTGAGGTCGATGCCGAACTGCGGGCCGCGACGCACCAGGTGCTCCTTGTCGCGGCTGTTGCGCAGCAGATCCGACAGGTAGTCGTCGCGGGCCTGGCCCTCGGTCTCGATCTGCCTGCGTTCGGAGAGCATCTGCAGGGCGAGGACGGTCGCGCCGCGTTCGGCGATGTTCGCGTCGAGCGGCTCGAGGCTCCGGCCGACCTCGACGATGCCGAGGAAGCCGGCGGGTTTGCCCTCGATCACCATGCGGCACATGAGGTGTCGGCGTCCGAGCCCGACGGCCAGCTGTGCCGGCACGATCGCCGAGGGGGTGGACGCCGACAGCTCCGACAGCGCGTCGCGCACCGAGGCGGTGTTGCGGACCTTCTCGCTCATGACCGGCGGCGCAGTCAGTTTCAGCGCCTCCGGCGCGGCCCAGGCGAGGACGTCGAACGAGTTGTTGTAGAGCACAACGGGCTTGGCCGACAACTCGGAGAGCAGCTCGACGACCCGGTGGATGTTGGCGCCCTCGAGGACCGCGTTGGTGAGCCGCTGGTGGACGTCGGCGAGGTAGGCGAGGGTCGAGTTGTTCCGGGCGATCTCGGCCGCCTGCCCGCGGAGACGGGTGTTGAGCATCGCCTGGCTGATGAACAGCGCGGACAGCCGGGCGAAGAGTTCGGCCACCTCGATGTCGTCGGGGGTGAAGTGGTGCTCGCGCCCGCGGCTGTCGACGAAGATCAGGCCGATGACGTTGTCGTCGAAGATGAGCGGGACGCCGAGCATCGCGCGGACGTCCCAGTGGGTCATCGTGCGCCGGTGGGGGCGCGGGTCGTTGAGCGCATCGGCGATGACGACCGGCGCCTTGGTGCTGATGACCTCCTGGCTGAACAGGTCGCCGTCGACGCCGGACACCTGCCGTTTGACGGCCTCGGTGATGTCGCCGGCCTCCTGGCAGAACCCCGCCGCGCCCCGGTAGGCGCCGTTCGCGTGCCGCAGGTATACCGAGCACCGGGTGACACCGAGCAGGCCGCAGAGCTTCTGGCCGACGAGGCTCAGCAGGTCCTCGAGCCTGGTGTCGGTGATCGCCTCGGTGGTGATCTCGGAGAACGCCGCGATGACGTCACGCTCGCGGCCGGTGCCGCGCGCACGCGGAGATGACCCGACGGCATCTGCCACCGGGTCGGTCTCGGCGGCGGCCCGAGATCTCTGCGCGACCGCCGGGTCCACGACGGACGTCATCCGTTCGGCCTCCTCGTCACCAATTCCTCTGGACAATTCAGGATGGCGTACGCCACATTAGCAAAGCGAAGTGGTGTGGCTCATCGACCATCGTCGCCCCCTAGACCCCGGTCGTCCCGGTGAGGGCGTCGCCGCCCGCGGGGGCCGAACCCAGGCCGTCGGCGGCGAGCGCGTGCCCCATCCGCTCCTTCTTCGTGCGCAGGTAGCGGACGTTGTGGGGGGTCGGCACGGTCGGCAGGCCGACCCGGCCGACGATCTCGAGATCGTATCCGCCGAGTCCGCCGTACTTGGCGGGGTTGTTGGTGATGAGGCGGGCCCGACGTATCCCCAGGTCGGCGAGGATCGCCGCGCCGGTGCCGTAGGTCCGGGAGTCGACGGGCAGGCCGAGTGCGGTGTTGGCGTCGACGGTGTCGAGGCCCTGCTCCTGCAGCGCGTAGGCGCGGATCTTGTGGCCGAGCCCGATCCCGCGTCCCTCGTGGCCGCGCAGGTAGACGACGGCGCCGCAGCCCTCCTCGGCGATGGCGGCCAGGGCCTGTTCGAGCTGCGCGCCGCAGTCGCAGCGCAGCGAGCCGACGATGTCACCGGTGAGGCATTCGCTGTGGACGCGGACGAGGACGCCCCGCTCGGTGGCCCCGGCGGTGGCGACGTCGCCCATGACCAGCGCGAGGTGTTCGGTGTCGTCGATGTCGGAGCGATAGGCGACGGCGCGGAAGTCCCCGAACAGCGTCGGCATCGCGGCGGAGGCGATCTGGTGGACGAACGATCCCGACGCGCTGCGGTGCGCGACCAGGTCGGCGATGCGCAGTACCGGGATGTCGTGGCGACGCGCGAAGTCGAGGAGGTCGTCCCCGCGCCGCATCGTGCCGTCGTCGGCGATGATCTCGCCGATCACCCCGACCTCCCCGGCGCCGGCCATGGTGACCAGGTCGACGGCGGCCTCGGTGTGGCCGGCCCGGGTGAGGACGCCGCCGTCGCGGGCCTGGAGGGGGAAGACGTGCCCGGGGCGACGGAGGTCGGATGCGCGGGTGTCGTCGGAGGCCAGCGCCCGGACGGTGAGGGCGCGGTCGTGCGCGGACACGCCGGTGCCCGCCTCGTAGTGGTCGACGGTGACGGTGAACGCGGTGCCGTGGGCGTCGCGGTTGTCGGTGACCATCTGGGGCAGTTCGAGCCGACGCGCGCGCTCGGCGGTCATCGGGGCGCAGATGATGCCGGTGGTGTGGCGGATCAAGAACGCCATCTGGTCGTCGGTGATCGTCGACGCCGAGCAGATGAGGTCGCCCTCGTTCTCCCGGTCGGCGTCGTCGACCACGACGACGAACCCGCCGGCGGCGATCGCGGCGACCGCGTGGGCGACGGCCTGGGTTGCGGCCTCGGTGGCGATGGGGGTGACGTCGGTGGCGTTCATGAGGCGGCCTCGAATGCTCGGTGGGTGCCGAACACCCGGTCGTGATAGGTCAGGGGGGCGGCGGGGGTCAGCCCGGTCTCGACGATGTTGCCGAGGACGACGACGTGGTCGCCGCCGTCGACCAGCGTTTCGGTGGTGCACGCCAGCCAGCCGGCGGAGCCGGAGATGCGGGGAACCCGCGCGGATTCTGTCCACCCGATGCCGTCGAACTTGTCGGCGCCCTTGCGGGCGAACCGCATCGCGACGTCGGCCTGGTCGTGGGCGAGGACGTTGACGCCGAACTCGCCGGTGCGACGGACGATCGCGAGGAGGTCGGAGCCGCGGTCGAGCGAGACCAGGATCATCGGCGGGCCCATCGACAACGACGTGAAGGCGCTGACCGTGGTCCCGTGGGGACGGGCGTCGTCGAAGGCGGTGATGACGGCGACCGGGGTGCAGACCCGGGCCATGACCTCGCGGAACTCGACGGCGACCTGGTCGATGACGGATTCGCTCACGGCTCCTCCTGAGGGGATCGGTGCGGCCGCCGCGCGAGACGCCGGCCTGGGGGTTGTGGAGCGCTGCGGCGCCGGGGGTTCGCCGGCGCCGCAGCGGGTTTCACGGGATGAGGATCAGACCGCGACCGGGGCCTTGGCCTTCATCTTGTGGACCTCGGGCACGACCTTCTCGCCGAAGAGCTCGAGGCTCTTCTCGGCGGTCTCGAAGGGGATGCCGCCGAAGGAGAATGCCGCGTTCGGCAGGAAGTCGCCGATGAGCTCGTGCCGGTAGGCGTACTTCTCGATGCACTGCTCGGGCGTGCCGTAGATGTTCGCCTCGACGTAGGCGTCGGCGGCGGCCTCCATGCCGGCCTCGCGGATCATGTCGGCACCGGCCTGGTAGGTCTCGTAGCCGGGCGTCTCACGCCAGTGCTTGCCGGCGAAGTCGTAGTGCTTGATGACCGACAGGAAGTACCGGTTGATGTGCTCGTAGGCCAGGCGACGGGCCTCCTCCTCGTCCTCGTGGCAGATGACGAAGTCCTGGATGACCGGCGGGCCGGGCTCGGTGCCGTTGGCCTCGCGGAACAGCTGCTTCCAGCCGTTGATGGCCTCGGCGTGCTGCTCGAACGGGAACTGCATGAAGGTCATCATCTGGACGCCGAGCTCGGCGACGATCGGCACCGAGTCCGGGGACATGGCGGCCGCGAAAAGCCTTCCGTCCCAGGAGACATCGGGGTTCGGCGCCGGGCGCAGCGCGATCTCCGGCTGGGGGTACATCGGTCCGTCGCCGGACACGACGCCGGTCCGCAGGCCGCGCAGGACCATCTCGGCGGCCTCGTTGAAGCGCGGGCGGGCCTCCTCCATCGGGATGCCGAAGGCCTCGTACTCCATCTTCGCCAGGCCGCGACCCATGCCGAGAAGCACACGGTTGCCGGACATCTGGTCGAGCATGATCGCCTTCTCGACGACGCGCAGCGGGTCGTTCCACGGCAGGATCGTCGCGCCGATGCCCAGCTTGATCTTCGAGGTCTTACCGGCGAGGTAGGACATGATGGCGAAGTTGTCCGGGCACATCGAGTAGTCGTCGAAGTGGTGTTCGGCCGACCAGACCGAGTCGAACCCGGCCTTCTCGGCGAGCACGCCGAGCTCGAGGTCGTGGCGGAAGACCTCTTCGTCGCTCACGTTCTCGTGGTAGTTCTGGAAGACGAGCAGTACGCCGACGTCCATGTCATTGACTCCTTTTACTTCTGGGGTTCGGGGGCATCGAGGTCCTGGTGGGGAGGTTCTCGATGAGGGGGAGTGGCCGCCGGCGGGGAGATCGGGGGATGGGGCCGCCGGCGGCCGGGGTTCTCTGCGTCAGCCGAGGAAGACCGCGCGGGTGTGTTCGGTGTCGAGGTACTCCTTGACCTCGTGGATCTTGCCGTCGCGGACGATGAAGACGAAGTGGTAGAGGTTGTTGTAGACCTTGCCGTTGCTCATCTCCGAGTAGGACTCGGTCTCGACCGCGACCCGCTCGCCCTCGGCGGTGAATGCGAGCGGCCTGAGGGCGATGGCACCGGTCTTGGTGGTGGCCGAGAGCCCGGACAGCATCGCGCCGAACTCCTCCTTGTTCTTGGTGCCGGAGATGCCCTCGATGGTTCCGCCCACCCACCAGGTGGCCGTCGGCGCCAGGAACGACAGGATGGCCTCCACGTCGCCGCGGGAGAACACCTCCATGAACTCCGAGACGAGAGCCTTGTTCTCCTGCTCGATGCTGACCTCGGCTGTGCTGGATGACACCGATTTCCTCCTTGACGGTTGGTCGGGGTTTCGGGTGAGAAACTGTGTGCAACAACGAATCTATGAGCCAGTGTGGCGTGAGTCACCAAGTTGTTCGCGCGCTCTTGTGGGTTGTCACAACACCGGGTGCTCACCCGTGGCGCACGGTCACCGACCGCCGCCGCTGAAGGTGTTCATCAGGCCGCCGTCGACGGGCACGATGGCGCCGTACATGTAGGTGGCCAGGGCCACGTCCACCACGACCTGCGCGATCTCCTCCGGTTGGCCGGTTCGCCCGGCCGGGATCGACGAGACCACCCGTGCGCGTGCCCGGTCGCTGAGACCGGACGTCATGTCGGTGTCCACAAATCCCGGGATCACCAGGTTGACGCGGATGTTGCGCGGCGCCAGCTCGGCCGCCAGGACCTGGGTGAGGCCGCTGAGGCCGGCCTTCGCCGACCCGTACGCGACATCCCCGGGGAATCCGCGGAAACCGACCACCGCTCCGACGTTCACGATCGCCGAACCCGGCCGGAGGATCGGGACGGTGGCCTTGCACATCTCGAAGGCGCCGGTGAGATTGGTGTTCAGGACCAGGTCCCAGTCCTGCCGGCTCAGGTCCTCGACCCGTCCACCACGGTGTACGCCGGCCACGTTGATGAGGCCGTCGACCCCGCCGTGTTCCTCGGTGACCGTGGCCAGTGCCCGTGCGACCGAGGACGAGTCGGTGATGTCGGTCTTGAGCTCGAGCACCTGCGCGGGGTGGGTGAACGGGGTGGTCGCCACCCCGCGGGCCAGGGAGACCACGGAATCCCCACGGGCGGTGAGATTTTCGACCACCGCCCGCCCGATCCCCCGGGACCCGCCGGTGACGATCCACACTCGCGGCCGGGTCCTCATGACTTCAGGAATCCCGTCAACTCGGCGAGGTAGCGATCGCGGTCCTCGAGGAACGGCGCGTGGCCGCAGTTGTCGAAAGGCACAAGCCGGGCGCGGGAGTTGAGCCCGAGGACGGCCTCGGCGCCGGCGAACGGCACGAACGCATCGTCGCGGCCGTGCAGCAGCAGGATCGGGACCTCGAGGTTGCCGATCTCCTTGCGCAGGTCGGTGCGGGCGAGGTCGCGCAGCGACTCGTCACCGACCGGGCCCATCTCCATGAACATGCCCCAGATCCAGTTCAGGACATCGTCGCTCGGCGGGGTCGCGCAGACCGCGCCGGCGACGCCGCGGAAGGTGTCGGCGCGATTCGCCGCGGCTCCGGCGAGCACGCCCTCCACGTCTTCGGTGGTCCCGCCGTAGGGCCAGTCGTCGGTGGCGGTGTACCGGGGCGACGCGCCGCCGGTCAGCACCAGGCCGCCGGCCCGCGAACCGAGCGCCGCCGCGGCCGCGGTCGCCACGGCGCCGCCGAGGGACCACCCGTTGATGACCGGCGACGACAGGCCCAGGTGGTCGACGAGCTTGACGACGTCATCGGCCAGCGTGGCGATGGAGACGTCCTCGAAATCCTTGTCCGAGCGGCCGCATGCGCGCAGGTCGACGAGCACCACCTCGTGGCCTTCTGCCTTCAGCGCGGGTGCGGTGTTGTCCCAGCAGCGGGTGTTGGCGCCCCAGCCGTGGATCAGCACGATCGGGCGGCCCTCGCCGCGGTGGTGCTCGAAGTAGATCCGGCGATCGTTCTCAACCGCGAGATAGCTCATGGGTTTCTCCTTCTTCGTGGGGGAATTCGATTTCCAGAAATCTGTCGTTGGCGATCGCCGGCTCTTCTTCGCGCAGCGCTCGCGGGATCAGGGGAGGTGCGTCGGCGAAGTGCGGCATCACGTGCTCGGCCAGCAGTTCCATCGACTTGACGACGTGCTCGTGCGCCATCCCGCCGAACCTCATCCAGCAGATGAGATGGTCGAGCCCTGTTTCCTCCCTGAGGATCTCGATCTCGCGGATGAGGCCGTCGGGATCGCCGACGTAGCAGACGCCGCCCTCGCGCAGGCCGGTCAGCGACATGGCACCCTCGGCGGCGGCCTCGGCCAGCGCGGCGTAGCGCTCGTAGCCGGCCGGCGTCGACTCGCCCTGGGGCACCGCCGACATGACGTTCTCGAAGTACCACTCGAGGCACGGACGGGCCTCGGCGACGGCCTGCGCGTCGTCGTCGGCCAGGTGGATCTGCCAGTTCATCGGGAAGTCCAGGGACAGTGGGTCGCGTCCGCGGTGCATCAGGGTGCGCTTGGCGTTGACGACGAACCCGTTCAACTCGGGCAGTGTCATCAGGGTCGGGGTCACGAGCATGTCGTGCCCGTGGTCGGCGACCAGGTCGAAGGTCTCGGGGCTGATGGAGGCCACGTAGATCGGCGGTGTGGGCTTCTGGACCGGGGTGGGCCGGCAGTCGACGCCGTCGATGTGGAAGTGCTTGCCGTGGAAGGTGTACGGCTCGCCGACCGCCTTCGTCCAGAGTCCGGTGACGATCTGGAACGCCTCGTCGAAGACCTCGCGACTGACGTCCTGCTTGTCGGCGACGCCCATCGCCCGGAACTCGTGCGGTTGGTACCCGCGTCCCACACCGAAGTCGAGGCGTCCGCCCGAGATGACGTCGACCATCGCGTAGTCCTCGGCGATCCGCACCGGCCAGGCCAGCGTCAGGTTGCTGACCGCGATGCCGATGCGGATCCGCGAGGTCCGGGATGCGATGGCCGCCGCCGCGACCTGCGGCGACGGCATCGATCCGTACGCGCTGCCATGGTGTTCGGCGAGCCACACCCCGTCGAAACCGAGACGCTCGGCGATCTCGACCTGCGAGAGCATCTCCTCGTAGGCCCGCCGGAAGTCCCGGTCCGGACTCTCCAACACGTAGAACAGGCTGAATTTCACACTGCTGACGTTATGAATCGCGGTGCGGAACGGGAACGGGAGAATTCTTCGGCGTTGTGGCTTCCCACAAATCCGGGGTCCCGGCGGCCTGTTCGCGCAGCCGTCGTTTGTCGAGTTTTCCGACGCTGGTGCGCGGCAGCTCGTCCACGACGACGATCTTCTCCGGCAGCCACCAGCGCGGAACGCGCTCGGCGAGGCGCGCCCCGACCGCCTCGACGTCGATGTCGGCGTCGCCGACCACGTACGCAACCGGGCGCTCCTGCCAACGCGGATGCGGCACGGAGACCACGGCGGCCTCGTGCACCGCGGGGTCCTCGAGCAGGGCCTCCTCGAGCGCGACGGAGCTGATCCACTCGCCGCCGGACTTGATGAGGTCCTTGGTGCGGTCGACGATCGTGAGGTAGCCGTGCTCGTCGATGACGCCGATGTCGCCGGTGCGCAGCCAGCCGTCGGCGAACTTGTCCGGGTGGTCGGCGTTGTAGTAGCTCGTCGCCACCCAGGGGCCGCGGATGAGGACCTCGCCCCGGCTGATCCCGTCGTGCGGCATGACGTTGCCGTCGTCGTCCACCAGCTTCCACTGCAGGCCCGGCAGCAGCCGTCCCTGCTTGCGGATGAGCTCCCAGCGACGCTGCGGGTCGTCGTCGGTCGCCGCCGGCGGCCTCGAGAACGTGGCCATCGGGGAGATCTCGGTCATGCCCCAGCCCTGGAAGACCGGCACGCCGAGTTCCTCGAGGTCGCGGATCAGGGAGATGGCCGGAGTGGAACCGCCGAGGACGAGCGCGCGCAGGCTGCTCAGGTCGGTGCCGGCGCCGCGGACGTGGGCGAGGAGGTCGACGGCCACGGTCGGCACCATGCCGGTGTAGGTGACGCGTTCCTTCTCGATGAGGGCCGCGATGTGCGCGGGGGTGGGATGGGGACCCGGCAGGATCTGCGACGCGCCGGTCATCAGGGCCGCGAAGGGGACGCCCCACGCGTTGGCGTGGAACATGGGGACCACCAGCAGGGCGCGGTCGCGCTCGGAGATCGCGTGGCCGTCGGCCAGGCACGCCGCCATCGTGTGCAGGTACAGCGATTTGTGGAGATACCCAACGCCCTTCGGGGACCCGGTGGTGCCCGAGGTGTAGCACAGGACGGCGAGGTCGTCGTCGCGCCGCGGGACCGGTGAGGCGAGGGGCGCCGCCGAGGCGACCATCGAGTCGAGCGTGCGCTCGGCGTCGAGGCTCTCGCCCTCGGGATCGATGAGCACCACCGGCATGTCCGGGCGCCGTTCGCTCGCCACCGACAGCAGGTCGGCGAGGGAAGGGTCGGCGAAGATCATCGCGTCGTCGGCGTGGTCGACGATGTAGGCGATCTCGTCGGGGGAGAGCCGGATGTTGATCGTGTGGAGCACGGCGCCCGCCAGGGGCACGGCGAGATACAACTCGAGGTGGCGCCGGTGGTTCCAGGCCAGCGTGCCCACCCGGTCACCCGGGCGCACGCCGGCCTCGACCAGTGCCGACGCCAGCCGCAGGACGCGCTCGGCGTAGTCGCGGTAGGTGTAGCGGAACACCTCCTCGCCGTCGATGTGGTCGACGATCTCCTTGTCGCCGAACATGTCCCGCGCCCGGTACAGGAAGTCGGTGATGAGCAGCGGATGATCGGCAGGCGTCGGGGCGTCGTTCATGCAGGGACCTCCACGGATTCCTCGGCGGCCAGACGGGCGCGCACCTGCGGCGCGACCTTGGTGGCCAGCAATTCGATTCGGGCGCTTCCGCTCTCGACCGACTCGCCGGGCAGCTGTGCCCAGAAGTGCACGTCCTGTATCTGCGGGGTGGCGCGCAGCATCGCCGTCAGCTCGTCGACGGCGGTCTCGGGGTCCCACAGGGTGAACGACCCGGCGTCGATGAGCTGTCCGGGCTCGGTGAACTGCGGGACGTCGCCGAAGGCGCCCATCTCGATGTACTTGTTGATCTGGTAGAGCGCGTGCGAGCCGATCCGGGCCCACTCGCGTTCGGGGTCCTCGGCGATGATGGTCCACTGCCCGGCGAAGATCCGGCCCTCCGCGCGCGACTTGCCGACCCGCTCGAGTGCGTCGAGGTAGGAGGCGTGGTGGGCGTTCTGGGTGGACAGGAAGCCGTCGCCGATGCGCGCGGCCCGCTCGATGGCGGGGTCGGCCATCGCGCCGACGAGGATGTCGGGGGCCACTTCCGGGGTCGGGGTGACCGGAAGGGCGGGCTTGCGCAGCCGCTTGCCGTCGAAGGGCTCGGCAGATCCGGACCAGCAGCGCCGCACGATCTCCACGCCCTCCTCGAGGAGGCTGGGACGGTTCACCAGCCGGCGGTCGAACGCGTTGAACTCCGGCTCCCAGTACCCCTGGCCGACGCCGAGTGAGAAGCGCCCACCGGTCAGCAGGGAGAGGGTCGCCGAGTCCTCGGCGAGGCGGATGGGGTTGTGCAGCGGCGACACGACGAGATTGGTGCCGATGTGCATGGTGGTGGTGCGATCGCCGATCGCCGAGGCGAGGAGGAACGGGGACGGGGTGTAGCCGTCGTCCATGAAGTGATGCTCGGTCAGCCAGACCGAGTCGATCCCGATGGACTCCGCCCACGCGATCTGATCGAGGGTGGCGCGATAGAAGTCCCCGAATCCGCGATCGCCGGAGTCCGGGTTGCGGAAGTCGTACCAGAGACCGAAGCTCACAGTGGACGCGTTCATTGCAGATCCTCTCGCCGAACAGTGTGGTCGAGGTCACTCTCGGGGATTCGCCGGGGGTACCGGAAGGGGGCGTCGTCGCGGCAGTTGTCGGAAATCCCAAGGCGGCTCGCGGCCGGGTCGGGACGCGTGGTCGGCGAATCCGCCGCGGTGCGGGAACCGATCGGTGGATCGAGTGCGTCCAAGGTGGCGCGGTGCTGGTTACCATCGCGGGGATCTGCCGTAGGGGGGTGAGCAGGGTGGACGGCGCCGGAGACTCCGATGCGGGACGCATCGCCGCGGGCACCGATGCGGGACGCATCGCCGCGGGCACCGATGCGGGACGCGTCGCCATGGATGCCGAGCAGGTGGCGGCCGTCGCCTCGTTCTATCGGCGTTCCTCCCTCGTGGTGAACGCGGTCGCCGACGATCTCGCCGCCCGTGACTTCGGGCGTTGGGCGCGCAGTGACCTGGTCGATCCGAGCGCCGAGCCGGACCCGGTGCTCTCGAGCCTGGCATCCGCCTATGCCGAGATGAGCGCGACGCTGTCCCGGCGGTTGCGCGAGCAGTCGCGCGCCGCGGCGGCGCTGGCCGATCGCCTCCGGTTGTCGGCCGAGACCGTGTCCGCTGGTGACGCCGACGCGGCTGCCGGGGTGGCCGGGGAGACGAGGTGAGTCGCGGATGAGACGCGGTGTGGACTCCCTGTCGACGCTCCGACAGGATGCGCACGCCGGTGTCGCGGAGCTGATCGAGTTCCTCGGTGCCGGCCGCCTGATGGGGTTGGCCGGGCCGGAGGACGCGACGATTCGTACGGGCCTGCAGATGGTCGACGCCTTCGACATCGCCGCGCTCTCGGCCGACGCGCGGGCCCTCGTCGCGGCTCACCGGGCCGTCTCCGATCAACTGCATCACCTGCCCGAGCAGCGTGTGCGGCTCGACGACGGGTGGCGCAGCGCAGCGGCGACGCGGGCCGTCGACGCCGTCATCGGTCATCAGCGCCGTGCCGAGAGCGACCTGTACGTGCTGCACACCCTCACCGACGCCACGGCGGCCGCCGCGTCCGGGATCGACCGGCTGATGCGGTCGTTCTACCTGGCCGTCGCCCGCCTGGGCACCCCGATCGCGGCGGAGACGCCGCCGGCGGAGTTGCCCGAGGCCGTGCTGGGCGGCCGCGTGCCGCTCGGCGTCGTCGCCGAGGACCTGAGGTCGCGGGTGGAGCTGTTCACCTCCTGCGTCGACGCGACGGTGCGTGGGATCACCGGCATCCTGGAGATCCTCAACCGGTCCCTCGACGGGATCGATGCGGAGCCCTACCCGGGCGGGGAGGGCGTCACGGGGTCGACGGAAAGCGCAGGGTCGACGGAACACTCTGTGCCGCGGTCTGTTCCGGTCGGCCCCGCCGATCTCGCGGCAGTCGACTCCGTGGTGGGTGAGACGGCATCCGCAGTTGCCGTCCCCGTGCCCGGTGAGGAGCCGGTGCCCGGGCGCGAGGAGCCGGTGCCCGGGGGCGGGGAGCCCGGGCGCGGCGAGGACGTGCCGTTCCAACTCGGGGGAGCGGTCGGGACGCACGGCGACGACGCCGTGACCGCTCCCGACGCCGGCGTCCCGCAGGACGTGCCCGCGCATCCGGAGTCCGGAGGCGCCGACCCGGGATCGGGAGCCCTCGAGTCGGGCGGACCAGACAGCGAGCGCCCGGACCCCGAGCGCGCAGAATTCGGGCGGCCGGACCCAGAGCGGCCAGACCCCGAGCGGCCGGACCCCGAACTCTCGGGACCCGATGGCCCGCAACCGGTCTCGTCCTTCGCAACCGATCCGTCGCCCGAACCCGAGCGGTCCGCCGGCGACCTGGCCCTGGCAGGTGACCAGTGAACCTCGCCGATCAGATCGAGGCCCTCGCGCGGTCGGCCACCGCGCAGGTCGCCGACGCCTCGCACCGCTTCACCGGGGCGCAACGCGACCTCGCGGCGACCATGGCCGAACACCGACGGACGGCGCCGCGGTCCCGGACCGAACTCCTCCGCGAGGACCTCGAACACCAGGCCGATGCCGCCGACGCGTTGCCGAGCATCATGCTGCCCGCCGACGTCGCCGACGCGAGTCCGCATCTGCCGCCACCCGCGCGGTAGGCAGCGCCTAGGCTGTCTGCTGTGGCACGCAAGAAGCGTTCGAAACCGCAACCGCCCGACAAGCTGATGGCCGCGCTCGGTCGTCGCGGGCCGAACCGCGTCCTGCGCGGTGACCTCGGGATCGTCGGCACGCGCGGCGAGGTGTACACCCCGGCGTCGGGGGAGCGGCTGCCCGCGATCGCCTTCGGTCACGGCTGGCTGACCTCGACCGAGCGCTACCGCGACCTGTGTCAGCACCTCGCCTCCTGGGGCATCGTGGTGGCCGTGCCCGCCGGGCAGAGCGGTGTGTTCGCCTCCGACGACGCGATGGCCGCGCAGCTGCGCTCGGCGTTGTCGATCGTCACCCGCGTCCGCCTCGGCTTCGGCGAGATCACCGTCGACCCGGCCCGGATCGGGTTGGCCGGACACGGTTTCGGGGCGTCGGCCGCCGTCCTCGCCGCCTCCGACGGCGTGCTGCACGGTCAGCCGCAGCCCGCCGTGCGCGGCGTCGCCGCGATCTTCCCCGCACCGACCACCGGGTTGCTGTTGCCCGCCGCACGGCGCCTGGGCGTGCCCGGCCTGGTCGTCTCGTCGATCGGGGAACTCGACACCGTCGACGGCAACGCCCTGCCGCTGGCGCGCGCCTGGGGCGCCGACGCCGACTCGCCGGGAGCGGTCCTGCGGACGCCGCCGGGCGCGACGTCGAAGGGCCTGCTGGAACACCGCGGCATCGGATCGCTGTGGGGGAGCAACGGCGCGGACAAGAAGACGCACCGGGCGGTCCGAGCGCTGTTGACCGGGTTCTTTCTCCACACGCTCAACGAGGACCCGGAGTACGCGGCGTTCGCCGACCCCGACACCGTCCTCGGGAAGGTGCCCGCCGTCGATCCCGACGACCCGCCCGAGGCCCAGGACCGGATCTCCAAACTGCTCGGCGCCAAGGAGCGCAAGCGCCGTCGCGCAGGCACTCCCGTGCCCTCCGGGCTCCCGAACGCAGTGGTCCCCGACACCATCGAGTGACGCCGTCCTCGGCGGATGCGGCGATGTCCGTTTCCGGACACGGCGTTGGCCCTGCGCGGGCGCGTCGATGCGACCGCGCGCAGGTACGCTGACTGACTATGTGTGGAATCGTCGGATACGTGGGGCGTCGTGACGCCCTGGACATCGTCGTCGAGGCATTGCGGCGGATGGAGTACCGCGGATACGACTCGGCCGGTGTCGCGATCCTCGACGGCGCGGGTAACACCGCGATCCAGAAGAAGGCGCTCCGGATGGAGAACCTCGAGAAGCAGATCGCGACGGTCGGACGCGAGGCGCTGTCGGGGACGACGGGCATGGGTCACACCCGCTGGGCGACCCACGGCAAGCCCACCGACAAGAACGCGCATCCGCACGCCAGCAGCGACCGCAAGATCGCGGTCGTCCACAACGGCATCATCGAGAACTACGCCGAGCTGCGCGCCGAACTCGAGGAGGACGGCGTCGAGTTCGAGTCGGAGACCGACACCGAGACCGCGGTCCACCTCGTCTCCAAGTACTACGCGCTCGGCCCGACCGCCGGTGATTTCGTGGCCAGCGCCTACGCCGCGCTGCGTCGCCTCGAGGGCGCATTCACCCTCGTGTTCACCCACGCCGACCACCCGGACACCATCGTCGCCGCCCGCCGGTCGACGCCGCTGGTCGTCGGCGTCGGCGAGGGCGAGATGTTCGTCGCCTCCGATGTGACCGCCTTCATCGAGCACACCCGCGAGGCGGTCGAGCTCGGTCAGGACGAGGTCGTGGTCATCACCGCCGACTCGTACTCGATCACCGACTTCGACCGCAACGAACGCCCCGGCAAGCCGTTCCACATCGACTGGGATCTCGCGGCCGCGGAGAAGGGCGGCTACGACTTCTTCATGCTCAAGGAGATCGCCGAGCAGCCCCGCGCGATCGCCGACACCCTCCTGGGCCACCTGCAGGACGGCCGCATCGTCCTCGACGAGCAGCGCCTGACCGATGACGACCTGCGCGACGTGGACAAGGTCTTCGTCGTCGCCTGCGGCACCGCCTACCACGCCGGCCTGCTCGCCAAGTACGCGATCGAGCACTGGACGCGCCTGCCCGTCGAGATCGAGCTCGCCAGCGAGTTCCGCTACCGCGACCCGGTCCTGGACCGGTCGACGCTGGTCCTGGCGATCTCGCAGTCGGGCGAGACCGCCGACACCCTCGAGGCCGTGCGCCACGCCAAGGACCAGAAAGCGCGCGTGCTGGCGATCTGCAACACCAACGGCGCACAGATCCCGCGCGAGTCCGACGCGGTGCTGTACACGCACGCCGGACCGGAGATCGGCGTCGCGTCGACCAAGTGCTTCCTGGCGCAGATCGTCGCCGCCTACCTGGTCGGCCTGGCGCTCGCGCAGGCCCGCGGCACCAAGTACTCCGACGAGGTGGTGCGGGAGTTCGAGGCCATCGAGGCCATGGCCGACTCGGTCTCCGAGGTCCTCGAGACCATGGGGCCGGTCCGCGACCTCGCGCACTCGCTGGCCGAGCACAACACCGTGCTGTTCATCGGACGCCACGTCGGTTACC
This sequence comes from Gordonia paraffinivorans NBRC 108238, assembly GCF_000344155.1. GTDB lineage: Bacteria > Actinomycetota > Actinomycetes > Mycobacteriales > Mycobacteriaceae > Gordonia > Gordonia paraffinivorans. The sequence goes on along the minus strand of NZ_BAOQ01000015.1, from coordinate 74,447 downwards.
CGGTGGCGCTCGAGGGGGCGCTGAAGCTCAAGGAACTCGCCTACATGCACGCCGAGGGATTCGCCGCCGGCGAGCTCAAGCACGGCCCGATCGCGCTCATCGAGGACGGCCTGCCGGTCATCACGATCATGCCGTCGCCGGACGGCCGTGCGGTCCTGCACTCCAAGATGGTGAGCAACATCCGCGAGATCCAGGCCCGCGGCGCGCGCACGATCGTGATCGCCGAGGCCGACGACGACGCCGCGCGGGCGGTCGCCGACGAGTTCATCCCCATCCCGAAGACGCCGACGCTGTTGCAGCCGCTGGTGTCCACGGTGCCGTTGCAGGTGTTCGCCGCGAGCGTGGCGCAGGCCCGCGGCTACGACGTCGACAAGCCGCGCAACCTCGCCAAGTCGGTGACCGTCGAGTAGGGGCCTCCCCATGCCGATGCAGTACCTGACCGCCGACGAGGTGCGCGACGCCGAACGGGCGTCGGGGGATCTGCTCGCGAACGGGACGCTGATGCGTCGGGCGTCCCACGGCGTCGCCCGGGTGGTGGCGGCCGAACTGAACCGGACCGGCGGCTGTTACGGGCGCCGCGTCGGCATCGTGGTCGGCGCGGGTGACAACGGCGGCGACGCGCTGTTCGCCGGGGCCGAACTCGCTCGCCGCGGCGTCGCGGTCCACGCGGTCCTGCTCGCCCCGGACAAGGCGCATCCCGCGGGACTCGCCGCCTTCCGCGCCGCCGGCGGCCGGGTCGTCCCGACGACGGGCGGTGGCGCCGCGCTGCCGGCCGGTCTCGACATCGTCGTCGACGGCGTGGTCGGCATCGGCGGCAAGGGGCCGCTGCGCCCGGCGGCGGCCGCGGTGTTCGCCGCGCTGGCCCCCGAGACCACCGTCGTCGCGGTCGACCTGCCGTCCGGCGTGGACTGTGACACCGGCGAGGTCCACGACCCGTCGGTCCGTGCCGACATCACCGTCACGTTCGGACACCCGCGACGCGTCCACCTGCTCGCCGCTCCGCGCTGCGGGCGGCTCGCGGTCGTCGACATCGGCATCGGCAAACCGTCGGAACGTGTTGCGCCGCGGCTGTTCTCGTTCTCCGACGAGGACATCGACTGGCCGGTTCCGGGTCCCGCCGACGACAAGTACACCCAGGGTGTGGTCGGGGTCATCGCGGGTTCGCACCGTTACCCGGGCGCGGCGATCCTGGCGTCGGGCGCGGCGGTCACCGCGACGTCCGGTATGACGCGCTACGTGGGATCGGCCCACGCCGAGGTGGTCTCGCATTTCCCTGAGGTCGTCGCGGTGCCGGACCTCGCGGAGGCCGGACGCGTCCAGGCCTGGACGGTCGGTCCCGGGATGGGAACCGACGACGCGGCGGAGGCCACGCTGCGCACCGTGCTCGACACTGATCTCCCGGTGCTCGTCGACGCCGACGCGCTCACCATCGTCGCCCGACGCCCCGAGCTGGTCGCCGGCCGAACCGCACCCACGCTGCTGACGCCGCACGCCGGCGAGTTCGCCCGGCTCACCGGCACGGCGCTCGGGGCCGACCGGCTGTCCGCGGTCGCGGGCCTCGCGGCCGAATGGAATGTGACCGTCCTGCTCAAGGGGCGCATCACCCTGGTCGCCGACCCGACGGGTTCGGTCGCCGGCAACGACGCCGGGTCGTCGTGGGCGGCCACCGCCGGGGCGGGCGACGTGCTCGCCGGCATCGCCGGTTCGCTGCTGGCCGCGGGACACACGCCGCAGACGGCGGGGGCCTGGGCGGCGCGCGTCCATGCCCGCGCCGCGCTGCTCGCCAGCCGGGGAGCGCCCATCGGGGCGTCGACCCTCCTGGCGGCCCTGCGTCCGGCGATCCGCGAGTTCGTCAGAGGGTGAGCACTCTCAGGAGAACGCGAGTACCGGGAACGCCGCGGTGAGCACCGACGCCGCGGTGACCACGGCGAGGAAGACGAGGTCCACGACCGGCGCCGCGCGCCGGAGTTCACCGGCGCGCAGGCGTGCGACGAACGACGTCACCAGCAGCACGACCGCGCAGACCGCGGCGACGCTCCCGACCAGCCACAGTCCCAACCCGGCGAGGAAGTAGCCGTCGGAATCCTGATCTGCGAGGGTTCGGGCGAAGGAGATGACCAACAGGACCGCGCTGCCGACGAGCGACGCCCAGGCGACGGCGTTCGACGCCCAGGCGAGCAGCGACTCGCGCAGGCCAGGCGTGCGGCCGCCGGTCAGCGGTGGCGTCGGGTACACGTATGCCGCCGGTCGGAGGGGCGTCCCGCGAAGGTCGACCGGGACGAACTCGTCCGGGAAGGCCGGTTCGGGGAAGACCGGGTCGCGTGGTCCGGGCTGCTGGTTCATGGTGGGGTTCATCATGCTCCGACGTCTCGTGCTCTCGGGGGCTTCGGGGTCGCGTTCCAGCCAACCGCAGGCGCCGGCCGCGCGCATCGGTGTGATTACTCATGTCCGCCATCGCGTGCCGTATCCCTGGTCACGCCCGGTGTGAGCCAATCGGGTCGCGACGATCTGGGAGAATGGTCGCCGATGACTTCTCCTGCCCTGACCGCGACCGTCGACCTCGGCGCGATCGCCCACAACCTCGACGTTCTGCGGAACGCCTCCCACGCTCCCGTCATGGCGGTCGTCAAGGCCGACGCCTACGGGCACGGCGCCGTGCCGGTGGCGAGGGCGGTGCTGGCCGCCGGCGCCGCCGAACTCGGCGTGGCCCACATCACCGAGGGGATCGCACTGCGCGCCGCGGGGATCGACGCGCCGATCACGGCGTGGCTGCACACACCCGGCGCAGACTTCGACGCGGCGATCGCGAACGACATCGAAGTGGCACTGTCCTCGCCCCGCCAGCTCGAGGCCGTGGTGGCCGCCGCGCGTCGTGCGGGGGTCCGGGCGTCGGTCACGGTGAAGGTCGACACCGGCCTCAACCGCAGCGGCGTCGCCGTCGACGAGTGGGACGTGTTCGTGCGGGAGATCGCGAAGGCACACGCCGAGGAGTCCGTGGTGCTGCGCGGGGTGATGTGCCACCTGGCGCGTGGCGACGAACCGGGGCATCCGCTCAACGACGAGCAGGCCGGGCGCCTGGACCGGGCGGTGGACGATCTCACCCGTGCCGGGGTGGCCCCCGAGGTGGTGCACATGGCGAACTCGCCCGCGGCGCTGACCCGGCCCGACCTCGCCAGGGACATGGTCCGCCCCGGCATCGCGCTGTACGGACGCACCCCGATACCCGAGCGCGGCGACTTCGGGCTCATCCCCGCCATGACCCTGTCGGCGCAAGTGGCGCTGGTCAAGAACGTGGCAGCCGGAGAGGGCGTCTCCTACAGTCAGACGTGGATCGCGCCCCGGGACACCGTCGTCGCGGTGGTGCCGGCGGGATACGCCGACGGTGTGCCGCGCCTGCTGTCGGGTCACCTGCGCGTCCGCATCGGCGAGCGGCTCTTCGACGGGATCGGGCGGATCTGCATGGACCAGCTGGTCATCGATCTGGGACCCGACGGGGCAGGCGTGCGCGAGGGAGACGAGGTCGAGTTGTTCGGCACGGGCCGTCACGGCGGCCCGACCGCCAGGGACTGGGCCGATGCGATCGGCACCATCGACTACGAGATCGTGTCGCAGATCGGCAACAGGGTGGTCCGGAGCTACGTGGACCCGCAGGCCCCGGGCCCGGCAGCCGATGACGACTCGACTGGCGACCCGCGACGTGCTGCGGGTGGCGGTCAAGGAGATGCGCGTCGGCCTGACGATTGGGGCGGTGAGCCGTAGATGAGGGGGGTGAGCGAGATGGAGGACTACGAACGCGCGGGCCTGTTGGCCGGTGTCGCCGGCGTCGCGGCCCTCGGCGGACGGGCGGCGATCGGTGCGGCCCGCAATGCCGCGCGCAAGAGCGTCGTGGGCCGGCCCGACCCGTACCACGGCATCGACCTGACCGCGATGTACGACCTCCCGGCGAGCACGGTCACCACCGACGACGGTCTCGAGCTCGCGGTGCGCACACTCGATCTGGGGAACGTCGCCCACGGTGAGGCGCCCGAGCTGACCATCGTCTTCGTGCACGGCTTCAGCCTGCGCATGGCGAGCTGGCACTTCCAGTGGCAGCAGCTCGCCCGGGAGTGGCCCGACCGCAACTATCGGCTCGTCTTCTACGATCACCGCGGTCACGGCCACAGCGACGCCGCGCCCGCGGAGACCTGCACCATCGCCCAACTCGCCGACGACGCGGCCGCGGTGCTCCGGTCCACCGCGCCCACCGGTCACGTCGTGCTGGTGGGGCATTCGATGGGCGGCATGACCCTCATGGGCCTCGCGCGCCGTCACCCGGCGCTGTTCTCCGCGGAGGGGCGGGTGGCCGGTGTCGCGCTCGTCGCCACCGCCGCGCGCGGACTCACCGAGGCCGGACTCGGCGAGGGGCTGCAGAACCCGATCGTCGACGCGTTCCGGCTCAGCGTCCGCCGCGCCCCGCGGCTGGTGCAGGCCGGCCGCGGTATCACCAGGTCCGCGCTCGAACCAGTACTGGTCGCGGCCAGCTTCGGCCCCACCTTCTTCAGCCCGGCACTCGGCCGCGCGGTGGAGAAGATGATCCAGAACACGCCGATCGAGACGATCGTGAACTTCCTGCACGCGCTGGAGATCCACGACGAGTCCACCGCGCTGCCGGTGCTGGCCCAGGTGCCCTCGACCGTCGTCTGCGGCGACAAGGACCGACTCACGCCGCTGCCGAACTCGGTTCGGATGTACTCGCAGCTCGGAACGGATTCACGCCTCGTGGTCATCAAGGGAGCCGGGCACATGGTCCAGATGGAGGAACCGGAGATCGTGTCCGACGCGATCGTCGATCTCGTCGACCGGGCGCGGGTGGCGCTGCCACGGCCTCGTCGTCGCTGGTGGAATCGGAAGCGCGCATGAGCAACACACCCGGGACGCCGGACGCTACGCAGCCGAGCCCGATCACCGATCGCGCGGGCACCCGCGAGTTGCCCGACGTCGCCGACACCGAGGCCTTCGGCGCCGAACTCGCCACGACCCTCTCGGCGGGCGACCTCGTCATCCTCGACGGCCCGCTCGGTGCCGGGAAGACCGCGCTCGCCCGCGGGATCGGCCGGGGGCTCGGGGTGGAAGGACGGGTCACGTCGCCGACGTTCATCATCGCCCGCGAGCACCGCGCCGGCCGTCCTGACGGCCTGGCCATGGTCCACGTCGACGCCTACCGTCTCGGCCTGCACGAGCCGGGCCCCGACGGGCGGCCCGCCCGCGTGGTCCTCGACGAGCTGGACGCGCTCGACCTGGACACCGATCTCGAGGATGCGGTGGTCGTGGTCGAATGGGGTGAGGGTGTGGCCGAGAGACTGGCGCAGCGGTATCTCGTCGTGCGGTTGCGGCGAGACCCCGACACCGATGTGCGGCATGCGGAGTGGGAATGGGTGAGCGAGGAATGAGTTCCGGGCAGCGCGCGTACAAGGTCCTCGCGATCGACACCGCCACCGACTCGGTCGTGACCGGCGTCGTCGAGGTGGTCGGCGAATCGTTCGGCGACACCGCGGTTCTCGCCGAACGGGTGATCTCGGATCATCGTCGGCACGCCGAACTGCTGACGACCCTCGTCGCCGAGTGCCTCGCCGAGGCGGGGGTGTCGCGTGACGCCCTCGACGCGGTGGTCGTCGGCTGCGGACCCGGACCGTTCACCGGCCTGCGGGTCGGGATGGCGACCGGTGCCGCCTTCGCCGATGCGCTCGGGATCCCGGCGTACGGGGTGTGCTCGCTGGATGCGCTCGCGCTCGACGCCGCGCCCGAGGGAGCAGGCGTGCTCGTCGTCACCGACGCCCGGCGCCGCGAGGTGTACTGGGCGGCCTACGCCGACGGTCGGCGCACCGACGGCCCGGGGGTCATCGCGCCCGCGCTCCTCGCCGAGGACCTCGCGGCCGATCTCGCCGCCGGGACCTACGCCGTGGCGGCCGGCTCGGCGCCGCACCTCGAACTCGTCGGCTGGACGGGTACGCCGCCCGAGGTCACGGTCCCGACGCCCCGCGGCCTCGTCGCGGCGGCCGCGGGCCGCATCGTCGCCGGTGATCCCGCCGAACCCCTCGTCCCGCTCTACCTCCGCCGGCCCGACGCCGTCGAGCAGAAGGAATTGAAGGAGCGCAAGGCGAGGAAGGAGCGCGAAGCGCAGCAGGCGCAGGCCTCCGAGGTCGTGCCGTGACCGCTTCCGAGCCCGTCATCGACGCGCTCACCTACGACGACATCCCGCGCTGCGCGATGCTCGAGAAGGTGATCTACGGCGACGACTCACCGTGGCCGGCGTCGGCCTTCCGGGCCGAGCTGAACGCCCCGTACAACACCTACTTCGCGGCCCGGGAGGAGCCCGGCGGCGAGATCATCGGCTACGCCGGGATCTCGACGCTCGGTCAGCCCGAGGCCTACGAGTGCGAGATCCACACCATCTCGGTCGATCCGCGCCACCAGGGCAAGGGCATCGGCAAGGCCCTGCTCGAGGCGATGCTCGCGGTCGCCGACGAGGTCGACGCACCCGTCTATCTCGAGGTTCGCACCGACAACGACCCCGCGATCGCGCTGTACTCCCGGCACGGCTTCACCACCGTCGGGTTGCGTCGCGGCTATTACCAACCGTCCGGCGCGGACGCCTACACGATGCTGCGGGCCCCGAGTTCGGGACGGCCGATCGAACCGGAGGAGGGCCCGGCGTGATCGTCATGGGCATCGAGAGTTCCTGCGACGAGACCGGTGTCGGGATCGTGCGCTGGACACCCGGCGACGGGGACACCCCCGGATACGCCACCCTGCTCGCCGACGAGGTGGCCAGCAGCGTCGACGAGCACGCGCGCTTCGGCGGCGTGGTGCCCGAGATCGCCTCGCGCGCACACCTCGAGGCCATCGTCCCCACCATGCGACGCGCCCGCGAGGCCGCCGGCATCGACAAGCCGGATGCGATCGCGGTGACCATCGGCCCCGGCCTGGCGGGTGCGCTGCTCGTCGGCGTCGCCGCGGCCAAGGCCTACGCACTCGCGTGGGACGTGCCGCTCTACGCGATGAACCACCTCGGCGGGCACGTCGCGGTGGACACGCTCGAACACGGGCCCATGCCCGAGTGCGTCGCGCTGCTCGTCTCGGGCGGACACACCCACCTGCTGCACGTGAAGGATCTCGCGCAGCCGATCGTCGAGCTCGGCACGACCGTCGACGACGCGGCGGGGGAGGCCTTCGACAAGGTGGCTCGGCTGCTCGACCTGGGGTTCCCGGGCGGTCCCGCGCTCGACCGCGTCGCCCGCGACGGCGACCCGAACGCGATCGCCTTCCCGCGCGGCATGACCGGGCCCCGCGATGCCCGCCACGACTTCTCCTTCAGCGGGCTCAAGACCGCTGTCGCCCGCTACGTCGAGAAGTGCGAACGTGACGGCGTGCCGGTCCCCGTCGCCGATGTCGCGGCGTCGTTCCAGGAGGCGGTCGCCGACGTGCTCACCATGAAGGCGGTGCGCGCATGCGAGGACCTGGGCGTGACGACCCTCGTGCTCGGCGGCGGCGCGACCGCCAACTCGCGGATCCGCTCGCTGGCCGAGGAGCGGTGTGCGGCGGCGGGGATCACGCTGCGCGTCCCCAGGCCCCGGCTGTGCACCGACAACGGCGCGATGATCGCCACCCTCGGAGCCCACGTGATCGCCGGCGGCGCCGCGCCGTCGCCGCTCACCGTGGCCTCCGACCCGGCGATGTCGGTGCGGGTCAGCCAGCTCTGAGGCGTCCGCGCGGGCGGGTTCGGGGTGTCTGGCCGCCCGTCTGCGATCGCCGCGGGCGAAACTCCGGCATTTCGCACCCACCTCCCTTGAGTGCTGGCACTCGCATGTATAGAGTGCTAGTTGGCACTGAGTGAAGCCTCGGACACCCGCGACGACGAGGTTTTGTCCCAGGGCCATGAACGTGCAGATTCTTTCTCAGTACGAAAGTTGAGGACTCACATCGTGGCGAGCGTGAACATCAAGCCGCTTGAGGACAAGATCCTGGTGCAGGCCGTCGAGGCCGAGACGACCACCGCCTCGGGCCTGGTCATCCCGGACTCCGCCAAGGAGAAGCCGCAGGAAGGCACCGTCATCGCCGTCGGCGAGGGTCGGGTCACCGAGCAGGGCAATCGCATTCCGGTCGACGTCAAGGAAGGCGACACCGTCATCTACAGCAAGTACGGCGGCACCGAGATCAAGTACAACGGCGAGGAGTACCTGATCCTGTCGGCGCGCGACGTGCTCGCCGTCATCGGCAAGTAAGACTCGGGCGAGGGATCTCTCCCCGCGAGTCGTCTGAACGTCTGACGCGCCGCCCCGGCTCCCCGTCCAGGGGTCCCGGGGCGGTCGCCGTTGACGCCGGGCGGCTCCCGTGAAGACCTACTCAGTGAAGAAAGAGATTCATGGCCAAGCAGATTGAATTCAACGAAACAGCGCGCAAGGCGCTCGAGCGCGGCATCGACCAGCTCGCCGACACGGTGAAGGTCACCCTCGGCCCGCGCGGTCGGCACGTCGTGCTCGCGAAGGCCTTCGGCGGCCCGAGCGTCACCAACGACGGTGTGACCATCGCGCGTGACATCGACCTCGAGGACCCGTTCGAGAACCTCGGCGCGCAGCTGGTGAAGTCGGTGGCCACCAAGACCAACGACGTCGCCGGCGACGGCACCACCACCGCCACCGTGCTCGCGCAGGCGATGGTCAAGGCCGGCCTGCGCAACGTCGCGGCCGGTGCCAACCCGATGGCGCTCGGTGCGGGCATCAGCAAGGCCGCCGACGCCCTGAGCGAGGCCCTCCTGGCCGCCGCGACCCCGGTCGACGGCGAGCAGGGGATCGCCCAGATCGCCACCGTCTCCTCGCGCGACGAGGAGATCGGCGCGATGGTCGGCAAGGCGATGACCGCGGTCGGCGCCGACGGTGTCGTCACCGTCGAAGAGGGATCGGGCCTGCACACCGAGCTCGACGTCACCGAGGGCGTCCAGTTCGACAAGGGCTACCTGTCGCCGTACTTCGTCACCGACGTCGACAGCCAGGAGGCCGTCCTCGAGGACGCCTACATCCTGCTCTACCGCGACAAGATCACCTCGCTGCCCGACTTCCTCCCGGTGCTGGAGAAGGTCGTCGAGACCGGCAAGCCGCTGGTCGTCATCGCCGAGGACGTCGAGGGCGAGCCGCTGTCGACCCTGGTGGTCAACTCGATCCGCAAGACCCTGAAGGCCGTCGCGGTCAAGTCGCCGTTCTTCGGTGACCGCCGCAAGGCGTTCATGCAGGACCTCGCGGTCGTCACCGGCGGCACCGTGATCTCCAACGACATCGGTGTCACCCTGGCGGGCGCCGGCCTCGAGCTGCTGGGCACCGCGCGTCGCGTCGTCGTGACCAAGGACTCGACCACGATCGTCGAGGGTGCGGGCACCAAGGACGAGATCGCCGCGCGGGCGGCGCAGATCCGCCGCGAGATCGAGCAGTCGGACTCCGACTGGGATCGCGAGAAGCTCAGCGAGCGACTGGCCAAGCTGGCCGGCGGCGTCGCCGTCATCCGCGTGGGTGCGGCCACCGAGACCGAGCTCAAGGAGCGCAAGCACCGTGTCGAGGACGCGGTCGCCGCTGCCAAGGCCGCGGTCGAGGAGGGCATCATCCCCGGTGGCGGTTCGGCCATCGTCCAGGCGGCCAAGGTGCTCGACGACCTCGCCGACTCGCTCGACGGGGACGAGGCACTCGGCGTGCGGGTGGTCCGCGACGCCGCGAAGGCCCCGCTGTACTGGATCGCCACCAACGCCGGCCTCGACGGCGCCGTGATCGTGCAGAAGGTCGCCGAGGCGGAGAAGGGCCACGGCTTCAACGCCGCGACCCTCAGCTACGGCGATCTGGTCGCCGACGGCGTCATCGACCCGGTCAAGGTGACCCGTTCGGCGGTCGTCAACGCCGCCTCGGTCGCCCGGATGGTCCTGACCACCGAGACCGCGGTCACCGACAAGCCCGAGGAAGAGGCCGCCGACGCGCACGCCGGACACGGCCACGCGCACTGACGCGGACACCCTCGGCGTCTCGCTGACGAACCGGCTGTCATCCACCACCCGTGGGTGACAGCCGGTTCGGCTTTCGCAGGGCGGCCACGCGCCGGAGGTCGTCGCGCCGCGGTGGGGCCGATGCGTCGGCGACGGCAGAACCGAGAGCAGAAGAGCCGCGCATCCCCCGTAGGGGATGTGCGGCTCCTCGGTGCTTCGGTTCGAATGGTTCGGCGTTCCTCGAGGGTCACAGGGGCTCGAGGGTCACGGTCGGTGCGATCGTCGCCGGTCGCCGGCGTTGGTCAGCTCGCCATCCGGCGCCCGACGCCCCGCTTCATCAGCATGCTGCGCTCGGACTCCGAGAGTCCGCCCCAGATGCCGTAGGGTTCGGCGACGGCCAGCGCATGCTCGCGGCATTGGGCGATCACCGGGCACTGGTGGCACATCTCCTTGGCGCGGCGCTCGCGCTGGGCGCGCGCCCGGCCGCGTTCTCCGTCAGGATGGAAGAACATCGACGAGTCGACTCCGCGGCAGAGCCCGTGCATCTGCCAGTCCCAGACGTCTGCATTGGGGCCGGGGAGGTGGTTTGGCTGAGGCATGGCAGCTTCTCCTTGTCTAGGGCCGCTCCGGGTTCTCCGGTGGCGAAACGTCGATTCCTGCAACGCGTGAGCACACATTAAGCGGGCCTGAGAAATGCAGTCAACATCGCTCGGAATGGCCTCAGAAGAACAAAAAGTCTCGTCGATGTTAACGGCAGGTTAGACGGCCTGACGGTGATATCACGAGGGATCGTGGGAGGGTCGAATGCCTTCGTTCAGACCATAAACATCCGTCCTGAACTGCGGAAATGGTCTCTGTGTACGAGAGGGAAGGTGAGGTGAGGCGGCGAATGGGGGCGGCGGCGGCTTGTCAACGGTTAACATCGTGGAAATCTCCTTATTATCTGCCGGTGATCTTGTCCCGGGATTAACGTTGGGAATCGTTCGTTAAATTCATGCAAACCAAAAAGGATCCAGTGATCCAGGCCACTCGCCGACCCCGTGAAACCGCTGGTCCGGGCCCGTCTGGCGGGACTCGGGACATCGCCCGCGCCGGCGTCGACGCACGGTTGGGGTGGTGGACCGACGCGGTGGAGAAAGGCGGCCGAGGCGACTACGCAGCTGCGCTCGCCGCTCTCGACGGTGTCGTCGCCGGCATCCGAGCCGCCCACGGTTCCGCCGCGCCCCGGGGCGTCGACGCCGCGGTGCTCTCGCTGTGTCTGAGCACGCGGGCGTCGTTGCTACGGCAGGGCGGCCGGCACGATCGCGCGATCGGGGTCGACGGGCGTGCCCTGGCAGTGGTGGCCGACGTGTGGCCCGACCCGGAGTCCGGCGGGAGGCGGTTCGACCCGTTACGCGCCGCGGTCGCCGACGCGCTGGTGGGTCTCGCGGCCGACAATCTCGGGCTGTTGCGGTTCGGTGCGTCGCGGCGCCTGCTGGAACGTGCGCGCGGGTTGTTCGCCGGGGACACCGGCAACGAGGACGAGAACTGGCTCACGTTCTCGCGCTGCCTGCTGCGCTGGGAGTGGGTCAGCGCCGAGCTCGGCCTCTACTCGGGGGACGTCGCGGCCGGCCTGGTCCATGCGGAGGCGGGCGCGGGGCTGGTCGGCCGTCTGTCGGAGCATTCGACGGTGCCCGTCCGCCATCGCGTCAAGACCGAACTCATCCTGGCTGCGGCCGAGGCGGGCATGGGCCGTCGCGAGGACGCGGTGGCACGGGCCCGGCATGTTGTCGTCACCGCAGGTCAGGAGGGGCTCTTGCCGCTCGAATGGGCGGCCTGGAGCCTGCTTTCCGGACTCGGCGACGTCTCGCCGCAGGAAGAACAGAGGTACGGCCACCTGCGCGCCACGCTCGTCGGCAAGGGCATGCCGTTGCGGTCGGGTGATGATGGCTAAGGTGTTTGAGGGTCTGCCTCGGCGGCGTCGTCGTCGACGCCGGAGGCGCGGGGGCCCGTAACAGGACCGGCCAGCGGGCGGTCAACCGATCTGTAACACGGGGTTTCCTACGCGCGATGAAGCTGTCAGGTGGTGAGTTGGACGACGCTGTGCGGGCCGCGGGCCGGGGCGATCGTGCAGCTCTCACCGCAGTCCTCGAGAGTGTGCAGGAGCCGATCCTGCGGTACTGCCGAGGGCGAATCGGAGTGGGAGAACGGCACCTGTTCTCCGCGGACGACATCGCGCAGGAGGCTTTGATGGCGGTCATGACCGCTCTGCCCCGTTATCGGGATCAGGGCAAGCCGTTCATGGCCTTCGTCTACGGCATCACCTCGCACAAGGTGGCCGACGCCATGCGGGTGGCGGCGCGAGTGAAGTCCGATCCGGTCGAGGACATTCCCGAGGTGGGTCTGGTGACGGACGGGCCGGAGCAATCCGCGCTCGACGCCGACGCCAGCAGACGGATGCGCGCGCTCTTGGAGATTCTCCCCGAGAAGCAGCGCGAGGTCCTGGTCCTGCGACTCGTCGTCGGGATGTCCGCGGAGGAGACGGCCCAGATGATCGGTAGCACCGCGGGGGCGGTGCGCGTCGCCCAGCATCGGGCACTGGCGAAGTTGAAGGAAGAGCTGAAACGAGCGGGAGGATCACGATGAGCGGGGAGTCCGACTGGCGCCGCCGTTCGATCCACGGGCGCGAACAGCTCGGCCGAGTGGGGGAACCATTGACCAACCGTGCGTCCGGGTCCGAACGACCGGACCCCAACACACCTGCCGACGACCCGGGGCTGCTCGTGCCCGGCGGCGTCGCGGCTGATTCCGCCGACGAGGCGCCGGACCTGTCCGAGGTCGCCTTCGACGAGAACTTCCTCGACGCGCTCGTGAGCGGCGTGCCGGTGCCCACGCGCGACACCACCGAGTACCAGCTCGCCGAGCTGCTGTCGGGCTGGCGTAGCGAGGCCGTCTCGACCCCGACCGCCCCGCTGGTGTCGGTCGACGACGTCGAGCGGGCCATCGCCCACACCGAGCGCGCGAGCCGGGGACGCCGGATGGTCCGCCACCTGCGAGTCGTGTCGGGTGCGGCCGCGATCGTCATCGTCGCCGCCGCCGGCCTCACGGTCCTCTCCGAGGGCTCCAAGCCGGGCGACCCGTTGTGGGCGGTCAAGGAGGTCGTGTTCTCCGAGCAGGCCTCCGAGACCCAGGCGGCCTACGACGTCCGCAGCAACCTCGAGCGTGCCGAGGCCGCGATCGCGGCCGGCGACACCTCCGCCGCGGTCGTCTACATCCAGAAGGCCGAGGAGAAGATGGGGCCGATGCGCGACAAGGGCACCCGTCGGGAGATGTCGGAGTGGGTCGGCCGTCTCCGGGGTGGTGCCGGCATGCCGGCCACGGACACGAGCACCGAACCGTCGCGTGCGTCGGCGACTTCGCCCGACGCCAGTGACAAGCCGGACCTGCGTATCCAGAGCACCGTGCCCTCGCCGTCCGACCGGCCGGCCCCGCCGTCGAGCGACGAAGAGGTGCCCGGCGGCCCGGTCGACGAGCCCGGTACGTCCGAGGAGCCGCAGCCGACGTCGCCCCCGAGTCAGTCCAAGGCCGACAAGCCGTCGTTGCCCAGCACGTCGTCGGCGAGTCGGACACCTGCGCAGTTCCCCACGTTCCCGTGGTCGCCGCCCCCCGGCGTCGACGCCTCCAAGCGCAAGCCCGGCTGATCGCGCGCCGCTACGAACCAGACGACTGTGCCCGTACCGGATAGGTACGGGCACAGTCGTCTTGTTTGGTGCCGGTCGCGCGGGACCGGTGCGGTCAGCGTCCTTCGTCGAAGTGGTTGCGCGCGTCGGCGTAGCCGCGGCAGTAGTCCCAGGTGACGTAGTGCTCGGGCTTCGGGTCGACCGCGGGCTCGTGCGGGCGCACGGTGCCGTCGATCAGCAGTTGGATGAGGTTCGCGCGGAGCATGTCCCAGTCGTGGTAGTGGTCCTCGTGGCAGTCGTCGCACATGACGACCAAGCCGCGGACGCCGCGATGGGCGAGCAGCGCCTCGTAGACCGCGAGATCGGCGAGGTCCTCCTCGACCGCCAGCCGCTCGTTCTCGTCCAACGGGATACCCGGCTCCACACTGTCGAGTGCGGCAGCGGGATCGCTCGGGTCGTCGGCGAACGGGTCCGGCGGGAGGCCGGGTGGCAGGTGGTCACGCACACCACCACGGTAGCCGATATCACCCGTGTCGCGCCGCAGGCATCCGCCAGGGATCCGACGTGTGGACGACGCGCGTGCGGACGGTGTCACGACGCGGCGAGAACCAGGGGAACCCGTCTCGTCGGAGGCCTTCGGCACGTGTGACGATCGCCGCATCGGCCGAGTCGATACGATGGACCGATGACGCATGTTCGTACCGGTGGAGACGATCCCGGCAAGGTCGCGATGCTCGGCCTGACCTTCGACGACGTCCTGTTGCTGCCCTCGGCCTCGGACGTGATCCCGAGTGAGGTGGACACCTCCTCGCGGGTGACGAAGAACGTGACCCTGAAGGTGCCCCTGGTGAGCTCTGCTATGGACACCGTCACCGAGTCTCGCATGGCGATCGCGATGGCGCGCGCCGGCGGCATGGGCGTGCTGCACCGCAACCTCTCCATCGAGGCGCAGGCCTCGCAGGTCGAGACCGTCAAGCGGTCCGAGGCCGGCATGGTCACCGACCCGGTCACCTGCTCGCCGACCCACACTCTCGCCGAGGTCGACGCGATGTGTGCGCGTTACCGGATCTCCGGCCTGCCCGTCGTCGACGACAAGGGCGAGCTGGTCGGCATCATCACCAACCGGGACATGCGTTTCGAGGTCGACCAGAACCGTCCGGTCGCCGAGGTGATGACCAAGGCCCCGCTGATCACCGCCCAGGAGGGCGTCTCGGCCGAGGCCGCACTGGGACTGTTGCGCCGCAACAAGATCGAGAAGCTCCCGATCGTCGACGGCAACGGCCGCCTGACCGGTCTGATCACCGTCAAGGACTTCGTCAAGACCGAGCAGCACCCGAACGCCACCAAGGACTCCGACGGCCGTCTGCTCGTCGCCGCGGCCGTGGGCACCGGCGGCCCGCAGTGGGACCGTGCGATGGCGCTCGTCGACGCCGGTGTCGACGTGATCATCGTCGACACCGCGCACGCCCACAACCGGCTCGTGCTCGACATGGTCGCCAAGCTCAAGGCCGAGGTCGGCGACCGCGTCGACGTGGTCGGCGGCAACGTCGCCACCCGCGAGGCCGCCCAGGCGCTCGTCGATGCCGGCGCGGACGCGGTGAAGGTCGGTGTCGGTCCCGGCTCGATCTGCACCACCCGCGTCGTCGCCGGTGTGGGCGCCCCGCAGATCACCGCGATCCTCGAGGCCGCGGCGGTGTGCCAGAAGGCCGGTGTGCCGGTGATCGCCGACGGCGGCCTGCAGTACTCGGGCGACATCGCCAAGGCGCTCGCGGCCGGTGCGTCGACCGCGATGCTCGGCTCGCTGCTCGCCGGCACCGCCGAGGCCCCGGGCGAGCTGGTCCTCGTCAACGGCAAGCAGTACAAGAGCTACCGCGGCATGGGTTCGCTCGGCGCGATGCAGGGCCGCGGGCAGGGCAAGTCGTACTCCAAGGACCGCTACTTCCAGGACGACGTCCTCAAGGAGGAGAAGCTCGTCCCGGAGGGTATCGAGGGACGGGTGCCGTTCCGCGGCGCGCTCAACGAGGTGATCCACCAGCTCGTCGGCGGCCTGCGTGCGGCGATGGGGTACACCGGGTCGTCGACGATCACCGACCTGCAGAAGGCCCGCTTCGTCCAGATCACGGCCGCGGGGCTCAAGGAGTCGCATCCGCACGACATCACCCTGACCACCGAGGCACCCAACTACTATTCCCGCTGACGTCTCCCGCGGGGTTCCCGGTCGCATCCGCCGACCGGGAACGCCGTAGGGTCGATGTGCAGCTGAACTCCGCAGAAAGGCGCAGTGGTGCGTGACCTCGTCGAAATCGGCATGGGCCGGACGGCCCGACGGACCTACGAGCTGGACGACATCAGCATCGTCCCGTCCCGTCGGACCCGCTCGTCCAAGGACGTCTCGACGGCCTGGCAGATCGACGCCTACCGGTTCGAGTCGCCGATCCTGAGTCACCCGACCGATGCGCTGGTGTCGCCGGCGGTCGCCGTCGAGCTCGGCAAGCTCGGCGCACTCGGCGTCATCAACGGCGAGGGCCTGTGGGCGCGGCACCGCGATGTCGAGGACAAGCTCGCCGAGCTGGTCGCCATCGCAGCCGACGACCCGGACCCGTATGCGGCCGTGCGCCACCTGCAGAAGCTGCACGCCGCGCCGCTCGATCCCGAACTGCTCGGCCAGGCGGTCGCACAGGTGCGCGAGGCCGGTGTCACCACCGCGGTGCGGGTCAGCCCGCAGCACGCCCCGGAGCTCACCCCGGCGTTGCTCTCGGCCGGCGTCGAGATCCTCGTCGTGCACGGCACGATCATCTCGGCCGAGCATGTGGCGCAGGGCGACGGCAGCCCGCGCGAGCCGCTCAACCTCAAGACGTTCATCGCCGAGCTCGACATCCCGGTGATCGCCGGCGGCGTCCACGACCATCGCACCGCGCTGCACCTGATGCGCACCGGTGCGGCCGGCGTGATCGTCGGCTACGGCTCGGCGGCCGGCGCGACCACCACCGGCGAGGTCCTGGGCATCGGCGTGCCGATGGCCACGGCGATCGCCGACGCTGCGGCGGCACGTCGCGACTACCTCGACGAGACCGGCGGCCGCTATGTGCACGTGATCGCCGACGGCGACATCCACACCTCGGGCGACCTGGTGAAGGCCATCGCCTGCGGTGCCGACGCCGCGGTGCTCGGCACTCCGCTGGCGGCGTGCGCGTCGGCACCGGGCCGCGGCTGGTACTGGCCGTCGGCGGCCGCGCATCCCGACACTCCGCGCGGCTCGCTCCTGCAGGTCGCGGTCGACGACGACCGCCCGAGCCTCGAGCGCGTCCTCGTCGGTCCGTCCGACGATCCGTTCGGCGAGCTCAACTACGTCGGCGCCCTGCGTCGCGCGATGGCCAAGGCGGGTTACTGCGACCTCAAGGAGTTCCAGAAGGTCGGGCTGTCGGTCCGCGCCTGAGCGCCTCCACCGGCGTCCCGCGGAGTCGGGACGACGCGTATGCGCGCCGAAGGGTGACCGGCGTCATCCTTTGTGACTAATGGCCATTAGTATGGTCGTCATGCGTGCGAAGAAGCGATCCAGTGCCACGGACTTCGACGTCCTCATCGTGGGCTCCGGTTTCGGCGGCAGCGTCAGTGCGCTGCGTCTGGTGGAGAAGGGGTACCGCGTCGGGGTGATCGAGGCGGGCCGTCGCTTCGAGGACGACGAGTTCGCCAAGACCAGCTGGCGTCTCAACCGTTGGCTGTGGGCGCCCAAGCTCGGGCTGTACGGCATCCAGCGCATCCACGCCCTCAAGGACGTGATGATCCTGGCGGGCGCCGGCGTGGGCGGGGGCTCGCTCAACTACGCCAACACGCTCTACAAGCCGCCGACGCCGTTCTTCACCGACCCGCAGTGGAACCACATCACCGACTGGGAGGACGAGCTCGGGCCGTACTACGACCAGGCGCGCCGGATGCTGGGCGTGGTCACCAACCCGACGGTGACCGACTCCGACCGCATCATCGCCGAGGTCGCCGAGGAGATGGGCGTCGGCGACACCGTGACCCCCACGCCGGTCGGCGTCTTCTTCGGCGCCAAGACCGGCCTGCAGGGCGAACCGGGCGAGACGGTGCCCGACCCGTACTTCGGCGGCGCCGGTCCGGAGCGCACGGCGTGCACCGAGTGCGGTGCCTGCATGACCGGATGCCGCGTCGGCGCCAAGAACACCCTGATGAAGAACTACCTCGGTCTCGCAGAACGCAACGGCGCCACCATCATCGACCGCACCACCGTGGACTCGCTGGTCCAGCGTCCCGACGGCTCGTGGGAGGTCGGCGCCCACCACTCGTCGTCGTGGGGACCGATCGGACGCCGGCGCCGGGTGTTCACCGCCGACCAGGTGATCCTCGCCGCGGGCACGTTCAACACCCAGCGTCTGCTGCATCATGCGAAATACACGACGCTGCCGCACATCTCGGACGCGATGGGCCGGCTGACGCGCACCAACTCCGAGTCGATCCTCGGTGCGATGGGTTCGCGCGTCGATCCTGAGCACGACTACTCGCGCGGCGTGGCGATCACGTCGTCGTTCTACCCGGAACCCAACACGCACATCGAACCGGTGCGATATGGCAAGGGCTCCAACGCGATCGCCTACCTGCAGACGCTGCTGACCGACGGCGGCACCCGGCGCAACCGGTTCGGGCAGTTCCTCGGGCAGGTCGCGAAGAACCCGTTCCTGCTCGTGCGTCTGCTCGTCGTGCGCCGGTGGAGCGAGCGCACCGTCATCGCCCTGGTGATGCAGAACAACAACAACTCGCTGACCACCTACGTGAAGAAGCTGGGCCCGCTGCGCTTCGTCACCAGCAAGCAGGGGCACGGTGAACCCAACCCGACGTGGATTCCCAAGGGCAACGAGGCGACGCGGCGCATCGCGGCCAAGATGAACCGCGGCATCGCCGGCGGCACGTGGGGCGACATCCTCAACATGCCGCTGACCGCCCACTACCTCGGCGGCTGCGCGATCTCCGACAACCCGGCCGACGGCGTCATCGACCCGTACCACCGCGTGTGGAACTACCCGACCCTGCACGTCACCGACGGCGCGTCGGTCTCGGCGAACCTCGGCGTGAACCCGTCGCTGACGATCTGCGCCCAGGCCGAGCGCGCGATCGCGTTGTGGCCCAACAAGGGTGAGCAGGATCGTCGGCCCGCGCAGGGGGAGGCCTACCGGCGCATCGCACCCAGCGCGCCCGTCGCGCCGGTCGTCCCGGCGGACGCGCCCGGCGCGCTGCGGCTGCCGATCACCCCGGTCAACCGGCCCGCCTGACGGGATTTCGTAGAAGAAGTGGGGACATGGCGCGCACTTCTTCTACGAATCGCTAGTCCAGGCCGCGCGCGGTGAGGGTGTCGGCGAACCCGTCGGCGGTGCGCAGCGCGGCGAGCACCACGGGCGCGACGAGGATGCGCGGACCCGGTCGGAGCCCGCGGGCCTTGCGCGCCTCGTCGACCTCGCGCACCACCTCGACCATCAACGGGATGGAACGGATCGTGAGGGCCATCGCGAGGGCGACGAGATCGGTCCGGACGCCCAGACGGCCGAGCGGACGCAGCCCGCGGACGATCGCGTCGAGCATGTCGGTGGTGCGGGTCGTCAGCGTGACGACGGTCGCCAGGGCGACCGACAGCGCCAGCAGCCCGCACACCACGAGCGCGCGCTGCCAGTCGGTGAAGATCACCTGGAAGACGAAGATGAACGCCAGCATCCACAGCAGCGGCCGCAACTGGCGCCAGGCCTCGAGCGGTCCGATGCCGCCGAGTGCGAAGATCGCCGCGACGCCGGCCGTGGCCGCACCGAGGGCGGGCAGGGTGCGCACGGTCAGCGACATGACCAGGATGATCACGCCCATGGCGACGAACTTCACGCCCGGCGACAACCGGTGGAGCAGCGTGTTGCCCGGACGGTAGACGCCGAGGACGTTCACGACATCAGCTCCCGGTAGAAGCGGAGCGCCGGGGCCGGTGCGTCGTCGGCGACCACGCGTCCGTCGTCGATCACGAGGACGCGGTCGAAGTCGTCGAGGATGTCGAGATCGTGGCTGACGACGATCAGCTGCTCGTCGAGCGTCGCGAAGACGTCGGTCAGCATCCGGGTGTTGCGCAGGTCCAGCAGCGTCGTCGGCTCGTCGGCGACGATGATCGACGGGTCGGTCACGAAGATCGACGCGAGCGCCAGCAACTGCTTCTGACCGCCCGACAAACGCTGCGCGGGATGGTCGGCGTGCTCATCGAGTCCGAAGCGGGCCAGCACCTCGCGGGCGCGGGCGGCACGCTCCTTCTTGCCGAGGTCGGTGCGGCGCAACGACAGCTCGATGTCCTCGATGACCGTCGGCATGATGATCTGCCGGTCGGGGTCGGAGAAGATGAACCCGACGCGTCGCCGGACCTCGCGCTTGTGTCGGGCCACGTCGATCCCGTCGACGACGACCGTGCCCGACTCGGGCACCACGAGCGCGTTGATCATCCGTGCCAGCGTCGACTTGCCGCTGCCGTTGGCCCCGACGATGCCGATGCGGCGCTCGGCGAGAGACAACGAGACGTCACGCAGCACGACGCGATCGTCGTAGGAGTGCGAGACGTTGCGGAACTCGATCATCGGCGCGGACCGGGCGCGATCAGCCGCGGGCGCGTTGCAGACGCCACGGCTCGATGAGTCCGGGCCGTCCGCGATGGACCTGCGCGGCGACGAGCGCGGCCACCACGACCTTGATGACGTCGCCGATGATGAACGGGCCGTTGGAGGTGATCGCCGCCCAGACGGTCAGGTCGGTGCGGATGACCAGGCCGATGACACCGCACAGGTAGATCACCGCCATGCCGCCCACGGCGTTGATCGCGATGCCCCACAGCACGTGGTAGCGGGGCCGGGGGCCGACGCCGAGCATCAGCGCGGTGAGCACGCCGATCACGATGACGGCGGGCAGGAAGCCGACGAAGTATCCGGCGGTGGGAGAGGAGAGCGCGGTCAGTCCGTTGCGGCCGCCGGAGAGGATCGGCAGGCCGGCGATCGCGAGAACCATGAACAGCACCACCGCGAGGGTGCCCTTGCGCGGTCCGAGGATCGCGCCGGCCAGCATCACGCCGAGCGTCTGGAAGGTGATCGGCACGCCGCTGGTGCCGATGTTGATGGTCCCGGGCAGGCCCAGGGCGGCGATCAGGGCGGCGAAGACGGCGACCTGGGCGAGGTCGGCGATCGCCGACGACCGGGCGGGGGTGCTGGCGGATTCAGTCATGTCGGTGTCGAAGTATTTCACGTCGTGGCGCCCGTTAGACTCGACCGGGTGACAGATTCTTCAGCAGAGGATTTCCTCGAGGGCCCCCGTCCCGTCCTCGTCGTCGACTTCGGAGCGCAGTACGCGCAGCTGATCGCCCGGAGAGTACGTGAGGCCCGGATCTACTCCGAGGTGGTCCCGCACGACGCCCCGATCGAGGAGATCAAGGCGAAGAATCCGGTCGCGATCATCCTCTCGGGCGGACCGGCGTCGGTGTACGCCGAGGACGCGCCCGGCCTCGACGCGGAACTCCTCGACCTCGACGTCCCCGTGTTCGGCATCTGCTACGGCTTCCAGGCGATGGCCGCCAAGCTCGGCGGCGAGGTCGCCAACACCGGCGGCCGGGAGTTCGGCCGGACCACACTGAGCCTCAACGGCGAGGGCATCCTGCACCAGGGTCTCTCCGACACCCAGCCGGTCTGGATGAGCCACAACGACGCCGTGCAGCGTCCCCCGGAAGGCTTCACCGTCACCGGTTCGACGCCGGGGGCGCCGGTCGCGGCCTTCGAGAACCTCGAGCGCCGGATGGCCGGAGTCCAGTACCACCCCGAGGTGCTGCACACCCCGCACGGCCAGCAGGTCCTCACGCGCTTCCTCTACGAGGTCGCGGGCCTGGAGGCCACCTGGACCGCCGCCAACATCGCCGACGCGCTCATCGACGCCGTCGCCGACCAGATCGGCGACGGGCGGGCCATCTGCGGCCTGTCCGGCGGTGTCGACTCCGCGGTGGCGGCCGCACTGGTCCAGCGGGCCATCGGCGACCGGCTGACCTGTGTCTTCGTCGACCACGGCCTGCTGCGGGCCGGTGAGCGCGAACAGGTCCAGCACGACTTCGTCAACGCGACCGGCGCCAAGCTCGTCACCGTCGACGCCGAGGAGACCTTCCTGCGCGAGCTGTCGGGCGTCACCGACCCCGAGGCCAAGCGCAAGATCATCGGCCGCGAGTTCATCCGCGCCTTCGAGGGTGCGGTGAGCGAGGTGCTCGGCGAAGAGGCCGAGGCCGGCGAGAAGGTCGAGTTCCTCGTCCAGGGCACGCTGTACCCGGACGTGGTGGAGTCCGGCGGCGGCAGCGGCACCGCGAACATCAAGAGCCACCACAACGTCGGCGGACTGCCCGAGGACCTCGAGTTCACGCTCGTCGAGCCGCTGCGCCTGCTGTTCAAGGACGAGGTCCGCGCGGTGGGCCGCGAGCTCGGCCTGCCCGAGGAGATCGTCGCCCGCCAGCCGTTCCCGGGGCCGGGCCTGGCGATCCGCATCGTCGGCGAGGTGACCGCGGACCGTCTGGAGACGCTCCGCAAGGCCGACCTCATCGCCCGCGAGGAGCTCACCGCGGCCGGTCTCGACAGCCAGATCTGGCAGTGCCCCGTGGTGCTGCTCGCCGACGTCCGCAGCGTGGGCGTGCAGGGCGACGGCCGCACCTACGGCCACCCGATTGTGTTGCGCCCGGTCTCCAGCGAGGACGCCATGACCGCGGACTGGACCCGGGTGCCCTACGAGGTGCTCGAGACCATCTCCACGCGCATCACCAACGAGGTCCCCGACGTCAACCGAGTCGTTCTCGACGTGACGAGCAAGCCGCCGGGCACCATCGAGTGGGAGTGACGCGCTCCGCATGACGAAAGCGTCAGGGCCGGCGAGATCTCGCCGGCCCTGACGCTTTTCCGTTTCCCCTCGCCGAGTCGTCGGGAGCCTCGATCAGCAGCGCGCCCGTGCCCCGGAGACGATGAGGACCAGGCCGATCAGGACGCCGACGCCGACGGCGATCCAGCCGAGGTCGGCGGCGTCGGGGAGTGACGGGCCGCCCGCGAGGCCCCAAGCGGCCACCGCGAGCGCGATGACTCCGAGGATTCCCAGGCCCGGTGCGCGGTGGGTGGATTCGCGGTTCATGGTCTCGTCGTGGGTGCCGTCGTTCATCGCAGGACCTTGACCTCTCCCATTCCGGTGTGTGCGTCGATCTCCAGGACCGGGCCGTCGGTGCCGTCACGTCCGCCGTCGAGACCGCTCGGGCAGGTGATGTTGCCGATCCCCGTGTTGCAGCTGGCGCGGACGTTCATGTCGTCTCCGACGAGCACCTCGATCACGCCCATGCCGTTGCGCAGCTCCACGCGCCGGTCCGAGGTGAGATCGACCTCCCGCAGGTCCAGCGTCATCTCCCCGACCCCGAGCCGGTACTCGGATTGGATGTCGTTCTCCGTCAACGGCTTCCACGTGCGGTCGCCGACCCCGCCCTCGGGGACGGCGATCCCGCTCGCGGCCGTGGTGACGATCGTCGCGATGCCCAGCAGGATGGCGACCGGCACCAGCCCGGTGCTGTGTTCACCGGTGCGGCGGCGCATCAGCGAGGCGACGACCAGACCGACGCCGACCACGGCGAGGCACATCGACAGGATGCGCGGGACGGTGAACCAGTCGACTCCGCTCTGGTTGAGGGCGGCGCCGATGGCGCCGACGATCACCGCGAGACCGAGCACCACCAGCGTGAGCGGTGACCGGCGGCGCCGGGTCGGCACGGGCGGCGGTTCCGGGGATGAGGGCTCGGGGAGATCCCATGCGAACGGAGCGGCGCCCAGCGGGTCCCACGACGGCGGCTTGGCGTCGATCTCGTCGTAGGCCGGGGTCGGTGTCGCCGGCGGCGTCCAGCGGTCGGCGGTCGAGATGCCGGTCGTCGACGTACCGGGGGCGTCGGCCGTGCTCTTGTGCAGATCGATCCTGCTCGTCGGGTTGTCCGTCACGCCGTTCTCCTTCGAAGTGGCTGTGTCAGAGGGGGTCTCGGGTGATGAACCGGTGTTCGGCGTGCCGGTGTCCGACGCCGTGGGGACCTTCCGCATGTCGACGGTGGGCGAACCCGCACCCGTCGAGGCGGGGCTGACGGCGGCCGTGCCGCTCATGGCGCGCGGCACCCAGCGTTCGAACTGGCCCGCCGTCGGCGGCGGGACCACGACGTCGGCGAGGGCGGTCACCGTGTCGATGCTGGTGCCGGCCGGCGGCCGGGGCGTGCGCTGGTACAGCAGGAACCACCCGCCGAGCATCAGGATCGCGCCGACTATCCCGCCCGAGCCCCACGTGCGGTTGGGGCCGATCGAGGTGATCACGACGATCGCGAGCACGATGAGCAAAAGGACCTGCGGATTGTGGAGCCCGCGACCGCGGCCCCCGTCCTGCCGCCCGGTCGACGCCGGCTCGCGCAGGGCCTGGTTGCGGGCGCGGTTGGCGCTGGGGAAGGCGACCCAGCCCGCGAGGTAGAGGATCAGACCGCTGCCGCCGAAGAGCGCGGACACCACGAACGCGACCTTCACGAGGGTGGGATCGACGCGGTAACGGGCGGCGATGCCGCTGCACACGCCGGCGACGGTGCGGTTCTCCGGCCGGACGGGGCGGGTTGCCCACATCTGTGTGAGCTGACTCTGGAACTCCTTGGTGTCCATGCCGGTCATCGTGCTCTCTCCCACACCCCGGGCACATCGGGGAGAATCCCTGATTTTGCACCGATCCGGGGTCGGGGGCAGGCCGGCGACCCTGAGGGCCGCGGCGGGGAATCGGGGGTGAACCCCGATGCCGCGCTCTGACGAACATGGGAACATCGAGGTGTGACTCGAACGGAGGTGGAGCCTGTCCCGCGACTGGTGCGCAGGGACGGCGGCCGCGTGATCGCCGGTGTGGCGGGCGGTATAGCCGACCATCTGGGAGTCGACGTCTTCCGGGTCCGGATCGTCTTCGTCGTCCTCGCGGCGCTCGCCGGCGCGGGCGTGGCGGCCTACGGTCTGCTGTGGTTCTTCTGCCCGCCCGGAAAGGACACCGAACCGCCTGCGCCGGGGGAGCGTCGCCAGTCGCTCGGCCTGGCGGTGCTGGGCCTGGTGGCGATGTCGGTGGTCGGTTTCGCCGCGTCGGGGACGCCGGCGGAATACCTGGTCCCGTTCGTGTTCGTCGCCATCGGCGCGAGCCTGGTCTGGCGCGAGTTCGACAGTTCCCACCGGACCCCGCGCACGCCGCTGCTGACGTGGACGCGGCTGGTGGGCGGCGTCGTGCTCGTCGTCGGCGGACTGGTGGTGATCGTCGTCGCCGGCGACCGCAGCTTCGGCGGGCTCAACACGACGATCCTGGCGGTGGTGGCGACGCTGATCGGCGTCGTCCTGCTGACCGTTCCGCTGTGGATGCGCATGTGGCGCACCCTCAACGAGGAGCGGGCGGCCCGGATTCGCAACGCCGAACGCGAGGAGATCGCCTCGCACCTTCATGATTCGGTGCTGCAGACGCTCGCGCTGATCCAGAAGAAGGCGCATCGGCCCGAGGAGGTGGCCCGGCTCGCCCGCAGCCAGGAGCGCGAGTTGCGCGCCTGGCTGTTCGGTGACCCGGCGCAGCAGCGTGGCTCGCTCGCCGCCGCGATCCGCAGCGTGGGCGCCGAGGTCGAGGACGCCTACGGCATCGAGGTCGAGGTCATCACCGTCGGCGACCTGAGGCCCAGCGACGCCCGCGACGCGAAACGCTGGTCCGCGCTCGCGGGTGCGACGCGCGAGGCGCTCGTGAACGCCGCCAAGCATTCCGGCGAGCGCAGTGTCGACGTCTACTGCGAGGTCACCGACGAGCAGGTCGAGGTCTACGTGCGCGACCGCGGGAAGGGCTTCGACCCCGAGCTGGTCGACGAGGACCGCAAGGGCATCGACAAGTCGATCCGTGCACGCATGGAACGCGTCGGCGGGCGGTCGCGGATCACCTCGACCCCCGGCCGCGGGACGAATGTCGCGCTCACGATGCCGCGCGGCGACGGCGTCCCGGTCGAGGAGAGCAGTGCCTACGAGACCCCCGCCGAGGGTGCCCGTGCCGCGGATGTCCCTGCCGGGACCGGCGAGGACGGGCCGGGGACGGCCGAGCAGTCGCAGGCGGATCGACAACCAGCGGACAACCGGAAGGTGAGATGACCGGAGAACAGTTCCCCACGAGCACGTCGCACACGGACGCCGAGGCCGACGCGCCGCCGATGTACACGGTGTTCCTCGTCGACGACCACGCCGTGTTCCGTTCCGGCGTGCGCGCCGAACTCGCCGACGAGGCCGGGCTGCGCGTGATCGGCGAGGCCGGCACGGTCGGCGAGGCGATCGACGGCATCGTCGCCGCACGTCCGGACGTGGTGCTGCTCGACGTCCACATGCCCGCCGGCGGCGGCGTGGCGGTGCTGCGCGGGGTCCTCGACCGCGTGGGACCCGACTCCGAGAGAACCCCGGTCTTCCTGGCGCTCAGCGTGTCCGACGCCGCCGAGGACGTCATCGCGACGATCCGTGCCGGCGCCCGCGGCTACGTCACCAAGACCATCGACGGCTCGGAACTGGCCGACGCGGTCCGTCGTGTCGCCGAGGGCGATGCGGTGTTCAGCCCGCGCCTGGCAGGGTTCGTGCTCGATTCGTTCACCGGCAAGTCGACGGCACCCGAGCCGCCGCTCGACCCCGAACTCGACTCGCTGACACGACGCGAACTCGAGGTCCTGCGGTTGCTCGCCCGTGGGTACACCTACCGCGAGATCGCCGAGGAGCTGTTCATCTCGATCAAGACCGTCGAGACCCACGCCTCCAACGTGTTGCGCAAGACCCAGCAGTCCAACCGCAACGCGCTGACACGTTGGGCCGCAACGCGTCACATCGGCTGACGCCACTGCCGAGGGCAGTCGGCGCGCAATGCGCTCGTCCCTGGTGTGAGACCCCGGGGCGACCTCACCCCGGGATCACCGCCAGAGCGCGATCAGCAGCACCACCAGCACGGCCAGCACCGCGAAGAACACGAATATCGACACCGCCAGAGCCGTGCTCGACGTGGCGGTGTCGCGTGCCTGGCGCACCCATCCCTGGGACTGGTCGGGGTATGCGGGCGGTCGGGGCGTCGAATACTGCGGCGCCGGGTACGGCTGCCGGACCGAGTAGGGCTGCGGGGTCGACATCAGCGTCGGCGCGTGCGCCTCGCGCGTCTGCGGGATGTCGCGCGAGGCGCGGTCGGCGTCGCCGGCCGGGGAGTCGGGCAGCAGGGTCGCCGCGCCGACCGGGCGGTGACCGCCGGTGGTCGACGAGCGGTTGCCGCTGCGCTGCGCCCACACCGGGGTGCCGGCGCCGGGCCGCGTGATGAGCCCGGTCAACACCTGCTCGCGAGTGCCGCGCGTGCCGGCGGCCACGGACGCCAGCATGTCGCGGGCCTCGGCCATCGTGGGCCGCTTGGTGGGGCTCGGCTCGAGGAGTCGCAGCAGGACCGGCTCGAGTTCTCCGGCGTTCTTCATCGGGTTGATGCGCGCCCTGGCGACCTTGTGCAGCAACGCGATCGAGTTGTCGTCGACCCCGAACGGCGGTTGACCCTCGACCATCGTGTAGATCGTGGCACCCAGCGAGTAGACGTCGGAGGCCTCCGAGGGCTCGGCGCCGCGGGCTACCTCGGGTGCGAAATACGCAGGTGTGCCGGTGATCACGCCGGTCTGTGTGAGCGACACGTCGTCCTTGGCCCGGGAGATGCCGAAGTCGGTGATCTTGACCAGGCCCGCGTTGCGCCCGCCCTCGGCGATGAGGATGTTGCCCGGCTTGATGTCGCGGTGCACGATGCCGGCGGCGTGCGCCTCGACCATCGCGTCGGCCACCTGCGCGCCGATCTGGGCGGCTTCGGTGGGGGTGAGGGTCGTTGTGGCGTGCAGGATCTGGGCGACGCTGCGCGACGGCAGGTACTCCATCACCAGCCAGGGCTCGCCCCGGTCGAGCGCGACGTCGTGCATGGCGATCGCGTTGCGGTGGGAGAGCTTGGCCGCGATGCGACCCTC
The DNA here is from genome assembly GCF_000344155.1 of Gordonia paraffinivorans NBRC 108238. GTDB lineage: Bacteria > Actinomycetota > Actinomycetes > Mycobacteriales > Mycobacteriaceae > Gordonia > Gordonia paraffinivorans. Next base: position 46,714 of record NZ_BAOQ01000015.1, on the reverse strand, counting down.
GCGCATCGCGCGCCGGCGGATGTTGTCGGCGGTGTCCTCGGTGAGTCCCTCGGTGGAGACGACCTGCTTGACCGCGACGTCGCGGTCGAGGAGCTGGTCCCTGGCCAGCCACACCGTGCCCATCCCGCCGCCGCCGATCCGCGACTTCAGGCGGTATCGGCCGGCCACCAGGTACTGCGGACCTGGCGTGTGGTGGGCTCCGGGGGACGGTGGCATACGGCGATGATAACCGCGCGGCCGTTCCGGCGGGCAGCGCGCTTGACAGCTCTCTCGCACATGTGTTCGACTCGTTTCATGCGATGGTCCGAACAGGCGGTCGAGGTCGACGACGGGGCGCTTCCCGGGTTGAGCCGCTCCGGCCTCGTGCGGTCGGTGCGGACCCCGGATTTCGAGGGTGTCACGTTCCACGAGGTGCTGGCAAAGAGCGCGCTCAATCGTGTCCCGGAGGCATCGCATCTCCCGTTTCGGTTCACCGTCAACACCTTTCGAGGGTGTACGCATGCGTGTCGGTACTGCTTCGCCCGTCCCACGCACGAATACCTCGATCTCGACGCCGGTGAGGACTTCGACTCGCAGGTGGTCGTGAAGCTCAACGTGGCCGCGGTGTTGCGCAAGGAGCTCAGGCGTCGCTCGTGGACGCGGGAGACCGTCGCGCTCGGCACCAACACCGACCCCTACCAGCGAGCCGAGGGTCGCTACCGGCTCATGCCGGGGGTGATCGGGGCGCTGGCCGAGTCGCGGACCCCGTTCTCGATACTCACCAAGGGCACCCTGATCCGGCGTGACCTGCCCCTGCTGCGGCAGGCCGCGGGGCAGGTCCCGGTGAGCGTGGGGATCTCGCTGGCCATCGTCGACCCGGATCTGCAGAAGAGGATCGAGCCGGGGACGCCGTCGCCGCGGGCGCGGCTGTCGCTCATTCGTGATCTCGCCGACGCCGGGCTCGCGCCGCATGTGATGGTCGCACCTGTCATCCCGTACCTGACCGATTCGAAGGCGCACCTCGACGAACTGCTCGGCGCGCTCGCCGAGGCCGGCGCGACGGGGGTGACCGCGTTTCCCCTTCACCTGCGGTCGTCGACGAAGCCGTGGTTCCTCGAGTGGCTGGCCGAGGAGCATCCCGCGCTGATCCGCCGGTATCGGGGGCTGTACGGCCGCGGGGCGTACGTCACCCTCGAGTACTCGTCGTGGTTGCGCGAACGCATGCAGCCGCTGGTGCGCAAGCACGGGCTCGCCGGATCGGGTGGTCTGCGGCAGGCGGGCGGTGATCCGGATTCGGGTCGGCTCGGCCCGGTGGCCGCTCCCGAACTGCAGCACGCGCTCACCTTGTTCTGAGTCCTGCCGGCCGTATGGGCCTGGGGACCGATTGTGGGTTGGGGCGGCGTCGGCCGTCGAACGGCGATCCCGTCCACAACCCGCGATTTCGTGCTCCCTGCGGGTCGGATGTGGCGAAAGAGGCTCCCGTGCAACATGTTACGCGTGTTCTCCGATGTCCTGTCCTCGATGTTTGACGCTTGTCGGTGGGTGGTCCTACTCTCTGGGTATCGAAAAGGTGTTCGAATGATCGTTGCGGCGAGACCTCGGTCTCGACGGTCGTTTCCAGACCTGTTCGACCTGTTCAACGCAGATGGCGCAGCAACTTCCCGGCTCGCTCGAGTGTCACCACGCGACTGGAGAGTGTCATGGATGTGTCGGATCGTGCCGATGAACTGACGGTTCTGCGTCGCCGCCTGGCGGCGATGTCCGGACGCCCCGACCAGTCCTCGGTGGAGGTCCGTGATCCGTCCGCAGGGGTGTTGCCGATCCCGGAAGCCTTGTCGGAGGTGTTGCCGCACAACGGCATCCCGCGAGGAATCGTCGCTCGGTTCGACGGTGCCAACTCGCTGCTGGTGGCGCTCGTCGCGTCGGTGACCCGCGCCGGTGGCCGGGTCGGGATCGTCGGGATGCCGCGGCTGAGCCTGCTGTCGGCGGTGGAGATGGGGGCCGACCTCTCGCGCATCGCGACCGTCCCGGAGCCCGGGGCCGATCCGGTCGAGGTCGCCGCGGTGCTGCTCGACGGCATGGATTTGGTGGTCCTCGGACGGCTCGGGCCGACGGGCTCGGGGACGGACTCGGTCGCCCCGTCGCGGGCCCGGGTCGTGGCCGGCCGTGTCCGCAAGCAGTCGTCGGTCCTGCTGGTCGCCGGCGCCGGATGGCCGGGGGCGCAGCTGAGCATCTCCGCGCGCGTGCTCACCTACCGGCACGCGCCGCTGGTGTCGGCGCCCACCGACCTCGACTCGGCGCGCAGCGGCTACGGGCGCATCGGCGGGATGCGCCTTCAGGTCACCGCATCGGGACGGGGGCGGCAGTCGCAGAACACCGAGGTCGAGCTCGTCGTCCGTGGACAGGGGGCGGATCGCACCGTCGAGATGGTCTCGACGACCGCCGTCCGCCCGGTTCTGGCCGTCGCGAACTAGCGGGATGACGACGATGAGCAGACGCACCCTCGCGCTCTGGTGCCCGGACTGGCCGGCCATGGCCGCGGCCGCGGAATCCGACCTGCCGTCGCTGCATCCGGTGGCGGTGCTGTCGGCCAACCGGGTCGTCGCCTGTTCGGCGTCGGCACGGGCGGTCGGGGTCCGGCGCGGCATGCGCAAGCGGCAGGCCCAGGCGGTGTGCCCGGAGATGACCGTCGTGACCGCCGACGAGGGGCGCGACCGCCGCCTGTTCGAACCGGTGGTGGCCGCGGTGGCCGAGCTGATCCCGACCCTCGAGGTGTTGCGACCCGGGCTCGTGGTGATCCCCGGTGATCGCGCGGCCCGCTACTTCGGCGGCATCGAGACGCTGGCCGAGGAACTCGTCGACGTGGTGTCGGCCTGCGGCATCGAATCGCAGGTGGGCATCGCCGACGAGGTGTTCACCGCGGTCCTCGCCGCCCGGCACGGACACCAGGTGCCCCCGGGCGGTGACCGGGCCTACCTCGCCGACCGGCCCATTGCCGACCTCGCCCTCGAACCGAGCCTCGCCGATCCGTCCAGGACGGAACTGGTCGACCTGCTGCGGCGGCTGGGCATCTCCACCATCGGCGCCTTCGCCGACATGGACATCACCGACGTGGCGACCCGATTCGCGCGGGATGCGGTCGTCGCGCACCGGCTGGCCAACGCGCTGCCCGGCCGCGTGCCGTCGGGCCGGTACGTCCCCACCGAGCTGACCGTCGACCACGCCTGTGACCCGCCGGTCGACCGGATCGACGTCGCCGCGTTCATCGGCCGCACGCTCGCGGAGAGACTGCACCGGCGGTTGCGTGACGCCGCGGTCGCCTGCACGCGTCTGACCATCGAGGCGACCACCGAACGCGGACAACACCATTCGCGGACCTGGCACTGCGCACAGCCGCTGACGCCGGAGTCGACCGCGGACCGCATCCGGTGGCAGCTGGAGGGCTGGCTGACCGGCGGGCGGCGCGGGCGGACGCAGGATCGGCCGGATTCCCCGATCGTGCGGCTACGGCTGGAACCGGTGGAGGTCGTCGAGGCCGGTGCCCTGCACCATCAGATCTCCGACGGCCGGGCCGACGACCCGGACACCGAGGAACGCGCCCGACGCTCCCTGGTCCGCATCCAGGGCCTGCTGGGCGGCGACGCGGTCCGCATCCCGGTGCTCAGCGGCGGTCGCGGACCCGCCGAGCGGATCACCATGGTCGCCCTCGGCGACGAGCCCACGCCGCAACGCGACCCGTCGGCGCCCTGGCCGGGAAGCCTGCCGCAACCCACCCCGGCGGTGCTGGTGGAGACCGCCATCTGCGTGCTCGACGCGTCCGGCGGTCCGGTGACGGTGACCGAGCGGGGCGCGTTCTCGGCCGAGCCGGTGACCGTCCGCCTGCCGGAGTCCGCCGGGCGTGGCCGCCCGGCCTGCTGGGGTCTGAGCTGGTGGGCGGGACCGTGGCCGGCCGACCTCGATCGATCGGCGGCCGGCGGTCTCGTCGCACGCGCACAGGTCCTGCTCGACGACTCTCGGGCGCTGCTGCTGTGTTATCGGGGAGGGGAGTGGATCGTCGAAGGGGTGTACGAGTGAACCGCCCCGCCGATACCGCGTCAGCTGTTGCGGCCCCGCGCGATCACCGGCCAGCGGGTGTCCTCGCCGTCGATCGCAATCAGCTCGTCGACCAGGTTGACCGCATTGCAGACGTGGTTCGGCACCACTCGCACGAGGCTCCCGACACGCGGGATGTCGTCGGTCGGGGTGTCCGGCCCGAACTCCACCACCGCATGATGCTCGGACAGCTGCACGATGCGGGCGTCGGGGTGGTCGAGGAGCCGGCCGTACCCGGTCGCCCAGGCGGCCCGGTCCGCGCCGAGGATCTTGCTGCCCGAATCGAGGACGATCCGCCGGCAGTCGCGTCGGACGACGGTGGCCACCGCGGTGAGGGCGACGTCGTCGAAACCGCAGGAGCCGATCTCGACCTGCTGGGCGTCGTTGAAGGGATACACCCCGGGCCGGATCTCGGTGAGGACACCCGACCCCACCTCACCGAGCAGGCCGACCGTGGGGGTCGAGCCGCCGCTGCGCACCCGCGGTTCGACACCGGCCCGGCGCAGGCTCTCGGCCGCGACGGCCAGCGCCTCCACCTCGGCGACCGCCGCGGCGCGGCGTGTCTGGCCGGGTCCGTACGAATGGCCGGGGAAGGTGAAGACCCCGATGACGTCGAGTCCCGCGGCCGACGCCGCGGCCGCGACCTCGCCGGCCCGATCGGGCGCCGTGCCGGTGCGGTGCTGTCCGGAGTCCACCTCGACGAGGACCTGCACCGGCGCCGAGTCCAGCGACCCGGCGAGATGCCGTGCGCCCTCGACGGAGTCGACGCCGATGCGCAGCGACACGCGCTCGGCCAGTGCACGGAGCCGGGCGGACTTCTCCGCTCCGGCCCACAGCGGGAATGCGATGAACAGGTCGGTGCAGCCGGTGATGCCTGCGGCGTCGGCGAAGGCCTCGGCCTCCCCGACGGTCGCGACCGTCAGCCCGACCGCGCCGGCATCGATCTGCCTGCGTGCGATCTCGGCGCACTTGTGGGTCTTGGCGTGAGGCCGGACGTCGACCCCGGCCCGGCGGGCCGACGCCGCGAGCGCGGCGAGGTTGCGGTCCAGGCGGTCGACGTCGACCTCCAGGTACGGGGTGTCGATCACGCGTCGCGACCACCCGTGCGGGGGCGGCGGCCCATCGCCGCGGCCGACTCGCCGACCAGCAGGTACTCCTGGTGCAGGATGCGGGTGGTCAGCTCCGGGGTCAGCCGATGACCGATCTCGGCGATCGTACCCAACACCGAACTCACGCGCTTGGGCCGGTGGACGATCGCGTGCAGCACGCGTGCCGCGGCCTTGTCGACGTCCCAGGTCCCGGGCTGGTCGCGGTAGGCCTCGGTCGGCTCGATCATCCGCGTCTTGACCAGCGGCAGACGAACATTGCTGAACGTCACGTGATCGGACACGGTCTCGGTCCCGGTGACGTCGCCGAACGCCTCCAGCGCCGCCTTCGACGCCGCGTACGCGCCGAACCGCGGCCCGCGGGACTGCACCGCGATCGAGGTGACGTTCACGATGTGGCCGGACTGGCGTTCCACCATGTGCGGCAGCAGGCCGAGGGTGAGATTCACCGCCCCGAAGTAGTTGACCGCCATGACCCGGTGGTGGTCGTGGGCGCGGTCCACCGAGTTGATCGCGGCGCGGCGGATCGACCGCCCGGCATTGTTGACGAGCACGTCCACGTGATCGTGTTCGGCGAGCACCGATTTGACGAGTGCGTTGACCGACTCCTCGTCGGTGATGTCGCACCGGTAGGCGACCGCGCGCCCGGGCGGGATGCCCTGCTTGCTGGTCGTCGAATTCAGTTCGTCCACCGCCGCGTCGAGTTCGTCGGCGTTGCGGGCCACGATGATCACGTTGGCGCCGCGGGCGACGCACATGCGGGCGGTCGCCTTGCCGATGCCGCTCGAACCCCCGGTGATGAGGATGTTCTTGCCCACCAGCGGTCCGCGGGGATCGCGACGCCGGTTGCGCGAACGGTCGAGATGGTGGGACCAGTAGTGCCACAGCCCGGGCGCGTATTCGGTGAAGTCCGGCACGCTGATGCCGTGATCGTGCAGGACGGCGATCGTGGCGTCGGAAGAGAACTCCACCGGCAGCGAGACCGCGTCGAGCACCGCGGCGGGGATGCCCTGTTGTGCGGCGATCAGATCGCGCCCCACCTTGGCCGCCCCCATGCCGGAGAGGTTCAGCACGGGCTCGACCAGGCGGTGCGGGACCGCGTCGAATCCCTTGGGGGCGCCGAACGCCGGGGCGAGGGCGTTGTACATCTCGGTGGTCGTCAACGACCGGGTGTCGCCGAGGTGGAACACCAGTCCGCTGCGATCCGGCTGCACGGCGATCAGCGCGACCATCGCTGCGGCGACGTAATCGACCGGCACCATGTTGAGCCGGCCGAGATCCGGCATCGGCAGGCGCAGCACACGAGGCAGCCGGCCGAGCATCGCCAGATGCCCGAAGAAGTAGTAGGGGCCGTCGATCTTGTCCATCTCGCCGGTCCGCGAGTCGCCGACCACGATCGACGGGCGGTACACGCGCCACCGCAGACCCTCGCGTTCGCGCACGACGCGTTCGGCCTCGAACTTCGTGCGGTGATACGCCGTCGGAAAACCCTGGCAGACCTCGAAATCGGCCTCGGTGAAGCGTCCGCGGTGGTCGCCGGCCACTGCGATCGACGACACGTGGTGCATGAGTGCGTCGCGGGCGATCGCGAAGTCGGCGACCCGCGAGGTGCCGAGCACGTTGGCCTCTCGCTGCGACTCGGCGTCGGCGGCCATGTCGTAGATCGCGGCGAGGTGGACGACGTGGTCGATGTCGGGCAGCCCGGCCGGGTCGATGCCGAGGCCCGGACTGGTCAGGTCGCCGACGACGGGTGTCACGCGCTCACCCGCGCCGAGTTCGTCGAGCATGGCGGTGAAGGCGGACCGCGACGACTCGCGCACGAGTGCGTGGACGGTCGCATCGGGGTCGACGGTCAGAAGACGCTCGATGACACGCCGACCGATGAATCCGCTGCCTCCGGTGATGAAGTAGCTGGTCATGATGATCCCATCGTGATGCGCGGGCGCCAGGTCCCGCTCGATGTCCCCTCCCCCCGAAGGAGATGGAATCTGTCTGGTACTCAGAGTGACACCTAAATCGGGCCAGTGCAATGGGTTCGGCGAGAATATCCATTCGAACCCATGTTCGATAGACTGGCGGTGTGGGCTGGGATCAGGGGCCTCCGACGTGGTCGGAGATGGAGCGGGTGCTCTCCGGCCGGGCGCCCGGCGGCGGTCGGCCGGGGACGGAGTTCGGCCCCGACGACAGCGACCACGCGATGTTTCCGGGCGACGGCAGCGACAGCCCGGCGTGGTCGCGCAAGCGCGGCGCCTACCAGGCCGCCGACATCTCGCGCGGCGCGTCGTCGGTGGCCTACGCCGAACTGCATGCGCACAGTGCCTACAGCTTCCTCGACGGCGCGTCGATGCCGGAGGAGATGGTGGAGGAGGCGCAGCGACTCGGTCTGGAGGCGCTGGCCATCACCGACCACGACGGTTTCTACGGCATCGTCCGATTCGCCGAGGCGGCAAGGGAATTCGGGATGCCGACGGTATTCGGGTCGGAGCTGTCGCTGGAGCCCGACGCCGCCCGGACCGGGCACAACGATCCGCCGGGCGAGCACCTGCTGGTGCTCGCGCGCGACGGCGAGGGCTACCGGCGGTTGTCGCGCGCGATCGCCGACGCGCACATGGTCGCAGGGGAGAAGGGGCTGCTGCGATACGACCGCGACGCATTGGCCGGCGCCGGTGACGGGCACTGGCTGATCCTCACCGGATGCCGCAAGGGGGCGGTCCGGCGCGCCCTCGACCGCGGCGGGGAGCAGGCGGCGGAGATCGCGCTGCGGGAGATGCTCGAGATCTACGGTCGCGACAACGTCGTCTGCGAACTCACCGCGCAGGGGCTGCCCGACGACGACGAGCGCAACGCCGTGCTCGCCGGTCTCGCGGCCCGTGCCGGCATACCGACCGTGGCCACCACCGGCGCGCACTTCGCCGCACCCCGACGCCGCCGGCTCGCGATGGCGATGGCCGCGGTTCGCGCACGCACCGACATCGACACCATCGGCGGCTGGATGCCCGGGGTGGCCGGTGCCCACCTGCGCAGCGGCGACGAGATGGCGCGGCTGATGCCCGCGCACCTCGACGCGATCGACAACGCGGTCGGCATCGCCTCGGACTGCGCCTTCCGGCTGGGCCTCATCGCACCGCAGCTGCCGCCGTTCGACGTCCCGGAGGGGCACACCGAGGCGAGTTGGCTGCGAGAACTGACCATGACGCGCGCACGTCGCCGCTACGGGACGCCGGCCGAACATCCGCAGGCCTACCGGCAGATCGAACACGAACTCGCCATCATCGAGGCGCTCTCGTTCCCCGGCTACTTCCTCGTCGTCGCCGACATCGTCGACTTCTGCAAGGCCAACGACATCCTGTGCCAGGGCCGGGGGAGCGCGGCCAATTCCGCGGTCTGTTACGCGCTCGGCATCACCAACGTCGACCCGGTCGCCAACGGGCTGCTGTTCGAGCGGTTCCTCGCCCCGGAGCGCGACGGGCCCCCGGACATCGACGTGGACATCGAATCCGACCGGCGCGAGGAGGCGATCCAGTACGTCTACCGCCGGTACGGGCGCGATCGCAGCGCGCAGGTGGCCAACGTCATCACCTACCGCGGCCGGTCGGCCATCCGCGACATGGCGCGTGCGCTCGGCTACGCGCCCGGTCAGCAGGACGCCTGGTCGAAATCGCCGGACACCGCACCCGACGACGTCGCCGAACTCGCCGGCGAGATCCTCGGCATGCCACGGCATCTGGGAATCCACTCCGGCGGGATGGTGATCTGCGACCGGCCCATCGCCGACGTCTGCCCCACCGAGTGGGCGCGGATGGAGAACCGCAGCGTGTTGCAGTGGGACAAGGACGACTGCGCGGCCATCGGTCTGGTGAAGTTCGACCTCCTGGGCCTGGGCATGCTGTCGGCGCTGCACTACGCGATCGACCTGGTCGCCGAACACAAGGGGATCGAGGTCGACCTGGCGACCCTGGACCTCTCCGAACCCGCCGTCTACGAGATGCTCTGCCGCGCCGACTCGGTGGGGGTGTTCCAGGTGGAGTCGCGGGCGCAGATGGCGACCCTCCCGCGACTGAAGCCGCGCTGTTTCTACGACCTCGTCGTCGAGGTGGCCCTCATCCGCCCCGGTCCCATCCAGGGCGGCTCGGTGCACCCGTACATCAAACGGCGCAACGGGCAGGAGCCGCCGACCGTCGAACACCCGTCGATGCACAAGGCCCTCGAACGCACGCTGGGCGTGCCGCTGTTCCAGGAACAGCTGATGCAGCTGGCCGTCGACGTCGCCGGCTTCGACGCATCGGAGGCCGACCAGCTGCGCCGGGCGATGGGCTCCAAGCGGTCGCCGGAGAAGATGGAGCGGCTGCGCAAGCGCTTCTACGAGGGCATGGAACGGTTGCACGGGATCACCGGCGACACCGCCGACCGCATCTTCGAGAAGATGGCCGCATTCGCGAACTTCGGCTTCCCGGAGAGTCATTCGCAGAGCTTCGCGTCACTGGTCTTCTACTCGTCGTGGTTCAAGTTGCACCATCCGGCCGCGTTCTGCGCCGCGCTGCTGCGGGCGCAGCCCATGGGCTTCTACTCGCCGCAGACGCTGGTCGCCGATGCCCGGCGGCATGGGGTGGCCGTCCACCGGCCCGACATCAACGCCTCCCTCGCCCACGCGACCCTGGAGAACGAGGGCCTCGATGTGAGGCTCGGGCTCGACGAGGTGCGCGGGGTCGGTGCGGAGGTGGCACAGCGCATCGTCGATCGCCGTGCCGACGGGCCGTACACCGACATCTCCGATGTCTCCCGCCGCGCCGGGCTGACCGCCAAAGAACTCGAAGGACTGGCCGGTGCCGGCGCCTTCGACTGTTTCGGCCTCAGCCGGCGCCAGGCGCTGTGGGAGGCCGGGGCCGCCGCCACCGTGCGCGACGACCAGCTCGAGTTGCGGCCCGCGACATCGACTCCCACGCTGCCCGGATTGTCCGACGTCGAACTGTCCGCCACCGACGCCTGGGCCACCGGCATCACCCCGAAGTCGTATCCGACGCAGTTCCTGCGTCCGCGCCTGGACGCGATGGGGGTCCTGCCGGCCGACCGGCTGCTGTCGGTGCGCGACGGCGCCCGGGTTCTGGTCGGGGGAGCGGTGACCCACCGGCAGCGGCCGGCGACGGCGTCGGGGGTGACCTTCATCAATCTCGAGGACGAGACCGGCATGGTCAATGTGGTGTGTTCCGTGGGTCTCTGGACGCGGTACCGTGTACTGGCGCAGACCGCACCGGCGTTGATCGTGCGCGGTCGGGTGCAGAACGCGGAGGGGGCTGTGACCGTCGTTGCAGATCGGTTGCAGCGCATGGATCTTCGGGTGGGGACCAGATCCAGGGACTGGCAGTGACCCCACGTAGTGTGTCCGGGTCGACGACGAATCGCAGGGAGCTATGTCAGAGCAGGTCGTGGTGACCGTCAAGCCGAAGAGTGCCAAGGGGCCGCTCGTGGAGGCAGGCCCCGACGGTGCCCTCACCGTCTACGTCCGGGAGCCCGCCATCGAGGGCCGCGCCAACAAGGCCGTGGCCGAGTTGCTGGCCAAGCACCTCGGGGTCCCGAAGAGCAAGGTCGCGCTGATCGGCGGCGCAACCGCCCGCACCAAGCGCTTCCGGGTCGGATAGCCGGACCCGGTCGGGGATCACACGGCTCCGGCGAATCCGTTCTGCCGCCAGGCCTCGTACACGACGATGCTGGCGGAGTTGGCCAGGTTGTGCGACCGGCGTCCGGCGAGCATCGGGATCCGGATGCGGTCGGTGACCTCCGGTTCGGCCAGCACCTCGTCGGGCAGTCCCGTCGGTTCCGGGCCGAACAGCAGCACGTCACCGGGGCGGTAGTCGACGTCGGTGTAGAAGCGATCGGCGTGCGCGGTGAAGGCGAACACGCGCTCGGGCTTCAGCTCGTGCCACGCCGTCACGAGATTGGGATGCACGGTGACGTGGGCCATCTCGTGGTAATCAAGCCCGGCCCGCTTGACCTGGGCGTCGGACATGGAGAATCCGAGCGGTTCGATGAGGTGGAGTTCGCACCCCGTGTTGGCGGCCAGCCGGATCGCGTTGCCGGTGTTCGGCGGGATGCAGGGCTGGAAGAACATGATCCGGAACATGATGGGCCCAGCGTAGTCGCCGGTCCAGGCTGTGGACGACGCGACGTCGACGCGCGCGAGCCCCCACTGGTGTGCCGGGGGTGACCGAGACCTGTACGCATTCCTGCCGACGCGACAAACGACCGAGGACTCACGGTGATACGGGCGCGAGCCCTGCGACGCCGAACGCACCCCTCGCGTGGTGTGGACCCCCACGCCGGTGATCACGGTCGCGATCGACATCCGGATCGCGGCGCCGGCCCGCAACGCCGGCAACCGCGCGGCGGAGCGTTGACCGTCAGATCCCCAACCCGGTGTTCGCCCCGCACAGCACGACGCACAGCGTCGAACCCTCGTGCACCGGAACCGCTCCGGTGGTGACCGCGGCGAGAGCGGCGGCGGTGCCGTGCTCGACGAGGATGCGGTGGGAATCCCATAGCATCCGACGCGCCGCGATCAGGTCGTCGTCGGTCACCGTCACACTCTCGACGGCCGGGTTGCCGGCGACGGCGTTCCAGCAGATGTCGCCGACGCGGGTGGCGCCGAGTGAATCGGCGGCCACAGAGTCGAGCTCGACGGTGACCGGTTCGCCCGCCGCGAGCGCCTGATGCAGACACGAGGCCCCGACCGGCTCGGCGCCGATCGCACGGTCGCCGGGACGCAGTGCGGCGGCCAAGCCGGCCAGAAGGCCTCCGCCGCCGACACACGCGACGGTCGTGAGGGGGCCGGGAACGTCCTCGGCGAGTTCGAGACCGATCGTGCCGGCGCCGGTCACGACGTCGGGGAGGTCGTAGGCGTGCAGCAACAGCGCACCCGACGACGCGGCCAACTCCACCGCCGCGTCGGCCGCGTCCTGATACCGACGGCCGACCAGATGCACGGTGGCACCGAGGCCCCGCAACGTCTCGACCTTCACCACCGGCGCGTTCTCCGGCACCACGACGGCACACGGCACTCCCGCGATGCGGGCCGCCCACGCCGCACCGATCGCGGCGTTGCCGCCCGACGCGACCAGGACGCCCGCGTCCGACAGCTCGCCCCGCGCGCGGGCGTGCAGCGTCGCCCACAGGCTGCCGCGGACCTTGAAACAGCCTCCCAGCTGCAGGTATTCGAGTTTGAACACCACCTCGCGCGGTCCGTCGACGGTGTCGATCGAACTGCGCAGGATCGGGGTGCGCCGCAGGTGCGGGGCGATGGTGGCGGCGGCTCGCCGGAGGTCGGTCAGCGCTTCGGACATCACCACGAGACTAGTGCTCGCACGGGGTCGGACGCAGCAATGGAAGAATGGCCCCCGTGACCGCGATACGACTGGATGGCAAGACGACGCGCGACGAGATCTTCGCCGATCTCACCGAGCGGGTGCAGAAGCTCAAGGAGGCCGGCATCACCCCCGGGCTGGGCACCGTATTGGTCGGTGACGACCCCGGCTCCCACTCCTACGTCAAGGGCAAGCACGCCGACTGCGCGAAGGTCGGCGTCGCCTCCATCCGCAAGGACCTCCCCGCCGACATCACGCAGGAGGAACTGAACGCGGCCATCGACGAGCTCAACGAGGACCCGGCATGCACCGGGTACATCGTGCAGCTGCCGCTGCCGAAGCACCTCGACGAGAACGAGGCGCTCGAGCGGATTCTCCCGGAGAAGGATGCCGACGGCCTGCACCCGATCAACCTCGGACGTCTCGTGCTGGGCAAGGAGTCGACGCTGCCCTGCACCCCGCGCGGCGTCATCCACCTCCTGCGCCGCTACGACGTCCCGATCGCCGGTGCCCGTGTCACCGTCGTCGGGCGCGGTGTGACCATCGGTCGCCCCATCGGCCTGTTGCTCACCCGCCGTAGCGAGAACGCCACGGTCACGCTCTGCCACACCGGTACCGCCGATCTCAAGTCCGAGGTCGAGCGCGCCGACATCGTCGTCGCTGCCGCGGGTGTGCCGCACCTCATCACCAAGGACATGGTCAAGCCCGGTGCCGCGGTGATCGACGTGGGCGTCAGCCGAACCGACGCCGGTCTGGTCGGCGACGTCCACCCGGATGTGTGGGAGGTCGCCGGGCACGTCTCGCCGAACCCCGGCGGCGTCGGACCGCTGACCCGCGCGTTCCTGCTCGTCAACGTCGTCGAGCGGGCCGAGCAGCAGCTCGCCGCCCGCCTGGCCGGCACCGAGGGCGGCGGCACGGCGTGAGCCCGGACGAGCATCACGGTGCCGAGCTCGCCCCCGAGCGGGTTCGCGGGGTGCGCGCGGTCCTCGTCCAGATCCCGTATCTGCTGGTGATGCTCGGTGTGCTGGCCGCCGCGCTCTTCGTCCTCTTCGACCGCTGGCGTCGCGGTTCGTTCGTCTTCGGGGCCGCACTTCTGATCGGCGCGCTTCTGAGGGCGTTCATCCCGTCGTCGAAGGCGGGGCTACTGCAGGTCAGAGGCAAGTTCTTCGACGTCGCGGTGATGACCACGGTCGGTGCGGTGATGCTCTGGCTGGCCACGTCGATCGACTCTTTGGGCACGGATTGATTACAATGAGACCTGAGCGTGATCTTCAGACCATGAGGTCGCGCATTGAACAGGCCATGTGATCTGCCCCTGCGCACCTGATGCGCGAATGCCGCGGCAGACAGACCGACCGCTGGAGTACGTATCACTGCAACACCGACCGACGACCGCACCGCGAACGAACTGACGTCGATGGGCGTGTCGGCAGGCGCCGGCATGATCCACTACGTCCTGCTCACGCGTGACGACCTCGGCCGCAGTGTGGTGGATTCCCGCGTGATCGACGTGGACCCGACCGATGGGCTCGACGACGCCGGCCGGGTCAATGCCGGCATCGACGTCATGCTCTCCGCGTCCCGCGAGGCCGGGACCAGGGTCGGCGCCATCGGCGTCGCCGCCCGCACCGCCTCGCAGCGCCGTCGCATCCGGTCCCGGGGGAGCGGACCGCGGCGGCAGATCCGTCTGGTCGCCGAGGACGCCGCGGTGGCCGCCTACCTCTGCGACACCGGCGAGATCGACCGGTTCACCAGACCCGTCGTCGTCGACTGCGGCGACACCGGTATGTCGATCTACACCGTGGACCCCTCCGACGGTCGCGTCGGTTTCGTCGAACGCAGTTCCGCGATCAGCGGGCGGGGTCTCGACCGGGCCATCGCGGACAAGCTCGCCGCCGACAACCCGTCCCTGGCCGAGTCGGCCCGGACGCGGCCCGGCCGCAGTGAGCTGCTCAGTGCCTGCCGCACCGCCAAGGAGGAGATCTCCTACGGGCGCAGCGGTTCCGACGACCCGGCCGGTTCGTCGGTGACGCTGCCGGGTGGTTCCGGGCGGGTGACCCTCACCGAATCCCATGTGGCCGAGGCGATCGCGCCCATGGTCACCCGGGCCCGCGAGGTGTTCGCCCGGTACGTGGCCGAGATCGAGGCCCGCGGGATCGCCCCGGACGCGGTGGTGTTCGTCGGGGGTCTCGCCAATCTCCCGGCCGTCCGTGACATCGCACGCGGTCACGACCTCGACGCGGTGTGCCCCGCGTCGCCCGAACTCGTGGCGGCCACCGGCGCTGCCCTGCTGACGCTTCAGAGACACTCCGCCACAACAGGTCTGGCGTTCATCGGCGGTGGCCGACAGCGCGAGTGGCTGTCGGCGACCCCGCTCGCGGTCGCCGGCGCGATCCTCGCCGCCACCCTGTTCACCATCTATGCGGTGAGTTCCTCGTTCGCCGACCGGCAGGGGACCGAGGCGCCGCCGTCGATCGGCAACGTGCCCGCGGTCGCGACCACCGGGGAGCAGGAGTCGAGTGCCGAGGTCTCGTCACAGGATCCGCCGGCGCCGAGCGCCGGTCCGTCGGTGCCGCTCACTCTTGCTCCGACCACCGTAGCGCCGCAACAGATCCCGCAGACGGAGTGGGGTGGACAACCGGGGTGGGCCACTACGGAGCTCCCGCCGACTGCGCCGTCGACCTCCACGACGACCCGTACCCTGTTGCCGTTCCCGTTGCCGGGTCTGCCATTTCCTCCCGGGACGACGGCGCCGATCCCGCCGGAACTTCTCCCGTCGGAGCTGCGTCCGACCACCGCGCCGGCGCCCGGCTCGTCGGACCAGGATGCCTCGCCGGCGCCGAGGTCGGCGCTGCCCCGATCAGGTGGGGCGGCGCCGGGTTCGGCCACGTCTGCGCCGGGAGCCGATCCGGCAGCGCCGGACACGGAATCTCCGGACACGAAGTCTCCGGATACACGGTCTCCGGCAACGAAGTCACCCGGCGTGGAATCGACCGAGGGCGCACCCGTTCCCGCTCCGTAGCGACCCGTCCGGTCTCGGCCGGGACGAGGAGCGCGCCGGGACGAGGAGCGGGGAGTGGGGGAGGCCTACTGCAGGCGCGCCAGTTCGACCGTCTGCTTGAGGAGGTCGGCGATCGCGTCGAACTCGGTCAGGAAGCCGTCGTGGCCGGTGTCGGAGTGCACGACGTGCAACCCGCCGACGCAGTTGCCGAGCTCCTCGGCCAGTTCGGCCTGAAGTCGCAACGGGTACAGCCGGTCGGAGTCGATACCGCCCACGATCACCGGCACCTTGCAGTCGTTGAGGGCCTTCTTCACCCCGCCGCGGTTGCGGCCGACGTCGTGATGGTTGAGGACCTCGGTGAGCACGACGTAGCTGCCCGGGTCGAACCGCTGCTGCAGCTTCTTCGCCTGGTACTCGAGGTAGCTCTGGACGGCGTACCGCCCGCCGAGAAGCGGGTTCTCGTCGCCCTGAGGCTGATTGCCGAACCGCTCGTCGAGCTCGTGTTCGGTGCGGTAGGTCAGATGGGCGATCTGCCGGGCGATGCCCATGCCGGCCAACGGAATCCGTCCGGTGCCGTGGTAGTCGCCGTTGTTCCACGCCGGATCTGCCTTGATGGCCGCGATCTGCGTGTTCTGGATGCCGATCTGGTCTGCGGTGGCCCGTGCGCCGACGGCGAGCACCAGGGCGCTGCGCACGCGCTCCGGGTACGCGATGGCCCACTCGAGCGCACGGGCGCCACCCATCGAACCGCCGAGAACGGCGCCGACGCTGGGGATTCCGAGGCGATCGAGCAGTGCGACCTCGGCGCGTACCTGGTCCAGCACGGTGATCTGCGGGAACCGCGATCCGTAGGGACGGCCGTCGGGTGCGAGCGACGACGGTCCGGTCGAGCCCTTGCAACCGCCGAGCACGTTGGCCGAGATGACACACCACTCGTCGGTGTCGATGGCCTTGCCCGGACCGACGAGGCCGTCCCACCAGCCGGGGGTCTCGTGCTCGTCGTCCGCGGGACCGGTGACGTGCGAGTCGCCGGTCAGGGCATGCAACGTGACGATCACGTTGTCGCGGGACGGCGACAACGTCCCCCAGCGCTGGAACGCCAGGGTGACGTCGTCGAGCCGTTCACCGCTGTCGAGAGGCAGCGATCCGATTTTCATGCCGACGAGCTTCCCGTCTGGGAGTGATTCCCAGTCGGGCTGATCAGACGCTGTCGCGTTCAGGTCGATACTCACCGACAAAGCTGCCTCACCTGTCTCACTTGGCCGCCGCGAAACCCTGCTCGAGGTCGGCCAGGATGTCGTCGATTCCCTCGATGCCCACGGCCAGTCGGACGAGACCGGGGGTGACACCCGCGGCGAGCTGCTCCTCGGGGACCAGCTGGCTGTGGGTGGTCGAGGCCGGGTGGATCACCAGCGAGCGGACGTCGCCGATGTTGGCCACATGGCTGTGCAGGGTCAGGGCGTCGACGAACTTCTTGCCCGCGTCCACGCCGCCGGCGATCTCGAAGGCGACGATGGCGCCCTGGCCGCGCGGGGCCAGCTCCTGGCCGCGCTTGTACCACGGCGAGGACTCGAGGCCGGCGTAGGCGACCGACTCGACCTGCGGGTGGTTCTCCAGGAACTTGGCGACCTTCTGCGCGTTGGAGACGTGACGCTCGACGCGCAGGCTCAGGGTCTCGAGGCCCTGGGCGAGCAGGAAGGCGTTGAACGGCGAGATCGCCGCACCGGTGTCACGCAGCCACTGGACACGGGCCTTGAGCGCGTAGGCCGGTGCACCGAGATCGGCGAACACCGCGCCGTGGTAGCTCGGGTCCGGGGTGGTGAAGCCGGGGAACAGGTCCTTGCCGTCGCGCTGGACGCGCCAGTCGAACGTGCCGCCGTCGACGATCACGCCGCCGATGGCGGTGCCGTGGCCGCCGATGTACTTGGTGGCCGAGTGGACGACGATGTCGGCGCCGTGGGCCAGCGGGTTGATCAGGTACGGCGTCGCGACGGTGTTGTCGACGATCAGCGGCAGGCCGTTGCGATGGGCGACCTCGGAGATGCCCTTGATGTCGAGGATCTCGTTGTTGGGGTTGGAGATCGACTCGCCGTACAGGGCGCGGGTGTTGTCCTTGATCGCGGCCTGCCAGGAATCGAGATCCTCGGGATCCTCGACGAAGGTCACCTCGACACCCAGCTTGGGCAGGGTGTAGTGGAAGAGGTTGTAGGTGCCGCCGTACAGGCGCGGGCTCGACACCACGTGACCGCCGGACTCGACGACGTTGAGGATGGCGTAGGTCTCCGCGGCCTGACCGGACGCCAGCAGCAGTGCCGCCACACCGCCTTCCAGTGCCGCGATGCGCTGCTCGACCGCATCCTGGGTCGGGTTCATGATGCGGGTGTAGATGTTGCCCGGCTCGGCCAGGCCGAACAGGTTCGCCGCGTGCTGGGTGTCGTTGAAGACGTACGACGTCGTCTGGTAGATCGGGAGCGCCCGCGCGTTCGTCGCGGCGTCGGCCGACTGTCCGACGTGGACCTGCTTGGTCTCGAAGCTCCAGTTGTCTACGGGATTGGTGCCTTCAGTGGCATCAGACATGGCGATTGAATCACTTTCTACGGTCGGCAGGGCCTCACAGACCCTGATGGGGTCCGACCTTCGGACCCGCGCTTGCCGGGGTTTCGCTCTCGCGATCCCTCAACCCGGTCATCACCCGGAGCACCCCACCGCGGTTGGAGGGTTGCCGATCAGCCAGCCGGGGCTTGACGCTGATACTCATGACCTGGCGACAAGGATATAACACGTCTGGACGCGCCTGAGAACCCTCCCGGTCAGCCCGAATCCAACCCCTCATCCGGCCTCCGAAACGTGTAGTGGGCTGTAGTCCGAGCAGACGAATTCCCGCCTTCACTCGGGTGAATTCCCAGTTCGCCGTTTCTTAGCAAGACTCAGCGTTCTGCAGGTCACGGTCGCTGCCTCTACTGTCTGTCCGAAACCCCTGGTCGGGGAAGGCCCCTCGTTTGCGAAGGGTGTCGGGTGAGTAGAGGAGACCTCATGCTGGCGATGGCATACCTGCGGTCACGGCGAGCTGCGTTCCTGATCGCCTCGACGACGGGGCTGGCGACGGCCGCGTCGTTCGGTTTCATCGGTGGCGTCCCAGAGGCCTCTGCCCAGGAATGCGGAAACGGTGCCGTGGTGATCGTCGCCGGCACGAACGACCCCACCGCGCGAGACCTGGAACAGGTCAAGCAGCGCTACGAGCAACAGGGCTACATCGCGGTCAACACCGAGTACCCGACCACGCTGTGGCCACTGGGCGCGACCGGATACGACAGCAGCACCCGCCAGGGCCACGACTCGGCGATCCGGGAGATCGCGAGCTATCAGCAGGATTGTCAGGACAAGCCGGTGGTCGTGGTCGGGTACTCGCAGGGCGCCCGCATCGCGGGCGACGTCCTCGCCGAGATCGGAAACGCCAACGGCAAGAAGTTCGACGTCAACGGCACGCCGGACAACCCGGACGACGATCTCGAGATCGATCCCGACCTCATCTCCGGCGAGCTCTACTCCGATCCGCGGCGGGCGGGCGACAAGACCGGTCGAGGCATCGAGTTGTCGCTGATCGGCATCATTCCCGGCCTCACGATGACGGGACCACGTGGAAACGCCGAGGACCCGACGGGATTCGGTGTCGTTTCCGATCGTGTGGTGTCGGTCTGCGTCGACGGCGACCCCATCTGCGACCTGCCGGATCCGCTGTACGACCCGATCGGCGCCATCGACGGGATTCTCGGCTACTTCACGAAGCACTTCCTCTACCCCGCGGAGATGGGGAGGGATCCGTTCAGCAGCACGGAGCCCTACACGTGGGAAGGTCGTTCGGTGAGCTGCGATGACGGCGTCTGCCTCGTCTCGGCGAAGTCGGCCTTCGCCGAACTCGTCCAGGGATGGGCGACCGACATCGGCTACACCGGCGAGATCGGCGACTTCCTGGCGAAGCGGCCCACGATCGGCCTGCCGCTGGGCATCCAGCTGTCCAACCTGCAGCCGATCGTCCGGCTGGTCCAGGGCTTCGCGCCGCCGCTGCCTCAGCTCGGCTACGGCGCCTACCTGCCGGACCTGTTCGTCTTCGAGGACATCCTCCAGGGCATCATCACCCTCTCGCCGGCTCGTTTCGTGCGTGGCGTGACGGCGCTCGCGCAGAGCGTGCGCAGCATCATCCTGGCGCCGGTCAACTTCGTGCGGCACTGGGCCGGCGCGATCGTCGGACCGGCCGTCACTCCGCAGCAGGCGACGCTGACGTCGACGGCGGACGACGACACTCCGGCGCCGGCCGAGCTGCGGGCGTTCGGCAAGACCCTGGCCCTGATCGAGGACGTCGACGACGCCGCCGACGAGGACGCGTCGGACGACTCCGCTCCCACGTCCGAGGGCCCCGACACGAAGTCCGGCGACGGGTCGGACGGGAAGGCCGTCCTCGCCTCGGCGGCGGCCCCCTCCGCCGAGTCCGAGCCGAACGAGTCGCCGGCCGAGTCCACTCCGGCACCGGAGACCGGGGCTCCCGTGGTCACCACGCCGTCGAATCCGGGACCGACCTCCGATCCGGAGAACGAGGACGAGGACGAGAACGGGTCGTCTCCTGCCACCGGCGACCAGGGTAGTGGCGGCGGCGCGCCGAACACCGGTGGTACGAGCAACGGTGGCGGGAACGGCAGCGGCCAGAGCACCGGAGGCGAGACCGGCGGCGGTACCGGCATCACCGGCGGCGGTGCGTCCGGCCGAGACGACAACACCGGGGCCGACAACACCGGGGGCGACACCGGCAGCGGTGACGACAACAGCGGTGAGAAGAGCACCAGCGGGGCGACGTCGGGCCGTGACCGGGATTCGGGTGCGAGCTCGGGTTCCGGCTCGGACGCAGACTCGGAGTGATCGCTCCGGCACGATGACCCGCGCGGGGTGACCGGTGCCGCGCACGGCGCGGCGCCTTGGGGGCGACGACGCGGGGTTCATTCGCGATGTGAACGAACTCACCTCTGCCGGGGGAATCGCCACCGCGGCGGAGGGGTTGGCATGAGGCGTGTCTGACGCCCTCACGACTACCGCCGGTGCACAGGACGACCTGAAACCGACGACCGGGGAGAACCCCGGACCGACGGCGCACGCGGCCTCCCCGCGGGTGTCGCCCGGGGTCCGGCGCGCGACCATCCTCGCGCTCGCGCTCGGTGGCTTCGGCATCGGCACCACCGAGTTCGTCGCGATGGGCCTGCTGCCCAACATCGCCGGCTCGTTGGGGGTGTCCGAACCCACGGCCGGACACGTCGTCTCGGCGTATGCGCTCGGTGTCGTCGTGGGTGCGCCGGTCATCGCCGCGCTCACCGCCCGCATCCCGCGTCGAGCCCTGCTGATCGCCCTCATGGTGGCGTTCACCATCGGCAATCTCGCCACGGTCCTGGCGCCGTCGTACGGAATGCTGCTGGTCGCACGCTTTGTCGCGGGGCTTCCGCATGGGGCCTACTTCGGCGTCGCGGCACTCGTCGCCGCCCATCTCGCCGGGCCGGGTGATCGGGCGAAGGCGGTCGGACAGGTGATGCTCGGGCTCTCGGTCGCGAACGTCGTCGGGGTGCCGGCCGCGGCGTGGCTGGGGGAGACCTTCGGATGGCGGACCGCGTTCGCGATCGTGGTGGTCATCGGAATGGCA
Source organism: Gordonia paraffinivorans NBRC 108238 (assembly GCF_000344155.1). Classification (GTDB taxonomy): domain Bacteria; phylum Actinomycetota; class Actinomycetes; order Mycobacteriales; family Mycobacteriaceae; genus Gordonia; species Gordonia paraffinivorans. The sequence continues at coordinate 25,501 of NZ_BAOQ01000015.1, read as the reverse complement.
ACCGTGGTCACCCTGATGCGCGTCCTGCCGAGCCTGTCCGGCATGACGATCACCGATCCGCTGACCGAGCTCGGCGCGCTGAAACGGTCGCAGGTCTGGTTCACGCTCGTGATCGGCACCGTCGGCTTCGGCGGGATGTTCGCGTTCTACACGTATCTCAACTCGGCACTGACGTCGGTGTCCGGGCTGTCGGTCTCGGTGGTGCCGTTCGCACTCATGCTCTACGGCCTGGGCATGGTCACCGGCAACTTCGTCGGCGGTCACATGGCCGACCGCAACGTGTCGTTCGCGGTCCTCGCCGGACTCATCAGCAGCACGGTCGCGCTCACGGCGTTCGCTCTGCTCGCGCAGAACGGCTGGGCGGCCCTGATCCTCACCTACTTCGTGGCGCTCACCGGCACCACGATGCTGCCGGCCCTGCAGACGCGACTCATGGACGTGGCCGCCGACGCACAGACCCTGGCGGCAGCGCTCAACCACTCGGCCCTCAACGTCGCCAATGCGATCGGCGCGTTCCTCGGCGGCGTCGTCGTCGCCGCCGGCTGGGGATTTCGCGCACCGGCAGCAGTCGGAGCCGTGCTCGCCGTCGCGGGCCTCGGCGTCGCCGCGGTGGCCATCGTCAGCGCGCGGCGCCGCGACCGGCTCGCCGTCTGAGCTCCGGACGGGTGGGGGCTACGCCTGGTTCGTCGGCGGCGTCGCGATCGTCTTCGACAGGTAGAGCGGCTCCCCGAGCCGATTGATCAGCTCGAGCTGGGTCTCGAGGTAGTCGATGTGCTCTTCCTCGTCGGCGAGGATCTTCTCGAGGAGGTTCGCGCTGGTGATGTCGCCCTTCTCGCGGCACATCGCGATGCCCGGCCGGAGACGTTCGACGACCTCGACCTCGATGGCCATGTCGGACTCGAACTGCTCACGGATCGACTGTCCGATGCGGAGGGGCAGCAGGCGCTGGAAATTGGGCAGGGCCTCGAGGAAGAGGATGCGGTCGGTGAGGATCTCCGCGTGGGTCATCTCCTCGATGGACTCCGCACGGGTCTTCGCCGCGATCTCGGTGAGACCCCAGCTCTCCTGCATCTTCGCGTGGAGAAAGTACTGGTTGATCGCAGTCAGTTCGCTGGTGAGCTGCTCGTTGAGCAGTGCAATGACCTCATCGTCGCCACGCATGTGACAGCCTTCCGTCGCCGAGTGGTGCTGTGTGACGACGGTAACACGAGGAAACCCCTCGCGCGTGGGCTCGCGCGAGGTGGATGGCGGTTGTCAGGTCATGCAGCGGTCGTGGCGATGCCCGCCCTTTCGCTCAGGATGTCGTCGAGGCGTTCCAAGCAGGTGCCGCAGCCCTCGCCGGCGCCGCATCGATCGGCGATGTCGTCGATCGTGTACGCACCGTTGTTGCAGTGCTCGTGCACCTCGTCCTCGGTGACCGCGCGGCAAATGCAAACGAACATTGGTGAACCTAACCTCGTACCTGTCAGGCAATGCTCACATAAGTAGGGCACCCTTCGCAAGGCTTGCCTTACCCTTTTTCGGGTCGCATGTGACGACCTCGCCTCACCGCGCGCGGCGTCGGCGACGAACCGTAGGATGTGGCCCCGTGCCACTCGAGATCACGACCGTCAACGTCAACGGAATCCGGGCCGCGGTCAAGCAGCGCTCGGAGAACAACCGCGGTTTCCTGCCCTGGCTCGACGCCACGACCGCGGATGTCGTGCTGATGCAGGAGGTCCGCGCCGGCGAGGAGCTGGCGCGTGAGGCGCTCGCCCCGGCGCTCGACGCCGGGTGGCACCTGACGATGAGCGAATCCACCGTCAAGGGCCACGCGGGCGTCGGCGTGCTGACCCGCTCGGCCCCGGTGACCGTCCGGATCGGCTTCGGTAGCGACGAGTTCGACGAACTGGGTCGCTACCTCGAGGTCGACCTCGAGACCGACCTCGGTCCGGTCACGGCCGCGAGCCTCTATCTCCCGAAGGGCGCCGCGCTCACCGAGGACCCCAAGGACGCCGCCAAGTACGAGGAGAAGAAGCGGTTCCTCGACGAGTTCGGCGATTACCTCGGCAACCTGGTGCGCCGCCGCCGCCACGTGGTCGTCGGCGGCGACTGGAACATCGCCCACGCCGAGGCCGACATCAAGAACTGGAAGGGCAACCTCAAGAACCCGGGCTTCCTCCCGCACGAGCGGGCGTGGGTGGGCGACCTGCTCGCCAATGGCTGGCGCGACGTCACCCGCGAGCTCTACCCGGACGAGACCGGCCCCTACTCGTGGTGGTCGTGGCGCGGCAAGGCGTTCGACAACGACTCCGGCTGGCGGATCGACTACCAGCTGACCAACCGTTCCCTCGCCGAGCGCGCCGTGAAGTCGACGGTCGACCGGGCGGCGGCCTACGACCTGCGGTGGTCCGATCACGCGCCGGTGACCGTCATCTACGAGTGAGGCCCGGCTGCAACGCGGTAGGGGACCCACCGCGGACCTCGTGCTTTCGAGGTCTGCGAAAATGGGGCAATGAGTTCTGACGTCTCCGAATCCGGCTCTGCCCGCGCGTCCGAGTCCGGCGCGTCCCGCGCCCGCGTGCTCTCGGGCATCCAGCCCACCAGCGACTCGTTCCATCTCGGCAACTACCTGGGCGCCGTACGACAGTGGGTGGCGCTGCAGGAGGATTTCGAGGCGTACTACTTCATCCCGGACATGCACGCGATCACCGTGCCGCACGATCCGAAGACCCTCGCCGAACGCACGCGCCGCTCGGTCGCGCAGCTGCTGGCCGTCGGGGTCGACCCCGAGCGCTCGACCATCTATGTGCAGTCGCACATCCCGGAGATCGCCGAGCTGACCTGGGTGCTGCAGTGCATCACCGGCTTCGGCGAGGCCAGCCGCATGACCCAGTTCAAGGACAAGTCGGCCAAGCAGGGCGTCGACGCGGCCGGCGTCGGGCTGTTCACCTACCCGATCCTGATGGCGGCCGACATCCTGGCGTTCCAGGTCGACCGGGTCCCGGTCGGCGAGGACCAGCGCCAGCACCTCGAGCTCACCCGCGACCTCGCCCAGCGCTTCAACTCGCGCTTCGGCAAGACCTTCAAGATCCCGCAGGCCCACATCGTCAAGGAATTCGCCAAGATCTACGACCTGCAGAACCCGACCGCGAAGATGAGCAAGTCGGCCGAGACCGACAAGGGCCTCATCAACCTGCTCGACGAACCGAAGAAGTCGGCCAAGAAGATCCGGTCCGCGGTCACCGACACCGACACCGAGATCCGGTTCGACCCGGAGAACAAGCCCGGCGTCAGCAACCTCCTGACGATCCAGTCGGCGTTGAGCGGCACCCCGATCGACGTGCTCGTCGACAAGTATCAGGGCAAGGGGTACGGCGACCTCAAGGTCGACACCGCGGACGTGCTCACCGAGTTCGTCACCCCGCTGCGCGGGCGCGTCGCCGAGTACATGGACGATCCCGCCGAGCTCGACGCGATCCTCGCCCGCGGCGCCGAGCGCGCGCGGTCGGTGGCATCGTCGACGCTGCGGTCCGTCTATGACAAGGTGGGATTCCTGCCACCGAGGGCCTGATGCCGCACGTCTGATGCTGCATGGGTCGCTTTGCGGTGGCCCGGACGAGGAGGGGTGCGGTGAGTACGGTGGGCGAGTCGGCGAAACGGCTGGTGGCCCGGGCGAAGTCGGCGTATGAGGACCGGCGCGAGCGCTGGGCCTGGCTCGATCACCTGTTGCGGACGCTGGAGCGCTACAACGACCGGCGCGGGAACCTGTACGCCGCCAGTATCAGCTTCAACGGCATCCTGGCGCTCGTCCCGATCATCATGGTCGCCTTCGCGATCGCCGGCTTCGTGCTCGCGCGGCAGCCCGAGGTGTTGCAGGACATCCAGGACACCGTCGTGCGGAAGATGCCGGGACAGCTCGGTGACCAGGTCTCCGACATCATCACCTCGGCGATCGACTCCCGCACGACGGTGGGCGTGGTCGGCCTGATCGGCGCGGCGTTCACCGGGATCGGCTGGATCTCCGGCGTCCGTACGGGCATGACCGAGATGTGGGGCGGCCGGGTCCAGCGCAATGCGGTGATGTCGAAGGTCTGGGATCTCGTCGCCTTCGCCGGCCTGGGGATCGCGTTCGCACTGACCATGGCCATCACCGCGCTCGGGAACTCGGGGCTGACCGAGACCGTGCTCGGCTGGGTCAGGCTCGACGGCGCGTCATGGGCGCCGATCCTGGTGCGGTTGGTGTCGCTGGTGGTGTCGGTGCTCGCCACCTGGGGGCTGTTCACGTTCGTCATGGCGCGACTCCCGTTGGTGCGTCTGCCATTTCGCAACACCCTCAAAGCGGGACTGATCACCGCCGTCGCGTTCGAGGTCGTCAAGACCGTCGGCGGGATCTACCTGGAGTCGGTTCTCCGAAGCCCGGCCGGTGTGGCGTTCGGTCCCATCCTCGGCGTGATGGTGTTCGCCTACCTGGCCTCGCGGATCGTCCTGTACGCCGCCGCCTGGTGCGCGACCGATCCGATCAACGCCGAGTACCAGATAGTCGAGGAGCCCGACGCGGAACTCCTACGGCCGGTGGTCATCTCGCCGACCGTCGACGTGAACCCGACCCCGCGTCCGGCGGCTTTGGCGGCCGCGGCGGGTGCCGGGGCCGCAATTGCCGCCCTGGTGGGGGTCGTCCGGCGCCGGTGACGGGTTCCCGGCGCGTGGTCATCGGCGCCGGGACAGGCGCACGCCGAGCATGAGCAGCACGACGGCGGCCAGGGCCGCGAGCAGGCCGACGAGAACGCGCACCGACATCGGCGATGCCGAATCGGAACCGGTGCTCACGATGTCGGGGTCGGCCGACGCCGCGGGATCCCGCGACGGATCGGCAGCTCCGGCGGGGTCGACGAGGCGTCCGACCTCGACGTCCTCGGGTGTGGCGAAACCGTACTCGAACAGCGCCCTCGCCTGATCCCAGTAGGGGTTGCCCTCCATGGCCAGGCCGTACATCTTCACGATCATGATCCGGCGGCCGTCGCGTTCGGCGGCGGCGACAAAGGTCTTGCGCGCGTCGTCGGTGTAACCGGTCTTACCGCCGAGCATGCCCGGATATCCGTCCAGCAGAAGCCGATTGCTGCTGTACATCTCGTAGGCGGGATGGTCGGTGTCGCCGGGCACGTCGGGTCGGCGCGGATACCCGGGGAACCGGTAGGTCGGCAGCGAGATCATCTCCCGGAAGGTGTCGTTCGCCATCGCGGCGCGGAAGAAGAGTGCGAGATCGTAGGGCGAGGAGGACATCCCGGGCGCGTCCAGCCCGGACGGGGAGGCCGCCCGGGTGTCGGTGGCGCCGAGTTCGCGGGCGCGTTCGTTCATCTTGGCCAGCGTGGCGTCGACCCCGCCGAGTTCGCGGGCGAGGGCATTGGCGCAGTCGTTGCCCGACACCACCAGGAGACCGGTCAGCAGGTCCCGGACCGTGTAGTGCCCGCCGGGACCCATGCCGCAGGAGTCGCCCTCGGCGCTCCAGTCCTCGGGTGTGGGGACGACCGTCGCGTCGAGGTCGAGTTCGTCGAGGGCGACGAGGGCCAGCAGGATCTTGATCGTCGACGCCGGCCGATAGCGGCCGTGCGGGTCCTTCGCGGCGATGACGCGGCCGGAGTCGAGGTCGGCGACCAGCCACCCGGCCGAGGTGAGACCCGGCGGGACCGGCCCGGCCTCGGGATCGGCGACCACACCGCAGTAGGCGAGGTCCTCGCCGCCGACAGCGGGCGTCGGGACCGGTAGCGGCGTCGGTGTCGGCGATCCCGGTGGGACGACCTCCGACTCGTCGACGGCCGGGGGAGTCCCGACCCGGTGGGGGCAGTGATCGGTGACCGGCGTGGTGACGGTGGCCGACCGGCCGGTCGGCGCGAGCGGGTCGGCGGTCGCCGAACCCGCCATGAGCGACCCGGGCAGCACCGGTGCGGCCGCGACGACGGACACCCCGACGATCGCTGCAGCGAGTGCGCCGACGGTCCGGCGCGTCCACCCCGAGGTCACCGCCCGCACGTTACCAGCGCGGCCGGGCCTCATCAGGGCGTGCGCAGGCGTGTCCGGCGGACGTATCAGAGCAGCGTGTAGGCCTCGGTGAGGACCGACCGCAGGATCTGTTCGATCTCGTCGAACTCCGCCTGCCCGGCGATGAGCGGTGGCGCGAGCTGGATGACCGGGTCGCCGCGGTCGTCGGCGCGACAGTACAGCCCGGCGTCGAACAACGCGCTCGACAGGAAGCCGCGCAGGATGCGCTCGGACTCGTCCGCGGTGAACGTCTCCTTGGTGGACTTGTCCTTGACGAGTTCGATGCCGTAGAAGAAGCCCTCGCCGCGCACGTCGCCGACGATCGGCAGGTCGTCGAGGCGCTCGAGCGTCGACCGGAAGGCCGGCGCCATCGTCTTGACGTGGTCGTTGAGTCCCTCGCGCTCGAAGATGTCGAGGTTGGCCAGCGCGACCGCCGCCGACACGGGATGACCGCCGAACGTGTAACCGTGGGCGAAGGTCGTCGTGCCGTCGCGGAACGGCTCGAACAGCCGGTCGTCGGCGATCATCGCGCCGATCGGGGAGTAGCCGGAGGTCATGCCCTTGGCGCACGTGATGATGTCGGGCACGTAGCCGAAGTCATCGCACGCGAACATCGACCCGATGCGTCCGAAGGCGCAGATGACCTCGTCGGAGACGAGCAGCACGTCGTACTCGTCGCAGATCTCGCGGACCCGCTCGAAGTATCCGGGCGGCGGCGGGAAGCATCCGCCGGCGTTCTGCACGGGTTCGAGGAAGACCGCGGCCACCGTTTCGGGTCCCTCGAACTCGATGGCCTCGGCGATTCGGTCGGCCGCCCAGCGGCCGAACTTCTTCGGGTCGTCGGCGAGGTCCTCGGCCGCGCGGTAGATGTTGGTGTTCGGCACCCGGAACGCGCCGGGCGTCAGCGGCTCGAAGGCCTCCTTCAGCGCCGGCACACCCGTGATGGCCAGTGCGCCCTGCGGGGTTCCGTGGTAGGCGACCGCCCGCGAGATCACCTTGTGCTTACCGGGTTTCCCGACGAGCTTGAAGTACTGCTTGGCGAGTTTCCACGCGCTCTCCACCGCCTCGCCGCCGCCGGTGGTGAAGAAGACGCGGTTGAGGTCGCCCGGGGCGTATGCGGCGAGGCGCTCGGCCAGTTCGATCGCCGGTGGCGTGGCGTACGACCACAGGGGGAAGAAGGCGAGCTGCTCGGCCTGCTTCGCGGCGGCCCGGGCGAGTTCCTCGCGGCCGTGGCCGACCTGGACGACGAAGAGGCCGGCCAGGCCGTCGAGATAGCTGCGGCCGGCGTCGTCGAAGATCCGCACCCCCTCGCCGCGGGTGATGACCGGCGGCGTGATGCCCTCGCCGTGCCGGGCGAAGTGGCCCCACAGGTGGGCGGCACTGCGGGCTCCGAGGGAGCCGCCGGAGTGCCGGGGCGTCGAGGGCGTGTTCGGTGTCATCGTGTTCCCCAGTTGTATTGCTGTTTGACGAGTTTCAGGTAGACGAGCGTCTCGGTGCCGACGACCTCGGGGTTGGAGCGCACCTTTTTGTTGAGGATGTCGAGCAGGTGGTCGTCGTCCTCGCACACGACCTCGATGAGGATGTCGAAAGACCCTGCGGTGAGCAGGACGTAGTCGATCTCGCGGTGTTCGGCGAGGCGGTCGGCGAGGGCCTGGGTGTCACCGACGCATCGGATGCCGATCATCGCCTGCCGGGCGAAGCCGAGTTTCAGCGGATCGGTGACGGCCACGATCTGCATGAGGCCGCTCTCGCTGAGCTTCTGCACGCGGTTGCGGACGGCCGCCTCGGACAGGCCGACGGCCTTGCCGATCGAGGCATAACTGCTCCGACCATCGGTCTGGAGGAGTTCGATGATCTTCTTCGCGGTCGCGTCGAGTGGTGCGGACGCAGGATCAGCCACCCTACGATCGTGACGGATTCCGCAACTGAAAGCAACAGATTCGACGGAATCCGCAATTGTTTGGGTTTTCGGCGCGTGAATCCGCAACGGCGGCGGTAGTATCCGGGGGCATGGCCTCCTCCACCAGCATTCCGTCCGGCTGGATCGACGGTGAACCCCATCATGCGACCGGCGCCGATCACATCGTCGTCAATCCTGCCACGGATGAGCCGGTGGCCACCGTGAAACTCGCCGGTCGGGCAGATGTCGACGCCGCGGTCGCCGGCGCCCGTGCGGCCCAGCCGGCCTGGGGGCGCGCGACCCCGGCAGAGCGCGCCTCGGTGCTGCTCGCGCTGGCCCGCGCGATGGCCGCCGAGTCCGAGACGCTCATCTCCGAGGAGGTGGCCCACACCGGCAAGGCGGTGCGTCTGGCGACCGAGTTCGACGTGCCGGGATCGATCGACAACGTCGAGTTCTTCGCCGGTGTCGCACGCAATCTGGAGGGCAAGGCCACCGCCGAGTACTCGGCCGACCACACCTCGAGCATCCGTCGCGAACCGGTCGGCGTGGTCGGGACCATCACGCCGTGGAACTACCCGCTGCAGATGGCGGTGTGGAAGGTCATCCCGGCTCTGGCCGCCGGGTGCGCGGTGGTCCTCAAGCCCGCCGAGATCACCCCGCTGACCACCCTGACCCTCGCGCGCCTGGCCTCGGAGGCCGGGCTGCCCGACGGCGTGCTCAACATCGTGGTCGGGACCGGCCCCGAGGCCGGTGCACACCTGGCCGGCCATCCGGGCGTGGACATGGTCACCTTCACCGGCTCGTCGGCCGTCGGCCGGCAGGTCATGGCGCAGGCCGCCACCACCGGTGCCCGCATCCAGCTCGAGCTCGGCGGCAAGGCGCCCTTCGTGGTCTTCGACGACGCCGACCTCGACGCGGCGATCCACGGCGCGGTCGCGGGATCGCTGATCAACGGCGGCCAGGACTGCACCGCGGCGACCCGTGCGATCGTCGCCCAGGCGCTCTACGACGACTTCGTCACCGGCGTCGCCGAACTCATGTCGAAGGTCGTCATCGGCGATCCGACCGATCCGGCAACCGATCTCGGTTCGCTCATCTCCCACGCGCATCGCGACAAGGTCGCCGGGATGGTCGACCGTGCCCGCGCGTCCGGCGCGCGCATCGTCACCGGCGGCACGATCCCCGACGGGCCCGGGGCGTTCTACCCGCCGACCCTCGTCGCCGATGTCGCGGAGGATTCCGAGATCTACCGTGACGAGGTCTTCGGCCCCGTGCTCACGGTCAGCCGCTTCACCGACGACGACGACGCGATCCGCCGCGCCAACGACACGCCCTACGGGCTCGCCGCCTCGGCGTGGACCCGGGACGTCTATCGGGCACAGCGGGCTTCGCGGGAGATCCACGCCGGCTGCGTGTGGATCAACGACCACATCCCCATCATCAGCGAGATGCCGCACGGCGGGTTCAAGGCCTCGGGCTTCGGCAAGGACATGTCGACGTACTCGCTCGAGGAGTACCTGCTGATCAAGCACGTGATGAGCGATCTGCACGGCGTGGTCGAAAAGGAATGGCACCGAACGGTGTTCGGGCTCGGGAGTGACCAGGGGTGAGCCCGCGGCCGTGGGCGGAACAGCCGACCGAGCGGGGAATCGATCTGGTCGCGCGGGCCGCTGCCCGGCCTTACTGGCTCGACCGCGACCTGCGTCCCGCGCCGCGTCCGCGACTCGCCGATGAAGTCACCGCCGACCTGCTGGTGATCGGCGGCGGATTCACGGGACTGTGGACGGCGGTGCAGGCCGCCGAACGCGACCCGTCACGCTCGGTGGTGCTCGTGGAGCGCGACCGGATCGCCGAGCACGCGTCCGGACGCAACGGCGGCTTCTGCGCGGCCAGCCTCACCCACGGAATCCCCAACGGCATCAGCCGGTTCGGCGACGAGATGCCCGCGCTGCTGCGGATGGGCCGGGAGACGCTCGACGCGATCGAGGCGACGCTCGACCGGCTCGGCATCGACGCCGACGCCGAGCGCACCGGCGAACTCGACCTCGCGATCACCGACTGGCAGTTCGAGGCCCTCGCCGAGACCTTCGAGGCGGGAACGGCGATCGGCGCGCATCTGGACCTTCTCGACGAGGACGCCGCCCGCGAGCGGGTGGACTCGCCGATGGTCCGTGGCGCCCTCTACGACCCCGACGTGATGATGATCGACCCGGCCAGGCTCGCCTTCGGACTCGCCGACGCGGCGGAGCGACTCGGGGTGCGGATCTTCGAGGGCACCGAGGTCCTCGAACTGACCTCCGATGGCGAGGGGGTCCGTGCACGGACGGGGTACGGGCAGGTGAGAGCGGAGCGGGGGGTGGTGGCGACCTCGGCGAGTCGTGCGCTCGTGCGCCGGCTGCGGCTCTACACGGTTCCCGTGTGGGACTACGCGCTGATGACCGAGCCGCTCACCGACGACCAGTTGTCCTCGCTGGGCTGGTCGGGGCGCGAGGGCCTCGCCGACAGCGGCCCGCGATTCCACTACTTCCGGCTCACCGCCGACAACCGTTTGCTGTGGGGCGGATGGGACGCGCCGTACCACTTCGGTTCCGACGACGACCCGCGACACGAACGACGCCCGGAGGAGTGGGCACTGCTCGGCGAACATCTCCTGCAGATGTTCCCGCAGCTGGAGGGGATTCACGCGACCCACACCTGGGGCGGGGTCATCGACACCTGCTCGCGGTTCTGCGCGTTCTGGGACTCCTCTCACCGGGGCCGGGTGGTCACCTCGGTCGGCTTCACCGGACTGGGGGTCGGGGCCTCGCACTTCGCCGCGGCGACCGCGCTCGACCTCGTCGACGGCCTGCGCACCGAGCGCACCGAACTGGACATGGTGCGACGCAAGCCGCTGCCCTTCCCGCCCGAACCGATCCGATGGCTCGGCATCACACTCACCCGGCGGGAGATCGCCCGCAGCGAGCTGCGCGGGGGCCGGCGCGGACCGTGGCTGTCCTTGCTGGACCGCACGGGTCTGGGATTCGACAGCTGACCCGCTGCGCGTCAACGACGTTCGGCGATCCCGCGCAGCCATCGGCGCATCACGGTGTGGGGCAGGGGCACCGTGACGACCTCTGCGGCCGTGGCGTCGGTCGCGAACCGGTCGGTGGCCGCGGCGCCGATGGCCTCGCCGACGAGGTCGCGGGATTCCGGTGCTCCCAGCCATTCCCCGACGAGTCCGCCGTCGGCCTCGAGATGGAACTGCACGCCGTACGAATCACCGTGGCGGAACAGCTGATTGGCGCACCACGGTGACGAGGCGAGTCGGGTGGCGCCCGCGGGCAGGTCGAAGGTGTCGAAATGCCATTGCACCACCCGGAATTCGGTCGGCACCGCATCCGGTTCGCCGGGGTCGACGCCCCAGATCGGATCGTCGATGGCGTGCGGGTCCAGCGTGACGGTGTGGACGCCGATCTCCGGGGTGTCGCTGCGGTACACCTGTGCGCCGAGCGCCGCCGCCAGCATCTGCGAGCCCAGGCAGACACCCCACACCGGGATGCCGAGTTCGAGTGCGCGGCGCAGCAATACGATCTCGTGGTCGATCCAGCCGATGGCGGGTGCGTCGTCGACGCCCATCGCGCCGCCCAGGGTGACGATCGCCTCGACGTCGGATAGGTCGTCGGGGACGTCCTCGCGCCAGATGCGCAGCGTCGTCACGTCGGCGAGTTCGTCGAGCGCGGGGCCGTAGGAACCGGGCGGCTCGGTCTCGGCATGCCGGATCTCCAGCACGCGCACTGGATCGATGCTCACGGCGATTGCGGCTCCACGTGTCTCGGTTCGGTCGGCAGGGGTTCGGTCGTGGGGACGGCGGTCCCGGGCTCAGCGGCTTCTGGGCACGACGATGACCGGGGATGTCGTCCAGCGCAGGATTCGGGCCGCGGTGCTGCCCAGGAAGACCCGATGGGGTGGCGCGAGGTGGCCGGACCCGACCGCGACGATGTCGTCGTCGCCCCACGGAAGGTTGGCCAGGGCCTCGTCGAGCGTGTCACCGTCGGCGACGACGACCCCGACCTCGAGTTCGGGAGACACCTCGGCGCGAGTCCTGTCGAGGAGTTCGCGGGCCACGGCGATCTGCGCTCGACGGGCATCACGCGACGAGTCGTCGTCGAAGGGGGATTCGAGCGACACCAGCGACAGCAGCCTGAGGTTCAGTTTGGCGCGTTCGACGAGCTTCTCGGCGAACGGCAGTGGGTTGTCGGCGTCGGGCTCGACGGGCACCGCGACGGTCACCGTGCCGAGGACGGTGTCGACCCGGTCGGAGTACCCGCGGGGCGCCAGCGCGACCGGAACCGGCGAGGAATGCACGAGTTCGTTGCTGACCGTGCCGAGCGTGTGGCGCCGCAACAGGCCGTCGCCGGTGCCGCCGACGACGATCATCTTCGCGCCCGTCTCCACGGCGTGGGAGATCAGCCCGTCGGCGAAGGAATCGTTGACGGTGACGATGGTGCGGTACCGGAATCCGGGCGGGATGAGGGCGGCGCCCTCGCGAAGCCATTGGGCGGCTTGGTCTTCGAGGCGTCGCTGGTACTGCGCGATGCCGGGCGAGCCGTCGTAGGGGACCGGACGCACCACGCACACGAGGTCGAGGTCAGCGCCGGTCACGCGGGCCAGGGCGACACCCAGGGCGACTCCGTCGGCGCCCGACGGCGTCGCCAGGTAGCCGACGGTGAGCCGGGGGACCGGTGCGTCGCCGGCGGTGTCGTCGGGCGTGGCGGCGAGGGAGTCAGTAGACATCGGGAACCTTCACCTCGGTGTCGGCGGTCAGCGTCTTCCCGCGGAAGAACTCGCTGTTGTACGCGAAGCAGGCCAGCATCAACGGGATGCCGAGTACCAGCATGCCCACACCCATGACGAAGACGCCGCCGATCCCGCCGATCGAGGTCGCGCCGTAGTCCGGGGAGATCATGTCGTACGCCGACCTGACGAAGGCCGCGGTCATGGCCAGGCCGCCGACGAGCGGGAAGAGGCCCCGGAAGAAGAAGTTGCGTGCCGAGGTGAGGAGCGTCGACCGGAAATACCAGACGCACGCGAACGCGGTGATGCCGTAGTAGAACGCCACCGCCAGTCCGAGCGAGGCGATCGAGTCGGCGAGGGTGTCCTGGCTGACCAGCGACAACACCAGATAGAAGGTGAGTGCGGCGCCGCCCATCACCGCGGTGCCGAATGCCGGCGTCATGTAGCGGGGGTGGATCGACGCGAACTTCTCGGGCAGCGCCTTGTACACCGCCATCGACAGGCTGCCGCGCGCCGTCGGCAGGATCGTGGACTGCGTCGACGACAGGGCGGAGACGCAGACGGTCAGCAGCAGCGCCGACACCATGACCGCGCCCGCCACCGGTTCACCGAGGATGGTCAGCACGTCCTCGTCGTTGGCGTCGTTCCCGAGGCCGATGCCGGTGTCGCCGAACCCGGCGAACGACTGGATGGCGTAGGTGACCAGGACGTAGGTCGCGACCAGGATGAGGCAGGTGAGCAGGGCCGCGCGACCCGGGGTCTTCTCTGGATCCCTGGTCTCCTCGTTGACGGCCAGGCACGCATCCCAGCCCCAGTAGATGAAGATGCACAGGATGACCGCCGCGGCGATCTGCGACTGGTCGAGGCCCCCGGGCCACAGCCACGACCACTCGGGATCGATCGCCTGCGGCCCGGCGCGGTCGAGGCCCACCTTGACCAGGGCGATCACGCTCGCGACGATCAACACGGCGAACTGGATGAACATGAGGATCATCTGCATCCGCTCGCTGATGACGATGCCGCGGATGCTGATCCAGGTCATCGTGATGATGAAGGAGCTCCCGAGCAACACCCGGGCCAACAGGCTGTCGGCGAGGGCGTCGAGCCCGAGAAACTGGAACAGGTAGAGCGCGGAGATCTCGGAGACGTTGGCCAGCACGATGATCGCCGAGACGGCCACGCCCCAGCCGCCGATCCACCCGATCCACGGGCCGAATGCCTTTGTGGCCCAGGTGAACGTCGTCCCACAGTCGGGGGTGTCGGTGGACAGCTCACGATAGGCGAAGGCCACCAGCAGCATCGGCAGGAACGCGAGGACGAACATCGACGGCGCCTTCTCGCCGACACTGTCCACGACGAAGCCCAGGGTCGCCGCGAGGCTGTACGCCGGGGCGACCGCGGCCAGGCCGATGATCACGTTGCCGAGCAGGCCGATCGAGCCGATCCGCAGGCCCTTGTCGCCGGGGTCGTGCAGCACGGTGGACGCACCCGCTCCGGAATGGTCTGCTCCCGAAGGGTTTGCGGCCCCGGAGTCGCTGTGTTCCGCCATGCTGGTCTCCGCTCATGTGCTCATGACGACAGACAGAGTACGGTCGGCGCCCCGATTCCTCCCTCCAAGTGGGAAATTCGGGTCATTTTTCGTTCGTGTTCGGCTGACACGTGCTGGTCGGGTGGTCGCCGTGCGCGGAGTCCTCGGCCACCAGCCGATCGTTCACCCGGACCTCGCAGCGTGCGAATCTCCCGCCGGACCGGAACACCGCGTGGAGCGGGGCGTCCGGGGAGTGTCGTGTGAAGACGAGGGTGGCCGACCAGAGTCCGCTCTGCGAATCCCGCTGGAGGAGTGGGACATGCGTCTGGGTTCGCAGGTTCCCGGTCGCGTCGGACCACGCGGCGGCGCCGTTGTGCTGCTGGTCGGAGACGAAGGTGATGCTCACGCGATCTTCGGCCTCCGGACCGGACTGCGGAGGCGGCGTGCTCGGCGTCCGAACCGGCGTCGGAGAGGCCGCAGGAGTCGATCGTGCGGTGGCGGGGACGAAGACGATCAGGCACCCGAGGATGCCGAGGGCGACGGTGAGCAGAAGGCGGAACGCCAGGGTCCGGATCACGGATTCTCCGTTCGACGACGGTGGGCGGCATGTGTCTCTTGGACGCATCCGCGCCGTGTCCGGTTCCGCGGCAGCGGCGGGGCAGTTCAGCGGGTGAGCGTCAGCGTCAGCGCCCCTGACGATTCCTCGGCGGCGAAATCCGTTGTCTCACCGAGGAGTTTCTCCACCGTCAGCCGACCCTGCAGGCGGGCGAGGCCGGAACCGACGCACAGATGGATCCCCTTGCCGAAGGCGACGTGGGCGGAGCGGGCCGGTCGTCGGGCCCCGGCGTCGCGCCCTCGATCGAGGTCGAGGCGGTCGGGGTCGTCGAACTGCCCGGGAT
Organism: Gordonia paraffinivorans NBRC 108238; assembly: GCF_000344155.1. Lineage (GTDB taxonomy): Bacteria > Actinomycetota > Actinomycetes > Mycobacteriales > Mycobacteriaceae > Gordonia > Gordonia paraffinivorans. Next base: position 10,383 of record NZ_BAOQ01000015.1, on the reverse strand, counting down.
CCCGGTTGGCCGCACGCCACATCAGGTACAGGTGGGAGCCGGCGGGCAGACGTGTGTCGCCGAGCACCGTGTCCTCGACGACGTGTCGGAAGTGCCCGCGGAACGGCGATTCCAGGCGCAGCGCCTCGTCGACGAAGGCCGGCACGGCCTCGGGTTCTCCGCGCAGGCGTCCGGTGACCTCCGGGTGTTCGACGAGCAGCCGGGCCGCGCTGTCGAGCAGGCTCGTCGTCGAGTCGGAACCGGCCGCGACGAGCTGCAGCAGCATCATCACCGCGGCAGCGCGGTCGAGGTCGCCGCGGGAGACGGCGGTGGCGATGTCGCCGAGCACACCGGCGCCGGCGCCGGGATCGCCCAGGGTCCTCGCGAGGGCGTCGTCGAGATAGGCGGTGAGCTCGGCGACGGCGGTGGTCGCCGTGGACAACTCGGCGCCGGTGATCACGCCGTCGATGAGGACGTTGGTGGCGTGGGCCCAGCGGGACAGGTCGTCGACGTCCTTGGCCGGCAGGCCGAGCAGCTCGGTGACCACGGTGACCGGAACCCGCCGTGCCACCGCGGTGGACCAGTCGAGCCGGTCTCCGTCGACCCCCTCGGACCACGCGGTGTCGACGACCTCCGCGACACGCGGTTCGAGCTCGCGGATGCGTGCCGGTGTCAGCGAGGGCATCACCAGAGATCGGTGGAGGCGGTGCCGGGCACCGTCGGCCGTGGCCAGCACGTGCATCGCGTCACCCGGTCCCGCGACCGGGAACTCGCTGATCGACCCGTCGTCGTGGCAGATCATCGTCGCGGTGAGGTTCGACGAGAACTCGGCCGGGCGACGAACGACGTCGGCGATCAGATCCCAGGTGCCGACCGCGTAGAACGCCGAGTCGCCGAGCCGCTGCACCGGGTGGCCGCGGTGGAAGCGGGCGAGGAACGCGGGGTCGTCGAGGGTGAGCATGCGTCCAGCGTCGCCGACCGGGGCAGTCGGGACAACGGTTCGCTCCGAAGTCGATACGAGCGGACGGCGGCCTCCGCCATCGGAGTCTCACCGATGCCTTCCGTACTGCGAGAAAACGGCCACGAAGGTCCGGGCGCTGTCTCATCATGAGACCAGACGACGGAGGAGTACGCATGGCCGACTGGCTCGTGGGTGGCGACCGGAGGGACGCGGCACGGAGGCGCCTCGTCTCCCAGGCCGCGGCGCTGATCGCCTCGCGTGGACTCGACGCGTTCAGCGTCGAGGAACTGGCCGCCCGGGCGCACTGCTCGCGGGCGACGATCTACCGCCATGCCGGTGGCCGTGCCCAGTTGATCGAGGCGGTGCTGTCGGCGACCGCCGCCCCGGTCCTGGACTCGATCCGCGCGGCGGTCGCCGGCACGACGGGGGAGGAGCGCGCGCGGATCGCGATCATCGCGGCGGTCGGCGCGCTGCGCGCGGACCGGGTGATCCGTCAGTTCCTCCGGCCGGGAAGCCTCGTCGCCACGACACCGACGGTGCTCGCTTCACCGACCGTGTCGGCCGTCGCCGCGGAACTGATCGGCATCGACCCCGACGACGTCGTCGCCGCACGGTTCGCGATCCGGTCGGTGTTGACCATGCTGCTCTGGCCGGCGGCCCCCGAGGAGGAGACGGCGCTGGTGGACTCGATCATCGCGGGGATCTTCCGGGGCGGGGCCTCGGGCGCCCGCGAGATGTAGCGGCTCGTGTCGCCCCCCGTCACGGTCTGCTGCATCGGGGAAGAGAGCGACGGCCCGCACCGAGAACCGGTGCGGGCCGTCGCCGGGCTGCAGAGAAAGCGTGGAACTAGCGCGAGAACATCAGTGCGCGCTTGACCTCCGAGATGGCCTGCGTGACCTGGATGCCGCGGGGGCATGCGTCGGTGCAGTTGAAGGTCGTGCGGCAGCGCCACACACCGTCGACGTCGTTGAGGATGTCGAGACGCTCGACGGCACCCTCGTCACGGCTGTCGAAGATGAAGCGGTGCGCGTTGACGATCGCGGCCGGGCCGAAGTACGAGCCCTCGGTCCAGAACACCGGGCAGCTCGTGGTGCAGCACGCACACAGGATGCACTTGGTGGTGTCGTCGAAGCGGGCGCGGTCGGCCTGGCTCTGGATGCGCTCGCGGGTCGGCTCGGTGCCCGTGGTGATCAGGAACGGCTTGATCGCGCGGTACGCGTCGAAGAACGGCTCCATGTCGACCACGAGATCCTTCTCCACCGGCAGGCCGCGGATCGGCTCGACGGTGATGGTGATCTCCTTGGACTTGTCCTTGGGGAGCAGGTCCTTCATCAGGAGCTTGCAGGCGAGGCGGTTGACGCCGTTGATGCGCATCGCGTCCGAGCCGCACACGCCGTGCGCGCAGCTGCGGCGGAACGTGAGGGTGCCGTCGAGGTAGCCCTTCACGTACAGCAGCAGGTTGAGCAGACGGTCGGTCGGCAGCGCCGGGACACGGAAGCTCTCGAAGCCCTGGGCGTCGGGATTCTCCGGGTTGAACCGGTAGATCTTCAGCGTCACCATGTGGGCCTCCGGGGGCACCGGGGGCAGCGGCGGCTCGTCGGAGGAGGGCGTGGGCTTGTCCAGAACAGATGTCATCAGTACTTACGCTCCATCGGCTCGTAACGGGTCTGCACCACGGGCTTGTAGTCCAGCTCGATGTCCGCGAGAAGGTCGGTGCCCTTCTTGTAGGCCATGGTGTGGCGCATGTAGTTCACATCGTCACGATCGGGGTAGTCCTCGCGCGCATGGCCGCCGCGCGACTCCTTGCGGTTGAGGGCGCCGACGACGGTCACCTCGGCCATCTCGAGCAGGAAGCCGAGCTCGATGGCCTCGAGCAGGTCGCTGTTGTAGCGCTTGCCCTTGTCGTGGACGCGGATGTGGGCGTAGCGCTCCTTGAGCGCGTGGATGTCGGTGAGAGCCTGCTTGAGGGTCTCCTCGGTGCGGAACACCGACGCGTTCGCATCCATCGACGCCTGCAGCTCGGAGCGGATGTCGGCGACGCGCTCGTGGCCGTGCTCGCTGAGCAGCAGCTCGAGCCATTTGTCGACCATCTCGGTCGGGCGCTCCGGCAGATCGACGAAGTCCGCGTTGTTGGCGTACTCCGCGGCGGCGATGCCGGCACGACGGCCGAAGACGTTGATGTCGAGCAGCGAGTTGGTGCCCAGGCGGTTCGCGCCGTGCACCGACACGCAGGCGCACTCGCCGGCGGCGTAGAGGCCGTGCACGATCTCGTCGTTGTTGCGCAGCACCTGACCGTTGACGTTGGTCGGGATGCCGCCCATGACGTAGTGGCAGGTCGGGAAGACCGGGACGTACTCGGTGACCGGGTCGACGCCGAGGTAGGTGCGCGCGAACTCGGTGATGTCCGGCAGCTTCTCGTTGAGGACATCCTCGCCGAGGTGGGTCACGTCGATGTAGACGTAGTCCTTGTTCGGTCCGGCGCCGCGGCCCTCGAGCACCTCGAGCACCATCGAGCGGGCGACGATGTCACGCGGCGCGAGGTCCTTGATGGTGGGGGCGTAACGCTCCATGAAGCGCTCGCCGTCGGCGTTGCGGAGGATGCCGCCCTCGCCGCGCACGGCCTCCGAGATGAGGATGCCGAGGCCGGCCAGGCCCGTCGGGTGGAACTGGTGGAACTCCATGTCCTCCAGCGGCAGGCCCTTGCGGAAGATGATGCCCATGCCGTCACCGGTGAGGGTGTGGGCGTTGGACGTGGTCTTGTACATGCGGCCCGAGCCGCCGGTCGCGAAGATGATCGACTTGGCGTGGAAGACGTGGATCTCGCCGGTGGCCAGCTCGTAGGCGACGACGCCGTTGGCGACCAGCTCGCCGTCCTCGTTCTCCGCGAGGCAGATGTCCAGCGCGTAGAACTCGTTGAAGAACTCGACGTCGTGTTTGACGCAGTTCTGGTAGAGGGTCTGCAGGATCATGTGACCGGTGCGGTCGGCGGCGTAGCACGCACGACGCACGGGCGACTTGCCGTGGTCGCGGGTGTGGCCGCCGAAGCGACGCTGGTCGATCTTGCCCTCCGGGGTCCGGTTGAACGGCAGACCCATCTTCTCGAGGTCGAGGACCGCGTCGATGGCCTCCTTGGCCATGATCTCCACGGCGTCCTGGTCGGCGAGGTAGTCACCGCCCTTGACGGTGTCGAAGGTGTGCCACTCCCAGTTGTCCTCCTCGACGTTGGCCAGTGCGGCGCACATGCCGCCCTGTGCCGCGCCGGTGTGGCTGCGAGTGGGGTAGAGCTTGGTGAGAACTGCGGTGCGTGCACGCGGGGCGGACTCGATGGCCGCGCGCATTCCGGCGCCACCGGCACCCACGATGACGACGTCGTAGCGGTGTTCCTGCATGGTTTCTGGTCTCCTTTAGCCGACGCTGTTGACGTCGAAGGTGAGGATCGCGTACGTGCCGAGCGCGAGGGTCAGGATGATCGACACCAGCAGCAGGGTGTTGAGCCAGAAGCGGGTCGAGTCCTTGCGCGAGTAGTCGGCGATGACGGTGCGCACGCCGTTGCCGCCGTGCAGCTCGGCCAGCCACAGCATGGTCAGATCCCAGATCTGCCAGCCCGGCGAGCTCCAGCGAGCGGCGACGAACGAGGCGTCGATGCGATGCACGCCGCCGTCCCAGGCGAGCATGATGAACATGTGGCCGATCGTCAGGAAGACGAGGATCAGGCCGGAGAACCGCATGAACAGCCATGCGTACTTCTCGAAGTTGTTGCCCTTGGGCTTGCGGGGCGAGCGCGGGTTGTCCAGGCTCGCGGGGCGGTCGTGCTGTGTGCCGAGGGTCTTGGCGACACCCGTGGCTTCCGAGGTGGTCATCTCTGGTGGCTCCTACAGGTGGTCGATCAGGATCTGCAGCAGGCGCACGGCGCCGGCGGCGAAGACGACGACGAACAGGGTCAGGGCGACCCACAGCATCTGCCGCTGGTACTTGGGGCCCTTGGACCAGAAGTCCACCAGGATCAGGCGCACGCCGTTGAAGGCGTGGAACAGGACGCACGCCACGAGGGCGATCTCCATCAGACCGATGATGGGGGTCTTGTAGGTCTCGATGATCGCGTCGTACTGGTTCGGATCGACGCGGATGACCGCGGTGTCCAGCACGTGCACGAACAGGAAGAAGAAGATGGTTACGCCGGTGATGCGGTGAAGCACCCAGGACCACATGCCTGGGTCGCCGCGGTACAGAGAACGTCGACGCACCGGGTCAGGTGCGACTTCGGTCGAGGTGCTCATCGGAAAAGTGGCCTCCAACATCGTCGATGGACGCGTCGAATCGGCATGCTCCGACTCGACCATGGACCCATGACAAGAGACTCTAAACCCATGCCGGAAGCGGTGATAAATTGCCCGAACCGATTTGAGGCACAAGAGAATCCGACTTAGGTTTGCCTTACCCAAGCTCTGGGGCCGGTGAATTTCCGGCATCCGGGCGGATCGACGCTTTTGCGAGGAGGTGGGCGTGGATACGGTGATCGATTGGAATGTCCTGCGCCACAAAGCAAGTGAAATGTTGTCGCGGGCCTATGCCCCGTATTCGCGCTATCCGGTGGGTGCGGCCGGGATCACATCCGAGGGCGAAATCCTCGGAGGCTGCAATGTGGAAAATGTCTCATACGGACTCGGTATCTGCGCCGAGGTGTCGCTGATCGCGCAATTGGTCGCCCACGGACGGGGGACGCTGCGGGCCGTTTCGGTCACCGATGCCAACGGGAAGGTCCTCATGCCGTGCGGCCGGTGCCGGCAGGTTCTCCTCGAGCACGGCGGACGCGGTCTCCTCGTCGATCATCCCTCCGGATCCCGAACCCTCGCCGACCTGCTTCCCGACGCGTTCGGGCCCGACGACATCGCCGAGGTGGTCCCGTGAGCGCCGGCACCCGCGGCATCTCGGCCGGCGCCGACGAGGTCATCAACGCGGTCTCGGTGATCGCCACCAAACGCGGCGGGAACGAGCTCGGCGACGCGCAGATCGCCTGGATGCTCGACGGCTACACCCGCGGCGAGGTCGCCCCCGAGCAGATGTCGTCGCTTCTCATGGCGATCTACCTGCGCGGGATGACGCGACGCGAGATCGCGACCTGGACGCAGGCGATGATCGACAGCGGGCGGCGAATGGATCTGTCGGGCCTGCGTCGCGACGGCCGGCCGCTCGCGACCGTCGACAAGCATTCCACCGGCGGAGTCGGGGACAAGATCACCCTGCCGCTGACACCGCTGGTGGCGTCGTTCGGCGTGGCCGTCCCGCAGCTGTCCGGCCGAGGCCTGGGGCACACCGGCGGCACGCTGGACAAACTGGAGTCGATCCCGGGCTGGCGGGCCGAGCTGAGCACGACGGAGATGTTCGACCAGCTCGAACGCGTCGGCGCGGTCATCTGCGCCGCCGGCGCCGATCTCGCCCCCGCCGACCGCAAGCTGTACGCGCTGCGCGACGTCACCGGCACCGTCGAGTCCATCCCGCTGCTGGCCAGCTCGATCATGAGCAAGAAGATCGCCGAGGGAACCGCCGCGCTCGTCCTCGACGTCAAGACCGGCTCGGGCGCATTCCTGCCGGACGAGTCCGATGCCCGGGAACTCGCGTCGACGATGGTCGAACTGGGTATCGATGCCGGTGTGGACACCCGTGCGCTGATCACCGACATGAGCGTCCCGCTGGGGCGGGCGGTCGGCAACGCCGTCGAGGTCGCCGAGTCGCTCGAGGTCCTGGCCGGCGGTGGACCCGACGACGTCGTGGAACTCACCCTCGCCCTGGCACGCGAGATGCTCGACGCGGCCGGGCTGCCCGACGCCGACCCGGCCGAGCACCTGGCCAACGGCCGGGCCATGGACACCTGGCGGGCGATGATCGCCGCGCAGGGCGGCGACCCGGACGCGCCCTTGCCCGTCGCGCGGCACACCGACGACGTCGCCGCCGAGTCCGCCGGCGTCGTGGTCGAGGTGGACGCCCGCGCCGTCGGCGACGCCGCCTGGCTGGCGGGTGGCGGCCGGTCGAAGCCGGGCGAGGCGGTTGCCGCCGAGGCCGGCGTGATCGTCCACGTCCGGCCCGGAGACCGGGTTCGCGCCGGACAGGTCCTGTTCACGCTGCACACGCAGGACGACGACCGGATCCCGGCCGTGCGGGCCTGCCTGCGTCGAGCGGCGCGGATCGCCACGGGTGGCGCGGCGGCGTCGGACGCCGCCACCGCGCACACCCGGCCGCTGATCATCGACCGCGTTAGGTTCGGATGATGACGACGCTCGATGCCGCACACCTGAAGCTCGCACCGAAGGTGCTCCTACACGACCACCTCGACGGCGGGCTGCGCCCCGCGACGGTGCTCGAGCTCGCCGCCGAGACCGGTTACGACCGGCTGCCGGCCGACGACGTCGAGGGCCTTGCGCGCTGGTTCCGCGAGGCCGCCGACAGCGGTTCGCTCGTGCGCTACCTGGAGACCTTCGAGCACACCGTCGCGGTGATGCAGACCGTCGGCGCGCTCGAGCGGGTGGCGCGCGAATGCGTCGAGGACCTCGCCGACGACAACGTCGTCTACGCCGAGGTGCGCTACGCCCCCGAACAGCACCTCGAGCAGGGGCTGACCCTCGACGAGGTGGTCGAGGCCGTGCTGCGCGGCTTCGCCGACGGGGAGCGGGTCGCCGCCGAGCGCGGCAAGCAGATCACCGTCCGGTGCCTGGTGACCGCGATGCGTCACGCGGCGCGGTCACTCGAGATCGCCGAACTCGCGGTCCGGTATCGCGACCGCGGCGTCGTCGGGTTCGACATCGCCGGTGCCGAGGCCGGCCACCCGCCGACCCGCCACCTCGGCGCCTTCGAGTACATGCGGGCCAGTTCGGCGCCGTTCACGATCCACGCCGGCGAGGCCTTCGGACTGCCGTCGATCCACGAGGCGATCGGCTTCTGCGGCGCCGACCGGCTCGGTCACGGGGTGCGGGTCATCGACGACATCGAGCTGCCGGAGGGGGCGCATCCCGCCGATCGGTCGTTCACCGGCGCGAAGCTCGGCCTGATCGCAAACGTGGTGCGCGACAAGCGGATTCCGCTCGAACTGTGCCCGAGCTCCAACGTGCAGACCGGCGCGGTCGCCTCACTCGCGGAGCATCCGTTCAACGTGCTGGCGCGACTGCGGTTCCGCGTCACGGTCAACACCGACAACCGGCTCATGGGCGACACCTCGATGACCAAGGAGTTCGCCCTGCTGGCCGAGCACTTCGGATACGGGTGGGCCGACTTCGAGCGCTTCACCGTGAACGCCATGAAGTCGGCGTTCATCCACTTCGACGAACGGCTGCGGTTCATCGACGACGTGATCAAGCCCGGCTACGCGGTGCTGCTGGGTTAGGTCGCGGCGCCCGGCGCCCGGGCGGTACGGCTAGCCCTTCTTGACCAGCCGGGCCTCGAAGTCGTGCTCGAGTGCGCGCCAGGCCTCGGCCTCGTTGTCGAACGGCCCGCTCGGGGCCATGCGCTTCGGGTCGGGGTTGAGCGCGTAGTCGATGAACCAACCGAGGGGAGTGGTCGACCCCAGCGCCTCGGAGACGGTGTCGTCGTCGGCGTAGTCGGCGGCGTCGGTGAGCAGTTCGACGGCGAGGTCGAGCTGGTCGCGATCGATCCGGCGCGGGCCGTCGGCGATGTCCTCGGAGATGCCGGGCAGGACGTACACGTTGTCGTCGATGACGTCGAACTCCAGCGAGCCGTCGGTCGCCTCCGCGCGGACGTCCTCGAAGGTCGAGAGATCGGCCAGGTCGTGGTCGTTCTCCTCAGCGAGGAACCGCGACAGGGCGCGGGCGGAGGTGAACACGAAGATCTTCCCGTCGGCGCCGAGGAAGACCGGGTCGTCACCCAGGTAGCACCGCAGGGTCAGGTACTCGTCGCCGCGGGTGACGATCTTGATGGGGTCGATACCGACGGACGCCCAGAAATCGTCGTCGTCGTACTCGTCGTCGAGGTCGTCGTCTTCTTCATCGTCGTCCTCGGCGTCGAGGGTCTCGACGATCTCGATGTCCTCGTCGTCGGTCGGCTCGTCCTCGTCCTCGGCGGACGCGGCCGCCTCGAGTTCGGCCTCGGCGGTCTCGACCGCCTTAGGGTCGACCTCGGGAACAGTGATGACCTCGTCGATGGCGTCGAGGACGTCGTCCCAGTGCTTGGCGATGAGCCTGCCGATCCGGACCCAGAGGTCGAGGCCCTCGCGGCCCTCGAAGTTACGGGTGCCGGTGGTCACGGCGCCCAGGATCGGATTGCCGTTGAAGAACTTGGTGATGGGGACCAGTTCGCAGACCTCACCCAGGATGCGCACGATCTCGAGAGCGTCCTCGAGCTCGGCGATGACCTCGGGGGTCGGGTCCTCGGCCGCGAGTTCCGGCACGCCGACGAGGTCGTAGGTGTGGCGCTCGTCGGGGATGAGTTCCTCGGCCTGCACCTGGACCAGGGTCGGCCAGGCCGGGTGTTCGACGAGGTCGTTGTCGTTGTTGGTGCGCACGAAGGCCGCGAGTTCGGCGACGCCCGGCAGGACGTAGAGATCCTCGTCGAGTCCGAGGAACGCCTCCCACTCGTCGTCACCCTCGCGCCAGCGGGGTGCCCACAGGGTGAAGCTGTTTCCGTCGGTGAGTCCGAGCTCAATCGGGACGATGTCTCCGGCCATGGGGACACAGCCTAGCGATAGATGGCGCCGGATCCAGTAGTGGGCCGCACTGAGGGCGACGGCCTGCTCCTCGGCGTCGCTCGGCCGCCCTTCACCTGCGGTGTCATCGGGGTCGGTAGAAGCCTTCGAAGGTCTGGTCCAGATTGGTGGTCCGCAGTGGCGACACCCCCACCGGGTCGCCCGCCTCGATGAGCTGGCCGTTGCCGATGTACATCGCGACATGTCCCGACCACACCGCGAGATCGCCCGGCTGCAGGTCTGCCTGCGACACCGGGTACCCGGCGGTGTCCTGGTCCTGGGCGAGGCGCGGCAACTCGACCCCGGCCTGCCGGTAGGCCCACTGGGTGAAGCCGCTGCAGTCGAAGCCGTCGGGCGTGGTCCCTCCCCACACGTAGGGCACCCCGCGCTGGCTGAGGGCGGCACGAACCGCCGTCGCCGCGCGCTCGTTCGGGGCGTAGGCGACCGAACCGTCGGGGAGCGTCACCGCGACGCCGCCGGGCACGGGCACAGACGACAGTCGCCCGGCGTCGGCCGGTGCCCCGGAAGCCGCGGGTGCGGTGCGGCGGCCGAGTGCGGCCATCGCCTCGGTGTCGGCCTGCAGCTCCGCCCGGGTGCGGGCGACGATGTCGACGCCGCGCCCGAGGTGGTCGGCGGCGATCGGGACGAGGGCCATGAGACCCGCCGGCGTGAACAGCCGGTCGCCGAGTGCGGCGGCGCTGCGCTCCAGCGAGTCCACCAGCGCGTGCAGGCGGGTCGACGCGGAGTGCACCTT
>NZ_BAOQ01000016.1 GCF_000344155.1 Gordonia paraffinivorans NBRC 108238 | reverse complement strand
GGCGGTCACCGCCGGGTCCGCGACGCGGCGGGACGGCACCCGCGGTGCGCGGGCGGGCGGCCTTCATCACCGAGGTCGGGGCCTCGGCGACCACGGTGCCCGCGCTCACCGCGCGATGGGCGCGTGCATCGCGCTGTTCGTCGGGTTCGTCGTCGAGGACGGTCTCGCCGAGGCCGATCTTGCGTTGCAGGGTCTGCATCCAACGCGGAGCCCACCAGCAGTCGTCGCCCAACAGCTTCATCACCGACGGGACGAGCAGCATGCGGATGACCGTGGCGTCGAGGATGAGGGCCGCGATCATGCCGTAGGCGATGTACTTCATCATCACGATCTCGGACAGGCCGAACGCGCCGGTCACGACCACGAGGATCGCCGCCGCCGCGGTGATGATGCCGCCGGTGTGCGCGGTGCCGCTGCGGATCGCCTCGGTGGTGCTCGCACCCCGCTGTCTGGCCTCGACCATGCGGGAGAGCAGGAACACCTCGTAGTCGGTGGACAGGCCGAACACGATCGCGATGATCAGGACCAGGATCGCCGCGAACAGCGGGCCCGGCGTGAAGTTGGCGATGCCCGAGCCGTGGCCGTCGACGAAGATCCAGGTCAGGATGCCCAGCGTCGAACCCAGGCCCAACGCGGACATCAGCGCGGCCTTGATGGGCAGGACCACCGAGCCGAACTGCAGGAACATCAGCAGGCCGGTGACGAGGACCAGCATCACCGCCATCAGCGGCAACCGGTTCATCAGTGCGTCGATCGAGTCCTGCGTCAGCGTCGGGGTGCCGGTCACGTACATCGTGAGGCCCTCGGTGTCGATCGCGCGCAACTGCTTGATCGCCTCGGCCGCGGTGTTGCGGTCCTGCAGGCCCGCCGACACCTGGTAGACGCCGATGTTCGGGTACTTCTCCTCGTCGTACGAGCCGAACTGCGCCTTGTCGGGATCGCTGAACTTGTTGGTGAAGCCCGGGACCTGGTCGGCCCGCTTCGCGATCGCGTCGAGCTTGTTCTGGTCGTCCTGGCTGGTCTGGTCGTAGACGATGACCAGCTTGATGCCCTCGGTGCGCTCGGTGGGGAAGTACTCGTCGAACTTCTCCTGCGCGGCGCGGTTCGGGTTGTCCGGCGGCAGGTACTTCTCGCTGATGCCGCCGAACTGGATGCTGCCGAACGGGATGATCAGCGCCAACAGCAGCAGGACCGTGGGCACCGCGGTCTTCACCGGGTTCTTCATCACCCACGTGGCCAGGCGTCCCCAGAAGCCCTCTTCGATCTCCTTCTTGGACTTCATCCGCCCGCTGAAGCGGTCGGCGATCTTGTCGGCACGCTCGTCACCGGCGAAGCGGCGGGTCAGCGGCACCACGGTCCAGTTCATGAGCGTGTTGATCGACAGCATGTTCACACGCGGGCCGAGGATGCCCAGGATCGCCGGCAGCACGGTGATCGACAGGATCGCGGCCAGCGACACCGAGCTGATGGCGCCGTAGGCCACCGACTTCAGGAAGCCCTGCGGCATGATCAGCAGACACGCCAGGGCGGCGACGATGATCGTCGCCGAGAACACGACCGTCTGACCCGCGGTCATGACGGTTCTGCGCACCGCGGCCTGCGTCGAATAACCCTCCGCCATCTCCTCGCGGAAGCGGGACACGATGAACAGGCCGTAGTCGATGGCGATGCCGAGACCGATCAGCGTCACCACCGACTGCGCGAAGATGTTCAGCTCGGTGGTGGTCGCCAGGAACTTCATGATGCCCAGCGAGCCGGCGATCGTGAGACCGCCGATGAGCACCGGGAGGCAGGCGGCGACGACGCCGCCGAACACGAAGAACAGCATGATCGCCACCACCGGCAGCGCGATCACCTCGGCACGGTGGATGTCCTTGTCCATGCCGTCGGCCATGCTGCCCGCCACCGGTTGCAGGCCGGCGAGCTCGAAGGTGGTGCCCGGGAGATCGAATCTCTCCGGGATGTCGGAGAAGAACGGCTCGATCGTCTTGTAGTTCTCGAGGACCGTCGTGTCGTCCTCGCCGGCCACGCCGATCGAGATGAACGCGTGCCGGCCGTCCTCGGTGAACAGTCGCTCCTGCAGCGCCTTCTTGGCCTGCGGCTGCTGGTCGAGGAACGGGTCGTACATGCCGGGGTCGCTGCGGCCGACGATGTCGGGATGGGTCGCGATCAGGTCCTCGACGAAGGACTCGACCTTCTTGCCGAACTCGGGGTCGTCGACGCGGGTCCCCTCGGGCGGGGTGACCAGGAGGATGACATCGGACGTGTGGTCGCGGCCGAGGGCCTTGTCGGCGTAGCGGGCGCCGAGGTCGGACTCCGACGTGGGGTCGAACCATCCGCTCTGACTCAGATGCTTGCCGAGGTCGAGACCGTACAGCCCGAGTCCCGCCATCAGGGCGATCATCACCGCGATGACGAGGAAGCGCATTCGGTACACGAATGTGCCGATGACTCGGAACACGCTGATGTCCTTTCGTGTGCGACGTGTCGGGCGCCTGACGGGTTCGCCGGTGTGTCAGGCCGTCGTTGCGCTCGGGCGGCACCGTGTCGGGATGGCCGACGGCACCGGTCGCGATTCTCTCAGTTCTCGCAGAGATATTGACAGCGTTGCCTGAGTGATCCCTGAGGTGTCGGGGTCCGCGACCCGGTGACCGGGCCCTGATGTGACCAGACCCACGGCCCCGGACGCCGTCCGCGCAGTCAACGCAACAACGCGCTGAGCGGCCGGAACGGCGGGAGCCAGGCGCCGTCGTCGGGCAGCGAGTCCAGACCGATGCGCGGGAGCGGCTCGCGGAACACGCCGGGGATGTCCTCGAGGTCGATGAACTCGAGTCCCTCGGTGGTGAGCGCCCAGCTGGCGTGCTCGCGGAATCCGATGACGGTGACCGGCACGCCGTCGGCCGCAACCTCGAGGAGCGGCTCGCGGAATGCCTGGCCGTCGGCGGACGCCACGATCACACCGGCCAGACCCACAGTGTGCCTGCGGAGCTCGATGTGGTCGAGCATGTCGGAGTCGACATCGCTGTCGTCGGTCAGCTTGGGCTTCGCGAACACCGCGAAACCGACGTTGCGCAGGGCGTCGACCCACGGGCGCACGACGTCGGCGCTGCCGGGGGCGATGTTGGTGAAGACGGTCGCCTCGGGCTCGATCTGGCCCTGCTCGGGCGCGTTTGCGGACGCATCGGCGGTGCGATGCAGCAGCCAGCGCCCCAGGGCGTCGAAACGGGGGCGGTGAGCCGCCGTCGGGCGACCCCCGAGCAGCGCTCCGAGTCCCATGTCCATGTTGGGCGCGTCCCACACCAGCAGCATGCGGCGTGAGCCGGACTGCCCGGAGATGGTCTCGGCGAACGAGGTGGGCTGGGTCATGACGGGCTCCCGTCGGGGTCGTCGCCGGAGGGGGACGCCGGCGGGATGGGTCGCGTGTAGACGAACTCGTTGACGCGCCGGCCCTCCTGCTCCGCACGACCCTCGAACTTCGTCGTCGGGCGTTCCAGCAGAATCGGGGACTCGCGGGTCAGCTGGACGACGTGCGGACGATCGGGGTTCTGGGTCGCGAGCTTCTCGGCGATCCACTCCGCGTAGTCCGCGTGGTCGGTCGCGATGTGGAGCACCCCGCCGGGGACGAGGCGGTCGGCCATCAACTCGAGTGTGCCCGTCTGGACGAAACGCCGCTTGTGATGACGCTTCTTGGGCCACGGGTCCGGGAAGAACAGCCGGATCCCGGTCAGGCTCGACGACGGGATGAGCTCCCGCAACACCACCGTCGCGTCGCCGCGGATGAGGCGGACGTTGGTCAGGCCGTTGCGGCCGATGAGGCCGAGGAGCTGCGCGAGGCCGGGCTTGTAGACCTCAACGGCGAGGACGTCCACGTCGGGTTCCTCGGCGGCCATCGCCGCGGTCGACACACCCGTGCCGGAGCCGATCTCGAGGACCTTCGGGGCGGTGCGTCCGAAGTGGGCGTCGAGGTCGAGTTGCGGCTCGGGAATGCGTTCGGCGCCGGTCTGGAGGTCTCGGCCGAGCACGGGCCAGAGGTTGTCCCAGTTGCGTTGCTGTCCGGCAGTCAGGGTGCCCCGGCGGAAACGGAAACTCGTCACGCGGGGGTACAGCCGCGACCTGTCAGCGCTGTTGTTCACAGCTCCATCGTTGCGCATGGACGGCGTCACACGAAGTCGCGGGTGATCGTGTCCGCAAAGTTCTGTCCGCCGACCGGGGTCGGCAGGGGGTGTGGACGACGACCGGCCGGTGGGGCGAAACACGATTAATCTCGGGCCAGCCGCGGAACACGCAGGCGAGGACAGCACAACGGCCGGGTGACAGAGCCCGGGAAGGGCATGAGTCGTGGGGGCAGCGTGGTGAGGCCGGCCGGCCCGGCACCCGAGGGGTGGCCGGACGCGGGCGCGTCGTCCGCGCTGTCCGGCGCCGCCGAACGAGGAGAACTCGCCCGTCTCGTCGATCCGGCGTCACCGCTGGTCCCGATCCTCGACGCCGCCGGGTGCCGCTTCCTGCGCCCGCTGCACGCACACGTCATCGGACGCCCCGGAACCGGCCGCGACACGATGGTGCGGGCGCTGCGCGAGCGCCTGCGCCTCACGGCGACCGGACCCGCGGACGGGGCGGGGGCCGACGCCGACGCCGACCTGTGGGTCCTCGTGCTGGCGGGCCCGCCGCGTCACGCCGACCACGACCTGCTGCGGTCGGCTCCCGCCGACCGCACCCTCGTCGTCCTGGGCAAGGCCGACACCCATCCGGACTGGGACACCGCGGTCGCCGTGGCCCGGCGCTGGTCGACGCGGCTGGGCACCCCAGTCCACGTCGTCTCGCAGCTGCTCGCCTGCGCCGACCTCGACGACCGGATGTTCACCGCGCTGACGGAACTGGCGGCCGCGGGCGCCGAGATGCCCTCGATGGCCGGCCGGTTCCTCGTGGGACGCCCGGGATCGGCCGAACGGGCCGTCCGCGAGGCCCTGCTGCGACGGATCGACGCGTTCGGCGTCGACACGGCGTTGTCGCTGCTGGCGGAGGGGTCCGACGCCGCCGACGCTGCTTCTCTCAACCGGACGCTGCATGCGTTGAGCGGTGTGCACGATCTGGCCGGTCCCATCGGTGAGCGGGTGGCGCTGGTCCGCCGCAGGCGCGAGGACGAGATCCGTGCCGAACTCGAACGCGCGGCGGCCCGGGGGCTGGACCGTGACGGGGCGGAACGGCTGCTCGCGACGGGAGGTGTCGCATGAGTGCCGACTTCCTCGACGCGGCCCGTGACCTCACCGGGTTCGACGCACGGCGGGTACGGTCCGGCGACGCGGTGCTGGTCCTGGGGACCGAGGGTGTCGGGGTCCGCACCCTCGTCGAGGCGTGTCGTTCCCTCGCCGCCGACCTCGATTTCCGTGCCCGCGACACCGCGGAGTCCGCCGATCGGCCGGCGCCGGGCGTGGCCGTGATCGTCGTCGACCCGTCGTCGTCGGTGGGCGAGGAGGAGAAGCGTCTGCTCGACGGTGCGCGAGCCCGCGTCGGGACCGTCGCGTTGGTGTGCAGCCGCATCGACGCGTTCTGGGAGTGGCCGCGCGTCGTGCGTGCCCACCGCAAGAGCCTCGACCCGTTCGGCACCCTGCCCGTCTTCGGGGTGTCGGCGGCCGCGGCGCTCGGCGGCGCCGCCGACGAATCGGGCGTCGACGAGTTGATCTCCTGGATCCGGCAGGCGCTCGACGCCCCGGCGACCGTGCGCGACGCACGCGCCCGAGTGTCCGCGGGCATCGGCGCCGTCGAACACCTCCTCTGCCCGGAGGCCCCCGCGGCGGCGGACGGAGACGGTCTCGACGACCTGCTCGCGCGGCGTCGCGAGCTGCTTGCCGGACGCGACCGCGGACGGCCGGACCGGCTCGCCGCACTGCGGGCCGGCCTGGCACGTGCCCGCGCCCAGTCGGCGGCAGACCTGACCGCCGGGGTCCGCGAACTGTCGGCGCTCGCCGCCGACTCCGCGCCCGGCACCCGGCACCGGGAATGGCTGCAGCAGCGCTGGTCGGAGCTGTCCACCCGCCTGCAACGCGCCACCGACGAGAGGATCGACGAGGTCTCCGCGACCACGCTCGTCGGTCTCGACCCCGAGCCGGCGGCGCGGCCGCCGTGGACCGAGACCCCGCTGCCCGCCGACGGGGCGGCGAGGCGCCGTCGCACCGGTGCCGAGGACGCGCTGCTGGTCGTCATCGGCGCGTCGACCGGCCTGGGCGTGGGGCGCCTCGTCGTGGCCCCGATGGCGTCGGTGCAGACCCTGCAGTGGATCAGCATGCCGCTCACATTGCTGTTGGGGGTGGCGGTGGCGGCCTGGATCATCCGCGTCCGACGCGGCGCACTCGACCGGGCCGGGCGGGCGGCGCGCGACGCCGAGCAACTCGCGGCCGCGCGCGCTGCTCTCGACCATCAGCTCGGCCTGCGGGTCGCGGCGGCCGAGACCGCCATCGCCGGCCAGATCGGCCGGGCGTACGAGCGACGCGCGCGACGCGTCGACGAGCAGGTGGCCAGGATCGACGAGTCCGTGCGGCGGTTGCGCGGCGGCGCCGTTGCCGGGCGGGAGCGGCAACGGGCCGAGCGTGCCCGGGCGGTGCATCGCGACCTGACCGCTCTCGTCGACCGGATGTGGACCGACCCGGTCGGCGGGAACGACTCCGGCGACGACGATGGGAACAGGTGAACCCGATGGACTCGATCTTCGACGGCCTCGGTCCGGGTGAACCGCTCCGCGGACCCGGCGACCCCGGTGAGGCGCACACCGATCCCCTCGGGTCGATCGGCTTCGATCCGGTCTTCGAGACGGTCGCCGCGATCCGCCCCGGACCGCCCGCCGACGATCTCGACGATCACCTGTGGATGCACGAGGAAGGGCGGATCTGGGACCTCGGGCCGGCCGAGGTGGACACCGACGACGACGGTGTCAACGACTCCCTGACCCGCAACGGCCCGGACGGGTTCACCGTCTACACCGACAGCGATCGCGACGGCCAGGTCGACAAGATCACCGAGATCGGCTCCGACGGGGAGTTCAGCTCGGCGGTGCTCGATCCGGAGACCGGGAGATGGATCCCGGGCGACTCCGGGCGGATCGGCTGACATCGGCTCGGGGGAAGGCGCCGCCCACCACTGTGGCGACGCAGTAGGGCCTGACGCAGTAGGGACTTTGGTCCTGATCTGCGAAATGTGGGAAAAACCGCAGTCCAAGCCCCGGCGACCTAGCGGGCGCTCGGTGCACGTATCCTGGATGACCAGACGACTGAAAGGTGACCATCTCAGCTGGTCACACGTTCGCCAGGAGGCCCCACCGATGACCGCAGCCACCATTCCCGGATTGGACCCGAGCAACGCTCCGACCAAGCATCAGGGGCTGCTGGCCTGGATTGCCGAAGTCGCCGAACTGACCCAGCCCGACCGGGTGGTGTGGTCGGACGGCAGCGACGAGGAGTGGGATCGTCTCACCACTCAGCTGGTCGAGGCCGGCACCCTGGTCAAGCTGAACGAGGAGAAGAAGCCCAACTCGTTCCTCGCCAGCTCCGATCCCGCCGACGTCGCGCGCGTCGAGTCCCGCACCTTCATCTGCTCGGAGAAGGAAGAGGACGCCGGCCCCACCAACAACTGGGTCGCCCCGGACGAGATGCGCGCCACGATGACCGAGCTGTACCGCGGCTGCATGCGCGGACGCACCATGTACGTCATCCCGTTCTGCATGGGCCCGCTCGACTCCGACGACCCGAAGCTGGGCGTGGAGATCACCGACTCCGAGTACGTCGTCCTGTCGATGAAGATCATGACCCGCGTGGGCCCGCGTGTCCTGGAGATCCTCGGCGACGACGGCTTCTTCGTGAAGGCGCTGCACTCGGTCGGCGCGCCGCTCGAGCCCGGCCAGAAGGACGTCCCGTGGCCGTGCAACACCGAGAAGTACATCACCCACTTCCCGGAGACCCGCGAGATCTGGTCCTTCGGTTCGGGTTACGGCGGCAACGCCCTCCTCGGCAAGAAGTGCTACGCGCTGCGCATCGCGTCGGTCATCGCCCGTGACGAGGGCTGGATGGCCGAGCACATGCTGATCCTGAAGCTGACCAGCCCGGAGAACAAGGTCTACTACGTGGCCGCCGCCTTCCCGAGCGCCTGCGGCAAGACCAACCTCGCGATGCTGCAGCCGACCATCCCCGGCTGGAAGGCCGAGACCGTCGGCGACGACATCGCGTGGATGCGCTTCGGCGAGGACGGCCGCCTGTACGCGATCAACCCGGAGTTCGGCTTCTTCGGCGTCGCCCCGGGCACGAGCTACGACTCGAACCCGAACGCGATGAAGACCATCGAGGCCGGAAACACCCTGTACACCAACGTCGCCCTGACCGACGACGGCGACATCTGGTGGGAGGGCATCGACGGCGAGGCCCCGGCCCACCTGACCGACTGGCAGGGCAACGACTGGACCCCGGACTCGGATCGTCCCGCCGCGCACCCGAACTCGCGCTACTGCACCCCGATCGCGCAGTGCCCGTCGCTCGCTCCCGAGTGGGACGACCCGAAGGGCGTGCCGATCTCGGCGATCCTGTTCGGCGGCCGCCGCAAGACCACCGTCCCGCTGGTGACCGAGGCCCGCGACTGGCAGACCGGCGTCTTCATGGGTGCCACCGTCGGTTCCGAGCAGACCGCCGCGGCCGAGGGCAAGGTCGGCGTCGTGCGTCGCGACCCGATGGCGATGCTGCCGTTCATGGGCTACCACGTCGGTGACTACCTGCAGCACTGGATCAACCTCGGCAAGAACGCCGACGAGTCCAAGCTCCCGAAGGTCTTCTACGTCAACTGGTTCCGTCGTGGCGACGACGGCCGCTTCCTGTGGCCGGGCTTCGGCGAGAACAGCCGCGTGCTCAAGTGGATCGTCGGTCGGATCGAGGGCGAGGCCGAGGGCATCGAGACCCCGATCGGCATCGTTGCGAAGCCGGAGGCGATCGACGTGAGCGGCCTGGACGTCGCCACGGAGGACGTCGCCGAGGCGTTGGCGTTCAACCCGGACGAGTGGCGCCAGGAGATCCCGTCGATCGAGGAGCTCTTCGAGTTCATCGGCCCGAAGCTGCCCTCCTCGCTGCGTGACGAGCTCGAGGGTCTCAAGCAGCGTCTGAGCTGAGCGGTGACCGGTCCGTCGGTTCGACATGTGGCTGATGTGACGCGTGAGGTATCGTGCCCCTCATGAGACCACGCCTGTGGGGGGCCACGATCGCCGGAGCTCTGGTGCTGGGGTTGTCCTCGGCACTCGGAGTCCAACCCGCTTCCGCCACACCGGCTTCCGGTGCCGGCGTCAGTGCGTTCTACACGGACTCGACGTCGCTCGGAACCTTCGTCCCGACGTTCAACCAGATCACCGGACTGGACCGGACCGGCAACGGCCGGTACGTCCTCATCGCCGAGGACGCCCTGCCGCCGAGGTTCTTCGACGCGCACATCGGGTACTCCTCGGAGACCGCATCGTTCGTCGGTTCCCCCGCCATCACCGGCGGGGGCACCGTCCTCGGTCCCTGGTTCATCCCGCAGCTGCCCGGCACCGCCCAGTTCGAGGGCATCCGCAAGAGCAACGGCGGCTACACCGTCGTGAGCGGCGGCGGTAATCAGTTCGTCCGCCAGATCGGTCCGATCGGACAGTTCATCCGCGACCTGCCGCTGCCTGCCGCATGGCGCCCCGCGGCGAAGTCCGGGGTTGCCGGCCAGCGCGGCCTGACCGGCCTCGCCGTCGGCCCCCAGGGGCAGATTTCGGTGATCACCGCGGGCGGCCTCAAGCAGGACGCACGCACCTCGGCACGCCTGCTGACCTTCGGCAAGCCCAACCGCGAGTTCGTCTATCGGACCGACGCCGACAAGGTCGCCGCCGACGTGCTGGCGATCAACGGCACCGACTTCCTCGTCCTCGAACGCGGCGCCGGTCGACTGGCGAGCATCTACTGGGCCACCACCCGTGGCGCCACCGGCGTCGCCGGCAAGCACAAGCTGACGGGCAAGGAGAAGGCGATGACCAAGCGTCGCGTCTTCAGCACCGCGGCGACGCCGCGACTGGCCGCCGGTGACATGTCGGGGCTGGCCTGGGGCAACTGGCACCCCGACACCCCGTTCGCCAAGGCCCGGTCCCGGACGGTGCTCGTCGTGTCGCAGACCGCCGGATCGCCGACCCGCGTCCACTCGTTCGAGTTGCAGCTCCCCAAGTAGCGTTCGTGCAGCGCCCGGCGGCCGATGGGTTCCCGAGAGACCTCGATCGAGACAAATGTCGCTTCAGGGTCAAGTCAGGGACTCACCTGATGGCCATTCGGCCGCGGATTTGGCACCGTTGAGGGCATGACGACGACTGATGCGGCCTCCCGCGACGCCGGGACGCCGAACCATCGACTGGCTGCGGGTGCAGAGGACCTGGTCAAGCGGTACGGATCGGGCGAAACGGCCGTCGAGGCCCTCAAAGGTGTGTCCATCACGTTCCGCGACGGCGAGTTCACCGCGATCATGGGGCCGTCGGGGTCGGGCAAGTCGACGCTGATGCACTGCCTCGCCGGTCTCGACGTCGCCACCTCGGGCCGGGTGTACATCGGGGACACCGACCTGACCGCGCTGAGCGACAAGGCGATGACGATGCTGCGCCGCGACCGGATCGGGTTCGTGTTCCAGGCTTTCAACCTCGTCCCGACCCTCACCGCGAAGGAGAACATCACCCTTCCGGTCGACATCGCCGGCCGGACCGTCGACACCGAGTGGTTCGACGCGGTCGTCGACCGTCTCGGCATCACCGATCGTCTCGGTCACCTTCCCAGCGAGCTGTCCGGCGGCCAGCAGCAGCGCGTGGCCTGCGCCCGCGCGCTGATCGGCAAGCCGGCCATCATCTTCGGCGACGAGCCGACCGGCAACCTCGACTCGCGGTCGTCGGGCGAGGTGTTGTCGATCCTGCGCGCCGCGACCGACGAGTTCGGCCAGACGGTCGTCATCGTGACGCACGATCCGCGCGCCGCGTCCTACGCCGACCGCGTGGTGTTCCTCGCCGACGGCCAGATCGTGCAGGAGTTGTCGCGCCCGAGCGCCGACGACGTCTTCGAGGTCATGAAGAACCTCGACAACGTGCCCGCACCCGCAACCGAGCCGGCCACCGCCGCCGAGTCCGCCAGAACCCTCTGAGCCGTGGCGTCGTCATCGGTGATGCGCCGGGTTTCCCTCCGAAACCTGCGGGCGCACAAGCTCCGTCTGTTCCTCACGCTCTTCTCGATCGTCCTCGGCACGACATTCGTCGTCGGCTCGATCGTGTTCACGAGCTCGATCTCGAAGGCGTTCAACGACATCTTCGACAGCGCGGCACAGGGAGTCGCCGTCGAGGTGACCCCGGCCGACCGGCAGTCGCCGGGTGTGCCCGTCGAGGTCGTCGACCAGCTGCGTGCACAGCGCGAGCAGCTCGGCATCGACAAGATCGTCGTCAACAACTCCGGCCTGGTGACGGTCGCCGACTCGGCCGGCAAGGCGATCCAGACCGGTGGCGCGCCGAGCATCGGCTCCACCTGGATTCCGCCGCAGGAGGCCCTCGACCCCGACGAGTCGCGCATCATCCCCGGCGGCCGGGGACCCGAGAACGCCGGTGAGATCGCGCTGAACAAGTCCGCGGCGGACTCGGCCGGGTTGGACGTCGGATCGAAGACCAAGGTCGTGATCGGGCAGGGCAACGCCGCCCCGCTCGAGGTGACCGTCGTCGGGCTGATCGACCTGCCGACCTCCACCGGCGGGTACGTCAACGCGCAGTTCGACGCCGCCACCGCCTCGCGGCTGTTCACCGACGGCAAGCACGTCGGGACCGTCGACATGTCCGCGGTCGAGGGGGTGACGCCGGACGAGCTGAAAGAGCGGGTGATCGGCGCGCTCGGCCCGGCCGCCGACCTCTACGACGTGCGCACCGGCGACGAGGTCCGCGCGGACCAGAAGGAGCAGGTCAACGAGTTCCTGCAGATCTTCCAGTACATCCTGCTGGCGTTCGCCGCGATCGGCCTCGTGGTGGGCACGTTCATCATCTACAACACCTTCTCGATGATCGTCGCGCAGCGCAATCGCGAGTTCGCGCTGCTCCGAGCGGTCGGTGCGAGCAGGCAGCAGGTGTCGCGGTCGGTGCTGTTCGAGGCGCTGATCGTCGGCATCATCGGCGGCGTGCTCGGCCTGGGCATCGGCATCGGGTTGGCCGCCGCGCTGAAGGCGTTCACCGCCGCGACGTCGGGCCTGCCGCAGGGCGACCTGGACGTCGGGGTGGGTGCGATCCTCGCGGGCATCCTCGTGGGCGTCGTGGTCACGATGATCTCGGCCTGGGTGCCGGCGGTGCGGGCCGCCCGTGTGCCGCCGGTGGAGGCGATGCGGGCGTCGGCCGCCGAGGGGTCGGCGTCGTTGCGCTACCGCACGATCGCCGGCGCGGTGATCGGCATCGCGTCGATCGTCGCGATCGTCGTTGGCGCGACGGGCGAGGGCAAGGGGCCGGCCATCACGGTCGGCCTGGGAGCCGCCGGTGCGGTGCTGGCCGCCGTCCTGGTGGGTCCGGCCGCGTCCCGCCCCTTCGTGGGTGCGCTGGGCCGGATCATCGGCGCCCCGTTCGGCGCCATCGGTCGCCTCGCACGCACGAATGCCGTCCGCAACCCCCGACGTTCGGCCGCGACGGCGTTCGCCCTCACTCTCGGCCTGATGCTGGTGGCGATCATCGGCACGCTCGGCCAGTCCTTCAAGGGCACGGTCGACGATGCGATCGACGCCGGCATCACCGCCGACTACATCCTGACGGGCACCAACCAGCAGCCGATCCCTCCGGCCGTGAGCGCCGCCGCGCAGGGCGTGCCGGGTGTCGGCGAGGTCGTGTCCTTCGGGGTGGTGCAGGCCAAGGTCGAGGACAAGGCCGAGCAGGGCTTCGCGGCGCTCGGCGGACGACTCGACGACGTGACGATCATGGACATGGAGGACGGCGCGTCGTCGAACCTGCCGGCCGACGGCATGCTCATCAGCCACCGCACGGCGACGACGAAGGGGTGGGAGCGCGGCCAGGTGCTGACGTTCACCTCCGCCACCGGTGCGGAGGTCCAGGTCCCCATCGCCGGCGTCTACGCCGACAACGAGGCGTTGCAGCCGTGGGTCATCGGCGCGGCCGCCTACGACCGGCTCGTGCCGCCCGCAGCGCGGTTCGACGTCACCGTGTTCGTCAAGGGTGAGCCCGGCGCCGACCTCGATGCGTTGCGGACCGGGCTCGAGGACGCCACCGCCGCGTTCCTGACCGTGCAGGTGCAGGACCGCGAGCAGTTCAAGGGTCAGATCTCGTCGCAGATCGACCAGATGCTCGGTGTCCTCTACGCAATGCTCGGCCTCGCGCTGCTGATCGCGGTGCTCGGCATCATCAACACGCTGGCGCTGTCGGTCGTGGAGCGCAAGCGCGAGATCGGCATGCTGCGCGCGATCGGCATGGTCCGCGGCCAGGTCCGACGCTCGATCTACCTCGAGTCGGTGCTCATCTCGATCTTCGGCGCGGTGGTGGGCGTCGTGCTGGGCACGCTGATCGGCGTGGCGCTGGTCCGGACACTGGCGGAGTGGGGCCTGGGCGCTCCGGTGATCCCGTGGACGCTGATCGTGATCACGCTGGTCGCCTCGGCGGTCGTGGGTGTGCTCGCGGCGCTGTGGCCGGCGGTCCGCGCCGCCCGCACCGGGCCCCTGGAGGCGATAGCCGACCTGTGATGGGGAGGCGATAGCCGACCTGTGATGGGGAGGCGATAGCCGACCTGTGATAGGGGGGCGATGGCCGTCCTGTGATGGGGTGGCGATGGCCGACCGCTGAGTCGCGCGGCCCGGGTTGTGCCCGGGCTGCGCGGTCACAGGCCCGTTTCAGGATCCGAATGACAGAATCGACCGCATGACGCGACCACCCCAGGGCGATCCGAACGATCCGCAGGACGAGCCGCCGGCGACCCGGCAGTTCGATCCGGACTACGACCCGTCGGCGCCCCCGTCGCAGGCCTACTCGCAGGGCGAGCCGTACCCGGAGCCGCCCGGCACCGCGCCGTTCCCGGGCCCCGGGTACACCGAGCCCCAGTACACCGAGCCCCAGTACACCGAGCCCCGATACGGGGACCCCCAGTACGGAGGCCCCCAATACGGCGATCCCCGGTACACGGGTGCCGCGCCGTACGGCGCCGACCCGTACGCCGGGTCGCAGGGCGGCGGCGAACCGCCGAAGAGCTCGTCGGGCCGCACGGTCGGCCTGGTGCTGGTGACCCTGGCCGCGGTCGTGATCCTCGCGCTGGTCGTCGTGCTGATCAGCCGGTCGAGCGGCGGTGACGACTCGCCGACGGCGGCCGGGGACTCGTCGACGACCACCTCGACCAGCGAGCAGACCACCCCGAGTTCGACGTCGACGACCACGTCCACGACGCAGACGACCTCCAGCCCGACCACCACGCCGCGCTCGGGCACGGTCACCTACCAGCTCACCGGCAACGGGGATGTCGTCGCGCTGAGCTTCTCCAAGGGCGACGGCCCGCCGACGGTCATCGCGGCCACGGGCTCGCCGTGGTCGCAGCGGGTGAAGCTCTCGGGCACCAAGGCGAGCCTGCAGGCGATCGTGATCCGCGGGCCGGTGACGTGCAGCATCATCGCCGACGGCGAGCAGCTCGCGACCGCCACCAGCAACGGCGGCACGCTCTCCTGCAGCGCGGACCTCTCGGAGGAGTAGGCCCTACTTCTTCCGCAGCACCAGGACCAGATTGGTGCCGAGAACCTCGCGCACGCCGGGAACCCGCATGACCCACCACATCCAGCGCGGGATGTAGCGGGGGAAGGCGGCGAGGAGCTCGGCACGGTCGGACGCCGTGCGTGCCCAGCGCAGGCCGTCGGTGGCGTTGACCGCGAACAACGACGTCCCGTAGAGGTTCTTCGGCGGGTGGCCGTGGCGCTTGGTGTACAGGCGCGCGGCGCGGTGCCCGCCGAGGTAGTGGGTCAGGCCCATCTCGTGACCGCCGAACGGACCCCACCACAGCGTGTAGCTGATGATCACGACGCCGCCGGGGCGGGTGACGCGCAGCATGTCGTCGGCCATCTCCCACGGTTTCGACGTGTGCTCGACGACGTTCGACGACAGGGTGATGTCCATGCAGCCGTCGCCGAAGGGCAGGTCCTGGCCGGAACCGCGCACCGACCCACGGTGTTCGAGACCCCCGGCGTGCATCTCGGTGGGGTCGGGCTCGACCGAGATGTAGTGCGCGCCGCGCGCCCGGAAGGCGTCCGCGAAGTACCCCGGCCCGCCGCCGACGTCGAGGATCACCTTGCCGTCGAGGTCGGGGACGAATGCCTCGACCATGTCGGCGGTGTCGGCGGCCAGGGCGCCATAGAAGCGGGCGGGGTCGGACTGCTCGTACCGGAAGTCGTTCAGCAGGCCCGCGGCGCGGCGCAGGGTCGCGAGCCGGGCCATCCGCGTGCGGCCGGAGTTCGTGGTCATCGTCGGGTCACTCTAGTCGTGGCGGTCCGTCGCGCTCGGCTCGTGCCTGTCGTTGACCGGCAGACGTCGTTTCGACGGTGCGACCTCGCTCGACGTCGCACGGCCGGATCGACGTCTGGGAGTCGGTCTCGTCGCGTCGCGCCGAGGCCGGGCCGGTTCCGTCGCCGGGCCGGTCCGGGCATGACCCGCGGTTACCTGGCGGTAGGCTGTCGTGCGATGCGCGTACCTTCCGATGTCCTGCTCCTGTGCTGGCGGGACACACGCCACCCGCAGGGCGGGGGCAGTGAGACCTATCTGGAACGCGTCGGTGCCGAGCTGGCCCGACGCGGCGCACGCGTCACCTTTCTGACCTCGGCCTACCCCGGCGCGGCATCCGAGGAGGTGCGCGACGGCATGCGGTTCGTCCGCGCCGGCGGTCGCATCACGGTCTACCCGCGGATGCTGGCGACGATCCTGGCCGGCCGGCTCGGCCGTGGACCGCTCAAGGGCATCCGTCCCGAGGTCGTCGTCGACACCCAGAACGGCGTCCCGTTCTTCGCGACCCTGGTCGCCCCGGCCCCCACGGTGGTGCTGGTCCACCACTGCCACCGCGAACAGTGGCCGGTCGCCGGTCGTGCGCTCGGCCGGGTCGGCTGGTTCATCGAGTCGCGGCTGTCGCCGCGGGTGCATCGGCGCAACAGATACGTCACGGTGTCCACGCCGTCGAAGAACGAGCTCGTCGCACTCGGCGTCGACGACGAGCGCATCTCCGTCGTCCGCAACGGCGTCGACCCGATTCCCGGCGACGCGGCACTCGCATCGGGCGTCTCCACCGACGGTCCCGTGCGACTGTGCGTGCTGTCGCGCCTCGTGCCGCACAAGCAGGTCGAGGATGCGCTCACCGTTTGCTCGCAGCTGCGGCGCTCCGGTCTCGACGTGCATCTCGACGTCATCGGCGGCGGCTGGTGGGCCGACGAACTCCGTTCCGCCGCAGCTGAACTCGGCGTGACCGACGCGGTCGTCTTCCATGGCCACGTCAGTGAGTCCCGCAAGCACGAACTGCTGTCGCAGGCGCATGTCCACCTGATGCCGTCCCGCAAGGAGGGGTGGGGCCTCGCGGTCATCGAGGCCGCCCAGCACGGCGTCCCGACCATCGGTTACCGCAGTTCGGTCGGACTCCTCGACTCGATCGACGACGGGAACACCGGCCTCCTGGTCGACGGTGTCGACGAACTGGTCAGTGCCACAAGGAAACTCATCGACAATCCGGACGAGGCGCAGCGCCTCGGGCGCAACGCGCAGGCGAAGGCGGGGCGCTATTCTTGGGAGGCGACCTGCGACGGCTTCATCGAGACGTTCGACGCGGTGCTCTCGCGGTAGCGGCCACCGCGCCCACGATCCCCGCCGCCAACAGCGCCGCCCAGACGAGGTGCGCTCCGATCGCGAGTGCCCGGTCGGACCCGTCCGCCGAACGGTCTGCGTGGGCGTCGATCCGGTAGAGCCGGAGATCCTCGCCGTCATGGACGAGCCGCCCCTCCTCGGCGAGTAGCGCCGGTGGCGAATCGTTCTCGACCAGAACCCAACCCACACCCAGCGCGGCGAGTTCGGCGGGCGACCCGCCGGACTCAAGCACCGCGGCGACCGCGGCGGCACGTTCGCTCGGCGCGTCGACGACCTCGCCGTCGACGCTGAGTTCCCCCGATTCGATGACCGGCGCCCGCAGCATCCGCGCAGCGGGATCGAGTGAGACCTCGTCGGCGAAGGCGTACTGCCGCACGGTGTCCGCCGGCCACAGCGCGACCGCTCCCTGATCCGCGGGGACCAGCTCCGCGACGGTCGCCCAGTCCTCGGGGTAGCCCACCGAACGCACCGAACCGCCGACGCCCCAGGCGAGGTCGGGGAGCGGCGCGACGACGAGCAGGGTGACCGCCGCGAGTGCGAAACCGGACGGCACCCGCCGACCGGCCGCCGTGACCGCCGCCGCCACCGCCACCGCGACGCCGGGGACGAGGAGAGCGGCGAACTTCTGCGTGTCCCGGAACAGGCCGGCTCCGGGGACGTGCTCGACCGCGGCCTCCAGCACCCATTGCCCCGGACCGAACGTGCTGAGCACCAACAGGACCGCGACCGCCGCGGACAGCAGGCCGAGGGCTCGCACGAGCGGATCGAGTGACGCACGTCGGCGCCACAAGAACACGACACCGGCCGACACGACGATCAGCAGGCACAGGGTCGCGACCGCCGCCCACCAGATGGTCCGGCTCGACGGCACCGCGTCGGCGTTCCAGATCCCGCCGAGTGACAACACCGTCCCCACGGGACCGAGCCCCGGCTCGGGGCGCAGCCCGAAGGCCTCCACACCCGCCGGATTCGACGTCGTGGCCGCGTCGCTGATCACCGCGGTCAGCGTCCACGGCGCCGTGCTCGCCGGCCACAGCGCCGCCGCGATCGCCGTCGCCCGCGCACCGACCGGTCGTCCGATCAGCGCCGCCGCCAGCACGAGCCCGGCCAGCACCGACCCCGTCGGGGTGAGTCCGGCCGCGGCCAGCAGGCCGCCGAGTTGTGCGAACCGTGTGAGATCAGGACGATCTCGTAGTTCCATCGCCGCGACGAGGATCCATCCCAGCGCGGCATATCCGGCCAGCAGGCTCCAGTGGCCCTGCAGAAGACGTTCGGCCACATAGGGATTCCAGATCGCCACCAGCGCGGCCGCGACGGCGCCGGCCCGACCGGAGCCCGGGACCAGGCGCGATGCCAGACGTCCGTAGCCGACGCCGGCGAACACCAGCGAGGCCAATAGGGTCGCCACGACCACCACCCCGCCGTCGACGACCGACGACGCCATCGCCACGAACCAGTCCTGCGGAACCGCCCGCGGCGGCAGGTCGCCGATCCCCAGCGTCGTGTCGGTGACGTGCGTGCGCGGCGTCGACACCGCGTCCCGGTACAGGAGATACCCCGGGCCGGCGCCGGCGAGCGTCGGCAGCACGGGCGCCAGGATCGCCACGGCCGCCACGGCACTCACCAGGTAGAGCGCCGGGAGGAGCCGTGCGGGAGCCACCGTCAGTAGTGGTGGGTGTCCGACGGGGCGGGCGCGTGCACCGGATCGTCGTCGAACTCCGACTCGGCGATGCCGTACGCGCGGGCGAGGTCGAGGATCTTGGTGGCGCGGGCGATGCGCGGCAGGTCGGAGCCGTTGCGGATCTCGCCGCCGTCGCGCTCGAACTCGGCGAAGAACTCCTTGGCCCAGGTGATCTCGTCCTGCGAGGGCGAGAGTCCCTCGTTGACCGGCGCACACTGGGCCGGCGTCAGGCAGATCTTTCCGGTCATGCCGAACTGCGCGCTGACCGCGGTGGCTTCGCTCAGCTTGAGTGCGCTCGAACCGACCGTCGGCCCGTCGATCGCGCTCGGCAGGTGAGCGGCCTTGGCGGCGATGGTGAATCGCGACCGGGCGTAGGCGAGCGTCAGCGGGTCGTCGCCGAAACCGGTGTCGCGACGGAAGTCGCCGATGCCGAAGGCGAGCCGGAAGGTGCCCTTGGCCGACGCGATCTCGCTGATCCGCTCGAGCCCGCGCGCGGTCTCCACCAACGCGACGATGGGCAGGCCGGGGAGCCGGTTGGCGGTCTCGGTGACATGGTCGACGGACTCGACCATCGCCAGCATCACACCGCCGACGGCGGTCTCGGCGAGGGCCGCGAGGTCGTCGGCCCACCACGGGGTGCCGAAGCCGTTGATCCGCACCCAGTCGCCGGCGCCGGGACCGGAACCGTCCTTCGGGCCGATCCACCGCACGACGTTGTCGCGGGCGGTCACCTTGTCCTTGGGGGCGACCGCGTCTTCGATGTCGAGGACCACGATGTCGGCGCGCGAGCGCGAGGCGGGCTCGAACTTGGCGTAGTGCGCACCGTTCACCAGCAGCCAGCTACGGGCCAGCACCGGATCGATACGCGAACCGACGTCGGTCGGCTCGGCGTCGTAGGTGGTCTTCTCGTCGTACATCGGTATCTCTCGTCGGCTTCGGTCCTGGTTCTCCAGCCACCCATCGTCGCCTATGCACAGTGAACGGTGCAAAGCACCCTCTGCGGGCATCCCACCCTGTTCACGCATCCTCGGCCCGACTCGTCACACTTGTGGTCATGCAGCAGACCCAGCCGGCCCGTCGACGGTCATCGGGAACCGTCGGCGCCGTGGGGTCGGTGGCGGTCGGGTCGATGGTCGCCAACGTCTGCATGTACCTGGTGCACCTGACGGCCAGCGCCCGCTACCTCGACGTCAGCGAGTACGGCGAGTTCGCCGTGCTGCTGTCGGCGATGCTCGTCCTGGGGGTGCCGGCACTGGCCCTGCAGAACGTCATCGCCCGCGAGGTGGTCCTCGGCCACGACGAGCGCCGGCTCCGCCGCGTCGGGGTGCAGACGACGCTCTGCGTGGTCGCGCTGGTCGCCGTCGCCACTCCGCTGGTCGCCCTGCTGCTGCGGACCGGGGTCCTCACGACCCTCGCCGCGCTGGCGGCCGCCCCCCTCCTCGCGCTGATCGCCGCAGGTCAGGGCATCCTCCAGGGTCGTGGAGAGTTCCGCACCCTGTCCTGGGTGCTCGCGGTGGTGGGGATTCTGCGGGCAGTGCCCATCATCGGGGCCTTCACCGTCGGCGCCGGTCCGGCCGGCGGCCTGCTGGCCGGCACGATCGGTGCTGCGGCGTCGGTGGTCCTGGTCTGGGCGGTCGTCGGCAAGGTGGGTGTCCCCTCCGGGGGCGGGGCCGAGGGCCCTCCGGCCGGCGTGCTCAGCGTCGTCCGCGCCTCGCAGGTGCAACTGGTCCTGATCGTCGCCTCGTCGGTCGACCTGCTGCTCTCCCCGCAGGTCCTCGACGCGGACTCGGTCGGCGTGTACGCGCTCGGCGCCATCGCCACCAAGGTCGCGTTCTGGCTGCCCCAGGCGATCGGCGTCGTCTTCTATCCCCGCCTGGCCGACCCCGCCCGGTCCCGGGTGTCGCTGCGGCAGGCGGTGACCGTCGTCGCCGCCGTCGGAGTGGTGCTCACCCTCTGCGCCGGGGCGGCCGGGCCGGTGGTGCCGCTGGTGTTCGGCGACGGCTACGACGAACTCGTCCCCATCTTGTGGCTGTTCGCCTACATCGGCGCGACGCTCGCGGTGCTGCAGGTGGTCCTGTTGTCGGCGATCGCACGAGACCGCACCCGCGTCGCGTTCGTCGCCTGGGTGGTCGTGGCGGCCGAGGTGATCTGCATCCTCACCCTCGCCGGGTCGGTGCTCGGGGTGGCGGCGATCGCCGCGGCGGCGGTCACGGTCGCCGCGGCCGTCACGTGGGCCCTCACCCGCTGACCGCCGGGATCCACCCCGCCGGCCCAGGGACGTTGCCGCACCAGCCGACCTTCGGCAGTGTGGTGTGATGAGCGACAACGAAGTCACCCAGGTCACAGTCGAACGCGTCATCGAGGCCCCCGTCGACGCGGTGTTCGACATCCTCTCCAATCCCGAACGGCATCAGCGCCTCGACGGCTCCGGGTTCATCCGCGGCGTCGACCATGCCGACCGCATCCAGAAGGTCGGGCAGGTGTTCACGATGAACATGGCCGGCGACCACATGGGCGGCGACTACCAGACCGACAACCACGTCACCGGCTACGCGAAGGACAAGCTGCTGGCGTGGAAGACCACCCCGGCCGGCACCGAACCGCCCGGATGGGAATGGGTGTGGGAACTCGAGTCCCTCGGGCCCGGCGAGACCCTGGTCCGGCACACCCACGACTGGTCGAAGGTCACCGACAAGAAGCTCCTCGAGCAGGTCGGGTTCCCGCTGGTCTCCCGCGACCAGCTCGAGGACACGCTCGGACGCCTGGCCGCCGAGGCGGCGTCGTGAGCTGAGAGAGCGACCTCAGGCGTCGTGCTGCGCGGAGCCGGTCGCGGTGCGCCGCCACCGCTCCGGCAGCCACGCCGGATTGATCAGCACCGCGCCCGCGATCAGCGCGAGCACACCGAGCACACCGGTGACGATCGGCACGACACGCCCCCAGACGGTGATCGGGGTTGCGAGATCCGAGGCGAGGCGCGTCATCTCGGACTGCGTCTGCTCGTCGTAGGCGAAGGTCGCCTGCAGGTGCGGCAGCCGGTAGTCCGCGGGGACGCCGGTCGTGCCGTCGGGGAAGGCATAGAACTCGTCGACGACGATCGTGGCGTCGACGATGGTGCCGGTCGTCGCGTCGACGGCGAGGTCCCAGGAACCCTTGTGTCGCAGGGTGGCGGTCAGTTCCCGTGCGGGGCCGTCGATCCCGAACCACGACGCCGGGCGGGTGATGACGACGTCGGTGCCGACCGGCCGCCCGAGGGCTTCGCGGGCGAGGTCGGTCTCGGGAACCTCGGCGCGGAAGCGGGCCACGGTCTTGCCCTCGACCTCGGTCTCGCCGTCGTAGGCCAGCGGCACGGTGGTCCGTGTGACGGGGTCGAAGAACTCGTGGTCGGAGAGGCTCGTGTCGAAGGGCAGCAGGTAGGTGAAGCCGCGACGGTCGGGGACCAGTACGGGCGCCTGATCGCTGTCGTACTGGATCTCCGACGCCCCGCGCGACGAGAGCTGCGGTTCGGCGGTCTCCCGGTCGAGCGTCACCCGATCCTTGATCGCGTCGATGGTGGCCTCGTTGCACGGCTGCGCCGACTCGTCCTCGCTGCCCGGGCGCGGGTCCTCCGGGTCGACCTCGCGGTCGTCGATCTTCAACGTCTCCGCCTGAACCGACGTGCCGGCCTGCAGGGTGACGCGATGTGAGTCGGACGGCTGCACCGCGACGACGCGCTGCTGCCGGACGAGGTCGGCGCCGGCGGTCCGGGCCCTCGGGGTCGCCAGCGAGCAGCGATCGAGGACGGTGGCGTCCTCGGCGGTGGCGACGGTGGTGAAGTCGGTGCTGAGGGGGATCTCGCGGAAATTGCCGACGAGCAGCGTGGGCAGGGCGATCGTCACCGCGATCAGGAAGCTGCCGACGAAGATGAGCGTCGGTCCCGCCAGGTCCGCGGCGGACCAGCGTCGGGGACCGGACTGCACCGGGGACGGCTCCGAAGACATGGTGGCGAGGGTAGTGGATGGGGCACGGTTACCCTGTCACCAGCATGACCAGCACCGACCCCGCCCGCGACGAAGTCGCCTCCAAGGCCACCGACGAAGTCGCCTCCAAGGCCACCGACGAAGTCGCCGCAACCGACGCCGCCGCAGCCGCGACGCCGGCCATGGCCCGTCGGTTCTATCCGCAGCTCGAGGGCATGCGCGCGATCGCGGCGATCGGAGTGCTGACCACCCACGTGGCCTTCCAGACCCGCGCGGTGGAGATCCCGGTGATCGGACCCGTGCTCGGTCGCCTCGACCTCGCGGTCGCGTTGTTCTTCTCCCTCTCCGGCTTCCTGCTCTGGCGGGGCTGGGTCGACGCCGCGCACCGCGGCGAGGGCCATCCGTCCATCCCGCGCTACCTGCGGCACCGCGTCGTGCGCATCTGGCCCGCCTACCTCGTGGTCGTGGTGCTGGTGCTCCTGCTGCTGCCGGAGGCGCAGGGCGCCGACCTGGAGGTGTGGCTGGCGAACCTGACGCTGACCCAGGTCTTCGTGCCGCTCACCCTGACCGCCGGCCTCACCCAGATGTGGAGCCTGTCGGTCGAGGTCACCTTCTATGCACTCCTCCCGGTCATCGGGCTCGCGTTGCTCCGGCTTCGCGGCCGGCGCGTCTCGGTGCGCATCCCCGTCCTGATGGCGCTCGGCGTCCTCAGCCTCGGGTGGGCGTGGGTGGGCACGTCCCTGCCGGTCGCCGACGGCGTCGAGACCAAGAACTGGGTGTTCGGCCACCTGCCCTGGTTCATCGCGGGACTGATCCTGGCCGAGATCGCGGGCGTCCTCGACACCCCCGGCGCGACCCGCGGCCGTGCGCTCGACCTCGCGATCCGCATCAGCGCGAACCGCTGGCTGATGTTCGGACTCCTGGCCGTCGCGTACGGGCTGGCATGCACGCGCCTGGCCGGCCCCACCGGTCTCGGCGACGTCACCAACACCGAGTTCGCCACCAAGATGGTGCTCGGCGGGCTGTGCGGCTACGCGCTCCTCGCGCCGCTCGTCTGCAACCCCGGCCCGTTCCGCTTCCTGACGTCACGGGTGATGTTGGCGCTCGGACGCTGGTCGTACGGCATCTTCATCTGGCACGTGGCGATCCTCGCCGTGGTCTTCCCCCTGTTCGGGATCGTGCCGTTCAACGGCGACACCGTGCTCGTGTGGGTCCTCACGCTCGGACTCACGATCGGGATCTCCGCGGCGTCCTACGCGTTCATCGAGGAGCCTGCGCGTAACTGGCTGCGCAACCGGGAGGCGCGGCGGCGCAGGCGGACGGCCGCCGAGGCGCCGGCATCTCCGGCGTCATCGGTTGCTGCGTCATCGGTCGATGGGGCGGCCCAGGTCGACAAGAAGACGAGCCAGCAGGTCATCAGCACCGCGACCAGCGCCGGCAACTGAACCCACCACTGCCAGCCGTGGTAGCCGCCCTCGGCGTGCCACGGGCCCGCGGCGAGCCCGGTGGTCGCCGCCATCATCGCGACGAAGGTCGTCGTCACACCGGCCCTGTGCGGCATGGCGGCGGCGACGATTCCGGCCACGACGCCGATCGCCAACCCCCACCAGCCTGCCAGCAGCCATGACGTTCCGAGAATTCCGGCGCCGGCTGCGATCAGAGTCGTCCGGCCGGGCGCTGGGGTCTGCCGTGCGGGGACGTCCACCCGCCGTTTCGACGGCCACCACGCCGCGAGAAGCAGTGCCGCCATCATCGCCAGGCCGACGACGATCGACCACCGGTACAGCGAATCGAACCGGTACGTGAGATCGACCCGCCCCGACGCGCCTTCCGGCACGATCCATCCCTGTTGCCACCCGTCGACGACGACCGGTGACAACTCCGTGCCGTCGAGCCGCGCGATCCAGCCGGGATTGGTCGACTCCGGCACCACCAGAAGGCGTTCCGGCCCGGCGTCGACGTCGACGACGCGATGGGTCGCGCCCCACTCGGCCACCGTCGGCACCGACGTGGTCGCGGGCGTCATCGGCTCGTGCACCAGCGACACAGCGTCGACCGTGAACGCCTCTCCGGGGTTGACCGCCACTTCCTGACGACCTGCGGGCAGGCGCAGTTCGCCGTTCGCACAGGGAGTTCCGACGACGGGCTCGCCGCTGCGCAGTGCGCCGGCCGTCGTCCGCGCCGACACCCCGACGACCTGTCCGGCCGCGGTGATGCCGATGCCGTCGTCGCAACCGATGTCGACCACCCGGTCCGGATCGGCGGGCGGTGCCGGGGCGGGGAGCACCTCGACCTCGGCGATGCCCGGCGGTGCCGGGGTCGCGAATCCCAGGCTGTTCACGTCGATCAGGTCGGCCTGCTCGCGGATGGTGATCACGATCCGGTCCGTGACCGCCGGATCGAGGCGCAGGACGCCGTCGCGCCCGACCTCCCGGATCTGCTCACCGGTCCCGAGGTCGACCGACACCTCGGTGGGCCTGGCCGGATAGTCCTGCGGTGCATGGATTTTCAGTGATTCGACGCGTTGTCTCGCCGGGAGTCGGACGACCAGGGTCGGCTCGTTATCGTCGGATTTCCCGCTCTCCTCGTCGCGCTCGTCGGAGTCGTCCGCCGCACGTTCGGTCTCGGGGATCTGCGGTGCGGTCCACGAGGTCCCCGGATCGCCGTCCACGGCTGCGCCCGGGTTGCCGCGTGGGTCGCCGACCGGGCGAGGTCCGGTCGCCGTCAGGGAACCCGGTTCCGCCAGCAGGCGGTCGAGCGCATCTCCGGGGCGCGGGCGGAGGATGACGGTCGGGGTGACGGTGGTGTCCTCGGGTACCGATAGTGCCCGGGTGAACACCGCCCCGGTCTCCGGTGAGAGCCCGAGTCCCGGTGCGCACCGGACGATCTCGCGGGCCGGGTCGTCGACGCACCAGGCGCGGCCGTTCAGCTCGGAGTACAGCAGCCACTGGGCGACAGGCGTGCCCGCCTCGAGGTCGGGGAGGGTGACGCGATACCGGATCTGAAGCGGTGAGGAGGTGCGCAGATTCGTCACCGACACCTCGCCGAGCGCGAACTGGTTTCCGGCCGTGCCGTCGTCGGTGCTCAGGGCGCGGATGCGGAGCCATCGCGTGGGACCGCTCGGTGCGGTCACCGTCGTCGCCTTGCCGGGTTTCAGGCCCGACACCACGGTGCTGCCGGCCTCGGTAGTGACCAGGACGCTGGTGACGTCGGGGCCGAGGGCCTTCGCGGTGGTCAGGGTGACTGCGAGATCGGACTGCGGCGTGGTGAATCCGATCCGCAGCCACCGCCCGACCGCGCCTTCGAGGCCGCCGCTGACCCACGCGGTCTGCGGGTTGCCGTCGAAGGCGGCGGCGGGGGAGTTCGCCGGCGAGGTCTGTCCCGGCTGGACCGCGTCCGACGCCGATCCCGACGTGGTCACCTCCACCTCGCCGGGGGCGTTGTCCAGCAACCACTCTCCGCGGACGAGGGGCTGGCCGTCGACGGGGTAGTCCGGGGCGGCGTTCTGGGTCCGGCGGGGGTCGCCGGCCGCCCGGATCGCGGAGCTGTGGTCGTCGACCCGGCCGAAGTCGGTCTCCCGGTCGGCCGGGGTGTCGGTGACCACGAGCGGGCCGTCGGTGATGCCGGCGCGCCTCGCGTCGGCGTCGAGCAGGACGGGACCGAGTTGCGGAAGCCCTTCTCGTGCGCGCACTTCGGCGAGCTCGGCGACGGCCTCCGGGCCGCCGGCGACGCGTGTCATCCCCTTGCGGTCGACGAGGAGGGGGCCGGTTCCGTCGAAGATCGGGCCCTCGAGGCCGTCGGGGTCGACGGCATAGATCTGGATCGCCGGCATCTTCGGGCGAAGTCCGTTGTCGCGCACGACGCCTCGCACGCTCGGTGGTCCGACCTCCGGGCCGAAGGTCGCGACCCGGGTCAGTCCGGGCGAGGTGTCGAGGGCCTGCTGTGCGAGGAGCGGTCGCGTCGATCGGGAGGTCTCGGGGTCGAGGTCGGCGCGCAGGACGACGTAGCCGATGCCCTGCTGTGCGAGGGTGGCGGCGAGGCCGGGGGAGCCGCGCCCGGCGGCGATCTCGCGCTGTACCGCGTCGAGCGCCCGGATGGCGCCGGGCGGGGTCAGCGGGATGGCGTCGCGCACCGCCCACGGGGCGTCGGCGAGCGGTTGCAGCGGTTCGTCGCGGGTGAGGCCCCACAGCTGGTCGGCGAACGGGGCCCCGGGAACCACGAGGGTGCGGGCGGGCGGTGCGCCGTCGGGACGTTCGCTGTGCTCGGACAGCCAGTTAGCCGCCTGCCTCCAGTGATCGGGGATCGCGCGGTAGGTGCCGGCCGGCGCGATCTGCCCGGTCCACATCAGCGATCCCGAGGCGATCACCGCGACCAGCAGGACGATGGCCGCGGCCACCGGGCGTGAACGTTGCGGATGGGCGAACGCCGACAACGTCTCCCGCGCGCTCGCGGTGCCGGGCAGCGGGACCCGCGCCAACAGGTGGGCGACGCCGAGCACCAGCGGCAGGCGGACGAACGGCTCGAACTTGTGGATGTTGCGCAGCGGGGCGCCCGACCCGTCGAGGAATGTGCGAACCTGTTCGGCCACCGGCGAATCGAGACCGCCGACGTAGCCGGTGCACATCACCAGCAGTCCGATGACCAGGATGGTCACCAGTCGCCCGCGGGACGGCATGTGCCGCATGCACAGGCCGGCGAGACCGGCGGCCGCGATGGTCCCGGTCGCGAGCACCGCGGCGGGCTGGGTGACCAGCACCGCGCCCGCGACGCGTTCTGGGGAGACGAACGGCGTCCACGAGCTCGCGCCGCGGAGCACCTCGGTCAGCGACGTCCACTCGGTGGTGACCCGGGAGGACTCGATGTAATCGAGGAACGGCGGGCTTACCCGCGAGAGGAGCAGCAGCGGAACGATCCACCAGGCGCACGCGAAGACCAGCCCCAGCGTCGTCCACGCCCCGAACCGCCACCACCGGCCGTCGCGGGGCCGGTGCAGCAACCACCACACCGCCGCGACCCCGAGTGCCGCGGCGGTCGCCACCGCGTTGACGGCGCCCATCAGGGCCACTGCTGCGGCTGAGCGCGCGGCCTCCCGCCACAGCGGGCGCGCCGTGCCGCCGCCGGCGAGGCCCGGGTCGTCGAGCGCCCGGATCACCGGCAGCAGCACCCACGGGGCGAGCATCATCGGCAACGTCTCCGACGAGATCGAGCCGAGGGTGGTGAGGACGCGCGGGCTCAGGACGAAGACGATGCCGGCGAAGACGCGGGATGCGGGGGAGCCGATGCGCAGGGCCTCGGCGACGCGCACGATGCCGACGAAGCCGACGACGAGCAGCAGCGCCCACCACAGGCGCTGCACGATCCACGGCGGCACCGACAGCAGGTCGCCGACGGCGAAGAACGCGCCGTGCGGGAAGAAGTAGCCGTAGGCCTGGTTCTGGACCTGGCCCATGGGCGCGTTGGGCGTCCACAGGTGTGCCGCCCGCGCCAGGAACCCGAGCGGGTTGGCGGTGAGATCCAGCTTGGTGTCGGCGGCGATCTCGCCCGGGGACTGCAGTAGGCAGACGATCAGCGCGATCACCGAGGCGACACCGATTCCACGGGTCGTCAGAACCCTCGTGGAGGCGGTGTTCGGTGGACTACTCAGTTGCTGCTGCCGTCAGGTCGTCGCGACGCCGGCTCCGGCGTCGCGGGGACGTCAGTTGTTCTCGGCGCCGGCCGCGCCCTCGCGCGAGCCGTAGTCGACGGAACCCTGCACGAACCCGTTGTTCGGGTTGATGTTGTTCAGGTCCGTGGACGGGCTGTTCTCAGAGGCGAGGAACCCGCCGAGAAACACCGCGCCGAGTCCCACCAGGATGCCGGCCACACCGGCGACGGCGCCGGCCACAAGGCGGTTGTTGGTCATGGCGAAGAAACTACCATCGAGTAGACGTCGACCATGTGCTCACCCGCCCGTGTTCGTCCCGCGATGGCATCCGATTGCGGCAACCGACGCGCTAGGGCGTGACCTCCGGGTGTTTCTCGCATTGGGCCGGGACGATGAACACCGGTCGATGGCAGTGTTTGAGGACGCGTTCGGCGACGCTGGACTTCAGCAGCGCCCGCAGGCCCGACGCCCCGCGAGTGCCGGTGACCAGCAGGTCGACGTCGAGCGCGTCGGCTGCGGCGACGAGCGCGCCCCAGACCGTGGACTCCACCTCGACGAGCATGCCGCGCGCGGACAGGCCGCACTCGCGGGCAAGCGCGACGCCGCGCTCGTTGAGGGCCGCCGCCTCGTGTTCGAGAGCGCGGTCGAGGTCGGCGTCGAGTTGGGTGTCGACGAACGGCTGCATCCCGCCGGCGAGGGTGGACAGGCGCGCGGGGGTCATGCCGCCGGGTTGCCAGGCGGTGACGACGAAGGCGGCTTCGGCGAGGAGGAATCGGCCGGCGTAGCGGATCGCGCGATCGGCGTTCTCCGAGCCGTCGTAGGCGATCATCAGGGTCTGTCTCGCGCGTGATTCCTCGCGACCACCGGGGGAGGTCGCGGTCTCGGCCGGGACGGACCCTGCGTCCATTTGCTCAGGTTACATGCCAGACTCGACCCATGTACCCAACTCGCCGACCTCGGTGGATTCGGAACGCGCTGGCGACCGCGACGGTCGCGACGTTGACCGTCGGCCTGCTGGCCTGCGGCTCGTCGAGTCCCGTCGCGCCGTCATCGACGCCGAGCGCGTCCGCGTCGCCGACGCCGGGGTACTCGTCGGTCGCGTCGAGCACGACGCCTGTCGCCAAGGCCTGCGGTGCCGATCAGCTCTCCGAGCTGACGCGCCGGCAGAAACTGGCGCAGCTGATCGTCGTGGGCGTCACCGGGGCCGCCGACGCACAGCGGATCGTGGAGAAGGAGGAGATCGGCGGGATCTTCGTCGGCAGCTGGACCGACAAGGCGATCCTCACGAGCGGCGCGGCATCCCGCATCTCCCGTGGCTCCGACATCCCGCTGATGGTCACCGTAGACCAGGAGGGCGGCCGGGTGTCGCGGCTGTCGGCGCTGGGGATCGACCATGTCTCGCCGCGCGAGCTCGCGCGCACCAAGACCCCCGATCAGGTCAGGCAGATCGCCGCCGGGGTGGGTCGTCAGCTCAAGCAGCTGGGCGTGACCGTGGACTTCGCGCCGGTCGCCGACGTGAGCGACGAGTCGGACGACGAGGTCATCGGCGACCGCTCGTTCAGCAACGACCCGGCCGTCGTCACGAAGTACGCGGCGGCCTATGCCGCCGGTCTCGCCGACGCCGGGATCACACCGGTGTACAAGCACTTCCCGGGCCACGGCCACGGGTCGGGCGACTCGCACCTCGGCGTCGTGCAGGTGCCGTCGCTGGCGCAGCTGCAGAACAGCGACCTGGTGCCGTTCCGGAACCTGCTGCGCGACCCCGGTCCGGCCGGCGTCATGGTCGGTCACCTCATCGTCCCCGGCCTGACCAACGGACTCCCGGCGTCGATCAGCCGTCCGGCGATCCAGATGCTGCGCACCGGGGTCGGCTACGGCGGGCCGCGGTTCAACGGCGTGATCTTCTCCGACGACCTGTCGGGCATGGCGGCGATCAGCGCCCGGTACCCGATCGAGCAGGCGGTCGAGAAGTTCATCCTCGCCGGCGGCGACGTCGCGCTCTGGCTGTCCACCGACCGCGTCTCCTCGGTCCTCGACACGCTGGAGAAGGCCGTCGCGCAGGG
Organism: Gordonia paraffinivorans NBRC 108238; assembly: GCF_000344155.1. Lineage (GTDB taxonomy): Bacteria > Actinomycetota > Actinomycetes > Mycobacteriales > Mycobacteriaceae > Gordonia > Gordonia paraffinivorans. Next base: position 91,927 of record NZ_BAOQ01000016.1, on the reverse strand, counting down.
CCGGCTGGCCCCAGCACGCCTCGACGCGAAGGTGCTGCGCATCCTCCGCTCGAAGGGCGTCGTGACCTGCTGAGCGAACCGCTCATGCACCGCCCGAGCGACCGTTGAACTTACCGCTTGGTAAGTTTGTGGGTATCGTCGATCGAGTAGCGGTCGTGGGATCGGAGGTCATGATGTCGGGCGGAACCAAGCGTCTGCCACGTGCTGTACGTGAGCAGCAGATGCTCGATGCCGCCGTGAAGGTGTTCTCGCAGAACGGCTTCCGGGAGACGTCGATGGACGCCATCGCCGCCGAGGCGCAGATCTCCAAGCCGATGCTGTACCTGTACTACGGCTCCAAGGAGGAGCTGTTCAGTGCTTGCATCGCCCGCGAGTCCGGGCTGTTCATCGAGGCGATGAGCGTCGGCTTCGACCCGTCGCTGTCCCAGCGCGAGCAGGCCCGGACCGTCATCCGCGAGTTCCTCCGGTTCGTCCACGAGAACCGCGAGTCGTGGCGCGTGCTCTACCGCGTCGCCATCGGCACCGCCAGCTTCGCCGGCATCGTCTCCGACAGCCGCCGCCGCGTCGTCGAGATGGTCGCCGAGCTCATCAAGGCGGGCACCACCGTCGAGACCGCCGGCGACATCGACTTCGAGCTGACCGCAGTCGCCATCGTCGGCGCCGCCGAGGCCGTCGCCGACCGCATCACCGAGGGCGACGTGGACCTCGAGAAGGCCACCAACCTGCTCGTCGGCATCACCTGGCGAGGCCTGAAGGGCGTCGGTACCGACAGCTGAGCCGCCTCCGTGCCGAATCGGCGCTCACACGATCCGTTCCCGCTCACGCGAACGGTGTGAGCGGGAACGGATTCGGTGAGCGAGGATCTCAGCCCTTCCGCGTCGTCGCGGTGAGGTGCGGGAATCCCTTCTTGCGATCGCGGATCGCGATGTCGAAGCCCTCGTCGTCGACCCGCCGGGTGTAGAGATTCACCTTGGCGGGCAACAGGATCGGCTTGCCGAACTTCACGTCGTAGGTGACGGCGCCGGGCAGCTGGGCCTCGATGTTGGCGATGGCGGCCGCAGCACTCCACATGCCGTGGGCGATCGCCCGCGGGAACCCGAAGGCCTTGGCCGTCAGGTTGGCCATGTGGATCGGGTTGCGGTCGCCGGATGCGGCCGCGTACTCGCGGATGCGTCCCAGGTCCACCGAGAGGATCGCGTCCGGCGGCGGCGGGGTCTTCGCCTTCGGCTCCGGCCCGCGCGGCTCGTCGGACAGGCTGGTGCGCTGCTGCTTGAGGAACGTCGCGGTCTGGCGCGTCACCAGTTCGGAGCCGACGCTGATCTCGCTGATGACGTCGACGAGGATGCCCTTGCGGTGCTCGCGCAGGTTCTCCGCATGGGTCACGATCGACAGCGGCTCGGATACCGCGATCGGGCGGAAACGCTCGATCGTGTCGTTGAGGTGTACCGAACCGATTGCGCCGAACGGGAAGTCGTCCGACGTGATCAGCTTCATGACCACCGGGAACTGCAGCACGAACGGGTATGTCAGCGGCAGGGTCTCGCCGAACCGCTGGCCGGTCGCGTGGCAATACGCCTGCAGCGCAGCCGGATCGACACGCAGGTCGTCGAGGCGGTAGTGCGTGTCGGGCAGAGGGGCGTCGGCCTCGACCCGGGCCGGCTTGCCGATGCCCGGCAGCATCGCGGTGACGGTCTTGCCGTAGAGCTCTGCGGTCCCGGGGACGCCCGGGAGCGTGATCGTCCTACCCATCACGCGCCCAGGAAGCCCTGGCCGCAGACGCGGACCACGTTGCCGGTGATGGCGCTGCTCGCCGGGTTGGCGAAGTAGGCCACGGTCTCGGCGACGTCGACGGTCTGGCCACCCTGCTGCAGCGAGCTCATCAGGCGGCCGGCCTCGCGGGTCGCCAGCGGGATGGCCGCGGTCATCTTGGTCTCGATGAAGCCGGGGGCGACGGCGTTGATGGTGATGCCCTTCTCGACCAGGATCGGCGCGTACGCGTCGACCAGCCCGATGACGCCGGCCTTCGAGGCGCCGTAATTGGTCTGGCCACGGTTGCCCGCGATGCCGGCGATCGACGAGACGTCGATGACCGCGCCGCCCGAGCGCAGGGCGCCCTTCTCCAGCAGCGCGTCGACGAGGGCCTGCGGGGCGATCAGGTTGACCGCGATGACCGCGTCCCAGCGGGCGGCGTCCATGTTGGCGAGCAGCTTGTCGCGGGTGATGCCCGCGTTGTTGACGATGATGTCGACGCCGCCGTGACGCTCGAGCGCGTGCTCGGCGAGCTTCGCGCCGGCCTCCGGGTCGGTGACGTCGATCGGGAACGACGTGCCGCCCACCTTGTTCGCGGTCTCCGACAGCGCGTCGCCGGCCTGCGGGACGTCGCATGCGATCACATGGGCGCCGTCACGCGAGAGCACCTCGGCGATGGTGGCGCCGATGCCGCGGGCGGCACCGGTGACCACGGCGACCTTGCCCTCGAGCGGGCGGTCCCAGCTCTTGGGGGCCTCCGCGTTGTCGGCGCCGACGCGGATCACCTGGGCGTCGACGAACGCCGACTTCGCCGACAGGACGAAGCGGAGGGTCGACTCGAGGCCGGAGAGGCCGGTCTCGGCGTCGGGCGAGACGTAGACGAGCTGGACGGTCGCGCCCTTGAGGAGCTCCTTGCCCAGCGAGCGGGTGAAGCCCTCCAGCGCGCGCTGTGCGACGCGCTCGTTGGGGTCGGTGACCAGCTCCGGCGTGGTGCCGAGCACGAGGAACCGTGCGCACGGGGCGTAGGAGCGCATGACCGGCTGGAAGAACTCGAACAGCTGGCGCAGCTCGGCCGGGGAGGTGATGCCGGTGGCGTCGAACACCAGGCCGCCGTACTTGTCGGCGCTGCGGCCGGTCAGGGCGTTCTGGATGAGGTCGTAGTCGTCGGCGTTCGCGAGCAGCTCACGCAGCGGCTCGACGAGTCGGCCCTCGCCGCCGAGGAGCACCGGACCCGGCAGTGGCGGCTCGGAGGGCTTGTAGCGCCGCAGTGGCGGCGGCACGGGCAGGCCGGCCTGCTTGGCGATGAAGGCGCCCGGCGCGGAATGGACGAAGCTCGAGTACAGGCCAGTTGCGTTGGCGGCCACGTTGATCTCCTCTGTCGTTCGACAACGAACTTACTGTTGAGTAAGAATACGCTATAGATACCGCACACGACTCTGGAGATCGACGTGGCAGACAACAGTTCCACCCCGTACAAGGCCAACGCCCCCAAGCCCCGGACCGAGCGTCCGGTGGCCATCATCGGCGGCAACCGCATTCCCTTCGCCCGTCAGGACCGCGCGTATGCCAAGGTCAGCAACCAGGAGATGTTCACCGCGGCCCTCGACGGCCTGGTGAGCCGGTTCAACCTGCAGGGCGAGCGGCTCGGCATGGTCGCCGGCGGCGCGGTGCTCAAGCACGCCCGTGACTTCAATCTCATCCGCGAGTCGGTGCTGGGTTCGGCGCTGTCGCCCTACACCCCGGCCATGGACGTCCAGCAGGCGTGCGGCACCGGCCTGCAGGCGATCACGATCGTCGCCGACGGCATCGCCCGCGGTCGCTACGACGCCGCGGTCGGCGGTGGCGTGGACACCACCTCCGACGCCCCGATCGCCGTCAGCGACGAGCTGCGCCGCCAGCTGCTCGAGGTGAATCGCTCCCGCAGCACCAAGGACCAGATCCTCAATGCCGCCAAGCTGATCACCAAGCTCGGCATCGAGATCCCGCGCAATGGCGAGCCGCGCACCGGCATGTCGATGGGCGAGCACGCGGCCATCACCGCCAAGGAGTTCGGCATCAAGCGCGCCGACCAGGACGAACTGGCCGTGGCCAGCCACAAGAACATGGCGGCGGCCTACGACGCCGGCTTCTTCGACGACCTGATCACCCCGTTCATGGGTCTCACCCGCGACGAGAACCTGCGCCCCGACTCGTCGGTGGAGAAGCTCGCCAAGCTCAAGCCGGTGTTCGGCGTCTCCCTCGGCGACGCCACCATGACCGCCGGCAACTCGACCCCGCTCACCGACGGCGCGTCGACCGTGCTGCTGGCCAGCGACGAGTGGGCCGAGGAGCGCGGCCTGCCGGTGCTCGCGTACTTCGTCGACAGCGAGACCGCGTCGGTCGACTACGTCAACGGCCCCGACGGCCTGCTCATGGCGCCCACCTACGCCGTGCCGCGCCTGCTCGAGCGCAACGGCCTCACCCTGCAGGACTTCGACTTCTACGAGATCCACGAGGCCTTCGCGTCGGTCGTCCTCGCGACCCTGCAGGCGTGGGAGTCCGAGGAGTACTGCAAGGAGCGCCTGGGCCTCGACGCCGCGCTCGGCCCGATCGACCGCTCGAAGCTCAACGTGCACGGCTCGTCTCTCGCCGCGGGCCACCCGTTCGCCGCGACCGGCGGCCGCATCGTGGCCCAGGCCGCCAAGCAGATCAAGGAGAACGGCGGCGGACGCGCGCTGATCTCGATCTGCGCCGCCGGCGGTCAGGGTGTCACCGCGATCATCGAGGGCTGACCGACCCGGACCGCGCCCAACACGAGATGAGACGGATCGAGCGACGAGACGCGCGATCCGTCTCATTTCTCGTGGGAAAACGGGTCTTTGGTCACATATTCGGCGGGAATATCCCACCCGGGGTGTACAAGCGCGTCAAGTGGCGTAAGTATGGATATAGCTCCGGCTGAGCTGTCAGACCCCCGACCCGACAGCTCGGCCGGAGCACCTGTATATTTGCACGCCCGGTCCCGTCCCCGGACGAGATCGGCGCAGCAGACGTTCCGCCGGCCACCAACACCCGACTGGCCCAGGCAGTCAGCCGTGATGGATGGAGTCGTGACCACTAGAGCCCGCCGAGTGCGCAACGCCGTCCGCGTGCTGCTCGCCGTCGTGGTCGCCTTGACCCTCGCACTGGCCGTCGATCTCGTCCTCACCCGCGATCACTCCGCACGCGGCGCCGTCATCGGCGGGATCAGCGCCGGTAACCGGGACACCGCCGGCCTGCAGCCGGTCCTCGACGAACTCACCGCGCGGTCGAAGCAACCCGTCGTCCTCCGGACGCCCGAGGGCACGGCCGCGATCGCCCCCGATGCGCTGGGCCTGTCCTTCGACGCCGACGCCACGCGGGAACGTCTGCTGGAACAACCCCGCAATCCCGTCACCCGCCTGGCCGCACTCCTGGGCCGCAGCCGGGACGTCGAGCCGGTCGTGACCCTCGACCGTGCGGCCATGGATGTCGCGCTCGACGAGCACCGGACCGCGCTGGAGAAGGCCGCGGTCGAGGGCGGCGTGCACTACGACGGCACCACGCCGGTCGGCGATCAGCCCGCACCCGGCGAACGCATCGCGCGCGACGCCGCCGCCCGGGTCCTCGTCGACCGATGGCTCGACGGCGGCCCCGTCGACATGCCGATGGAGCCGTTCTCGCCCACGGTCAGCGCGCAGGTCGTCGACGCCACCGTTGCCGGCGGGGCCACCCGCGCGACGTCGGGTCCGCTACGTCTGATCGACCGTCGTAAACGCGAGGTCGAGGTGCCGGCGGGCGACATCGGGTCGATCCTCACCTTCGTGCCGGACGGTCGGGGTGGACTCGTCCCCAGCGTCGACGAGAAGCGCGCGCGGAAGATCCTGTCCCCCGACCTCGATCCGTCGCAGCGGCCGGCGGTCAGCGCGCGGTTCAGTTTGCAGACCGGGGCGCCGACGGTCGTCCCGGCGGTCAACGGCGCCAGGATCAACTGGCCCAAGACGCTCGACGCCCTCGCGTCGAGCGCGATCGCGCGCGGCAGCGACCGCAGGGTCGACGTCGTCTACGACGAGGTGAAGCCCAAGCTGACCACCGAGGCCGCCCGCAAACTCGGTGTGCGGGAACTGATCAGCGAATACACCACCAGCGGGTTCTCTTCCGCGTCGGGCGAGAACATCCGACTCGTCGCCGCCGAGGTCGACGGCGCGCTGGTGCTGCCCGGAAAGGTGTTCTCGCTCAACGGCCACACGGGCCCGCGCGGCGCCGCGCAGGGGTACGTCGACTCGACGATCATCAACAACGGACGCGCCGCGACGGCCGTCGGCGGCGGCATCTCGCAGTTCGCGACGACGCTGTACAACGCAACGTATTTCGCCGGCCTCGAGGACATCGAACACACCGAGCACGCGTACTACATCTCCCGCTATCCCGAGGCCCGCGAGGCGACCGTCTTCGAGGGCGCCATCGACCTGAAGTTCCGCAACAACACCCGCCACGGCGTTCTCATCGAGACCAGCTGGTCGCCGTCGGCGGTGACGGTCCGCCTGTGGGGGACCAAGGCCTACGAGGTCGAGTCGATCACCGGCGAGCGGTACGGATACACCGACCCGGAGAAGATCACCCTGCCGAAGGGCGACGACTGCATCGCCAGCGGCGGGAGCAAGGGATTCACCACCTCGGACACCCGGATCGTCCGCGACGCCCGCACGGGACAGGAGATCACCCGCAACACCCGGACTGTCCGCTACGCGCCCGAACCCATCGTGAGGTGCATCTGACCGGCGCCGCGGATGTGGTCCGTGTTGAGACGGCGCGGGCGATGTGTTCCGCATCTCACTAACGTTCGATATATTGCGACTCGTGGATATCAACGGAGCTAGTGCAATCGTCACAGGTGGGGCGTCGGGTATCGGCGCGGCGTCGGCTCGTCAGCTGGCGGCCAAGGGTGCGAAGGTCGTCGTCGCCGACCTGAACGCCGAGAAGGGCGAGGCGCTCGCCAAGGAGATCGGCGGCGTCTTCGCCAGCGTCGACGTGACCTCGACCGAGCAGATCGAGGCCGCCGTCAACGCGGCCACCGAGTTGGGCCCGCTGCGTGCGCTGGTCAACTCGGCCGGCATCGGCTGGGCGCAGCGCACCATCGGCAAGGACGGCGAGTTCGCCTCGGCGCACAACCTGGACGCCTACAAGAAGGTCATCGCGATCAACCTGATCGGCACCTTCGACTTCATCCGGCTCGCCGCCACCGCGATGAGCCGCAACGAGCCGCTCGACGCCTACGGCGAGCGCGGCGCGATCGTCAACATGGCGTCGGTCGCCGCGTTCGACGGCCAGATCGGGCAGGCGTCGTACTCCTCGTCCAAGGGCGGCGTCGTCGGCATGACCCTGCCGGTCGCCCGTGACCTGGCCGCGGTCGGCATCCGCGTCAACACCATCGCCCCGGGCCTGATCGACACCCCGATCTACGGTGAGGGCGAGGCCGCCGAGGCGTTCAAGGCCAAGCTGGGCGAGTCGGTCCTGTTCCCGCATCGCCTGGGCCAGCCCGACGAGCTCGCCTCGATGGTCGTCGAGCTGATCACCAACAGCTACATGAACGCCGAGGTCATCCGCGTCGACGGCGGCATCCGGATGCCTCCGAAGTGATTCGGTAACCGACACTGCTGCAAACCCACCCCTCTTCCGTACACACGCCCCCGAGCGGGCCGCAGAATCCACGGAAGGCGGGTGGGTTTGTCATTGCCGAACCCGCCTGTGAACAGTGCGGTCACCGGACGCCGAGGTAGCGCTAGTCTCCCGACCATGACGACTCCACCGCAGGGTCCCGGGCGGCCGGGCCAGGGCTATCCGGGCAACCCCTCCCCGGGAGGTCCGTATCCGGGCCGGCCCGGCGCTCCGGGTCCGTACCCCGGGTACGCGGGCGCACCCGGGCCGGGAAGCCCGTACGTGGTCCCGTCCGGATATCCGGGGCCGGGTCACCCACCGCACGCGCCGGTGCCGCCGCCCAGGAAGAAGAACACCGTGCTGTGGTGGGTGCTCGGCGGGGCCGCGCTGCTCGTCGTCGCGGTCGTCGTCACCGGGGTCGTTCTCTTCGTCGTCGCGGCCGGTAAGAGCGACCGGGTCTGGGGTGTCGACGACGTCGCGGTCGGTGAATGCGTCACGGTGTCCGGTGAGGACGAACCCGTCGTCCGGAAGGTGTCCTGCGACAGCACGGACTTCCACTTCGCGGTGGCCCTCAAGGCCGATCCCGGCGTCTGCGCCGCGAAGAACTACTCGCGACTCTGGTTCGGCGAGGGCGACTCGTCGGACAGCTTCGGCAAGTGGGCCAGGGACGGGCTCTGCCTGGCGCATGTCTACCAGCAGGGACGCTGCTACCACCTGCCCTCGTCGAAGGAGACCAACGCCCTTGCCGACGTCCGCGAGATCGACTGCTCGTCGCCGCCCGCCACCGGCGCGGGCGAGAACTACGAGGTCGAGTCCAAGGTCTCTGGGATGCCCGAGTGCAGCGAGGAGCAGGCCGAGTACTTCACGGAGAAGCCGACCCCGACCGGCTACTGTCTCCGCCTCCTCGAATGAACGTCGGCCCGCCGCTGCGGGCTCAGGCCCGGAGCACCACCTTGAGCGCCTTGGTCTCGGCGGCCCGTCCGAAGACGTCGTAGGCCTCGAGGATGTCGTCCAGCGCGAAGCGGTGGCTGACGAACAGGTCCGGATCGATGCGCCGCTGCGCCACCAGCTTGAGCAGGACCCCCAGGGTGTCGGTGTTGACCAAACCCGTCGACACCGTGATGTTCGAGATCCACAGGTCCTGGATCGGGAACTCCACCGGAGCGCCGTGGACGCCGACGTTGGCGACGTGACCGGCCGGGCGCACGATGTCGAGGCACATCCGGAAGGTCTGGGGAATCCCGACCGCCTCGATGGCCACGTCGACGCCGAGGCCGTCGGTCATCGCGAGGACCTGCTCCTTCCAGTCCGCCTCCGACGATACGACGCCGTCGGAGGCGCCGAACGCCTTTGCCTGCTCGACGCGATTCGGATCGATGTCGATCGCGATCACCCGGCTCGGCCCGTACAGGCCCGCGGTCGCGATGGTCGCCAGACCCACCGGACCGGCACCCACCACGGCCACCACGTCGCCGGGCTCGACCTGCCCGTAGCGGATGCCGATCTCGTGTCCCGTCGGCAGGATGTCGCTGAGCACGACCCCCTGTTCCGGGGTGACGCCGGGCGGCAGCTTGTAGACCGAGGTCTCGGCGTAGGGGACGCGCACGTACTCGGCCTGGGTGCCGTCGATTAGGTGCCCGAAGATCCAGCCGATGCCCGACGCTCCCTCGCTCCCGAGGCAGTGGGAATGCACGCCGTGTTTGCAGAAGTCGCACTTCCCGCACGCCGAGATGCACGACAGGATGACCTGGTCGCCGACGGCGAGCGTCGTCACCGCCGGGCCGATCTCGGTGATCGTGCCGACGCCCTCGTGTCCGAGGATGCGTCCGGGTTCGACCGCGGGGACATCGCCCTTGAGGATGTGCAGATCGGTCCCGCAGATCGTGGTGGCGTCCATCTTGACGATCACGTCGGTGGGTTCGAGGATCGTCGGCTCCGGGACGTCGTCCCAGCTCTTGTTCCCCGGACCGTGGAAGACGAGTGCCTTCATAGCTCTCCTGGTGTCGTCCCCGACCCCTTCTGTTCCTGCACTGTCCGACGCTAGACGGTGCGTCGTCGACGGTGATGCCGGTCGGCCGGATCGAAACGAGACCGCAACGCCCGGAACCCGGGATGGCAAGAGCGCCCCCGTCCGCAGACGGGGGCGCTCTTGGGATGTCTCAGAAGCGACTTCTCGGATCAGAAGGCGGCTTCGTCGAGCTCCATGATTTCGTTGTCGACGTTCTCGACGACGGTGCGGATCGAGGTCAGCAGCGGCAGCATGTTCTTCGCGAAGAAGGTGGCCACCGCGATCTTGCCCTCGTAGAAGGCCTTGTCGGCATCCGACGCGCCGTTGTCGAGCGCGGCGAGGGCGACCTCGGCCTGGCGCAGCAGCAGCCAGCCGATGAGCAGGTCGCCGACCGACATCAGGAAGCGGACCGAACCGGTGCCGATCTTGTACAGCTCGGACGGGTTCTCCTGAGCAGCCATCAGGTGGTTGGTCAGGGAGGCGGCCATCGCCTGGACGTCCTCGAGGGCGGTCTTCAGCAGAGCGCGCTCGGTCTTCAGGCGGCCGTTGCCGGCCTCGGAGTCGATGAACTTCTGGATCTCGCCGGCGACGTGCGCCAGGGCCTGGCCCTTGTCGCGGATGATCTTGCGGAAGAAGAAGTCCTGCGCCTGGATGGCAGTGGTGCCCTCGTACAGCGAGTCGATCTTCGAGTCACGGATGTACTGCTCGATCGGGTAGTCCTGGAGGAAGCCGGAGCCACCCAGGGTCTGCAGCGACTCGGTGAGCTTCTCGTAGGCGCGCTCGGAGCCGACGCCCTTGACGATCGGGAGCAGCAGGTCATTGACGCGGTGCGCCATCTCGGCATCGGCGCCGGAGACGATCTGCGCGGCAACCGGATCCTGGTGCGACGCAGTGTAGAGGTAGACCGCACGCAGACCCTCGGCGTAGGCCTTCTGGGTCATGAGTGAGCGACGCACGTCCGGGTGGTGGGTGATGGTCACGCGCGGGGCGGTCTTGTCGGTCATCTGGGTCATGTCGGCACCCTGGACGCGCTCCTTGGCGAACTCGAGAGCGTTCAGGTAGCCGGTCGACAGGGTGGCGATGGCCTTGGTGCCCACCATCATGCGGGCGTGCTCGATGACCTCGAACATCTGTGCGATGCCCTTGTGGACCTCGCCGACGAGCCAACCCTTGGCCGGGATGCCGTGCTGGCCGAAGGTGACCTCACAGGTGGCCGAGGCCTTGATGCCCATCTTGTGCTCGACGTTGGTGACGAAGACGCCGTTGCGCTCGCCGAGCTCACCGGTCTCGAAGTCGAAGTGGTACTTCGGCACGAAGAACAGCGACAGACCCTTGGTGCCCGGGCCGGCGCCCTCGGGGCGGGCGAGCACGAGGTGGAAGATGTTCTCGGTCATGTCCTGGTCGGCCGAGGTGATGAAGCGCTTCACACCGTCGATGTGCCAGGAGCCGTCCTCCTGCTGGACCGCCTTGGTGCGGCCGGCGCCCACGTCCGAGCCGGCGTCGGGCTCGGTCAGCACCATGGTGGCGCCCCAGCCGCGCTCGGCGCAGATGGCGGCCCACTTCTTCTGCTCGTCGGTGCCGTTGTTGAAGAAGATGTTGGAGAAGCCGGCGCCCGCGGCGTACATGAACACCGGCGGGTTGGCGCCGAGGATCATCTCGCCGATCGCCCAGTAGAGCGAACGGGGGGCGGGCAGGCCGCCGAGCTCCTCGGCGATGCCGATCTTGTCCCAGCCGCCCTCGATGAAGGCGTTGTAGGACTTCTTGAAGCTCTCGGGGATGGTGACGCTGTGGTTCTCCGGGTCGAAGACCGGCGGATTGCGGTCGGCCTCGGCGAAGGATTCCGCGATCGGGCCCTCGGCGAGCGCCTTGACCTCGCGCAGCATGTCGACGGCGGTCTCGTGGTCGAGGTCGCCGAACTCACCCGACTCGAGAACCTTGTCGAGCTGGAGCAGTTCGAAGAGGTTGAACTGCAGGTCGCGCAGATTGCTCTTGTAGTGGCCCATGGTGGATTCCTTCTCTGGTGTGGCCCGTATCGATGGATGGCCGCTTCCCGGTCCGATCCCATCCGGATGATCGGGTACCGGCCGGGGGCGGTCGAGCTGTCTCGGTTCGAGCTAAGTTACTCGCCGGTAACGGCAGGATAGCGCCGATCCGGCACCGGATCAATCAGGGATTTTTGTGATCTGTGCCCGTCGAACGGGCCGATTGCACGCGACGTCACCGCTCCGGCGTGTCGGTCGGAGCGGTGGTCGATCGGATTCGGGAAAGAGGAGGCCGCTACAGCGCCGAGCGCAGGTATTCGAGGTCGGCCGGGATGCCCTCGGCCGGGGTCTCCAGGATCACCGGGGCGTCGGCGGCCTTGGCGACGGCGGCGAGCACCTCGGGATCGATCTGCCCCGACTGCAGGTTCGCGTGGCGGTCGCGGCCGGAGTCGAACTCGTCGCGTGAGTTGTTGAGATGGACCAGGTCGATGCGGCCGGTGATCTCCTTGACCCGCTCGACGAGGCCGACGAGATCCTCGCCGCCGGCCCAGGCGTGGCAGGTGTCGAGGCAGAAGCCGGCCTGCTCGAAGTCGCCGACGGCCTCCCACAGGCGGTCGATGGACTCCAGGGTGCGGGCCATCGCGTGGTCGCCGCCCGCGGTGTTCTCGATCAGGATCGGCACGCCGAAGCCGCCCTTGTCGACCTGACGGTCGAACAGCTTGCGCCAGTTGGCGAACCCCTCGGCGGAGTCCTCGCCGTCGCGCAGGTGCCCGCCGTGGACGACGAGGCCGAAGGCGCCGAGTTCGGCGGCCGCGGCCGCCTGCTGCTCGACGGCCTTGCGCGACGGCATGCGCAGACGGTTGTTCAGGCTCGCGACGTTGATTTGATAGCTGGAATGCACGACGACGTCGACGTCGGACTCGCGGATGGCCTGCGCATGCGGATTCGGCTGCGGCTTCTTCCAGCTCTGCGGATCGGTGACGAACATCTGGAACACGTCGATGCCCAGTTCGGCGGCCGTGGCCAGGGGGTCGGTGTCCTCGCGAAGATGAGCTCCGATGCGCATGGGTCAACGATAGTGCCCTCGCGACGGGCACCGTCACGCGCGGGAGCCGGCCGCCGTCAGTCCCCCGGTCCGGGCTCGGTCTCGATGGTGATCGGGACCCCGGGGGCGATCAGGACCCGGCACGGGGCCTCGCTGTCGTGGTAGAGGTTCAGCCACTGGTGACCGCGCGGTCCGTCGGCGTACACCGCCTCGAGGGTGCGGTCGAGTCGTGCCTCCGCCTCCTTGGTGATGATGTACCGCTGGTCGCCGTAGCGCAGGTAGCGATTGGGCACCGAGACCTCCTCTGTGGATCGGTCATGTGATCGCGAGACTCTGTCACCCAGTGTGATCCACCGCACTTCGAAAACGGGTCCGTTCCGCGGAAACGCTGATCAGCGCGGGTGTGCGTCGTGAGCGGGCGTCTCCGGGACGGGGCCGCCCACTACACTGTCGGCAAGTTGTGAGCGAGCGGGTGCCCTGCGGGGTGTGACGGGCGGACTGTATCGGGTGAGTGTTGACGAGTCGGTGGGCTTCCCTCGACCGGGTGAGTCCTCGGGATCCGGTGGCGAAGGCAATCCAGACGGCACGAGTCCGGCGACGCTGCCGTCGACCAACCCCTCCTACGGGAAACGGACGGAATCCGATCCGCCGGAGATGGAATCGGTCTTCGACGACCTCGCCGCGGCCTCGGAGATGGAGTCCGATCCGGCGAGTCGGCGCGACCTGACGCTGGTCCGGCGGATCGCCATCGGCGCGTGGGTCGTGCTGATCGCCCTGCACTTCGTCTTCTACGGGGTGGCGTGGGATCGCACCCGGCTCATCATCCTGCTGTGCCTGGGCCTGGCGGCCGCGAGCATCGGGCGCCGCAAGTTCATCACCATCATCAAGGACTGGGCGCCGTTCGCCCTGGTCCTCATCCTCTACGACTGGACCCGCGACATCGCCCGGATCGTCGGCATGCCGACGCACTGGAATCTCGCGATCGACTTCGACGCCTGGCTGTTCGGCGGCCGGACCCCGACCGCGCTGCTGCAGGAACAGCTCAAGCAGGCCTCGCCGCCCTGGTGGGAGGTCATCGTCAGCGTCGTCTACATGTCGTATTTCATCGTCCCGTACGCCGTGGCCGCCTGGCTGTGGCTGAAGGACCGTGCGGCCTGGCGTCGGTACGCCGCCTGCTTCGTGGCGACGACGTTCCTCGCGCTGGTCGGCTACACCCTCGTTCCGGGTGCCCCGCCCTGGGCGGCCGCGCGATGCACCGCCGTCGAGGTGCAGGACTATCCGCGTGATCCGATCTGCATGTACTCGCCGCAGGCTGCCGAGCCCGGCGGTCTGCTCGGGCCGCTGGAACCCGCGCATCCCGACGCCGAGCCGTACGTCGAGCGCATCTCCGCGCGCGGCTGGAACTACCTCAACATCCACATGGCGTCGCAGCTCGTCACGCTGGGGCAGGGCAAGTCCAACCTGGTCGCGGCGATCCCGTCGCTGCACGCCGGCCTGACCATGCTGTTGGCCCTGTTCATGTGGCCGCGGGTGAAAGCCCTCGGGAAGACGCTGTACATGGGCTACGCACTGGCCATGGCGTTCGCCCTGGTCTACAGCGCCGAGCACTACATCTTCGACATCGTGCTCGGGTGGGCGCTGGCCGCGGCGGTCATCGCCGCCTACCGGTTCATCGACTGGAAGTGGCTGATACCGAGGCAGAAACGACGGGAAGAGGCGGCCGCCGCAGGCGCTGCGGCCGGTCCCGCGACGCCGCCGGCCGATTCCTCCGACGACGAGGACCCCGACGCCGAGAAGGTGACGACGCACGCCTGAGGGCCGTTCCACAGCGCCTCGAGGGTCCGGACCGCGTTTGCCGCCGGGGGTTCGCGGTTACCCTTTGGAGGCGAGGCCGGTGTGCTCCGACGCCGCGTCTCGCGCACCGTCGGACAGGCAACGAGGAAGAACCATGACCCCACTCGACACCGCACGAAGCCGTCGCCACGCCGGGCTGATCGGGATCGCGGCAGCGGCGCTCGTCGTCGCCGGATGCTCCCCCGATCAGGAGTCGTCGGACCGGACGGCGACGTCCACCGTCACGACCCCGACCGTCACGGCCGGTGCCGGACCCTCGTCGGCGGTCGTGTCCTCGCCGGGGGCGTCGACGCCGGGGGCCTCGTCCCACAACCAGGCCGACGTCGAGTTCACCAGCACGATGATCGTCCACCACATGCAGGCGGTCGAGATGGCGGAGCTGGTCGAGGGACGCACCGACAACGCGGAACTCATCGCCCTCGCGGACCGGATCGAGGACGCGCAGGAGAACGAGATCGACCAGATGACCGATCGTCTCCGGGCATGGGGCGTCGCCGTGCCCGACCATGACGACGACCATGGAGAAGACGGGCACATGCAGCACGGCCCGCACGCCGGTGCCATGGCCGGCATGATGACCGCCGAGCAGATGGCGGCCCTGCGCGCCGCTCGCGGCGCCGAGTTCGACCGACTCTGGCTCGAGGGCATGATCCGCCATCACCGCGGCGCCATCGAGATGGCCGACGAGGAGCTGGCCGAGGGCGAGAACCCGGCGACCAGGCGTCTCGCGGAGCAGGTCAAGACGACCCAGCAGGCCGAGATCGACCAGATGGAGAAGATGCTCGGCCGGTGACGGGCCTCGGCGTGGTCGCGGCCTCGGTCCGGTGTCTCCGAGTGGCTCGTGTCAGCGCTTGAGCGGCAGGCGCATCAGGTAGACCTGGTAGCCGACCCAGACCGAGTAGGTGAAGTACAGGTCGCGGCCCTTCGACCACGGGTGGATGTAGGGCGCGTAGCCCGTGTATGGGTTGGTCGAGGGCACCACGAGTTCACCGGAAGACCAGGGGCCCCACGGGTTCTGCGCGGTCCGGAGGATGACTCCGGTGTCCTTGCTCGCCAGGGACACGTACTTGCCGAGGTAATCGTTCCAGGCCACCGACAACTCACCGGTCGGGGCGCTCATGACCGGAGTCGCGGCACCGGGATTGTTCGGAACCCACCGCCCGTACGAGAAGTACTGCCACTTCCCGAGGTTCTCGATGTCCTTCTCGTCGACGCGCGCGAGATAGACCGCGCCCCAACGCCCGTCGGGGGTGCCGTAGTAGTAGACGGTGCTGCCGACCTTGAGGAAGGCGCCCATCTGGAACTTCGTGTTCCCGCCCCCGTTCGGGCGGAAGGCGTTCACCGCGCGCCAGTTCTCGCCGTTGTCGTCGGAGACGACGAGGCCCGACCAGTTGGTCGTCCAGATGCCCGGCTGATCCCACCGCTTGACTGACATCACGGTCATGTACTGCTTGCCGTTGGCCGCCACGCCCGCGGTCGGGATGATGGTGACCTCGCGCTTGACGTTCGGCTTCAGCAGCCGCTTCGCGTGCCCGGGGCGGCCGGCGTGGGAGGTGAACGTCATGCCGTCGGCGAGGTACCGGTCGGTGCTGCGCAGCAGGACGTTGGATCGCCAGTAGAACAGCTCGCCATACAGCAGCGACCATCCGTTGAAGGACTGGGTGTCGCCGAACGCCGTCAGGATCTCGCCACGGCCGTTGTCCCACATGATGCCGAGATCGGTGCCGACGATGTTGAACCGGCCGATGGTGTCGTTCATCGCGAACGGGCCCGTCAACCGCGCGACCATCGACGCCGGCCCGGCCGCGTGACGTTGCGCGTGCGCCGGCGAGGCCCCGACCGTGACCGTCAGGGCGGTGGCGAGTGCAGCGACGAGCAGACCCAGGAACAGTCGACGAGCGCTCCGTGTCATGGGACGTGACCTTATCAAGACCTGAGCAGACCGGAAGGGGTATTTATGAGGACTAACGAATCGGGTGCGCTCACCCTTCGCGATAGCGCTTCGTGGTGTCCACCTTCGTGAAGTCGATCTGTGCCGCAGCGTTGTTCACCGCGGTCACCAGGGCGGTGCCGAACATCCCGTCCCGGTCGTAGAGGCCGGTGTTGCTCACCGAGATCCCGTCGTCCTCGACGTGGAAATCGGCCTCGACGCCGACCCGCTCGCCGCGGGGGAGGCGGCTGATGGCCACGGTGAGGTCGCAGTTGATGAAGCCGATGCCGGTGGTGCCCCAGTTGCTGATCAGGCTGGCCGACTCTGCGCTGATGACGGCCCGCTGGAACGGGGTGGGCTCGGCACCCGGGAGCACCGGGACCGCCCGGGTCCAGAGACGCTTGCGGTTGCCGTTCTGGTGATTGCCCATCGTCGGGTCCCAGTCGCCGAGCGCGCCGTCGGGGGAGTCGGAGGAGAACAGCGGCCAGTGGCCCTCGGGGTCGGATTCGGGCGGCCGGAAGGTGACCCACTCGGCCGGCCGGTGCCACCGTTGTCCGGGCGGGTTGGTGGAGGACTTGAGGAACACCGTCGTCCCGCGCGCCACGGTGAACTCCTCGCCGTCGGCGGGATGCTGCACGATCTCGGTGTCGACGACCCGGATCCGGCCGCCGGACCGGATGAGTCGGTTGCGCGTGGAGGTGGGCAGGTACCGCGCCGATTTGAACATGTCGATGGTGCAGCGGGCCGGCAGGAACTCGGCCGAGCCGTACTCCTCCTCGACCGCCCAGGCCACGAGGCCGCACACCGCCGGCCCGGTGACCGCATCGGGAGACCAGGCGCTGCGCGAGAACGGGGTGGGTTCGTACCGGGTCTCGCCGGACGGGCCGTCGACGGTGTCGAAAAAGGCGATCGAGGTCACCGTTCTTTACTACCGGGCCGGGGCCCAGTTTGTGCCATGCACCCCCTTGATCGGCGTCATCGGACCGACTGCGGGATACGCTTCGACCATGACTTTCGCGACGGCGTACAACAAGTTCTTCCCCGACGAGATGATCGGCGCGCTACGGACTTCCCTGATCGTCACCTCGATCGTGGGCATCGTCCTGGGCATCGTCGCGATCGTCTGGCCGGGGCCGACGATCCTCGTCGTGGCGATCCTGTTCGCCATCTCGCTGATCATCACCGGCGTCTTCCGCGTCTACCAGGCGTTCGCGGCGTCGTTCCTGGGGACCGGCACACGCGTGCTCCTGGGCATCATCGGCCTGATCATCCTGGTCGCCGGTGTGATCGCGCTGTTCAGCCCGGGCGACGCCCTCTGGCTGCTCGCCGTGTTCATCGGCATCGGCTGGATCTTCCAGGGCTTCTCCGACCTCTACGCCGCGATCACCAAGTCCGGCCACAGCCCCACCTGGTACCTGATCCTGTCGGGCATCGTCTCGGTCATCGCCGGCATCGTGATGCTCATCCTTCCGGTGTTCTCGCTCGAGGTCCTCACCTGGGTCGGCGGCATCATGCTGGTCGCGATCTCCATCGCGACGCTGCTCACGCTGCCCAAGAAGGTCGAGGGCCCGGCGGCGCCGGCCGCCTGATCGCGGCCGCTGCGTCGCCGCGGCAATCCGGGTAGCCGGCCACGAGAGGGTCTGGTGAGAATGATTCTCACCAGGCCCTTTTCGCGCGCACGGGTGGGTTCCGCCTGCGGCGGACACCCTGACGGCGTCGCGTCGGGTGCAGTGCCGGGTCTCACTCCGCCCAGGGCGCGATCGGATTGCCCTGCCAGCGTGTGTGCGCGGGCACCACGTCGCCGCGCATGACGAGCGACGCCGGACCGACCGTCGCGGATTCGCCCAGTCCCGAGGCCGGGAGCGCCACGCAGTGGGGCCCAAGCGTCGCCCCGGGGCCCAGGGTCACCCGGTCGATCGCCATGACCCGGTCGTGGAACAGGTGGGTCTGCACGACGCAGCCGCGAGCCACGGTCGCGCCGTCGCCGAGCTCGACGAGGTCGGCCTCGGGCAGCCAGTAGGTCTCGCACCAGACGCCGCGGCCGATCCGGGCGCCGAGCATCCGCAGCCACAGGTTGAGGATCGGGGTGCCGGTCGCGGCGTTGGCGAACCACGGCGCGGCGACCGTCTCCACGAAGGCGTCCGACAGCTCGTTGCGCCAGACGAAGGACGACCACAGCGGATGCTCGCCGACCCTGATGCGGCCGACGACAAGCCATTTCGCGGCCGCGGCGGCGCAACAGGCCACCGCGCCCGCCGCCAGCAGGACGATCCCGCTCAGCACCGCGGCGACGGCGACGTGGACGTGGAGTGCGAGCAGTTGCAGCGTGAACAGGGTCGCGACGCCGATCCCGAACGACACCATCACCGGGATCAGCCGCAGGGTCTCGATGACCGCCCGCGCCACCTTCAGCCGGGCGGGCGGGTCGAATGTGCGCGAGGTGTCGACCTCGGCCGCGGTGCGGCGCAGGCGGACGGGTGGGCTGCCCAGCCAGCTCGAGCCCGACTTCGCCCTCGACGGCGTCGCCGAGAGCACCGCGACCAGACCGTTCTTGGGCACCTTCCGGCCCGGCCCGGTCATGCCCGAGTTCCCCAGGAACGACCGCTTGCCGATCTTCGCCTCGTCGACATGCATCCACCCGCCGCCGAGCTCGTACGACGCGACCATGGTGTCGTCGGCGAGGAACGCGCCGTCGCCGATCGTGGTGAAACGGGGCAGGACCAGTGCGGTCGAGATCTCGGTCCCGACACCGACTCTCGCGCCCAGGACGCGGAACCACAGCGGCGTCAGCAGGCTCGCGTAGAGCGGGAACAGATAGGTGCGGGCAGAGTCGAGGAGACGCTCGGTCAGCCAGACCTGCCAGCCGACGCGCGAGCGGACCGGGTGGTACCCGGTCGACAGCCCGAGCGATGCGAGACGCACCAGCACGACGGTGATCGCGGCGAACACCGCGAGACTCGTCAGCGTCGCGGCGGGCAGCAGCGCGAGCGCGCGCACTGCGGCGCCGCCCAGGGTGTCCGCGGAGATCGCCCACGAACCCATCACCGCCAGGCCCGCTCCGAGGGAGACCAGAGGGATCGCGGCCAGGGCCAGCGACGACGCCCCGTACACCGGGACCCAGTGGCGTGCCCGCGGCGGGCGGTGTGCCGGCCATGGCCGTTGCGCCTTCCCGGCCTTCACCGCCGGGGAACCGGCCCAGTGCTGCCGGGCCTTCACCCGGCCGAACACCGCGGAACCGGGCGCCACCACGGCATCCCGCCCGACGACCGCCCCCGGCATCAGCGTCGAGCGCGCGCCGATCGTGGCGCCGCGTTTCACCGCGATCTCGCCGATGTGGACGGTGTCGCCGTCGATCCACCATCCGGCGAGATCGACCTCGGGTTCGATGGACGCGCCGTCGCCGACGGTCAGCATCCCGGTGACGGGCGGGATCGAGTGCAGGTCGACGCCCCGGCCGATCCGCGCCCCGAGCGCGCGGGCGAGGTAGATCATCCAGGGCGCCCCGGACAGGTTGGCCGCACCGCTGGCGTCCAGGAGGCGTTCGGCGACCCACAGCCGAACATGCACACGTCCGCCCCGCGGATACTCCCCGGGCATCAGGCCCCGCAGGAGCAGGCGGGAGCCCAGGGCGGCGACGCACATCCGGCCCGGCGGGGTGATGAAGAGCAGGAACGCGAGCAACAGAATCCACCAGTCCACCTCGACCAGCCACGGAATCCGGCGGTCGAGGCGCTCGGCGACCGCGCCGGCGACGTTGTTCACGATGCCGAGCCAGGTCGCCCACTGCAGGCCTGTCAGGGTCGTCAGCGGCACGGAGAGCGCGAGTTGTGCGATGCCGGCGGCGCGCGGGGTGGGCGAGACCCGCCGCTCCCGGACGTTGGTGGTCGGCGTGCGCGCGTCGAGCATCTCGGCCATCGATCCCAGGCGCGGGTGGTCGTAGAGGTCGGCGACGGAGACGTCGGGATGCCGCTCGCGGATCGCGGTCACCAGCTGGGCCGCGGCGAGCGAACCCCCGCCCTCGGCGAAGAAGTCGGCGTCGGGATGCGCGACGCGCACGCCGAGGACATCGGTCCACAGTCCGGCCAGCCACAGCTCGGTCTCGCCGAGTTCCACATCGTCGTCGACCGGTCCGCTGCTGCCCGGCAGGGGCCACGGCAACGCATCGCGGTCGACCTTCCCCGAAGTGCGCGTGGGCAGTTCGTCGACCAGCGCGAGGGTCGGCACCATCGCGGCGGGCAGGTGCCGGGTGAGCTCGGCGTGGGCCGCCGAGACGTCGAAGTCGGGATCCGCGGAGACCAGATAGCCGACGAGCAGGCTGTTGCCGGCAGCGGATCTGCGTACCGCGGCCGCTGCGCCGCTGACGCCGGGCAGGTGTTGGAGCGCGCTGTCGATCTCGCCGAGCTCGATGCGCCGCCCGCCCACCTTCACCTGGTCGTCGGCCCGGCCCACGAAGACGAGTCCGTCCGGGTCGAGCTTCACGAGATCGCCGCTGCGATAAGCGCGTTCCCATCCCAGCGTCGGCATGGGGGCGTACTTCTCGGCGTCCTTGGCCGGGTCCAGGTACCGGGCCAGGCCGACGCCGCCGATCACCAGTTCGCCGACCTCGCCCTCGGCCACCGGGTTGCCGTCGGCGTCGACGACGGCGAGATCCCAACCGCGCAGAGGCAACCCGATACGCACCGGGCCGTCCCCGCCCAGGGGTGCAGCGCAGGCGACGACCGTCGCCTCGGTGGGGCCGTAGGTGTTCCACACCTCGCGCCCGGGCACCGCGAGCCGGTCGGCGAGCTCGGGCGGGCACGCCTCGCCGCCGAAGATCAGCAGGCGCACCGCTTCCAGGGCCTCCGGCGGCCACAGCGAGGCGAGGGTCGGGACGGTCGAGACGACGGTGATGTCCCGGGCCACGAGCCACGGGCCGAGGTCCACTCCGCTGCGCACCAGCGACCGCGGCGCGGGGACCAGGCAGGCCCCGTTCCGCCAGGCCAGCCACATCTCCTCGCAGGATGCGTCGAAGGCGACCGAGAGGCCCGCGAGGACGCGGTCGCCCGGGCCGATCGGCTGTTCGCGCAGGAACAGGTCTGCCTCGGCGTCGACGAAGGCGGCCGCGTTGCGGTGCGTGACCGCGACGCCCTTCGGGGTGCCGGTGGAGCCGGAGGTGAAGATGATCCACGCATCGTCGTCGGGGGCGGGGCGCGCCGGCGTGCCCGGGACCGCGGAGGTCGTCACCGCGCGCGGGCCGTCGGCATCGACGATCGCGTCGACGCCCGCCTCGCCGAAGACCAGTTCGGCACGCTCGTCGGGGTCGTCGGCGTCGACGGGGACGTAGGCGGCCCCGGCGAAGAGCGTCGCGAGGATGGTGACGTAGAGGCCGTGCGAGCCGGACGGCATGCGTATCCCGACGCGGCTGCCGTGACCGACGCCGACGGCGGCCAGGCGGGTTGTCGTCCGTCGGATCAGCGCGAGCAGCTGGCTGTAGGAGAGGACCACCTCGCCGTCGTCGACGGCGGCGGCGTCCGGGTGTGCCTCGGCGGTCGCGAGGAGGATGTCGCACAGGGTGCGCGGCTCGTCGGCCTGAGCCGACAGCAGGAATCGAGGGGGGATCCGCACGCGTCACACCCACCGTCTCGTCACGGCTTCGAGAATATAGCGGCCACCGGAGCAGGCCGAACACACTCGGCGTCGACCGGCTGCAGGTTTTGCAATCCGTTTACCGGTTATTCATGGGTGCCGGGGTGTAGCTTCGGCGGAGACCAGGAGGAATCCCATGCCCATCGTCCATCACCGGCGGCCGAGTCTCCTGTCGTTCCCGCTCTGGCTCGGATCGCGGTTGCTGCTCAAGCCCGCCATGTCGCTGTGGCCGATCAGCAAGGCCGGCCTCGGCAGTCTGTTCGTCATCGACCAGATCGTCGCGATCGGCCCCAAGCCGCGCGGCGTCGTCCGCGAACAGCTGACCCTCGCGGGGCGTCCGACCGAGATGATCGTGCCCGCCGGTCCGTCCCGCCGGGACAGCGACACCGCGATGCTCTACCTCCACGGCGGTGCCTTCGTGATGTGCGGACTCGGCACGCACCGTTCGATCGCCGCGCGTCTGGCGAAGGCCTGTGAGATCCCGGTGTTCGCGTTCGAGTACCGCCAGCTCCCGGACGTGGGCGTGGGGACCTCGGTGTCGGACACCATCGACGCCTACGTCGAACTCGTCACCGAACGCGGCTATCGACGTGTGGTCGTCGCCGGGGATTCGGCGGGCGGGTTCCTCGCCGCGAAGGTCATCGAGGCGGCCGCCGAGCGAGGGCTTCCCGCGCCCGTGGCCTACCTGGGCTTCTCCCCGCTGCTCGACCTCGACCTGGGCACCAACCCGGAACGGACCAGCGAGCACGACGCCTACATCCCCAAGGACAAGCTCGCGCGGCTGACGCCGCTGTTCGACAGGGGTCCGATGCCGGTCACCGGCGCGCGCCGGATCGCCGATCTCGACCCCACCATCTTCCCGCCGACCGCGGTGGTCACCGCCGAGTCCGAGATGCTCGAACCCGACGCCTTCGAGTTCGTCGAGCAGCTCGACGAGGCCGGCGTCGAGGCGGTCGCCCACAGTTACGCTTGGCAGGTGCATGCGTTTCCGGTGCTGAACACGCGTCACCCGGAGACCATCCACGCGATCGAGGCGACCGCCGACTTCGCGAAGCGGGCGATACGAGAGGGCAGGAACGCTGACGAGCGAGAGGACCAGCGCGCGGTCTGACGCGGCACGGCCGGCGCCCTCCGCGCCGCCTCCGGGGGCGGTCGACGCCCGGTTCACGCTGGCCGCCGAGCGCACCATGCTCGCCTGGATCCGCACCGCGCTGGGATTCATGGCCGCCGGGGTGGCGATCGTCTACCTGGCCCCGGAGATCGACCATCAGATCCTCGACGTGATGCTGGGCCTCCTGCTCATCGCACTCGGCTGCAGCTTCGCGCTGATCGGGGCCTGGCGCTGGCGGCGCACGATGCGCGCGCTCGAGCGCGGCGGTCCGATGCCGGGCCCGGCCCTGATCCTGTACGTCGTGACTGCGATAGTGGTGGTGGCCGTCCTGATCGCGGTCGTGGTCGTCATCCAGGCCTGACCGAGTCCAGACGTGATCGTCCGCCACCACCGTCCACCCCAGGAGTTCCCGTGAGTACCGGCCCCGACTTCGCCCGCGGCGCGCAGACAGTGTCGACGACGATGACCATGGTCGGCGCGACCATCCTCATCGTCTGCCTCGGTTGGCTGACCGTCGACTGGTGGCGTGACGGCCGCTGGTTCTGGGTGGCCGTCGGCATCGCCATCATCGTGGTCAACATCGTGCTGATCGTCATGCAGTTCCGGCGCCGGCGCATGGAGCGCGCCGATCGGCCGGAGCGGCCCCGCCGCGGGCTGATCGACACCTTCGACGACCTCGAGGACGAGCAGTAGCGGCTCACACGCCGATCGCGTCGCGGTCCGTGTCCTCGGAGTCGTCGTCCCCCGCGAGGTCGTTCGCCGAGAAGGCGTCATCGGCGTTGTCGTCCTCGACCGCGAACTGCGTGCGATAGAGCTCCGCGTAACGCCCGTTGCGTGCCAGCAGGCTCTGGTGGTCGCCGCGTTCGACGACGCGTCCGGCTTCCAGCACGACGATCTCGTCGGCCGCGCGGATGGTGGAGAGCCGGTGCGCGATGACGATCGAGGTGCGTCCCTCGAGCGCCTCGGCCAGTGCCTCCTGGACGGCGGCCTCCGACGTCGAGTCGAGATGGGCGGTCGCCTCGTCGAGGATCACCACCGACGGCTCGGCCAGCAGCAGCCGCGCGATGGTCATGCGCTGGCGCTCGCCGCCGGACAGGCGGTAGCCGCGTTCGCCGACGATGGTGTCGAGACCGTCCGGCAGGGAAGCCACGAGTTCGTCGAGCCGGGCTCGGCGCAACGCGTCCCAGATCTCCTCGTCGGAGGCATCCGGGCGGGCCAGGGCGAGGTTCGCGCGCACCGAGTCGTGGAAGAGATGGCCGTCCTGGGTGACGAGGCCGACGGTCCGGTGCACCGAGGCGATCTGCAGCTCGCGGATGTCGACGCCGGCGAGCTGCACCGACCCCGAGTCGACGTCGTACAGGCGGGTGGCGAGGTTGGCGATGGTCGACTTGCCGGCGCCCGAACTGCCCACGAGAGCGACCATCTTTCCCGCCGGGACGTCGATGTCGACGTGGTGCAGCACCGTGGTTCCCGCGCGGTTGTCCAGCTGTGCGACCTCCTCCAGAGAGGCGAGCGAGACCTTGTCGGCCGACGGGTAGGCGAAGGATACGTCGTCGAAGCGCACCGAGACCGGGACCGGCTTCCCCGACTCGGTGCCCGGGACCGGGCGGGCGGCCGGGGCGTCGGTGATCAGCGGCGGAAGGTCGAGCACCTCGAAGACGCGCTCGAAACTGACCAGCGCGCTCATGATCTCGACGCGTGCGTTCGCCAGGGCGGTCAGCGGCGCGTACATGCGGGTGAGCAGCAGGGCGAGCGAGACGACCGCACCGGCCGACAGGTGCTGGTTCACCGCCAGCCAGCCGCCGAGGCCGTAGACCAGCGCCAGGGCGAGCGCCGACACCAGGGTCAGCGCGGTGACGAAGTACGCCTCCAGCATCGCGCGGCGAACACCGATGTCGCGCACGCGATCCGCGCGTTCGGAGAACTCGCGCGATTCCCGGTCGGGCCGGCCGAACAGTTTCACCAGGGTGGCGCCGGGCGCCGAGAACCGTTCGGTCATCTGAGTCGACATGCGCGCGTTGTGTTCGGCGGCCTCCCGGGAGAGGCCTGCCATCCGCAGTCCCATCCGGCGGGCCGGGATCACGAAGACCGGCAGCAGGATCAGTGCGAGCAGGGTGATCTGCCAGCTGATCGCGAACATCACGCCGAGGGTCAGGGTGAGGGTCACCAGGTTCGA
This sequence comes from Gordonia paraffinivorans NBRC 108238, assembly GCF_000344155.1. Lineage (GTDB taxonomy): Bacteria > Actinomycetota > Actinomycetes > Mycobacteriales > Mycobacteriaceae > Gordonia > Gordonia paraffinivorans. The sequence continues at coordinate 66,792 of NZ_BAOQ01000016.1, read as the reverse complement.
CACGACTCCCGACAAGGTGTCGCTGAACGCGCGCTGCGCCCCGATGACGTCGTTGTTCAACCGGCTCACGAGCGCCCCGGTCCGGGTCCGGGTGAAGAAGGCGACCGGCATCCGCTGCACGTGGTCGAAGACCGCGCGCCGCAGGTCGTAGATGAGGCCCTCGCCGATGTTCGACGACAGCCATCGGACCGCGATGCCGGTGACGGCCTCCGCGACGGCGATGAGGGCGATCGCCACCGCGATCCACACGATCGCGGCGCCCGAGCCGCCGTCGGTGATGAGGTTGACGACGCGACCGGCCAGCAGCGGCGTCACCACGGTCAGGACCGCCGTGAACACCGAGAGCAGGAGGAAGAAGGCGATGCGCCGGCGATGGGGGCGCGCGAAATCGGCGATCCGCCGCAGGGTCGCGCGACGATCACCCCGCAGCCGTTTGGCGTCCGGCGAGGTGGAGGACTTGTACATCAGGTCCCAGGCGACCGATTCCATGCTCATGGCAGCCAGGGTAGAACTTGAAGTTCACTTGAGGTCTAGTCGGCGATTCGCGGGCGTTCCGGGACCGGAGGGCGAGACGGCCACCACGGCCGATGCTCTAGGTTGGTAACCGAGGTCACAGACGGCGACCCCGATCGGAATGATCGGCAACGGCGTGAGGTCGGCACGGGCCGACGGTTAGGGGCGAGGCTCATGGCAGAACTGAAGCTCGGGTTCAAGGCATCGGCGGAGCAGTTCGATCCGCGTGAACTGGTGGAGATCGCGGTCGCGGCCGAGGAACACGGACTGGACTCGGTCGCGGTGAGCGACCACTTCCAGCCGTGGCGGCACAACGGCGGCCACGCTCCCTTTTCCCTCGCCTGGATGGCGGCCGTCGGCGAGCGGACCAAGCGCGTGCAGATCGGCACGTCGGTGATGACCCCGACCTTCCGCTACAACCCGGCGGTCATCGCCCAGGCCTTCGCGTCGATGGGCTGCATGTACCCGGGCCGCATCATGCTCGGGGTCGGCACCGGCGAGGCGCTCAACGAGTACGCGACCGGATTCCAGGGCGACTGGCCGGAGTTCAAGGAGCGCTTCGCCCGGCTGCGCGAGGCGATCAGGCTCATGCGCGAGCTGTGGACCGGCGAAGAGGTCAACTTCGACGGCGAGTACTACCACACGCAGGGTGCCTACATGTACGACGTTCCGGAACAGCCGATCCCGGTGTACGTCGCCGCCGGCGGTCCGGTGGTCGCCCGGTATGCCGGCCGCGCCGGTGACGGCTTCATCTGCACCTCGGGCAAGGGCGCCGAGCTCTACACCGAGAAGCTGATCCCCGCGGTCAAGGAGGGCGCCGAGAAGGCCGAGCGCGACTTCGACGCGATCGACAAGATGATCGAGATCAAGATCTCCTACGATCCCGATCCCGAACTGGCTCTGGAGAACACGCGCTTCTGGGCACCGCTGTCGCTCACCCCGGAGCAGAAGCACAGCGTCAACAGCTCGGTGGAGATGGAACGGCTCGCCGACGAACTGCCCATCGAGCAGGTCGCCAAGCGGTGGATCGTCTCCTCCGATCCCGACGAGGCCGTCGAGAAGGTCAAGTTCTACATCGACGCGGGGCTCAACCACCTCGTGTTCCACGCTCCCGGACACGACCAGCGACGCTTCCTGGAGAACTTCGAGCGCGACCTCGCGCCGCGCCTGCGCAGACTGGCCTGACCCCGGGCCGGGTTCATCGCCCACAGGTCGCGTTGCCGCGACCGGCGGGCGATGACTTCTGTTGTGCCACAGTCGTGTCGAGGAGTTCGAGCACTCGCCTCACCGGTGGCAGGTCGGCTGCGGACCGGCGCACCCGAACCCGGATGGCGCGCGAGGGGGTCGGGTCGACGATGGGGACGGCCACAACGCCGTCGGGTAGATCGGCGAGCGCGAGCTCGGGTACGACGGTGAGTCCGATTCCCGCGGCGACGAACCGGATCGCGGTGGGGTAGTCCTGTGTCTCGACGCTGAAGTCCGGGCTGAAACCGACTGCGGTGCAGGCGTTCAGGAGCGCCTTGCGGCAGGGTCCACGGGCGACGTCGTTGTCGACCCACGGCACCCGGGAGAGCTCGTGCAGGGTGACCGACTCGCGGTCCGCCCATTCCGAATCCTGTGGCACCACGGCGAGATACGGGTCGTCGGTCAGTGGCCTGCCGACGAAGCCCGGGGCGTCGGTGGCCCGTCGCTCGTCGGCCTCCACATAGATCTCGACGTCGGGTGACGGCGCCGCCGGGTCGAGCAGTTCGATGAGCCGCAGATCCAGTCGGAGACCGGGGAATTCACGCGAGATCGTCGCCACGATCGGCGGTATCCACACCGCACCGGCGGAGGCGAAGTAATTGATGCGGAGCTGTCCGAGACGCCCGTCGCGGAGCTCGGAGATGAGGCCATCGACGCGGGCCAGCTGTTCGAAGACCGCCTCGGACTCGGTTGCGAGGATGACGCCGGCGTCGGTGGGCACGATGCCGCGGCCGTCGCGTTCGACGAGCGTCAGGCCGGTCTCGCGCTGGAGCGCGGCGATGTGCTGGCTCACCGCCGACGGCGTGTAGCCGAGAGCGGCCGCGGCGCCGCCGATGGAGCGTTCTCCGATCACCGAACGCAGTACCCGGAGTCGATGCACGTCGACCATGGTCCAACTCTACAGTCGTGCTGAATCTATCGGAAGAAGATTTCACTTGTTCTGAAGTGAGTGATCGTCCACGCTGAATGCATGCCAGCAGATCATCGGACCGCTCGCCCGACCGGCACCCGCGCGGTCTCGTTGCCCGTCCTCGCCGCACTGGTCACGGTGGTGCTGTGGGCGTCGGCCTTTGTGGGCATCCGCGCGCTCGGCGAGCACTTCTCACCCGGATCCATGGCGTTCTGGCGGCTGCTGGCAGCTGTCGTGCCGCTGACGGTGCTCATGCTGATCATGAGGCGTCGCGGGAGCGCCGGCGCCTCCGGCGCGCAGGCCCGGCCCTGGATACCGCGAGGGCGCGCGCTCGTGTCGGTGCTGGTCTATGGCGTGGCCTGGTTCGCCGGGTACACCGTCGTGTTGAATTGGGCCGAACGCCACCTCGACGCCGGGACCGCGGCGCTGCTGGTGAACCTGGCGCCGATCCTGGTCGCCGTCGCCGCCGGGCTCTTCATGGGAGAGGGGTTCCCGCGACATCTCGTGATCGGAATGACGATCGCCTTCGCCGGCGTCGTGCTGATCGCCACCGGTGGATCGGCGACCGCCGACGCGCACGCCGACTGGCTCGGCGTCGTCCTCGGGATCGCCGCGGCAGTCCTGTACGCCGCGGGGGTGCTGATCCAGAAGTCCGCGCTGCGCACCGTGGACGCGCTCACCGCGACCTGGCTCGGCGCGGTCGCCGGGCTCGTCGCGACCCTGCCCTTCCTCCCGGTCGCGATCTCCGAGATGGCCGACGCGACCCCCGGCGCCATCGCCGCGGTCGTCTATCTCGGCGTCGGACCGACGGCCATCGCGTTCTCCACATGGGCGTATGCACTGGCGCGCACCGATGCGAGCGCGATGGCCGCCACGACGCTGGTCGTCCCGGCGATCGTGATCGTGCTGTCGTGGGTGCTCCTGGGCGAGCTGCCCACCGGCGTCGGCATCGTCGGCGGTGTCCTGTGCATCGGCGGGGTCGCGATCGCACGGCAGGTCTTCGTCCGCCAGGCCCCTGCACGCGCATCGCGCGGTGCGAAGAGGCAGGCGAGGTCATCGGGCGACGGTCTCGACGAGTCCCGTTCGGCATCGCCGACCGGCCGGAGATGACGTAGTTTGTGGGCGGAACCACCGGGTGACACCCCGGTCGTGTTGCGGGGCACGCGTCGGAAGGGGGTCCATGAAGGCGAAGAACGCCCGGTCGGGGGCGACCCGCGTGGCGCTGATGGAAGCGGCCCTGCAGGTCATCATCGACAGTGGCGTCAAGGGCGTCACCCATCGAAAGGTCTGCAGCGCCGCGAATCTCGCGTTGGGGTCGGTGAACTACCACTACGACGACCTCGACGGGTTGCTCCTGGACGCGTTCGCCTACCACGTGGACCGGATCTCGGAGCAATACGAGAGCGCGTTCTCCCTCGTCCGCGGCGACGAGGATCTCGCCGATGCCGTCGTCGCCATGACCCGGAAGCTCGCAGAGGACACCAACTCGGTGGTGCTCATGTGGGAGATGTACGCGCAGGGCGCGCGGGAGAACGCCTACCGCCAGCTGATCCGCACATGGTCCAAGCGCGCCAAGTCGGGCGTCGAGATGTATTGCTCCCCGCGGATCGCCACGATCCTGGAGGCCATCTGGGACGGTCATGCCGTCCAGCAGAACGTCGGTGACGGCTCGCTGTCCGAGGAGGAACTCCGCGATGTCGTGCTGAGGATCATCCGCTCCGACGAGACCCGGGCCTACCCGCGTACCGGGGACCGCGCCGCCGGCGCGTCCTGAGTCCCTCGAGACTTCGTCGATCTCATTGTGTGTCAGGCGCTCTCGACGAACGGTTCGGTCCGGCTGTCGAGGACCAGCAGGGCGGCGTGCAACGACGCCCGCGACTCGGCGTCATCGAGCGGGACGCCGAGGAGGCGTTCGATGCGGGCCAGTCGCGAGTACACCGTCGGGCGCGCGAGGTTCATGGCCTTGGCGAGTTCGGCCTTGTTGCCGCCCGACTCGATGAACCTCCGGAACGTCTCCAACAGGTCGTCACCGTGCCGGGCGTGGTGTTCGAGCAGGCCGCGCAGCTCGGTCTCGGCGAACGCCTGGACTCGTGGATCGGATCGGATGACCGCGATGAGTCCACGCAACCGGACGTCGGTCGTCCGGTGGAAGGCCCGGTCGCCGTCGGGGAGTGACAGGGCGGCGTCGGCCACGTGCGCGGCTTCGGCAAGTCCTCGCGCGGCGTCGACGAGTCGTGTGGAATCCGGTGCGACTCCGATGGCCACGCGGGCCACGCCGTCCACGCGCAACAGCGAACTGCGGATCGACGAACAGACCTGTGTCAGTTCGGGTTCAGTGTCGCCCGAGGCCGGTGACGAGAGGATCAGGTCGATGCGGCCGTGAGGCCGCAGCGCGGTGAGTGCGGTGCGACGGGCAGCCCGCACCGAGTGGCGGACCGCGTCCAGTGCGCGTGTCAGCCTTCCCTGCGCGAGCACCTGGTCCGGATCGGACGACTCGACGATGCGAACCGTCACCGGCGCATAGCTGAGCCCCGGCCCCAGGCCCAGGGCGCGTGCGCGCGCGACCGCCTCGGCCTCGTCGGGGATGCGTCCCAGGCGCAGGTCGTCGACGAGCCCGTTCTGTGCCCGGATCTCCAGTTCGGTCCTGTTCTGTTCGGCCATCCGGTGCAGCGCCAGTGCCTGCGCAGCACGTTCGAGGGGCATCCGCGCGCGTTCGCCGAGATCGGCGGGGTCGGGCACGATGAGCCGCCCCCATTCCTGACGCGGTGCCCCCACCGGAGACACCAGCCACCCCTCGGGGCCGGTGACGGCGGTCTCCCGCGACGACGGTGTCAGTCGCGAGCGCCGGTCCCAGTCGCGCAGGAGTTCTGCCGGGGGCCCGCCCCGTCCGTCGAAGGCCAGGACCTGACGGGTGAGGTCCTCCAGCACGACCGGACGGCCGATGAGTTCCGCTGCCGCCGAGACGATCTCGGACACGCCGGCACGCCGCATGCCGAGCCCGGTGAAGACCTCGTGGACGTGTCGGGAGAAGACGACCTCTTCGTACTGGTCGGCGACGATCGACCGGTGGACTTCCTCGGTCACCTCGACGAACCGGATCGCCCGACGCAGGACGACGACGGGCAGGCCCAGGCGATCGGCCGTCGCGGCAACGGTTTGCGGTACCTCGGCGTCGAGGAGTTCGGCGATCACGCCGACCGCGCCGGTGGCCGCGAGTCCCTCGAGGTATCCCACCGGGTCGGCGAGCATCGCGCTCCCGGTGGTGAGGACCAGTTCGCCCCCCTGGAGAAGATCCGTGAGATCGGCAAGGTCGCTGACGTGCACCCAGCGCACCTCGCGGTCGAGACGGCTGCCGCCGACGAGCCTCGGTTGTCCGTTCTGCACCACGGGCAAGGTCAGAACATGGGCGATGGTCGGCCGCACGTTACACAGTGTAAGAGACAAGACGACAGAACATACAAAGTGTCGGCGTTCCTGTGGTCCCGCGGGCGGCATCCTGAGAACCGTCCCGGCCCATCCGTCTCCGCCACACGAAGAGGACGTCCGTCATAACCACGACCGAGCGAGTCGCCCTGCCGACCGGCGAAGACCTCGAGGCAGCCAAGGCCCGCGGCCGCCGCGCATACGAGCTCGACCGCGAGCACGTCTTCCACTCCTGGTCGGCGCAGGCGCACGTCAAGCCGATGACGATCCTCGCCGCCGAGGGCTCCTACGTCTGGGACGGCGAGGGAAACCGCCTGCTGGACTTCTCGTCCCAGATGGTCAACACCAACATCGGACACCAGCACCCCGGCGTCGTCGAGGCGATCCGGGAGCAGGCCGCGAAGCTGTGCACCATCGCGCCGGCGCACGTCAACGACGCCCGGTCCGAAGCGGCCCGGCTCATCGCCGAGCGCACCCCCGGCGACCTGAACCGGGTGTTCTTCACCAACGGTGGCGCCGACGCCGTCGAGCACGCGATCCGCATGGCGCGCCTGCACACCGGCCGCCACAAGGTGCTCTCGCGTTACCGCTCCTACCACGGCGGGACCGACACCGCGATCAACGTGACCGGCGACCCGCGGCGCTGGCCCAACGACCACGGCAACAGCGGCGTCGTGCATTTCCACGGTCCGTTCCTGTACCGCTCGCAGTTCCACGCCGAGAACGAGGCACAGGAGACCGAACGGGCCCTGGCCCACCTCGACCAGCTGATCCGTTTCGAAGGTCCGGACTCGATCGCCGCGATCGTGCTCGAGTCGGTCCCGGGCACCGCCGGGATCATGGTCCCGCCGCCCGGCTACATGGCCGGTGTCCGCGAGATCTGCGACCGCTACGGGATCGTGTTCATCGCCGACGAGGTGATGGCCGGATTCGGCCGTACCGGCAAGTGGTTCGCCATCCAGCACTTCGACGTGGTGCCGGACCTGCTCACCTTCGCCAAGGGCGTGAACTCCGGGTATGTCCCGCTCGGCGGCGTGGCGATCGGCGACCAGATCGCCGCCACCTTTGCCGAGCGAGCCTATCCGGGGGGGTCTCACCTACTCGGGTCATCCGCTGGCCACCGCCGCCGCGGTCGCCACCATCAACGCGATGACCGAGGAGAAGATCGTCGAGAGCGCCGCCCGCATCGGCGACGACGTGCTCGGGCCGGGCCTGCGCGCCCTCGCCGAGAAACATCCGTCGGTGGGTGAGGTCCGCGGTCTCGGTGTCTTCTGGGCCATCGAACTGGTCGCGAACCCGACCACCAGGGAGCCCCTCGCGCCCTACGGCGGCAGCAGCCCGGCGATGAACGAGGTGCTCGCGGCGTGCAAGGCGAACGGTCTCCTGCCGTTCGCCAACTACAACCGCATCCACGCGGCACCCCCGTGCACGGTCTCCGACGACGAGGCGCGCGAAGGTCTGGCGATCCTCGACACCGTTCTCGACGTCGCCGACGCTCACGTGAGGTCCTGACCCGGAAGGTGCCGGGATCTCGGTGCGCCGACAGAGGAAGGCCCCGCTGCGCCGGTTGCCGAGAGCCCGACCACACTTGTTCGATAAGTTTTTGGCATGGATCGTGACCGCATGGTGGACGTCGGGGTGGGCCTCGTCTCCCGCTTCGGCGCCAAGGCGCTCAGTCTGACGTCGGTGGCGCGTCACGCCGGGGTCGCCCGGGCCACCGCCTACCGCATGTTCGGCGGGCGGAATGCGCTGGTGGCGGCGATCGTCGACCGCGAGGTCTCGTTGCTGCGGGTCAGATTGCGGGAGTGGGCCGAGACCGCGCCGGACGCGGCGGGCAAGGTCCGCGCGCAGGTGGCGGGCGTGCTGCCCTACATCCGGCAGCACGAGGCGCTGCAGTACGTGTTGCGCAAGGAGCCGGAGGAGATCATCCGCGCGCTCGTGGCGACAGACGACGCCACGGGTCCGACGCTGATCCACCAGATCGTCGAGCAGACGCTGCCGGATCTGGCGCCGGAGATCTCCGACCAGCTGGTGCCGAACCCGCGCGGCGCGGCGGAGTTCCTGGTCCGGACGATCTATTCGCTGATGCTCATCCCCGACGGATCGCTGACCGACGAGCAGGTCGCCGACCTGGTGGTCCGGGCGATCGTCAAGCGCCCCGACGAACAGTGACACGACGATGACTTCTCACGACCGGCCCGGCCCCGACACCGACGAGACGCTGATCCCGGTCGTGCAGATGCGACGGCCACGCTGGGGCGATCCGGAACGCGTCACCGAACTCCCCGGTGCCGCCGCCGCGCTCGCCGGGGACGCGACGCCGAACCCGGGCGTCGACCCGTCGTCGATCACGCCGCCGGCGCCCGCCGTGCCCGCGAGCGTCCGCGCCGACCTCGAGCGGCTCGTCGGCGACGCCCACGTCGCCGACTCCGCCGACGCCCGCATCCAGCACACCCGCGGCTTCTCGACGCCCGACCTGCTGCGTCTGCGGTCCGGAGACGCCTCCGACGCACCCGATCTCGTGGTGTACCCGGGTGATCACGACGAGGTCGTGGAGATCCTGCGGATCTGTTCGGCGGCCCGGGTCGCGGTGGTGCCCTTCACCGGCGGGACGTCGGTGGTCGGCGGGCTCGCCCCGGACCGGTCGGGTTTCGCCGGCGTCGTCAGCCTCGACCTCCGCCGTCTCGACCGGCTCGTCGAGGTCGACGATATCTCCCGCGTCGCCACCCTGCAGGCGGGCCTGCGTGGCAGCGCTGCCGAAGCGCTTCTGCGCGAACGCGGTTGGACCCTGGGGCACTTCCCGCAGTCCTACGAGGGGGCCGGCATCGGCGGTTACGCGGCCACCCGGTCGGCCGGCCAGTCGTCGGCGGGATACGGCCGCTTCGACGAGGTGGTCGAAGGACTCGTCCTCGCCACACCGCGCGGCACCGTCGAGCTCGGGACCGCGCCCCGATCGGCGGCCGGGCCCGACCTGCGTCAGCTCGTGCTGGGCTCGGAGGGCGTGTTCGGGGTCATCACCTCAGTGCGGGTGCGGGTGCGCCCTGCGCCCGAGACCCGCGTGTTCGACGGCTGGCGTTTCGCGACCTTCACCGACGGGGCGACCGCCCTGCGCCGCCTCGCCCAGGACGGTCCGCTGCCCACCGTGCTGCGACTGTCCGACGAGGCGGAGACAGCCGTCAACCTCGCCGACCCGGGCCAGTTGGGCGCCGACGCGACTGGCTGCCTCGTCGTCACCGGCTACGAGGGGCGGGCCCCCGAGGTCCCCCGCCGGCGCGAGGCGGCATCGGAGGTGCTCGCTGACGCCGGTGGAACCCTGCTCGGCGAGGAGCCCGGGGAGTCCTGGCGCAGCGGGCGTTTCGCGGGCCCGTACCTGCGCGATCCGCTGCTCGACGCGGGCGTGCTGGTGGAGACCCTGGAGACGGTCACCTACTGGTCGGGCCTGCACGACCTGCGTGCGGCGGTCACCGCCGCGATCACCGACACGCTGACGGCGTCGGGCGCGCCGCCGCTGGTGATGTGTCACATCAGCCACGTCTACCCGGCGGGGGCCTCGCTGTACTTCACCGTGGTCGCACCCTTCGGCGCCGATCCGCTCGCCGAGTGGTCGGCGGCCAAGAAGGCGGCCAACGAGGCGATCCGGGCCGCCGGTGCCTCCATCACGCACCATCACGCGATCGGCCGCGACCACCGCGACGCCTACCACGACGAGATCGGGGCGCTCGCCCTCGACGCGCTCCGCGCGGTGAAGAACACGCTGGACCCGGCCGGCATCTGCAATCCCGGCATCCTGATCTGATCGTCCCTCCCCGGATCGCCGGGCGCCGATATGCTGGGGCGCATGGCCACCGACGCTGCCGCCCCCGACCCCTCAGCCGACGATCACGGAGCCGATGCGGGGTCGTCGACCAGCATCTATCTCGCCTCCGCAGAAGGGGAGACCGGGAAGTCGGTGGTGGCGCTGGGGCTCCTGGCGTTGCTCGCGGCCACCGGCGGGCGGGTCGGCGTGTTCCGTCCGATCACCAGGGCGGGCCCCGCAGGGCGGGATCCGATGCTCGACTTGCTCATCGACTACGACTCGGTGGACGCCCCCTACGAGGACTGCCTCGGGGTCACCTACGAACAGGTCCACTCCGACCCCGAGGGAGCGGTCGGCGACATCGTGAACCGCTACCACGCGCTCGACGCGCAGTGCGATCGGGTGGTGATCGTCGGCTCGGACTTCAGCGACGTCGGCACACCCTCGGAACTCGGCTACAACGCGCGGATCGCGGCCAACCTGTCGGCGCCGATGGTGTTGGTGCTCAAGGCATTCGGGCGAACCCCGGGTGAGGTGGCAGAACTCGCCGAGGGGCTCGTCGCCGAGGTGCGCAGCGCGCACGCCACCCCGATCGCGCTGGTGGCCAACCGGTGCGACCCCGAGCGTCTCGACGAGATCCGGGAAGCGCTGGGGCGCACGGGTATCCCCGCTCTGTGCCTGCCGGAGGAGCCCGTCCTGTTCGCCCCCACCATGGCCGAGCTGAAGGAGGCGCTCGGCGCGACGATGTACAGCGGCGACGAGGACCTCCTCGACCACGAGGCGATGCGGGTCATGGTCGGCGGCATGACGGTCGAGCACATCCTCGAACGCCTCACCGACGGCACGGTGGTCATCACGCCGGCCGACCGGTCCGACGTCCTGCTGGCACTCGTCAACGCCAACACCGCGGAGGGATTCCCGCGGTTGTCGGGCATCATCCTCAACGGCGGCCTCAAACCGCACCCGATGATCGAGGCGCTGGTCACCGGGCTGAAACCCACTTTGCCGATCCTCTCCTGCCCGCAGGGCACCTACGACACCGCGCGGACCGCGGCCCACACGCGCGGACGGCTCAACGCCGGATCGGCGCGCAAGATCGAGGCGGCCCTGGCGCTCATCGAGACCCACGCCGACCCCGAACAGGTCATGCGCAACCTGAACGTCGCGTCACCGACCGTCGTCACGCCGCAGATGTTCGAGTACCGGCTCATCACCCGGGCGCGTGCGGAACGCAAACACATCGTGCTCCCCGAAGGCGACGACGACCGCATCCTGCGGGCTGCGGATCGCCTGATGCGACGCGGGGTCGCCGATCTCACGCTGCTCGGTGACCCCGACGCGGTCCGGCGCCGCACGGCCGAACTCGGGCTCGACCTCACCGGCGTCACCGTCATCGATCCCGTCGCCTCCGAATGGCGCGACGAGTTCGCCCGGATCTACGCCGACCTGCGCAAGGACAAGGGCGTGGATCTGGAGACGGCACAGGAGAAGATGCGCGACGTCTCCTACTTCGGGACGATGATGGTGCACACCGGGCGTGCCGACGGCATGGTCTCGGGCGCCTCGCACACCACGGCCCACACCATCCGGCCGGCGTTCGAGATCATCAAGACCAAGCCCGGCGTGTCCACGGTGTCGAGCGTGTTCTTCATGTGCCTGGCCGACCGCGTCCTCACCTACGGCGACTGCGCGGTCGTGCCCGATCCCACCGACGAGCAACTCGCCGACATCGCCATCTCGTCCGCGCAGACCGCCGAGGCCTTCGGAATCGAGCCGCGGGTGGCGATGCTGTCCTACTCGACCGGGACCTCCGGCTCCGGCGCCGACGTCGAGAAGGTGAAGACCGCAACCGAACTCGTCCGCCAACGCGCACCGGAGCTGCTCGTCGAAGGGCCCATCCAGTACGACGCCGCGGTCGAGCCGTCGGTGGCCGCGACGAAGATGCCCGACTCGCCGGTCGCCGGTGGTGCGACGGTGCTGATCTTCCCCGATCTCAACACCGGCAACAACACCTACAAGGCGGTGCAGCGCAGCGCGGGCGCGGTCGCCATCGGCCCGGTCCTGCAGGGCCTGAACAAACCGATCAACGATCTGAGCCGAGGTGCGCTCGTGTCCGACATCGTCAACACCGTCGCCATCACCGCCATCCAGGCCCAGCAGGACGGCGCCGCGAGATCGACCTCCGAGCCGACGGGAGAGATCCGATGACCGCGGACACCGAGGGCGCCGTCCTCGTCTTCAACGCCGGCTCGTCGTCGCTGAAATACCAACTGGTGAAGCCGGACACCGGCCACGTCATCGCCGACGGGATCGCCGAGCGGATCGGGGAGAAGGGTTCGTCGATCACCCATGCGCAGAACGGCGAGTCGGTCACCGAGGAGCTACCGCTGCCGGACCACCTGGCCGCGGTACGCCGAGCCGAACAGTTCTTCGCCGACAACGGCATCGACCTGACCCGGGCGGGCCTGGCGGCCGTCGGCCACCGAGTGGTGCACGGCGGACGCTCATTCCACGAGCCGACCCTAGTCGACGACTGGGTGATGTCGGAGATCAAGCGCATCGCCACCCTTGCGCCGCTGCACAATCCGGCGAACCTGGTGGGCATTGAGGCGGCCCGGGAGTTGCTGCCCGACGTCCCGGCGGTCGCGGTGTTCGACACCGCCTTCTTCCACGGCCTCCCGCCGGCCGCCGCCACCTACGCCATCGACCGCGAGCTCGCCGCCGAGTACGCGATCCGGCGCTACGGGTTCCACGGGACCAGCCACGAGTACGTGTCGGCGCAGGCGGCCGGGTTCCTCGGGCGCGACCTCGCCGACCTCGACCAGATCGTCCTGCACCTCGGCAACGGCGCGTCGGCGTCGGCGATCGCGGGCGGCCGGCCCATCGACACCAGCATGGGCATGACGCCGCTCGAGGGCCTGGTCATGGGAACCCGCAGCGGCGACATCGATCCCGGACTGGTGCTCCACCTCCACCGCGTCGCCGCCCTGGGCGTCGACGAGATCGACGACCTCCTCAATCACCGGTCGGGGCTGCGGGGACTGTGCGGGGAGAACGACTTCCGGTCCATCAGCGGGCTGATCGACGCCGGCGACGAGAACGCCCGCCGTGCCTACGACGTCTACATCCACCGGTTGCGGCACTACATCGGCGCCTACGCGTTCGAGCTGGGCAAGGTCGACGCCATCACCTTCACCGCAGGCGTCGGCGAGAACTCGCCCCGGGTCCGTGCCGACGCCCTCGACAGGCTGCAGCACTTCGGGATCGTCGTCGACCCGGAGCGGAACGCCGCCACGAGCCGTGAGGCGCGGCGGATCTCCGCCGACGACAGCGCGGTCGAGGTGCTCGTGGTGCCCACCAACGAAGAGCTCGCGATCGCGCGGCAGTCGGCAGAACTGGTTGCGGCCCTGTAGGTCTCGGGGCGGGGTGGTCGCGTGCCTCAGAACAGCGTGTTCGGACGCACGTAGTTCGCCAGATCGACGAGCATGAACCGGTGCTCCCGGTTGGTGCGGGTCTGGCGGGCCAATCGCCGCAGCGACTTCTCGGTCCCGACGCGGATCCCGTACTCGGTGAACGGGAATCCGAGGATGGTCGAGGGTTCCTTCTCGGAATCGACCTCCTCGGGATGGTCGACGATCCAGCCCAGCGCGGTGCCCAACACGATGAGCAGCATTCGCGGCTTGCGCGGCTCGGTGTCGGGGATCTGCTCGAGGCGCCGTGCCGCCTGCACGATCTGCTCCCGGGTGACCTGCGAGGTGGGACGGCCGTGCACCAGTGCCATGATGGCCGTCAGCCGCGCGGTGTTGAAATGCCTGCTGGTGGGCGGAACCTCGTCGAGAGGCCGGACCGCCCCCTCGTAGTCGCCGGCCGCGACGGCCAGGCGTGCGAGCCCGAATGCCGCGGTGACGATGCTGTGGTCGGTGAGCCACAGGTCGTGGTAGTGGTGCTGCGCGACGTCATAGAGACGGTCGATCTTGGCGTCGGCGTTCTTCGACTCCTTCTCGTCGGCGAGCCAGCGGCCGATCAGCTCGGCGGTGCCGGCGACCGCGAGTTTCGGCGCGACCTCGCCCGGCATCGCCTGCAACACCTCGTCGAACCGCTCGTAGGCCAGTTCCGGCTCGTCGTTCATCAGTGCGCAGATGCCCATGTACCACTCGACGCGCCACGAATCGCCGTGGTGCACACGGACCTCCCGCAGCAGCGACAACGCGGTGTCGACGTCGTCGAGCTGCAGGTGGGCGCGGGCCTCGGCGAGGTCGATCTCCAGCGATGGGTGCTCGTTGTCGCTGGGCCGGCCGTTGAAGAGCGACGCGAACCGTTCCGCCCGTGCGGTCTTGATGGTGTCGAGGGTCTGTCGGGGGTCCGACAACGCCGCCGATGTGAGCAGGCCCGCGGCCGGGTCGAGCGGGTCGACCAGCGGCAGCGGCAGCGCGTTGGCGATGTCGACCGGGTCGTAGAACGCCGCCTGGTCGGGGTCGAAGAAACCGTCGACGGGGGCGAGCATGAGGTCGGTCCCGAAGGTCGAGCGCTGCGGGGTGAACACGGTGGACAACGCCGGACGCGGGACGCCGGTGTGGACCGCGACCGTCTCGCGCAGCACGTTGAGGACCTGGGTGCTCATCTCCTCGGCGGAGGCGAACCGGTCGGCCGGGTCGGGTGCGGTGGCACGCTGCAGCAGCAGGTAGAACGACGGGTTGTCGCGGAACACCGGGGTGTCCTCGGGCGACGGCAGGCCGTCGACGTAGCGCCCTCCGCGCATCTCGACGGGAACCGTGAGCACCGCGAGAGTGCGTCCGACGCTGTAGATGTCGGTGGCGACCTGGGGGCCGGTCTTGACGATCTCCGGAGCCTGGAAGCCGGGGGTGCCGTACAGGTGGCCGTAACCGTTGATGGGGGAGACCGCGCCGAGGTCGATGAGCTTGACCTCGTCGCTGCTGACCATGATGTTCTCCGGCTTGACGTCGTTGTAGACGAGACCGACCGAGTGTAGATAGCCGACGGCCTGCAGCACCTCGAGCATGTAGGCGAGGGCCTGCTCCACCGACAGCAGCGATTTCCCGGCGTCACCGGAGGTGATCTGCTTGAGGGTCTGGCCGCCGATGTACTCCATCACGATGTAGCCGAAGCGATCGCCGTTGTCGGCGACGTGTTCGACGAAGTTGTAGATCTTGACGATTCCGGGGTGGTTCACCGACGCCAGGAACTGCCGCTCGGCCACGGCCACCCGCTGCGCCTCCGAATCCGAGGAGTTCAGAAGGCCTTTGAGGACGACGGGGCGGTCCGAGACGTTCCGGTCGATGGCCAGGTAGATCCACCCGAGCCCGCCGTGGGCGATCGCGCCCGCGATCTCGTACTGGTCGGCGACGAGCGTGCCGGGGGCCAGTCCGGGGACGAACGAGTAACGGGCGCCGCAGTTCGGGCAGTCGCCGGACGGCGGCCCCTGACCCTCGCCCTCGGAACGGCCCACGGGTTTGCCGCAGCGCCAGCAGAACCGCTTGCTCTCCGCGATGACCGGATCGTCGATGACCGCGTCCGCGGGTTCGATGTCCTGGATCTTCGGCATCTCGACCAGGCCGCCGCCGAGTCGGCGTTCGTGCACCGGCGGGCGACGCCGGGGGACGAGACGCCGGCCGAGGGGGCCCGAGTCGACGGGCGGCGCGGGCGGGGGAGGCCGGAGAACCTTGTCGGTGCGGGCGTCGGCGGGCTCCCGGCCGGGGGTTCCTACGGTGAAGGCCGGTGCGGCTCTCTGGGTGCCGACCGCGGGGTCGGTGGTCCGCGGTTGCGTGGTCAACTCGTCCTCCCCGCGACCGTCGTCGTGGGGTTGGTCGTCATGGGGTCGGTCGCCGCCGGGTTGGTCGTCGCCGGGTTCGTCGTCGTCCACCAGGGCCGACAGGTCGGCCTTCTGCGTGCCCACCTCGACGACCTCGTCGGTGGTGCCCTCCTCGGGACGGCCATCGTCTCCCGAGGAGTCCGGATGGTTGCGGTCGGTGGTGTGGCGCTCGGTGCCCGCCTCGTCGTCGCCCATGAGATCGGCGAGCGAGACACGCTGGGTGCCGACCTCCTCGGTCTGCGCAGGGTCCCGACGCCCCGCGGGATCGAGGGGTTCGTGGTCGGTCGGGTCGGGGGTGTGTTCCATCGCCGATCAGTCCCGGTACGACGGTTGCGGGGCGCCGTATCCGCTGTCGAGGATGGACAGCCACCGGTTTCTGATCTCCTGCCAGCGGCCGGTGGCGCGGAGTTCCTCGAGGACGCCGTTGACGAACCTGACCATGTCGTCCTCTCCCTTCGGGATGCCCACCCCGTAGAACTCCTCGCCCAGGCTCGGGCCGACGACCTGCACCCAGGGATCCTGGGCCGCCAGACCCGCGAGGATGGCGTCGTCGCTGGTGACCGCGTCCACCTGACCCTGTTGCATCAGGACGAGACAGTCCGCCCAGGTCGACGTGGTCACCATCTCGACCTTCGGCTGGATCGACTGCATGCGGCCGATCGACGTGGCGCCGCGTGCCGCGCACACCCGTTTGCCGGCCAGCTGCGCGGGACCCCGGATGTCGGAGTTGCGGAATGCCAGGATGCGTTGTGAGGCAACGTAGTACGGCGCCGAGAAGCTGATGTCGTCGAGCCGGTCGCACGTGATGCTCATGGTCTTGATGACGACGTCGACGGTGTGGTCGCGCAATGCGTCGACCCGCTCCGCCGAGCTGAGGACCTGGAACTCGACCCGCTGCGGGTCGCCGAAGATCGCCTCGGCGATCGCGTGCGCGATGTCGACGTCGAAGCCCTCGATGTCGCCGGAGATCGGGTCGCGGAAGCTGAACAGGTTGGAACCGATGTCCAGGCCGACGATGAGCCGGCCGCGTTCGAAGATCTCGGCCATCGTCGAACCCGGAGGCATGCGGGCGGGTTCGGGCATCTCGGCCGGCGGGCGCAGCGTCTGAGTCGCGTTGCACGCCTCCGAGCTCGGCGGCGGCTCGATCGGGACGTCGGTCTGCACGCCGGGCAGCACCAGGGGGTCGGCCGTTGCGGTCGGCGGCGGCGACTCCTCGGCCGGGAAGCGGACGCAGCCGGTCGCGACGACGGCGACGAGTGCGAGGACTGCGGCGAGGAGCGGGAGCCGGCGTGGCGCCGTTGACGTCCGCACCGACCGGGTCGGGGCGGGTGCGCGGAGGCGTGGTGTCTTCGATGCTCGTGTCATCGGTACTCGTGTCATCGGTACTCCCGGATGCGGGGGACAAGACCGCCCACGATGGCCATGGCCGCGAGTATCGACAACAGCAGGATGCCGGTCCCGGTGAAGCCGAGGAGTCGTTGGGCGGTGTTGATGTCGTCGCGGAAGGCGGTGCGGGCGGTCGTGATCGCCTCCACCAGTCCGGAGTCGACGGCGGCGTAGGCCAGGGCGGAGCTGTTGCGTCCGTCGCCGACGGTCAGCTGTCGCGCGCGGTCGAAGTCGCCGGACTGGATGTAGCGACGGATCGCGGCGTCGGTGCGTTTCCAGTCGACCAGCGCCCGGCCCACCGCGTCGAGCTGTTCGGTGGTCACCGAGTCGGAGCTTTCCTCGGCGGTGGATCGGACGTCGTCGAGGATGTCGTCGATCTTCGACGTGGTGGCCGAGAAGGTCCGTTCGAGCCCGCCCTGGTCGGCGCGCCGGATCAGCGAGAGCGTCTCCGCCGAGCGTGCCTGCTGGGTCAGGATTCGTGCGGCCGTCAGCTCGTGCAGCGGGTCGGCGCCATGATTGCGGGCGTCGGCCGTCGCGGCCACCGACATCAGGCCGGACACGAGCAGCCACACCGTGCCCAGGGTCAGCGCCGCCATCGCGGCGAGGAGGCCGATGTTGAACCGGCGCCGGGTCTTGCGGGCGAGGAAGCGCGAGGTCAGCACCAACGCGGTGAGCAGCAACAGCAGCGGGACGTACACCGTCCACGGCGGCCGGGTCAGTGACTGCTGCGGGTCGGCGATCGCCATCGACCGCAGCTCGTAGAGGCGTTGCGCGGCCGGCAGGATCTTGTCCTGCATCAGCGCGGACGCCTGGCCGAGGTAGGCCGAGCCGATCGGGTTGCCCAGCCTGTTGTTGGTGCGGGCGGTCTCGACCAGGCCGCTGTAGACCGGGATGGACGTCGACAGCGTCTCGAGGTCGGCGGAGATCGCCTGTTCGGTGGCGTCCTCTGCGGACTCCGACCCGGGCTCGCTCGCCGTCCCGGTCGCCAGGATCAGCGACGACGACGCCGTGGCGAGCGCGTCGGCGTAGCGCTGGCGCAGTTCCGGGCTCTCGAGTCCGCCCGAGATGAACGCGGCGTTGGCCGAGGCGTCGGCGATGGACAACGAGCTGTAGAGGACCTGCGCCGCCTCTGCGAGGGGTTCGGTGTGATCGATGAGCCGCTGCAGTGTCCGCGTGCGGTCGTCGAGCACGGTCGACGCGTACACGCCGGTGATGATGGACCCGGCCGCGAGGAGCAGGCAGATGATGATGAGCTTGCCCGGCGTGGTGAGCGCGTAGGTGCGGATGGTCTGGAACGGGGACTGGGCGCGCTCCCGCGCCGCGGCGATGAGTTCCCGCCGGTCGGCGAGGACCTGACGGATGGGCGGCGAGGCCTGGGCCGGTCTGATCGTCCGACCGCCACGCGTCAGCACCGTCCGCACGGAGGACGCGTCGCCGGTCACCTTCTTGATCCCTTCTGAGCTCGCCGTGGATCGTCTCCGGTGGGTCGATGGGTCAGCCGGAGGTGTCGGATCCTCCACCGCGACCACATCCGGAGCTCCGACGCTGTCGGTGTCATCGCTCACCGGGTCCTGCGTGTTTCAGCCTATGCCATCCGGCATGGTTCCCCGAGGCATCACGCGGCACGTCGGCCAACCGATGATCCCGAGATTTCGCCGGAGGTTTTCCTCAGGTCGGCTCTCGTCGCGGGTGGTCGGCCGTGACGGGTTCGCGATCACCCTGGCAGGCCGGGCGAGCGTCACTTACGGTGGAATGAACCCGACCGAGCGGATGGTCGGGTCGCTAGGAGGCGTGGTGCGCGGAGACGGCGACGGCTGGGTGATCGATCCCGACGGGTCACGGTATTGGGGTGTGCACGGTGCGGCAGGACTGCTGCTGCGCGCCCCGCTGCCCGAGGGCTGCACCGGGGTGCTGCTCCAGCATCGTGCGGCGTGGTCCCATCAGGGCGGCACATGGGCGCTGCCCGGCGGGGCGCGCGACTCCCACGAGGGCGCGATCGACACCGCGATCCGCGAGGCGGAGGAAGAGGCCGGCATCAACCGCGACGACCTGCGCGTCGTCGCAGCGGTCGTCACGCACGAATCCCCCAGCGGCTGGACCTACACCACGGTCATCGCCGAGACCGACGAGCCGGTCGCGACGGTCGCCAACTTCGAGTCGACGGAACTGCGGTGGGTCGACGAGCGGCACGTCCACACGTTGCCGCTGCACCCCGCGTTCGGTTCGGCCTGGCCGATGCTGCGCGAGCGGATCTCCGCGCTCGATCCGCAGGGCTGACCAAGCCGACGGCGGCATCAGCTGTCCGCGCTCACCCCAGCAGCCGGTTCGCCCCGGCGATCAATGCCGCGATCCCGGCCTCGTCGCCGGTGGCGCCCTCGCCATACGACCATGCCCGGCGCCAGTCGTTCGCACACAGCAGGAAGGTCGCGAAGGTGCCGTCGAGCTCGCGCTGATGCAGACGATCGATCTGGATCGGGACCCCGAGGTCGCCGAGGATCGAGGTCATGGCGCCCAGCGGCCCGGCCGCGGTCGCGCCGCACGACATGATCCGGTCGGCGACGGCGATCGTCGCCCGGCACTCGACCAGGTCGCCGCGGGTCGGGACGACCGACCACGAACCCAGGCGGACGGTGCCGGGTGCGGCGTACTCGTCGGTGAAGCGCTGCCAGCTCATGCCGCGGGCCTCGTCGCGGAGACCGGTCGGCAGCGGTCGGGCGAATCGGGTCATGAACGGGTCCTCGGATGCCGCGCGCTCGCCGTGCGCGAAGCCCCTCGTGAGTTCGTCACGAGAAGAGGATGCGGAAGGTAGTTGAAGCAGATGCATCGTGAAAACCGATTTCGGTCGAAGAACGGATGACCGACAGATGAGCGCAACCGACCCGCAGCGGGGGGTCGGTCAGATCAGACCCCGCTGCGGCGGGTTACGAGCACTCGATTGATGCACATGGTCCGACCAGGGTAGACCTGCCCGCGCCCGGCGTGCAAACGGTTTTCCGGGAGATCCCCGCCGGGCTACAGCAGGTCGAGGAGCTCGCGGGCCGCACCCGTCGGGTCGTCGGCGGCGGTGAGCGCGCGGACCACGACGATCCGCTGCGCGCCCCGGGCGACCACCTCGGGGACGCGTGCGGCGTCGATGCCGCCGATGGCGAACCACGGCTTCGGCGGCGAGGTGGCCGCGGTGCTGTTGACGAGGTCCGGTCCGGCTGCGGCGCGGCCCGGCTTGGTGGGCGTGGTCCAGCAGGGGCCGGTGCAGAAGTAGTCGACGTCCGGGTCCGCGGCGGCCGCGGCCGCCTGCTCCGGATCGTGCGTCGACGCGCCGATGATCACGTCCGGTCCGACGATGCGGCGCGCCGCCTCCGGGCTCAGGTCGCCCTGCCCGACGTGCAGGACGTCGGCGCCGGACAGCGCGGCGATGTCGGCGCGATCGTTCACCGCCAGCAGCGCTCCGTGGGCGTCGACGACCCGGCGGAGGTCGGCCAGGATCGCGAGTTCCTCACGCGCCTCGAGGACGCCGAAGCGCTCTTCCCCCGTCGAGCCCTTGTCCCGGAGCTGCACGATGCCGACCCCGCCGGCGAGCGCCGCGTCGACGAAGTCGAGCAGGTCGCCGCGCTCCCGCCGCGCATCCGTGCACAGATAGAGCCGGGCCGCGTCGAGGCGGCGGAGCCGGTCCGTGCGCGGCGCGGAGCCGGATGGGCGGGGCGCGGGGCCGGATGGGGTCGGGTCGTGTCCGAGGGGCGAGGTCACGGCGACCAGGTTAACGACGCACGCAGGGAGCGGGCGTATGGTGGTCGGCGAGAACACACGGGAGTCCGGGCGGCCGGGCTGAGAGTGCGGACCGATTCCGCTGACCGTCGAACCTGATCCGGGTCATTCCGGCGAAGGAAGGTGAAACTCGGCGTGAGCCAACGAGACAACCCCGGCGCGAGCCGGAACCCCGAGCATTCCCACGGCGGTGCCGTCGAGCACGGCGGTCGCTCGCTGACCGTCGTCGGCGGTGGCGTCATCGGTCTGACGTGCGCGCTCGCCGCAGCCGACGCCGGCCGGCGGGTGCGAGTCCTCGACGCCGGGCACGCCGAGCGCGCCTCGTGGGTCGCCGGCGGGATGCTCGGGTCGCTGGGCGAGGGCCAACCCGGTGAGCAGGAGGCGCTCGCCCTGTCCGTGGAATCGGTGCGACGGTGGCCGGACCTGGTGCGGCGACTCGACGAACCCGCCATCGTCACCGCCACCGATTCGCTGTTCGTCGCGGCCGGTGCCGCCGACGCCGAATACCTGCGCCACCTGGCCGATTTCGTGTGGGCGCAGCAACCCCGCACCGACGCGACGCTGCACGCGGTGACCGGCCGCGAGATCCGTGCGCTGGAGCCGGCCCTGTCCTCCCGGCTGGTCGGCGGATACCGCGCGGCGGGGGAGTGGTCGGTGGACAACCGGCTGCTGCTGTCCGCGCTGCGGAGGGCCGTCGGGTCCGCGGGGGTGGAGGTGGTGGACACCCGCGTCGGGTCGCTGGCCGACGTCCGTGCCGACCTCCGGCCGGGCGAACAGGTGCTCGTGGCAGCCGGACTCGGCACTCCCGCACTGATCCCCGGCATCCGGATGCATGCGGCGAAAGGCGAGATCCTGCGCCTGCGCCGCACTCGGCTCTCGGTCCCGCCGCCGACCCACGTCGTGCGTGCCCGCATCCACGGCCGGGCGGTCTATCTCGTCCCGCGTGCGGACGGGATCGTGGTCGGCGCAACGCAATACGAGACGGGCGACCTCGCCGACCGCACCCCGCAGGCGGGTGGGGTGGCCGATCTCCTGGCGGACGCGGTCGAGGTCATGCCGGGGCTGCGCACCTACGAACTCACCGAGGCCGCGGCCGGCCTGCGCCCCTGCACCGCCGACGGCCTGCCGATCATCGAACGGGTCGACGCAAACACAGTGGTCGCGACCGGGCACGGCCGCAACGGGATCGTGCTCGCCCCGCTGACCGCCCACCGGGTCGTGGCGATCCTGGAAGGAGAAGACCGATGACCATCACCGTGAACGGAGAACCCCTCGGAATCGAGGGCGAGGTGTCGGTGGCCGACGTCGTCACCCGACTCGGCCTCCCCGATCGGGGAATCGCGGTCGCCGTCGACGGTTCGGTGGTCCCGCGTGGGCTCTGGGGCGGCCACACCGTGACGTCGGGGGCGGTCGTCGAGATCGTGACGGCGGTGCAGGGTGGCTGAGCTCGAACACGATCCGCTGCGTATCGCCGGCCGGGAGTTCACCTCGCGGCTGATCACCGGCACCGGCGGCGCGACGAACCTCGCGACCCTGGAACGGGCCCTGATCGCCTCGGGCACCGAGCTCACCACCGTCGCCGTGCGGCGGGTCGATGCGGCCTCGGGCACCGGTGTCTTCGATCTGCTTCAGCGACTGGGGATCTCGGTGTTGCCCAACACCGCGGGGTGCCACACCACCGCCGAGGTCGTGCTCACCGCCCAGTTGGCGCGCGAGGCGTTCGAGACGAACTGGGTGAAGCTCGAGGTCGTCGCCGACGAGCGGACCCTCATGCCGGACGCGATCGAACTCGTCGACGCCGCGGCCGCACTGGTCGCCGACGGCTTCGTGGTGCTCGCCTACACCAACGACGACCCGGTGCTGGCCGCGCGGCTGGCCGACCTGGGCGTCGCCGCGGTGATGCCGCTCGGTGCCCCGATCGGCACCGGGCTGGGAATCCTGAACCCGCACAACATCGAGATGATCGTCGACCACTGCTCGACGGCGTACGACGAGCCGCTGCCGGTCATCCTCGACGCAGGCGTCGGCACCGCGAGCGATGCCGCACGTGCGATGGAACTGGGTTGTGATGCAGTCCTTCTCGCGACCGCGGTGACGCGGGCCGACAACCCCGAGCGGATGGCGTCGGCGATGCGCCACGCCGTGATCGCCGGGCGCCTGGCCGCCGGGGCGGGGCGGATACCCAAGCGTTTCTGGGCCAAGGCGTCGTCGCCGGGCCTCGACCGGCGTCTGGATGTAGAAAACGTGGACGCCAGAACCCGGTGAGTTCTACGAAATCGGTGGGGTGTCACCGCTCGAGACAGTCGATCACGTCCTCGTCGTCGACCTGTCCGAAGTCCTGGTAGTAACGGCCGACCGCCTCGAACGGTTTCGGTGTGGTGAGCACGACGACCTCGTCGACGCCGCGGTCGAGGAGTGGGCCGATCGCGTCCGACGGGGCGGTGGGCACCGCGACGACGACCTTCGACGCGCCGGCCCCGCTCACCGAGTCCACGGCGACCGCCATCGTGGAGCCCGTGGCCAGACCGTCGTCGACCAGGATCACCGGCCGCCCGGCGACGTCGATGCGCGCACGTCCGCCGCGGTACAGCGACTCCCGTTCCTGCAGCGTCCGGCGTTCGCGGGCGACGATCGCGTCGAACTGCTCCCGCGACACCCCGAGTCGGTTGGGCACGTCGTCGTTGACCACCAGGTGGTCGGCGGTGACGGCGCCCATCGCGAACTCCTCGTGACCCGGCGCACCGATCTTGCGGACGACCAGTGTCTCGAGGTCTCCGCCGATGGCGTCGGCGACCTCGCGCGCCACGGGCACGCCGCCGCGCGCCAGGCCGATCACCACCGGCCGCGTGGGTGCCAGGTCGGGACGCCGGGCCAGGACGGTGGCCACCCGGCCGCCGAGCCTGTGCCCGGCCGCCCGACGATCGGGGAACACCCGCGAGGACATCGCCGGCCTCAGAGGTTGACCGCGGGCCCGACCTTGAGGGAGAAGCTCGGCAGGTCGGCGAGGGACACAGTGGCCTCGTAGGTTCGGTCGTACCCGGTCGAGCAGATCCGCCAGCCGTCGGCGGTGCGCCGGTAGGTGTCGTCGTAGAACGCGGCACCGATCAGCATGAACGAGAACTCCGCGACGATGACCCGGTCCTGCAGATACCAACGGCCACGGGCGGTGTCGCCGGAGATCTCGATCTCGGGGTGGTCCACGCGGTGCTCGGTGATGACGGCGGGGCCGACGTTGGCGCGCATGTACCCGACGAGTTCCTCGCGGTTGGCGAAGGTGAGGCTCTCGCCGTAGTTGCCCGTCACGTCCTCGGTGAGCGTCGACTCGAACGTCGCCCAGTCCTTGGTGTCGAGGGCCCGCAGGTAGCGGTACTTGAGGTTCTCGATCTCGCGCAGGTCCGCGGCGAGGTCGCCGGCCGTGGTGGTGTCGATGGGCTGGTTCACTTGTTCCTCGTTCCCGGGAGCACTCCCGCGTCGATGACCGCCTTCACGATGGGGCGGGTGCGCTCGATCAGGTCCTCCGAACCCGCCCAGACCGATTCGCCTGCGGCGTCGGTGGTGGCCTCGATGTCGTCGTAGACCGCCGCCCCGTGTGCGGTGAGACGGTGGCCCTGCTCGTCGCGTTCGGCGAGCCCCGCCGCGACCAGTCGGTCGACGCTGTCCTCCCAGTCCTGTTCGGAGTACCCGCGGGTCAGCAGCACGACCCGCTTGCCCATGACCCGGCGGCTCACGGTCGGGTCGGGCAACTGCGCCTCGTGGAACACCGCGGCATCGAAGCCGTTGAGACCGTTGAGGACCAGCGCCGCGATGTGGTTGTCGCCGCGCCATTCCCGGAGCACCGCGATCGCCTGCCACAGTCGCAGGCGCGGGGTGTCCGGGGGCGGAACCGCCGCCCAGGCCGCCGCGAGGGTCCGGCCCGTCAGGGGCAGTCGGGCGGCCAGTTCGGTGTACTCGGATGCGAGTCCGTCGAGCAGCGCGTCGTCGAATGCGTCGCCGAGGATCTCCCGCAGCGAGTCGTCGAGCATCGCGTTGCGGCGCTCGTGGACCTTCTCCAGCCCGGCGTCGACCGCCGCGGCCCAGGACCTGGCGACGAGTTCGGGGTTGAAGTTGTAGAAGGTCGAGGTGACGACCTCGGGGGCGCACGGGCCCAGCGGCGCGGCCCGGGCGCCCACGTAGAAGGCGTGGCCGTCGAGACCCGTGTCCTTCTGCGCCGGAACGAGTCCCGGGTTGAAGTAGGCGAGGATGTGGAACGGCTCGAGCGTCTCGTAGGCGAGACGGGCGACGGATTCTGTGCCGGGTGACTCCGACCGGGGGGACGTCATCCCCCCACCTTCGCCAGCGGTGTGACGTGTGTCAACCACTTCGCGGTGTCGTGGCGGAGTGGAGCGATCGACCTACTGCCGCTCGGCGGCCCGGGACGGCGTCAGTTGTGCCGGCAGTCGCGGCTGCCGACCGAACGGTCGCCGGATTCGGTGTCGCGCTGGGAATCCGGAGCGATGCCGGTCGTATCGGTGTGCGGGGGCTCGGGCCGGAGACCGTCGGGCCCGAACTTCGCGTCGATCTCGCCGGAGGAGAAATCGGCACCGAGCGGCGCCGACCCGTCGCCCTCGCCGGTGGCGTCGTCGCCCGGCTCTTGCCGTCCGCGGCGCCACCCGCCCTTCATCGGCGGGGCCTCGCCCAGGTGGTCGGGGTCGACCGAGCCGTACCAGGCGACGAGGACCGCGCCCACCACGGCACCGACGAAGCCGAGCAAGGCCAGCCACCCGAGCCCGGGCTTGGCGGTGTCGCCGAGGAACATCACGCCGACGAGACTCGGGCCGGCGGTCTCGCCGACGACCAGGACGGCGGTCACGCCGTTCACCGCACCGAGCTGGAGAGCGACCGTCTGGACGTAGAACCCGACGGCGCCGGCCATCGCGATCGTCCACGCGGCGGGGTCGGTCAGCAGGTCGACGACGTTGAACGGCTCGAGGCCGTCGAGGATGCGGACCGCGATCGCGATGATGCCGAAGAGGAGTCCGGCCGACGCGCCGCCGACGATCGCGCCGGCGGCCGACCCCAGGTTGTAGACGCCGACGAGGGCGAGCGCGCAGAGGGCGACGGTCGCCACGAACAGACCCCAGTGGAAGGCGTACGACTCGTTGGCGCCGGTCTCGTGAGACGAGGCCATGCCCAGGAAGCACAGGGACAGGACGACGAGCCAGATGGCGACCCATTCGCGGGTGTGCAGGGCGATGTTGAGGATGATCCCGCTGAGCAGCGCGGTGACCACCAGGTTGGCCGAGACGATGGTCTGGGAGAGGAAGAGCGGCAGGAAACGCGCAGCGAGGGCGCCGCCGGCGAAGCCGAAGACGACCATCGTCGTGCCGAGGATGAAGGCCGGGTCGACGAACGTCGACATCGTGGAGGAGACCGTCGGGGCACCGGTGTCGTTCTTGAAGTCCCTGCCCTGCTCGGCTGCGGCCGCGGCCACGCGGCGGGCACCGAGCGCACGCAGCACCGTCGACATCCCGTAGGCGACGGCGGCAAGGCATGCGGCGATCACGCCGACGACGAACAGTTGCATGCCTCCTCCAATTCGGGTCGGTCGGCCGCCCGCGGGTCATCCCGAGGACGGTTCCGGCCCGTTCACCTGCCAACCTCCTGCATTCGCGACCGTGAACGGGCGCAAAGGCCCGTTCAAGCGCAAACTAACAGGACGAACCCACGGTTCGATAGCGAATATTCCCCCAGCGTCGGAAATCGTTCAACATCGGGTCGGTGTTCTCGGGGAATGCCGGCTCGCGATACCTCGCCACTACACTGCTTCGGGTGGACAGCGCCGGAAGAGCCCATGTACTGATCACCTTCGCCCGATCGTTCCTCTCGCTGGAACTCGCGCGACTCATGGCCGCCGGCGGTCACCGGGTGACCGTGGTCGATTCGATCCCCATCGCGGTCAGTCGCTACTCCAATGCGGTGGACGAATTCCATCGCGTCCCGCCGCCGAAGTTCGAGCCGCTCGAATACTGTCAGGCCCTCGCGAAGATCGTCGCCGACAACGACATCGACATGGTGATCCCGGTGCACGAGGAAACCGACATCATCGCGATGCTCGCAGAGCTGTTCCCGCCGGAATGCCGGCTGTTCCTGTCCGATTTCGACCTCGAGAACCGGCTGCATCACAAATACGAGTTCCAGAAACTGCTCGTCGAATTGGGCATCCCCACCCGCAAGTTCGCGCGGGTGGCCGGTCCCGAGGACGCGGCCGGGCTCGACTTCGACAAGCCGTTCGCGCTCAAGCGCTGCTATTCGCGCGGGTCGCAGAAGGTCCACAAGGTGCAGCCCGGGGACCCGCTGACCTGGCTGGAGCACGACGAACTCAACCCCTGGGTCGCCCAGGAGTGGGTGTCGGGCGACAAGTACTGCACGTACTCGGTCTGCCACGAGGGGCGCGTCTACGCGCACGCGACCTATCCGGTCGACTACGCCATCGACGGCAGTTCGTGCCTCAACTTCCGTGCGGTCGAGCACCCGCGGATCCAGGCGTGGGTCGCCGACCTCGTCGAACGCGTCGGCTTCACCGGACAGATCGGTTTCGACTTCATCGAGGACGGGCCCGACAAGGACCTGTTCTGCATCGAATGCAACCCGCGCGCCACCAGCGGGATCATGATGTTCTCGCCCGGCGACGGCGTCGACCGCGCGTTCCTGGGCACCTCGGACCCCGATGTCGAGGTCATCACCCCGTCGCCGGACGTCGAGAAGATGATCGGCATCGGCATGCTGCTGTACGGGTGGCGGGCACCGTCCCGGCGTGGACGGTCGATGGCGCAGTTCGCCCGAGACTTCCGTCGCTCGGCCGACGTGATCACCCGGTCCGGCGACCAGAAGCCCGCGATCATGCTGCCGCTCGCCTACGCGAGCATCCTCCGCAGCTGTGCGAAGTATCGGGTCGGCCTGGCCGAGGGCTTCATGCACGACCACGAGTGGGACGGGCTGCGCATCAGCATCTGAGCGCGCCCGCATTGTCCCCCTTCTGCCGGACGCGGCGCTCGAGGGTCCGGGCGTAAACTGGATCCTCGGCACCACCCGCGGCGACGGGTCTCGCGAGCGGGCCGTGGTGCGGGGGAGCGAGCTCGAGGAGAGTCGTGATGAAGGCATCCAACATCAGGCGTCGGCTGACCGTCGGCGTGGCGACCGTGGCAGCGGTGTGCGGGCTGGGACTGGTCGGCGCACCCATGGCCTCGGCGGCACCGGTGGAGCCGACACCGGCATTCGGGTCGGTGTCGTTGTGCTTCGGCGTCCCGATCGGACCGGTGTCGGTGAGCATCTGCATCTGAGTCCGACCTCGGGGGCCGTGCGGTCGCCGGACATGGCGGGCGCGTTGTTGTTCCGTGTCGATGAGGTGCCCACCCCGAGCGCGGTGAATCCGCCCGCGCGTACGATCTCCCGGTGATGTCGACGACCGACCGGATCGATGAGGGGACCGCTCCGGCGCGCTCCCGTGCAATTCTGGCCGCGCTCATCCTCGTGGCCGGCGTGGCCAACATCAACCTCGCCGTCGCGAACGTCGCGCTGCCGGACATCGGCAAGGATCTCGACGCCAGTTCGACGCAACTCAACCTGATCGCCGTCGGCTACTCCCTGGGGCTCGCGGCCTCCGTGCTGTATTTCGGCGCGCTCGGCGACCGCCACGGCCGCAAGCGCATGCTCGTCTTCGGCATGGCGCTGTCCATACCGGCGTCGCTGGTGGCAGGTTTCGCACCCGATGTCACCGTCCTCTTCGGTGCTCGCCTGGTCGGCGGCATCGCGGCGGGCCTGGCGTTCCCTACGACGCTCGCGGTGATCACCGCTTTGTGGTCGGGTCCCAAGCGGACCCGGGCCATCGCGGCGTGGTCGGCCTTCGGCGGGGCGATCTCCGCGCTGGGGCCGGTGATGTCGGGTGGTCTGCTGGAGGTGTTCAGCTGGCATTCGGTGTTCTTGGTGACGCTGCCGCTCGCCGTCCTCGCGCTGGCCGTCGCATGGAGGCTGGTGCCCACCGACACCGGTGACGAGGCGGCGGTCGTCGACAACCTCGGCGGCGTCGTCTCGATCGTGATGGTCGGCGCCCTGGTCCTCGCGATCAACTTCGCACCCGACGGCGATCAGCGCCTGCAGGTCTACATCCTGGGCGCGATCGCGGTCGTCGCCGGTGCGGGGTTCGTGTGGCGGCAGCTGCACGTGCGGGTTCCGCTGTTCGATCTCCGGATCGCGGCGCGACGCACGTTCTGGGTCGCGGCGGTCGGTGGACTCATCGTCTTCGGCACGCTGATGGGCGCGATGTTCATCGGCCAGCAGTACATGCAGAACGTGCTCGGCTACTCCACGCTGGCGGCCGGCGCGACGATCCTGCCGGCGACGGCCGCGATGGTCGTCGTCGCCCCGCGGTCGGCGAGACTCGTGCAGAGCATGGGCTCGCGGTTCACGCTGCTGTCCGGGTACGCCTTCATCGTGGCCGGGATGGTGTTCGCGATGTTCGCCTGGGATGAGAACGCCCACTTCTGGCATGTCGCCGTCGTCTACGTGTTCGTCGGCATCGGTGTCGGCCTGGCCGGCACGCCGGCGTCACAGTCGCTGACCGGGTCGGTGCCGGTCCAGCGGGCGGGCATGGCGTCGAGCATGTCCGACCTGCAACGCGACCTCGGAGGTGCGATCCTCCAGTCCACGCTGGGCGCGATCCTCACCGCCGGTTACGCCAAGCAGCTCCACCAGAGCATCGAGGACTCGCCGCAGGCCGGGCAGGTGACGCAGCAGACCGAGAACGCGTTGACCAAGTCGTTCTCGAGCGCCGAGGTCCTCGCCGAGCGCTATCCGCAGTACGCCGACGAGATCATCTCCGCCGCACGCGATGCCTTCGTGCACGGCGACAAGGTCGCGTACGGAGCTGCGGCCGGGATCGTGCTCCTCGGCGCACTCATCGTGCTGGTCTTCTATCCCGACCACGAGGGCGAGAAGCGGGCGATGGCCGAGTTCGCGGCCAAACCCGATCTCTGACGCCTGCGCGACGGAGGGTGGCGCCGGTCACTTCCGCCGGACACCTCTTGACCGTGACCGCCGGTCCCTGTTTCCTTTTCTCCTATGCAGACCTACATAGGCGGGTCGGCTGGCGTCGAGGATGCGTCGACGGGAGGTCGGACATGCGGATGACCGCGCGGAAGATGCGAATCGGGATGAACCTCTGGCCGCCGTTTCTCGGTGCGGGGATCCGGGTCACCCACATCGCGGACGACTGGTCGTCGGCAACCGTGGCCCACCGCATCACCCAGGTTCAACCGGAACTACTTCGGCACCGCGTTCGGCGGGACGCTCTCGGCCATGACCGATCCGTTCTTCGCGCTGCTGCTCATGCATCGACTGGGCGAAGGGTACGTCGTCTGGGATGCCGCCGGCGAGATCGACTACGTCAGCCCGGGCCGGGGCCGCGTCACCGCGACGATGACGATCGATCTGGCGGTCGTCGAACAGATCCGGGCCGACACCGCAGACGGTTCCAAGAGTCTCACGTGGTTCGAGACCGAGATCGTCGACGAGCGGGGCGTCGTCGTCGCGCGGGTGCGACGACAGGTGTACGCGCGCCGGCTTCGGGAGAGGTCCGCGGTCGCGGCCTGACCGGGTGATCGATGACGGCTGCCACCGCGGCGGGCCGTCGCCGGAACGTGCTCGCCCGCGGCGGTTGCCCGAACCCGACACGAACCGGCGGATCAGCTCGCTTCGGGAGTGTCGAAGGCCGCGAGCAGCATTCGCGCGGCCGTCGCGATCAGTTCCCCGCGGTCGGTCTCCGGCGGCCGCAGCAGCGCTATGCGCAGGCACAGGCTCGCGGTCGCGCCCATCGTGAGGAACACGAGGTCGTCGATCGCCGCGTCGTCGAGGTCGGGTCGCAGCCGTGACGGAAGGACGCGGGCCAGCGGCAGCAGCGGCCGCTCGACCTCGGCCCAGGCCTCGCCGAATCCGATGTTCTGCAGTTCGAGTGCGGCCCGCAGGACCGCCGCGTGGGATTCGAAGGCCGACACGAGTGTGTCGTCGACGGTGATCATCGCGTCGAGCGGTTCCCGGTCCATCGCACGACCGATACCGCCGGCGAGGGACGCGGTGATGTCGTGGACCGCGTTCAGGCGCAGTTCCTCGACGATCGCGTCCATGTCGGCGAAGTAGCGGTAGACGGTTCCGATGCTGACGTGGGCGGTGCGGGCGAGTTCGGCCGTCGTCGGCCTGCGCTCCGGGTGACGCTCGAGCAGCTGCAGCGTGGAAGTGAGCAGTCGTTGCCTCATCTCCCGCGCGCGCTGCTGTCGCGGGGACCTTCTGGCCTGTTGAGAAGGTCGTTTCGTGGGAGGTGAAGGGCTCACAGAAAGTGAATGGTAAGTGAGTTCGTCTCGTGTTCTGATGGTTTCATGGAACCGATCCCCACCGATCTCGTGAACGCCGACCTCGCGGTCGCGCGCTACGGAGAGGCGGGCCGGGTGTGGCTCGAGCAGATGTGGCTGGGCGACCCCCTGGCCGACGCGGTCGCCGGCGACACCCACCCCGGCGGGACATCCACCTCGCTGCTGCGGACGGCTCTCGAGCGCGGCATCGACGCACTCGACGACCCGACCGAGTCGATGCGGGACCTGTTCGCCTTCCTCGACGACGAACCCGAGTGGGTCGATCACGACCGCATGGCCCGCGCCGCCGACGCGCTGATCGTCAACACCGCGCCGCTGGGGATCGTGCTGGGCGCGGCGTCCCTGGTGCGCGGGGCGGGTAACACGATCGCGGCCAAGCCGCTCGCCGTCACCGGGCGATACGTGTCGCAACCGGCAGTTCGTTCGGTCGAGGTCGGCGAATGGCTGAGTCGGGTGATCACCCCGGGCGGGATGCGCCGCCGCGGTGGGGGATTCGCCTATACGGTGCGGGTCCGGATGATCCACGCCCACGTCCGGCAGATGCTGTGGAGGCGGGGCGACTGGGACGAGGAGGCCTGGGGGGTGCCGATCCCGCAGCCCTACATGGCTTTCACGATGGCCGAGTTCGGGCACATCGCGATCGAGGCGATGCAGACGCTGGGGGTGCGGTTCACCGATCGGGAACTCGACGACATCTATCACCTGTGGCGCTACGTGGGTCACGTGATCGGCATGAGTCCCGAACTCAACCCCACGTGCGAGGCCGACCACGTCCGGATCGAGGAGCTGTATCGCCTGACCTCGCCGGGGCCCGGACCGGACGACCGGGACTTCGTCGTGGCGCTCACCGACGACTACCTGGTGCCCGAACTCGCGAATGTCCTTCCGGGGCCGTGGAAGTGGCGTCGCCGCATGGCGACCACCACGATGCACGGACTGCAGCGGGTCTTCATCGGGGACCATGACGCCGATGCGCTGGGCATTCCCGACGTGAAGATCAAGCATGTGCTGGCCCGTGTCGGACCGGCCCTGTCGCTGGCGAGCCGGGCGCAGCGCCTGGGCGGCGAGCGCCGCGCCCGCGCCCGGGTGGAGAGGGCCTACCGGGCGCGCGAGGCGGAGTTGGAGCGCATGCGAGCCGAGTACCGCCTCTCCGGCGACCTGGTCGACGCCGCGCCGGATGCCGCGAGATCGGGTCAGCCGGCGGCGGTTCGGTGACCATCAGCCCCCGAACCGATCCGCGGCGCTCACGTCCTCGGAGAGGCAGTAGCCGAGTGAGATCGGCTGGGCAAACGTCCACGTGATCTGGCCTGCCGTGCAGGTGATGGAGTCGTCGCCACGGTCGACGGCCCTGGCGATGACGGTGTTCTCCACCGGCGTCGCGTCGCAACCGACTTCGCGGTAGTCGACGAGCTTTCCGCCGTTCACCGGGATCTGATAGCACGATCCGGAAGCGAAATTCGGTGTCAGGCACAGCTTCTTGTCGCCATCGGCGAAGGTGAGGCTCGAGGTGTGGTCGGCGGTGCACTCGGCCGAGGCGTCGACCTTGCTCGCGGCGTAGAAGGTCAGTCCGTCGGTTCCCTCGCATTTCTGCTTGGTGGCCTTCACCTTGCCCTCGCCGGCCTCCGCCCCGATCTGCAGGCACTCGCCCACCTCGATGTCGGAGGCCTCCTCGACGGTCTGGGCGCCGAGGGAGAAGCTGCAGGCGGCGAGGGCGCCGAAGCTCATGCACGCCATGCTCACGGTGACGCGCCGGCCGATCTGCCACAGCGGTCGACGCGGAGCAGGGTCGGGGCCGATCTCGGTCGGCGGCTCGGGGAGTTCGGTCGGACGGACACTCTGTGGGTGCGACATCGGTTTTCCTCTCGGCAGAAGCGGCGGGTGGTGACGAGAGAAAGAATCGCGGCGGGCGCTTGCAGGCCGCTTGGGGTCGGCTTGCCCGGTCCTTGGACCGCGCGGCCGTCACGCCCGGCATCCCGGGGGCGGCGCCACAGGTCAGCGCTGGTCGAGTGAGGCGTCGAGCGCTCGGAGTTGCTCGACCCGGACGTCGCGGAGCACGGCCAGGGTCGCGGTGATCGCGATGTCGCAGGCCTCGTCGATGCCCGCGCCGTCGACGATGAGCGCCCGGTGGGCGACGTCGAGGCTCATGCCGAGCAGCAGCGAGGCGAGCGTGTCGGCGCCGGCCCCGATGTGGGCACCCTGTTCGGCGTAGTTGGCGCGCAGGCGTGCCGCGATCCTCGGCTCCAGCGCGGCGTACAGCCGCCGGTTGCTGTCACCACCCTGGGTGTGTCCCATCAGCACCCGCAGTCCGGCCGGGTGGCGGCGTGCGTAGTCGAACAGGCCCTGGACCGCGTGGCGGGCCCGGGCGCCGTAGGGCATGTCCTCGCTTTCGTCGTAGATGCGGAACATGAACGAGGTGAAGGTTTCGAGTTCACGCGTGATGACCCGGGACACGAGGGCGTCCCGGGACCCGAAGTGCGCGTACAGCGTCACCCGGGTGGTCCCGCCGCGCTCGGCGATGGCGGTCATGGTCGCGCGTTCGGCCCCGACCTCCGCGATCACCTCGCAGGCGGCGTCGAGCAGCTCGTCATCGGTCGGCCGGTTGCGTGTGCTGCGGCCGGGGGATACGGGTGGGACGTCCCCTCCATGGTCGTGCGGACGGACGGAACCGCCGTGGTCCTTGGGGGCCTCGTCGTCCACGGTGACCATCCTCCGGCGGTTTCGTCGTGGTTCCTGCCCGTCTCGCGGCTCAGGAGGCCGGGCTCAGGAGGCCAGATCGTCGACGGTGCGGCCGAAGTACGCCGCCTCGACCCGGTCGCGGTGGCTGCGGAGTTCGGCGGCGCTCGCCGACAGCGCGACCCGGCCGTGGTGCAGCACGATCGCCGAGTCGGCGATCCCGAGCGCGAGATCGATGTGCTGCTCCACCAGGACGACGGCCATCTGGTGTTCGTCGGCGATCGACCGCAGCCGGGGGAGCAGGTCCTGCACCGCGACCGGGGACAGACCGAGGCTCATCTCGTCGATGAGCAGCACCTTGGGGCCCGCCAGCAATGCCTTCGCGAGGGCGAGCATCTGCTGTTCGCCCCCGGACAGATTGCCGCACTGCCGTGATCGCATCGTCTTCAGCCTCGGGAAGTACGAGTAGACCGTGTCGAGGCCGGTTCCGTTGCGCCGCTTGGCGAGCCGGAGATTGTCCGAGACTGACAGCTTGTGGAACAGTCCGCGCGAGTCGGGGACCAGGATGACCCCGCGCCGCGCGTTGCGCTCGATGCGGCGGTCGATCGGCTCGCCGAGCGCCGTGACGGAGCCGGACATCAGCGGCAACGCGCCGACGGTCGCGAGCAGGGTCGTCGTCTTCCCCGCGCCGTTCGGGCCGAGCAGCGCCAGGATCTCGCCGGGCCGGACCGCCGCGGACAGGCCGCGTACCGCGGGCACCCCGCCGTAGCCGACAGTGATGTCGTCGAGCGCGAGCACCGGATCTGCCTTGTCGCTCATCGGTTCTCCTCATGCTCGTCGTGGGGCGGGCCACCGGGCGAGGGTGCGTCGCCGGTGGATTCGGATCCGGTGACCAGGTCTGTGTCGGGCGACAGGGCGCCGGTCGCCTCGAGTTCGGCCACCGCATCCGGATCGACCTCGGGCGAACCGAGGTAGGCGGCGACCACGGCCGGATCGTCGGAGATCTCGGCGGGTGTGCCGCTGGCGATGACCTTGCCGAAGTCGAGGACGTACAGGCGATCGCAGACGTCGAGCACCAGCGACATGTCGTGGTCGATGAGCAGGATGCCGATCCCGGTGGCCGCGATCCGACGCAGCTCGGCGCCGAAGCCGCGGCTCTCGTGGGTGTCCAGGCCCGCTGCCGGCTCGTCGAGCAGGACCAGCCGGGTGCCGCCGACGAGAGCCCGGGCCACACCGACCAGCTTCTGTTGTCCGAGGGTGAGTTCGCCGGGGAGGGCGTCTGCGGCATCCCGGAGCCCGACCAGATCGAGTGCCTCGCCGATGGTGTCCGCCGGCGGCCGGGAACCGTTGAGCACGTCGGCCAGCATCGCCCGCAGCCCGACGGGTTGGACTGCGACGGCGAGGTTCTGGGCGACGGTCAGGTCGGTGAACAACTCGCCCGCCTGCCACGTCCGGGCCATCCCGGCCCGGCGCCGGCGGTGGGGTGGGGCCTTCTCGAGGTGCTCCCCGCACAGGGTCACCGAACCGGTCGCCCTGGTGAAACCGGTGACGGCGTCGACGAACGTGGTCTTGCCGGCGCCGTTCGGCCCGATCAGCCCGACGATCTCGCCGGCCGCGACCGCGATGTCGATATCGGAGTTCGCGGACACGCCGCCGTAGCGCACCGACAGGCCGCGGGTCTCGAGCAGCGGCGTCCGGTCCAGTACGGAACCCGATGTGCGCGAGGCTGTCTCCGGCGTCGCGGGACGGGGTGTCTCAGACATGCGCACCTGCCTGTGTGGTCTGGGCGGCGCCGGGCGCCTCGGGTTCGGACGGCGGCCTACGCCGTGCGGGGCGCAGTTTCTCGTAGATCTCGGAGATCGCCCCGGCGACGCCCACCGGATTGGTGATCGCCATCAGCAGCAGGCTTCCCGCGGCGATGAGTTCGTAGTACTCACCGAGCGACAGGGTCTGGTTGAGGAAGACGTAGCCGATGCCGAGTGGCCCGATGATCCCGGCGATGACCGCACCGGCGAACGACGTGATGCCGCCGACGTAGGTCATCGCGAGCAGCGTCAGCCCGATCATCACCGTGAACGACCCGGCCGACAGCTGGCCGCGGCTGTACCCGATGAGGCAACCGCCGATGCCGGCCAGGAACGCCGACAGCGCGAACCCGAGAAGTTTGGTTGCGGCGACGTTGATCCCGACCGATGCCGCGGCACGTTCGTTGGATCGGACCGCGAGGAATGCGCGTCCGGTCGATCCGCCCATGAATCGCAGCACGACCAGGGTCGCGATCGCCACCACGACGAGGACCATCAGCGCGAAGCGGAGGGTGACCAGGTTGGTGCCGTCGCGCACCCCGAGGTCGATGCCGAAGATCGACGGGTCCTCGATCAGGTTGCCCTCGAACTTGGTGATCGCGGGGTTGTTGAAGACGAAGTTCTGGATGGCCAGCGCCGCGGCCAGGGTGACCACCGCGAGTTGTGCGCCGCGGATGCGGAGGGCAGGCACGCCGACCAGGATGCCCAGGCCCGTCGCGATGAGCGCCGAGAACAACATGTCGAACGGGAACGGCACGTTCCAATTGGTCGTCAGCTTCGACAGCGCGAAACCCGCTGCGCCGGCAAAGGCCATGGAGGCCAGCGAGATCTGTCCCAGGTAACCGGTGAGGAGCACGAGCGACAGGGCGATGAGCGAGAGGATCACCGAGGTGACCACGCCGTAGCGCCAGGTGCCCTCGGTGAGCACGATGGCCACGACCACCACCGCGATGATCGCGGCGGCCGGGACGATGCGGATGCGCGGGATGCGGACCGCGGGCATGCGCACCTCGCCGAGAGAGCCGCGCGAGGGGATGCGTCCGCCGAGGAGGAAGAGCGCGATCACCACGATGACGAAGGGCAGGGCGTCGCCGAGCCCGGACTGAGCCCACTCGGGCCACCAGCTCTTGGTGGCGAGCCACTGGATGACCGACTGGAACACGCCGAGGACGAGGCCTGCGGTGCAGGCGATGCCGAACGAGGTGAGGCGTCCGACGAGGGCCACCGCGAGCGCGGGGATGACGTAGAAGGTGTAACTGGTGACCGTCAGTCCGAGGGTGAACGAGGCGAGGACGACGATGAGGCCGGTGGCGGCGCCGGTGATGGCCCACACGATCGCGGCGAGCCGGTCGGGGGAGTAGCCGGTCAATCGTGCCGCGAGCTCGTCCTCGGACCCGGCGCGGGTCGCGACGCCGAAGGTGGTGAGGCGGAAGTAGGCCCACATCAGCAGGGCGATGGCGATGGCGACCCCGGCCAGGATCAGGTCGGAGACGTTGACCACCGCGCCGCCGATCTCGACGGTGTCGTCGGGCAGGATCGACTGTGCGAAGAGGTTCTCGGTGTCGAAGCGCAACTGGACGAGCGCCTGCAGGAACAGCATCAGGCCCACCGACGCCACGACCTGGGCGAGCACCGGCGCGTGGCGCAGGGGTCGGAACACGAGTACGTGGGCCAGCAGGGCCCAGACGACCGCACTCACCACACCGAGGACGATGGCGAGTTCCATCGAGGTCGGGTTGTCGTCGCTGCCCAGGCTCAACGACCCGATGGGGAGGACGAGGGTGCCGTCGGTGCGCAGCGTCGCGACGAGATAGACCGAGTAGAGGCCGATGGCACCCTGGGCGAAGTTGATGATGCCGGTGGCGGCGTAGATGCCCACCAGCGACGACGCGAGCACCGAGTAGATGGCACCCAGGGACAACCCGAGGAAGGCGAAATTCAGGAACTGGGCCATGTGGCGCACTCATTCGTTCGGGACGGACGGGAGACGGGAGGGCGGGAGACGGGAGGGCGGGAGACGGGAGGGCGGGAGACGGGGGCCGAGAGGCGCCGCAGGGTAGCGGCCGGGGCTCGGGCGAAAAGGCCGCGCGGTGGGGCGGACCCGATCCGGTCCACCCCACCGCGTCGGCTCATCGTGTCAGTATGCGCCCGGGATACGCTGCAGCGCAGCCGGGTTCGGCGTGATGAATCCGCCGGTGGCGGGTTCGGTCTTCTTGTCGTCGACCACATTGAACAGCAGCATCTCGGTGGTGCAGTTCGGTGTCGTCGGCTTGCCGCAGTTGAGCTTGGGGCCGATGAAGGACTGGTAGTCCTTGACCGCCTTGAGCGCACCGAGGATGCTCGGCCCGGTGTACTCGGTCAGCTGCGCGTCGGTGAGGATGCGGGTGAAATCGGCGAGGATCGAGAAGGTGCCGTAGGCGTAGAAGCCCTTGGTGCCGTCCTGCTCGTCGATGAACTTCTGTGCGGTCTCCAGATTGCCCTTCACCTCGGCCGGGGTGGAGTCGAGGGCCGGGGTCTGCCAGAACGGCGAGTACGTCTGCGCGCCGACGGCCTGCGAGCCGAGGGTGTCGATGAACTCGGTGCAGGCGGCCAGGAAGATGGTGCCCTCGTAGTTCACCGAACGCAGCGACTGTGCGAGCTTGGTGCAGGTGTTGTCGTTGGGGGAGGTCATCAGGCCCGCGGCGGACGGATTGCCCTCGGCCAGCTGGCTGGCCAGCTGTGTGAAGTTCGGGCCGGCCGGCGGGTAGTAGACGCCCTTGACGTCGATGCCGAGTGCGGCGCCGAGCGGCTTCATGAGACCGTCGAACACCTGATGTGCCTGCGGCAGATCGGCGTTGGCAAGGGTCAGCGAGTCCTTGCCGTCGGCCTTGAGCTGCTGCATGAAGCCGACGAGGAAGGCGGCCGGAGGCGGACCGAAGTACACACGGTTGTCCGCGGAGGCGCCGGTGATGGTGCTGTAGGGGATCTCGCCGACCAGCGGGATCTTCGCGGCGGTCAGGATCGGGACCGCGGCAGCCGATTCGGAGTTGAACGCGTCGATCGCGGCCACGACGCCGGCCTCGACGAACTGGTTGGCGCACGACACGGTCGACTCGGGCGCGGTCTGGTCGATGCCACAGTCGACGATCTCGATCGGGCGTCCGTTGATGCCGCCGATCTGGTTGTTGATGTAGTCGATCGCGGCCTGTTTGCCGGTCGTGACGCCCGGCTGGATGCCCGGACCCTTGGACGGGTTGAACAGACCGATCTTGATCGGCTCGCCGGAGGCCTTGGTGCCGCTGGAGTCTGCGGCGGAGCCGTCCGATCCGCCGTCGTCGCTGCTACACGACACGACCGAGAAGATGCAGGCCGCGGCGACGGCGACCGCCGCCAGGCGTCCTGCTCTCCGTGTATTGGACCAACGCATGTTTCGACTGCCTTTCCCGATGAGGTCCGGGCGCGCCGCCGGCGGTCCCGGTGCTGTCAGGGCACGACGACATGGCCCCGGCGGGGCGTGGGAGGTGATTGAGTTCGTTAACCCAGTCGTCTGTCTGGGTGCGAGAGTCGGCACCGTCCGACCTGGTAACGGAGGTGAGCCCACCTCGGGTGTGACGTGGACCACCCGAAAATTAGCCGTAACCTTACGACGGTGTCAAGCTGTTCGGGCAAATTGGACGCGCAGAAGCGGAACTGGCGCCACGGCATGACGGTGCCGCCCGAGTGGGACAGATGATTCACTCTGTCGCAACGAGTTTCGAGATGGAGAAGATCCGTTCGGTCAGCGAACGGTGACGCGGCCCTGTTCGTCGACGCTCACGGTCGCGTTGTACGCGCGCACGAGATCGATGCGCTGCCACGACGAGTGACCCGGTCGCTGGTCGTCGAGCGGATGGCCGGCCGGCAACGCGGTCGCGACGAGGATCTGGCGGAGCTGGGCATCGGTCAACGACGGGAACGCGGGCCTGATCAGGTCGACGGCCCGGTGCGGGACGATCATCCGGTGGTTCTTCGCGCCGATCTGCGGGAACCCGTAGGTCAGGTGGTAGGTGTAGATGCGTTCGGCGTCGGCGTCGTCGAGGTACGGGGTGTCCGCCGAGATGCACACGGAGAGCGCCGCGCCGCAACGCCATTCGAGCTCGCGCCGGATCTCGGTGGCGGACTGATCGAGCAGGCGCCGGAACTGGGGGTCGTGACGCCGGTCCGCGGCTGCGGCCTGGCCGACCATGGCGCCGCCGATCACGTCGAGCGGGTAGTGCACGCCGAGCACGATGCGGTGGTAGCCGCCCTCGGCGGCCCGCGCCAGGAACTGTGGTCCGAGTTCCGGGAACATCGTCGCGAACAGCGTTCCGCGCCAGAAGAACAGAGCCGAGTGCCCGGACGGGTAGGAGGGGTTGGTACGGAGCGAGGCGTATTCGTCGACGCCGCCGCGCATGTACCTGCGGATCTTCGTGGGTGCGACGACGAACGGGCGGGGATTGTCGAAGACGTATTTCTCGACGAGGGTGGCGCTCGCCGGGCCGCCGGCGCGCGCGAGGTAGTCGCTGAAGAGGGCCTTGGTCTTCGGCAGACGTCCCGCGGCCAGTGCGGCGCGGAAGTCGCGGCCCAGTTTCGCGCCGAAGGCGTCCGACATCGTCCACAGCGGGTCGTCGTGCGCGTCGGCGAGGGCGCGTCGCTGCCGCGCGGGATCATCGGCCGCGCCGTTGTTGATCTCGATGACCTTCGCGAGGTTGGACCGCATGATCGCGGGGTGGTCGCGGCGCACCTCGGCGAACGGGTCCACGATCTGCAGGTAGGTGCCGCCGGGGTAGGACGAGATGTCCGACGCATAGAGGCGGGCGAGATCGGTGACGGGGAAGGGCTCGGGCGTCGGTTTGGCCGGTGCGGCCTGGGCGGGCGCGACGAGTGCGATCGTCGCGGCGACGGCGGCCGCGGCGGTGATCACCGGTGTCGCCAACCGGACCAGGCGAGACCGTCTGGAAGTACGGTCGAAAGCGGTGCGGGGCCGGGCGACGCTGTCCGAGATCACTTCACGATCGTAATGGGTCGATCGCCTGATGTGCGGCAACGCCGTCAGCAGCGCGGGCTTCCCGGGAACGCCGGGACGCCGAGTCGGCAGCCGACGGCGGTGACCGCACGGATGCGGGCCTCCGGATTGCGGCGTTCCAGCGCGGGCAGCAGGCCGTCGCTGACCACGGACTTCTTCGCGGCCGGCGTCGTCGCCTCCGCGTTCAGCACTCCGCGCACGCGAGCGAAGTTCACGAGCTCGTCGTAGACCATCGACAACGCGGCCTCGGTGGTCCGGTCGTGCGGATCGAGGCTGTGGAAGTCGACGCCGGTCTCGTATTCGTGGCGCACTGCGTGCGGGCCCTGGTCGCAATCGGGTTGCAGCAGATCGATGTCGAAGCTGCGGCGCCCTTGGGCGGGCGGGGCGATCGTGCCCTCGTCGGTGCACTCGTGATGGGAGATCCGGTCCCCGAGTGCGTGGACGTAGATGCCGATCCGCGCGTTGGCCGACTGCGGTCCGACGTGGGCGTCGAAGCGCTCGGAGGTCACCCCGTCGGAGATGACCTGGCGGCCGGTGACGTTCTGGAAGGGGATGGGGATCGGGTCGACGAGGCTGTACTTGCCGTTGATCGGAGCCGGGTTCGGACCTCCGTAACACGTTGTGCCGGTGGCATAGTCACCGCGAGCGGTGCGGTCGGTGAAGCCGCCGGTGCACAGCGGCGCGTTGCTGCCGGGGCCTTCCATCGCCCAGCGTCGGATGTGGGTGAGCATCACCTCGTGCCGCGGGTCGTCGACGTCGGGGCGCAGTCCGTTCGGCAGGGGCGAGCGGGGTCCGCGCATCGTCGGCAGGAAGTGGAAGAGGAA
This sequence comes from Gordonia paraffinivorans NBRC 108238, assembly GCF_000344155.1. Taxonomy (GTDB): domain Bacteria; phylum Actinomycetota; class Actinomycetes; order Mycobacteriales; family Mycobacteriaceae; genus Gordonia; species Gordonia paraffinivorans. Next base: position 25,202 of record NZ_BAOQ01000016.1, on the reverse strand, counting down.
ACCGCCGGTCTTGAAGTGAGTGCGGACGAGACCGCTGATGTCCTTGGTGGTCAACGCCGCCGCGTTCGGGACCGGGTTGCCGCGCATGTCGCGGGGTCGGAAGGTGCCGAGATCGGTGGCCTCGCTGTACGCCGCGATCCAGTAGGCGTCCTGCAGCGAGAAGCCGATCTTGCGGGCCATGATGTACGTCGAATCGGTGTGCACCAGGCTGCGTCCGCCGAGGGGTTGCCGCAGCGTGTAGCCGTAGCGAAAGAACGCGCGGGCCCCGCAGATCGGGTCGTGGGCGTCGCTGGGCGGACACGCGAACGGCAGTGGTGCGCAACTGTGCGGCGGTGCGCCGGGGGTGTAGCAGACGTCCTCGGCGAACGCTCTGGCCTTCGGCGGCGAGGCGACCAGCAGTCCGGTGGCCGTCAGTGCGACGGTCAGCAGGACGGCGGAAAGGGCACGGGCGGTGAGACGACCGCCGAGTCGGGTGATTCGCATGCTGGCAACCTCCTGCGCACGGATCACGTCATGGTAGGCGCGCAAAAGGCATGTGTAGGGCGAATCGGTCACGGAGGTCTCAGGTTTTTCTCAGGGTCCTCCGGAGGTCGCCCGTCGTCGACGTGCGGAGATCCGCGGGTGAGGCGTCGAATCGACAACGCGCTCAGTCCAATGGGAGTCCGCGTTCGAGCAGGTCGATGGCGCGCAGGGTGGTCTCGAGTTGTGGTTGCGTACGGTTCTCGTCGGCCTCGGCGGCGATGCGGAAGGCGACGCCGGCGACCGCGTCGAGGAAGACGCCGAGCGCGAAGTCATCGGCGTCGCGGGCGAGGTGGTCGGCGACCAACTGCCGCATCCCGGAGATGAGGCGGTCGGACTCGGCCTGAAAAGTCTTCTGCAGCAGTGGTTCTGATCGGATCAACTGACGGCGCAGCGGGTTTCCGATCCACGGGGCGTCGGCGGAGACGCGATCGAGTTCGGTGAAGAACCGCCGGATGAGGTCGAAGTGACCGAGTCCCGGGGGCATCGTCGCCATGATCGCGCGCATCTGTGCCTCCAGGTGGGCCCCGCCGACGATCACTTGTTCCTTGGTGGGGAAGTACCGGAAGAACGTGGTGTGTGAGACGCCGGCGGCCTCGGCGATCTGCTCCACCGTGGTCTTGGCGTAGCCGTGCTCGGAGATGAGCCGCAGTGCCGCCTCGCGAATCGCGGTGCGAGTGCGTTGCTTGTGTTGCTCACGCAGGCCAGGCCGACGCCCCGGGGGGTTTCCCGGGGCGTCGGTGGCCCGACGCGGCGCCGGCATGGTCAGCGGGCCGGGACCGTCGCCTTCTCGTCGGCGTCGGGCTCACCGGTGCCCGGCTCGGCGAGCCCGCGATGGCGGACCGACTCGCCTTCGATGTCGAAGTTGATGACGAGCTTGTCCAGCCAGCGCGGCAGACCCCAGGCGCGGTCGCCGAGCAGTGCGATGACGGCCGGGACGACGAGCATGCGGATGACGAAGGCGTCGAACAGGACCGCCGAGGCCAGCGCGAAGCCCATCATCTTCGCGGTGGTCTCCGGCGAGAGCATGAACGCGGCGAAGACGCTGATCATGATGATCGCCGCCGAGGTCACGACGCGGGCGCCGTGACGGTAGCCGGCCACGATCGCCTCCTTGGCCGTCATGCCGTGGATGTACTCCTCGCGCATGCGCGTCACCAGGAACACCTGGTAGTCCATCGCCAGGCCGAACACGACGCCGATCAGGAAGATCGGCAGGAAGGAGATGATCGGCTGGGTGTGGGTGATGAGACCCAGCCAGCCCTCCTGGAAGATCGCGACGGTGATGCCGAAGGTCGCGAGCACGGAGAAGATGAAGCCGACGGTCGCGATCAGCGGCACCCACAGCGAGCGGAAGACGCCGATCATGATCAGGAACGCGAGGCCGACCACCACGATCAGGTAGGGGATGAGCGCATCGTCGAGCTTCTGCGACAGGTCGGACATGATCGCGGTCTGTCCGCCGACGTGCAGCTCCGCGCCCTGCTCCTTCACCGTCGGCGAGTAGTCGCGGATCTTCTCCATCAGTTGGTGCGTCGCCTCCGAGGACGGCGCCGACTGCGGGGTGACCGTGATCAGCGCGGTGTCGCCGTTCTGCCCGCCCTCGTTGCCGATCCAGGTCAGCGCCTCGGGGTTGACGACGTCGGGCAGGGTCGCGATGTGCTTGACGGTCTCGTTCGCGATGGGGGCGATCGGCGCGTCGTCATCGTGGACGACGACGAGCAGCGGTCCGTTGATGCCCTCGCCGAAGCCCTTGCTCAGCAATTGTTGCGCGGCCGCCTCGTCCTGGGTGGCCAGCGACAGGCCCAGCTCCATCTTGGTGGCGGGAATGGCCGCCGCGACCAGCACGACCAGGCCGACGACGATGAACGGGATCGGCGCCTTGACCACGGTGCGCCCGAGGCGGGTGCCCAGGGTCTCGCCGTCCTCGGACTGCTCGGCGTGCTTGATCCACGGGATCCTCGGGCGGAATGCGAAGCGCCCGAAGGCGCCGAGGAGGGCCGGGATGAGCGTGAGCGCGGCGAGCACCGCGATGAGCACGGCGACGGCGGCGCCGGCGCCCATCTGCGTGATGATCGGGATGCCGATGACCACGAGCGCGACCACCGCGATGATCACGGTGAGGCCGGCGAACACGACCGCGGATCCCGCGGTGCCCACCGCCCGGCCGGCGGCATCGGCCGCCTCACCGCCCCGGGCCAGTTCCGTCCGGTAGCGGGACACGATGAACAGCGCGTAGTCGATCGACACCGCGATGCCGAGCATCGTCACGATGGCGGTTGCCGACTGGTTGATCGAGAGCATCTCCGCGGAGAGCGTGAGCAGCATGATCGTGATGGCGACGCCGACGATGGCGGTCACGAGCGGGATGAACGCGGCGATCAGCGCGCCGAAGGCCACGATCATGACGACGAAGGCGATCGCGAAGCCGATCAGCTCGGCCGAGCCGCCCGCGTCCATGACCTGCATCAGAGAGCCGGTCGCCTCGACCTGCAGGCCGTTGCCCCGGTTCTCGTCGAGGATCTTGACCAGCTGGTCCTTGTTCTCCTTCGTGAGGTCCGCGACCTTGATGTCCTGGCGGACCTGGATCAGGCCGACGCGTCCCTCGTCACCGAGCACCTGGGGTGCGATGGCCGGGTCGACGGCGGCGGCTGCGACCGGGTTCACCACGGTCTGCGGCGCGATGACGTCGGGCAGCCCGCGCAGGTCCTCGGCGAGCTTGTCGATCTGCTCGGTGTGGTTGCGCAGGCCGTCGTCCGCGGCGACCAGGATGCTCGTCGAAGCGAGCTCCTGTTCCTTCATCACCTGTGGGAAATACTCCTGCACCTGATCGGTGGCGGTGCCGGAGTCGGTGCCGGGCAGGCTGAAGTCCTGGGCGAACTTCGGCTGCAGGGCGCCGACCGCCGAGACGACGGCGATCATCGCGACCAGCCAGGTCGCGATGACGACCCATTTGTGTCGGAAGGAAAACCTCCCGAGTGAGAACAGAAGCGACGCCATGGTGTGGGGGAACCCTTTCGGTTTCTCGAGATACCGGGCCGGGGCAGGCCCGCCGTTCGGACACATGGCATCGGTCGCCATATGTGTTAGCGACTAACACTAGTGACCGGATACCACTCCTGCCCAGGTCGAGTCCCCTCTGGCGCGCGGACTCACCTCAGTGCGACGGGTGCGGCCGCGCCGACGAGGGCGACGATCTGCAGGCCGCCGGGGTTGGTCTGGAGCGGGATCTCTTTCCAATTGTTGGTGACCCACACATTGCCCGAGGTGTCCACGGTGAGTCCCGTGCTCCGGGTGAGGCCGTCGAAGAAGTAGCCGGTGACGTCGGGCGAGATCGCGTCCCCGGTGCGCTTGCCGGGCGGGCAGGTCGAGGCGTTCGCACCGCAGAACTTGGAGACGCGCTTGCCGGCGAAGTTGCCCACCCAGACGTTGCCGTCACCGTCGGTGGTGACGCCCCCACGGGATGGTGATCCCCCCGCCGCGCAGCGGTCCGACGAGTCGCTTGCCGGCCGGGTCCAGGGCCGACACCGAGCCGAACGACCCGGTACCGGTCGGCCGGTCCGGACACGGCATGGTGATCACTCCGGAGTTGGCGATCCACACGTTGCCGCGTGCGTCGGTGGCCAGGCCCAGGGGATTGTCCACGTGCGGTCCCGTGATGGGCGCCCGCAGCGGGCGGCCGTCGAGATCGAGCATGGCGATCGAACTGGACTCGAGGCCGCTGACGAACAGGGCCCGGCCGTTGTCGACGACGTGGAACGGTTGCTCGACGCCGACCTTGATGTTGCGTGCCCGCGACGGATCGCCGCCGGGGTAGACCGTCAAAGAGTTCGACGCGCAGTTGGCCGCCCAGATCGATCCGTTGCGATCGGTGGTCATGCCCTGCGGCCAGTCCATCGCGCCCCGGGTGAAACCGCTTGCCGGGGAGAGGGCCTGGCCCTGCGGGCTGAACTTCGACATCGAGTTGTGGGGCGGCTGGAGGTTCGCGGGACAGCCGGGTGCGGGCGCCGCGAAGCCGAAGTTCGCGACCCAGATGTTCCCGCCGTGATCGCGGGTGATGCCGTAACCGGCCCCGCTGAGTCCGCCGCCGGTGATCGGTCGGCCGCCGCGGAGCTTGCCGTCGGGTGCGAACCGGAACAGGTACTTGCTGCCGCACACCGGGGTTCGGGGGTCGGCGTTGAACTCGTAGTTCGAGTTCACCCAGATGTCGCCGTCGGAGCCGACGACGAAATTGCCCGGGCCGGAGAGCAATCCGCCGCCGCCGTCGAACCTGAGGGCGAGCGTCCAGGCAACCGGCGGCAGCGGCAGGCCGCCGGGATTCACCGGTCGACGCAGCGCGACACCGAAGAGTCCGGCCGGGTCGTGTTCGGGACTCTTGGCCATGTGGGCCATCGACTCGATCAGGTTCGCGGGCCGACCGCTCAGGGGTGTGGTGGTCGCGGACCGCAACGCTTCGCAACCGTCTGCGCCCGAGGTGCAGGCCGCCAGCGCGTTGGTGAGCGAGATGAACGCCCCGAGCGTCGACGTCGCGGAGCCGTTGGGCGGCGAGGTGAGGGTGGTCCCGAGTCGGCCGCTGACCGGGTCGGCGAGATTGGCGGCCATCATCGCCGCCCCGCGAACGCCCGGTGCCCGGCCGGCGATGCTGGTGCCGTCGAGGAACTGTGCCATCGCATAACCCGTTGCGACGGTTGTCCTCTCGTTGATCGTGAGGCGCCCGGGAATCGCGGGCGACACGGCTGCCAGTGTGGTGAACGCGCCGGGTTGACCCGCCGGGGTGGCCGTCACGTAGAACGCCTCATCGGGTCCGGGTTGCTGCGTGGGTCGGAGCCGGAAGTGTCCGGACCGGTCGGTGCGGGCCGTTCCGGCCGGGTGGCAGAGGCGGTGCCGGTTCCGGTGATCCAGGCACGCACGTCCCAGGAGCGGTCCGGGCCGGCGGTCGACACGACCCCGGCGATGCCGGGGTCGGCCGGTGTGGCGGCCGCTTCGGGGGAGGGGACGACGCCCATGGTGGCGGCGACGCCGATGATCGCGGTGAGGGTGGCCGGGATGTGCCGGAACCGCATGGGTACTCCTCGATGGGGCGAGCGGTCCCTCCCGGTGGCCGGGGTGTCCGCACTGTGGAATTTGTCGGAAGCCTAGCGTCTGTCCGCCTCTCGCACCGGGTGATCAGGGCCTCCGGTTTGCCAGTCGTGTGCCGTCCCGGTCCACCGAACGTCCTCGCCCCGTCGATCTCCGGTGCTCTTGCGGCGGCCGGACGCGGTGTGCGACGGTCGGGTGACGAGGCACGACCAGCGACCGAAAGATGCTCATGCACTTCCTCGTCCGCACGTCCGCAACCGTCCTCGCCGCGCTGGCACTCACCGTGGGTGGTGTCTCGGCTGCCGGGGCCCGGCCCGCCCCGAGACCGGCGGCGCTGCCGGTGATCGCCTTCGACCTCCCCGTTCGCAACGGGTTGGAGATACCGCCGGATGTCGCAGGTGGGACGCTCTCGCCCGTGCGGGTCGTCGGAAAGCCCGCGATGCGGACGCTGCAGTATCCACCGCCGCCCGGCGGCGTCGAGTTCGCCGTCGCGAATCCGGCCCCGCACAAGTATCAGTACGAGTCCCGATTCCTGTCGATCGCCTGGCGCAACGTGGCGACGGGCAGGTCGGGGGTCCTGCGTCTGCGGCACTGGCAGAAGACGCAGGCCTCGGACGGCTACGCGTCGACGCTGCCGACGTCGGCCGTCGCCGAGACCGGTTCCGGCGCCGTCGTGGCGACCGTGCGGGTCATGCGGGACAACCTCGAGCGGCCGCCACAGGTGATCGACGCGATCCCGGGACTCAACGCGCTCACCGTCCCCTGACCGCTCCCGGGTCGGCCCCGACCGGCCGTGCCCCGCTCAGTCGTCGGCGTTCTCGGCTTCCTCGCGTTCGCGACGCTTGTCCTCGCGCAGCGACTTCAGGCGTCGTTCCTCGCGGCGCACCTCGATCTGCTTGGCGCGTTCGACCGACAACCACTCGGGCATCTCTTCCAGCAGTTCGTTGATCTGCGCGGTGGTCAGCGCCTCGGTGATCCCGTTGCGAACGAGCGCCGAGTTGGACACGCCCAGCTTGGCGGCCACCAGGTTCTTGGGGTGGGGGCCCTCGGCGCGCAACGTGCGGAGCCACTCCGGCGGGTCGGCCTGCAGCGCGGCGAGCTCCTCGCGGGTGATCGTGCCCTCCCGGAACTCGGCAGGGGTCGCCGGCAGGTACACGTCCAGCTTCTTGGCGGCGGTGGCCGGCTTCATCGACTGCGAGCTCATTCCCCCAGGGTATCGGGCGGTAGCCTTTGCTCGTGACCACACCCGATGCCCCGACGTTCCGCCTGGCGTACGTCCCCGGCGTGACCCCGGGCAAATGGGTCCGCATCTGGCAGGAGCGGCTGCCCGACGTGCCGCTCGACCTCGTCGGTGTCACCGTGGCCGAGTGCGCGTCCGCGATCGGCCGGGGAGAGGTGCAGATGGCGATCACGCGCCTGCCCGACGCGTTGCGCCATGGTGACCCGGGACCGCACCACACCATCGAGCTGTACGAGGAGACCACCGTCGTCGTGGTTCCCAAGGATCACGTGCTCACCGCCGGAGACGAGCTGACGCTCGACGATCTCACCGACGAGCACTTCCTCTGGCCGCTCGACGAGCCACTGCGCATCGACGAGCAGCCCGGAGCCGCCATCGAGCACCGGCCCGAAACCGTCGCGGACGCCATCGAACTCGTCGCGGCGGGGATCGGCCTGCTCCTCGTCCCGATGTCGCTCGCGCGCCTGCACCACCGCAAGGACCTCGCGTACCGGCCGGTGACGGACGCCCCGACGAGCACCGTCGGATTGCTGTGGCCGCAGCCGACCGGTGAGTTCGCCGACGAGTTCATCGGAATCGTGCGCGGCCGCAAGGCGACCTCCTCGCGGGGTCGCGCCGCCGAACCGGCCCCGAAGCGCTCGGCCAAGGAGAAGGCCGCGGCCAGGCGCGCCGCCCGCGAGGCGGCCGGAAAGATCCCGGGCAAGAGCGCGCGCAAGAAAGCCGGCGGGCGCCCCAAGCGGCGCTGACGCCGGCGCTTCCTCTGCGGTGCAACGGATGTCACAGTGCGCGACATGCCGCGCCTGCCCGCGGGTGCGGGGCTCAGGCGGCTCGCCACTCCGCAGTGCGCTCCGGTGACGCCTCGGCGAGCGCGGCGATCGTGTCGTCGACGCCGAAATCCTTGCCGTACACGGGTGTTCCGGGCTGTTGCCGCCACGACTCGGCGAGCGGTCCGGCGTCGACGGGATCGAAGCCGAGTTCGTCGACGATGCCGAACACGATCGTCTTGCCCTCCGGGTCGTCACCGGCGACCGGCAGGGCGATGCGGCCCTCGGCGCCGGCCGGGAGGCCCTTCTCGAGCAGGTGCTTCCAGTAGATCCCGTTGAAGACCTTGTAGACCGGCACACCGAGGTGTTCGGACACCCACACACTCTCCGGTGTGCCGTTCTCGATCGCCTCGATGAGGCCGTCGCGCTGCTGGGGGTAGTAGTTGTTGGTCTCGATCACCGGTGCGCCGGGCTTGCGCGCGTCGACGATGCCGGCCGCCAGGTCGGGCACGTTCTTCTGCGGGATGGAGACGATGACGAGGTCGGCGTCCTCAGCCGCCTCGGCCGCCCAGACGGGGGTCGCCCCGGTCTCCGCCGCGAGGTCGGCGAGCGTCTCGGGGGCGCGGGAATTGGCGACCCGCACCTCGTGTCCCAGCTCGGTGAGACGACGGGTCAGTGTGCCGCCGATGAATCCTGCTCCGATGATCCCGATCTTCACTGTTGCACCCTCTGTTCGGCGATGGATTGACCTTCGGCGCAACGACGCGGTGGGACGGTCCATTCCGTGTGGAGAGGCGGGTGTGACGCGAGAGACCCGATCAGCCCGAGGCCCTCAGGCGTCGGCGCAGGGCGTCGACCAGCCGCCGCCACCAGGGCGGACGCCCGAATTCCTCGAGAAGTCCGGTCGCGATCTCCGGCGTCAGCAGCTCGTCCGGGATGAGCAGCACGTCGGTCGAGGTCCGCGAGGTCACCTGAAGCGAGGTGCCGAGCCGTCTGACCCGACGGATCGAGGCACGATCGAGCGTGCGGTCGTACGTGCCGAGTCGCAACCGGATTCGACCGGGCCCGTACTCGGCGCTCACCGGGGTGCCGGGCGGCGCGGTCCGCCGGAACCACCAGCGGCCGAAGAACGGCGTGAAGAACAACAGGGACATCGTCACGATCGCCGCTCCGGGGAGCGCGGCCATCGCATACGCCTCGACGGTGAGCAGTGCGACGAGGGGAACGAGACACGCGAGGTAGAACAATCCGATCGTGAAGGGCCTGAGCATGGAGCGTCGCAGCCGGTCGGCCAGCCCTTCGTCGGCCAGCCCTTCGTCGGCGATGTACTCGACGCGGATGGCGTCGTCGACGTGATGGACCCTCCGGGTCATCGGGGGCGGGGGCCCGGAGGATTCGGCGGACACCGTCGCGCCGAGGGGGCGGCGGGAGAACGGGCGGCGCCCCTCGTATCTCTTCAGCAGGTCGTCACGGATCTCGGGCGGCATCAACTCGTCGGGGATGATCAGCCGCGTCCCGAAGCCGGCGACGGTGAATGTCGCAGTCCTATCGCGATACCGGACCCATCGGATGCCGTCGACGGGGACCGTCGAGACGTTGCCGGCCCAGCCCGTGGAGATCTCGTCGGGCCGGAACTCGGCTGTCATCGGCGTGCCCTCGGGGATCTTCTGGGCCCACTCGCGCGCGGCGGCCCGGTAGAGGAATCCCCAGGTGAACAGGCCCGCAAGCGCGAGACCGCCCAAGACGCCGAGGGCGAGCGTGAGGAGCACCTTCGAGAGGGGTTCCCCGATCGCGTCGAACACGAGTGAGGCGGTCGGGACGATGGCGATGGCCGGGATGAGCACCAGCCACACCAGTGGCTGGTCGAGGTAATACGTCCGGCCCATCCGGTTCGTGATGTCCCGTGTGGCGACCGCAGATGTCCGAGTCCCCGGTCTGCCCGCGGCAGAGCCGGTGGGCTGGGGCGACTCGTTCATTCCGGCCTCACCGGGCGCAGGTTCCGCGCCGGCGCTCCCGATCTCGTCGCATCGTTCCCCCTGGTTCTTCGTATCGGCTCGACGTCGCAGGCGTCGAGCCGAGGATACGACGGGTCGCCGAGCGCAGATGCGCGCCACGTCCTGGTGCCGTCGCCGGCCGGTGCGGTTGTTGTGGTGAGCATGGCGGCTCCCCGTTTGTGAGGGGCGGCGGCACGGGACGCCGCATGCGCCGGCGAACCTGCGACAGGCGGGGTCGCCGACTGTGGGAGTGGTGTGGTGTGGGAGTGCTGTGCCTGGGAGCGAGGGGAGCCGGGAACGAGGCTGGATGTGTATCCATCACAACCAGTTTCGGAGGTTTCGATGACCGCCATCAGCCCTGCCGCCCGAGAGCTTCCCGACGTCAACGAGATGTACGTCGTGCATCGCGTCTTCCGCCGCGAGTTCACCGCTCTCCCGGCGCTCATCCGTGCCGTCGCCGCCGGGGACACCGCGCGCGGCGCGGTGGTCGCCGAGCACCTGACGCTCGTCCTCGACGGATTGCACATGCACCACACCGGGGAGGACGAGGTGCTGTGGCCACTTCTGCAGGTGCGTGCGGCACCGTCGACCGCCCTGGTCGAGACGATGCAGCACCAGCACGGCGTCGTCGAGAGCCGGACCGAGGCCATCCGCGAGCACGAGGCGGCGTGGACGCAGGACCCGACGCCGGCCGGCGGCGAGCGGCTCGCGCACCTCGTGGAAGACCTGGCGTCGGCGCTTTTCGAGCACCTAGAACTCGAGGAGCGGGAGATCCTCCCGCTGGTTACCTGCCACATCGCCGTCGACGAGTGGCGGAAACTGTTCGAGCATGGGAAGGACACGATGACTCCCAGGCAGCTCCCGTTGATGTTCGGTGCCGTCCTCGAGGACGCCGACCCCGACGAGCGCGCACGCATGCTGGGCCAGTTCCCGATCCCGATCGCGCTCTTCCTGCGCACCGTCGGCGCGTGGCAGTACCGCCGCTACATCAGGCGAGTGCGCGCCGCGTGAGTTCCTCTGCCAGGCGACGGATGTCGGCCTTGGTCGCGGCGCGGCCGGCATGCCGACGCCTCCAGGTCCGGTGACGGTGACCAGTCGCCTCCCGTCGGATAGAAGCGCCGCGATGCATTAGACGTCGGTGTCACAACCGACGAGTTCGGTCGCCGGCGTGCTGACGGACCACCTCCCGGGGCTCGGCGGGGCGGACGCCGGCGCGTCGGGAACCGATGCGCCGAGTCGGGCGCGCTCGGCGGCGTCGAGCTCGAGCGCGCCGGCCAGCGCTCGGACGGTGTGCGGGTGGGGCGACGACGTTCCCCACGCTCGAGTGCGCTGACGGCCTTGGCGGAGATCTGGGCCCGCTCGGCCAACTCCTCCTGGGTGAGATTGCGGGACCTGCGCAGACGTCGCAGAACAGCGCCGAAGCCGTCGTCGTTCGCCTGTGCCACAGGTGGGACGGTAGCGGACTGTCGGGCCCGTCACACGGGTCGTCGCGAAGGTGGACGTCCCTGGTCCGGCCAAGATGTCCCGAAATCGGGGTCGCCGTGGGGTTAGGGTCGATGCAGGCGTTCGGGGGTCGATGTCCTCTGGAGGTCGTGATGAGCGGTCTGGGCCGGGCGGTGATCGCCGGTCTCGTCGTCGGGTCGATGCTGTGCGCCTGCGGGACCGACGCCTCGGACCCGGATTCCGCGTCAGACGTGGCGGGCCGCGTAGAGGTCGGCGAGGGGCGGCACCTGTACCTGGACTGTCGCGGCGAGGGGAGTCCCACCGTCGTCCTGCAGTCCGGCTTCGGCAACGCGGGCGACATCTGGGAGCTCAGCGAAACAGACTCTCCCGCTGTGCAACCCGCGCTCGCCGAGACGACTCGCGTGTGCGCCTACGACCGCCCGGGCTCGCTCGTCACCACCACCGTCGACGACGGGAAGGTCAGCGATTCCGGTCGGACCGAGCCGGCGCGCAGCGATCAGGTTCCGATGCCGCGAGACCCGGCCGAGGTCGTCGCCGAACTGCACGAGTTGTTGGACGCTGCCGGTGAGGCGGGACCGTACCTGCTGGTCGGGCATTCGATGGGCGGCCCGTTGCAGGCGCTCTTCGCCGCCACCTATCCGGACGAGACGGCCGGACTCGTCCTCGTCGACGCGCCCATGCCGGAGCTCCGTGACAGCGTGACCCCGGACCAGTGGGAACTCATCGCCCACCCGAAGCTCGCGCCGGGCACCTATCCGGAGGAGTACATCGCTGAAAGCTACTCGATGGACATGCTTCTCGACGAGGTGGAAGCGGCCGGACCGCTGCCGTCGGTGCCGGTCGCCGTCCTCGTCCGCGGCCGGGAGGAGCCGATGCCCGACCCGCCGCCGGAGAACGCGGACGACTACCAGGCGCTGGCCGACGCCTGGCCTCGGGCCCAGGCGGCCTTTGCCGCGAGCCTGCCCGACGCGGAGCTGACCACGGTGCCGGGGACCACCCACCACATCCAGAACCAGCGCCCTGATGCGGTGGTCGACGCGGTCGACAAGGTGCGCAATCGTGCGAAGGGGTGAAGTGCGCGCAGCATCGGCGGCGGCCGTCGACGGGCTTCGATGGTGTGCGTCAGAAACCCTGTCTCAGAGCGGGTTTCGAGTGGAGCCGATGACGGGAATCGAACCCGCGTTCTCAGCTTGGGAAGCTGATGTTCTACCATTGAACTACATCGGCGTGCGAGGTTTTCACCTCGCGAGCGAAAGCCTAGCAAACCCTTCCCCGTCCTTCGCAGAGGGTGTCGCGATTCCGCCTCTTTCGGTTGCGCACCAGGCAAGACGCCGGTAGAATCGAACATACATTCGAGTTGGCCATGATGATGGGGGACAGATCATGGCTTTCGTCGAGCCGTCTGCAACACCTACACCACTTCTTCTCGACCAGTACGAGCGGCTCCATGCGCTCCTGGACGAGATCACCCGCACGCGGTCCGGAGGCTGCTCCGAGACGCAGCTGCTCGAGGCCGCGATCCAGCACGAGCGTGCCGAACGGCGCATGCTTGCGATCTTCACCGACACCATGGTGGAGATCGAGGAACGTTCGGCGTATCGGCATGCCGGTTGCCAGAACATCACCAAGTTCCTCATCCATCAGCTCGGCCGGCACGGCGAGGCGAATCGGCTCGCGAACCGGGTGTGGGCGCTCGGCAGGTTCCACGACCTCCAAGGCGAGCTGAACGGGCCCCGTTACCCGGAGACCGCCAAAGGTGTTGCGGAAGGCGCGATATCGGGCCGACACGTCGACGTGATCATCGAGACGATGCAGAAGATCCCGTCCTCTGCCGACGCCGTCGACAAAGAGGCCGCCGAGGCGACCCTCGCGCACTACGCGCGCGACTACGATCCGTCGTCGTTGCGCAGATTGGGTGCGCAGATCCTCGCGCATCTCGATCCCGACGGGACGCTCACCGATGACCGCGACCGTGCTCGCATGCGCGGGATGCGGCTCGGACCCCAGGACAGCCAGCTGATGTCCAGGCTGACCGCCACCCTCGACCCCAAGACCCGGGCCATGCTCGACGTCGTGCTGGCCGTGTGGGCGGCGAAGGGCATGAACAATCCCGACGACCCGGAATCGCCCGCCGGTGACCCCGCGGCCGCGGACCCGGAGGTGCTCGCGGCCGCTGCCGATCGCGACGACCGCTCCCAGGCCAAGCGCAACCACGACGCCTTCACCGCGCTGCTCCGGTACGCACTGGACGGCGGCGCACTCGGCAGGTCGCATCACGGCCTGCCGCCACACCTGATCATCACCATCAGCGAATCCGCGCTGCGTGAACAGGCCGGGGCGCCGGCCCGAACCGCGACGGGCACCCTCGTCCCGATCAAGGACGCGGTCGAGATGGCCGCCGAGGCGCAGGAGTACCTCGAGGTCTTCCGCGACCACACGAGCGAGGTCCTCTACCTCGGGCGCGCCAAGCGGCTCGCGTCGCGTGCCCAGCGGATCGCCGCGGTGGGTCGTGACGGCGGATGCACCGGCCCCGCCTGCACCCGGTCGGCCTTCGAGTCGGAGATGCATCATGTCGTCGAGTGGAAAGCCGACAACGGACCCACCGACATCGACCTGCTCACGATGGCGTGCGGGCCCCACAACCGGTCGGTCGGACACGGCGACGACCAGTGGTCCACGACGATCGAGGCTGAGGGCATCGACGCAGGTCGCGCGGTGTGGCACCCGCCGCGATCGCATCCCGATCGGGCGCCGCGGATCAACCACGCGCACCGCACGGACGCCATCCTCGACCGGATGCGGGCCGAGGCCCGTCGACGGCTGCGGCACCGGCTCGGTCGTCCCGACACCACCGAACGCGACGACACCGGCGCAGATCCGCCCTGATCATTCGATAACCTCGACACGTGCTGCTCTCCGACCGCGACATCCGCTCCGAGATCGCTGGCGGGCGCCTCGCGATTGACCCGTTCGATCCGGCCCTCGTCCAGCCCTCGAGCGTCGACGTCCGGCTCGACAGTCTGTTCCGCGTGTTCAACAACACCCGGTACACCCATATCGACCCGGCCCAACGTCAAGACGAACTGACCAGCCTCGTCGAACCCGGCGAAGGCGAGCCGTTCGTGCTGCACCCGGGCGAGTTCGTGCTGGGCTCCACACTCGAGGTGTGCACCCTGCCCGACGACCTCGCCGGACGCCTCGAGGGCAAGTCCTCCCTCGGTCGACTCGGACTCCTGACGCACTCCACCGCGGGCTTCATCGATCCCGGCTTCTCCGGCCACATCACCCTCGAACTGTCGAACGTGGCCAACCTCCCGATCACCCTCTGGCCGGGCATGAAGATCGGGCAGCTGTGCCTGTTCCGCCTGACCAGCCCCGCCGAACATCCCTACGGCAGCGAGAAGGTCGGCTCCAAGTACCAGGGGCAGCGCGGACCGACCCCGTCGAAGGCCTACCTGAACTTCATCCGGGACTGAGAGTTCACCTGCTCGACCGACACCGGTCACGTCGCCGTGGGTTGAGTGGACAGGTCCATGGGTAACCCTGGCGACCATGAAGCTCACGGTCATCGGTTGCGGCTATCTCGGTGCGACACACGCGGCCTGCATGGCCGAACTCGGGCACGACGTCCTCGGAGTGGATGTCGATGCCGCGAAGGTCGCCCGACTGCAGGCCGGTGAGGTGCCGTTCTTCGAGCCCGGCCTGTCCGACATCCTCCGTCGCAACCTCGACGCCGGGCGCCTGCGTTTCACCACCGATCACCACGCCGCAGCCGAACACGCCTCGATCCACTTCATCGGCGTCGGAACCCCGCAGGAGGCCCGCGGGCACCGGGCGGACCTGTCCGCGGTGTACGCGGCGATCGACACGCTGGTGCCCACCCTGCGGGGACGGCACCTGCTGATCGGCAAGTCCACCGTCCCGGTCGGGACGTGTGCCGAACTGGCACAACGAATCGCGGTGCTACGCGCCCCCGGTGCCGACGCCGAACTGTCGTGGAGTCCGGAGTTCCTCCGCGAGGGGTTCGCCGTCGAGGACACCCTCAGACCGGACCGCCTGGTCCTGGGTACCGGGCCGCGGCCGGCGGCCGCCGAGGGGGCGGACGAACCGCTCGCCGGGGCGGTGCTCAGGGAGATCTACCGCGAGATCCTGGAGGCCGGAGTCCCCTTCATCGAAACCGACTGGGCGACCGCCGAACTCGTCAAGGTCTCGGCCAATGCGTTCCTGGCCACCAAGATCTCGTTCATCAACGCGATGAGCGAGTTGTGCGAGATCGCCGGCGCAGACGTCGACGCCCTGGCCGACGCCATCGGTCGCGATCCCCGCATCGGGCGCCGTTTCCTCAACGCCGGCCTGGGTTTCGGAGGCGGCTGCCTACCCAAGGACATCCGCGCGCTCGTCGCCCGGGCGGAGGACATCGGCGCTCCCAGATCGGTGGGATTCCTCCGCGAGGTCGACTCCATCAACATGCGTCGCCGCGCGGCCGCGGTGCAGCTGGTGACCGAGGCCCTCGGCGGGGAGGTGTTGGGACGGAACATCGCCGTCCTCGGCACCGCTTTCAAGCCGGAGAGCGACGACGTCAGGGATTCCCCGGCCCTGGCCGTCGCCGGGCGTCTGGCTCTCGACGGCGCGCTGGTCACCGTCTTCGACCCGCAGGCGATGGCGAACTCGCGTCGGCTCCAGCCGAGCCTCGGGTACGCCAGGTCCGCCCGACATGCGTGCGAGCGAGCCGACGTGGTCGTCGTCGCCACCGAATGGGCCGAGTTCGTCCACATGACGCCAGAGGAGCTGACCCCGGTCGTCCGCGAACGGCGGATCGTCGACCTGCGGCGCTGTCTGGACCCCGGCATGTGGCGGGCCGCCGGCTGGGATCACCGGGCGCTGGGCGGCGTGGTGACCGACACGAGGGTGTCGCAGCGGACCCCGTCGGCGCAGGTGAACGGTCTGGCATCGGAGGCGACCACAGCGGCCGCCGTGCTAGGTTGAACGCCGATTGACGGGGGCACCTTCTCGCCGTGGGGGCGTGCTGGGCGAGGTGCACGACACAGTGCAGGAATCCGATCTGATGACCGATACGGGGGCGGGACCGAACTCTGATCCGGCAGAGATGCCGGCCGGCGCGGGCGTCGTCGAGAATGTGCGGGCCAGACTCAGAGAGTCTGGCGTGGCCGAACACCCTGAGATCGCGGTCCTCTGGCTCGACGACCATTCGCATGTGACGGTGGGACGCCTCGATCTCGCCCGGGGCGTCGTCCACGATGTCCACTCCGACCCCGCGCTGTCCTTGGACTCGTTGGACCGGGCCGTCGCCGACCATCTGGTCCGGATCGGACGCGTCGGGAAGCCCGAGACGCCGGAGTGGCGCGCAGAGCTTTTCGATCTCGTCGCCCGCGGCCGGGAGCGCCTGCGGGATGCCGAGGGCACCTTCATGATGGGCAACCGTCACATCCGGCTCTTCCGCATGACCAGACATGACGTCTTCGAGGCAGACTCCGCATTGAGGTTCCGCACAGAAGATCTCGCTTGTGCTGCGGTGGCCGGTGTGCACGCGCCCGCACTGGCCGTGGCGGATTCGGTGGCCGCATGGCCGGGGCTCCGCGACGCCGTCGCCGGGGCGGTCGGGGTGCCGATCATCGAGCTCGAACCGATGGGCATCTCGGATGCCATGGACGCGGATGCCATGGTTTCGGATGTGGTGGCGCCGCCGGCCCCGGCGAAGGCCGGCCAGGCGGACCTCCCGGCCGCCGGAACTCTCGCATCGAACACGACCTCCCACTCGAACTGGGCCGCGGCCCCGATCGAGGCGCCGGGTGCTGTGCCTGCTCCGGAGGTGTCACCGCAACGGCCCGCGACTCTGATCTCCGCTGTGCCCGAAGATGTCTCGCCGCAGCTGCCGTCGTCTCGACGCACGCGACGCCCACGCCGGCCGGTCCTGATCGGCCTCGCGCTGATCTGTGCACTCGCCGTCATCGGCGTCGCCGTGGTCCTCTCCGCGACCGGTGATCCAGCCGACCCGGCCGCGGCTCCGGCACCCCCGACGACCTCGTCGTCCACCGGGCCGGCCTACGCCGACCCGGCGATCTACGCCGAGGCCCGCCAGCCGGCCAAACGCTACACTCCGCCCCCGCCGCCCGAGACGACCGAGCAGCCGGCGCCCCGTCCCCGGCCACGGTCCCCTCGCCCGCAACGGGGCATCACCATCCCGAATCCGATTCCGGGACTGCCTCCGATCGTCCTGCCCTGATCCGTACGACGATCACCTCACCGGTTGCGACCGCTTCACGGACGTAGTGCGCGGGCCACGAAATCGAGGACGTTCTCGTAGTTCTGCTCCCGATCGACGTCGGGTTGGAGTGCGCCGCTGAGTTCGAGGCTGACCGCGCCGTGGACCGCGGCCCAGGTCTGCATCGCCTGCTGGACCGGATCGCCCTCGATGACGACCCCGGCCGCCTGCCCGTACCGGATCACCTCGACCAGCACGTCGAAGGCATGTGCGGCGACCTCGATGTCGGGGGTGCACTGTGCCGAGAACATCAGCCCGTAGGTGACCGGCCGGCCGAGCGCGAAGCGGCGATAGCCGCGTCCCGAGTTCCGCAGCCGTGTCGCGGCGTCGGTGTCGGTACTGGCCACCGCGCGTGCGAGTTCGGCGTAGCCGTCGGTGACCAGCGCGTCGAGCAGGCCGTCCCGGCCGTCGAAGTGGTTGTAGACCCCCATCGGGGCGACCTTCGCCTCCGCGGCCACCGCGCGCACCGTCAGCCCGGCCTCGCCGTCGCGTTCCAGGATCGTCCGCCCGGCGCGCAGGAGGGCGGACCGGACTTCGGCGGCGGAGGTTCGGGTGCGGGGCTTTGCGGGAGACATGGTTGACAACTTACTAGAACGGTGTTCTTCTTGTATAGAACGTTGTTCTACAACAGTGGTACGGCGTTCTACCAGAATTTCCCGACTCACAGAACAGGAGACTGCCGATGCGCACAGAGAGAACAGCTGCACGCTGGTGGGCGCTCGGTGCCCTCAGCTTCGCCGAACTGCTCGTGATGATCGACAACACGATCGTCAACGTCGCGCTTCCGAGGCTGGCCCGCGATCTCGATGCCGGGATCTCCGGGCTGCAGTGGATCGTCGACGCATACACACTGGTCTTCGCGGGGCTGCTGCTGACCGGTGGCTACCTGGGTGACCGCTTCGGTCACCGGCGGATGCTCGTCACGGGCATCGTCGGGTTCATGGCGGTGTCTGCGCTCGCCGCGTCGGCGCAGAGCCTCGGGCAACTGATCGCCACCCGGGGCGGATTGGGCCTGTTCGCCGCGCTCGTGTTCCCGGCGACGCTGGCGATCATCACCTCGATCTTCGTCGACGCGAAGGAGCGCGCGACGGCCGTCGGGATCTGGGCGGCGACCTCGGGTGTCGCGGTCGCGATCGGGCCCGTGCTGGGCGGGTGGCTCCTCGAACACTTCTCGTGGACGTCGGTGTTCTGGGTGAACGTGCCGTTCGGCATGATCGCGTTGGCCGCGATCTTCGCCGTCGTCCCCGGCACGCGACCGCTCGAGGTGCCGCGTTTCGACATCGCCGGTGTGGCGCTGTCGGTGGCCGGACTCGGGTTGCTCACCTACACCCTGATCGAGGCCCCCCACGTCGGCTGGGGTGAGGTGCGAACCGTCGCCGGAATCGTCGGCGCACTGGCGCTCCTGACGCTGTTCGTCGCCATCCAGCTCCGGATCGCCCACCCGATCCTCGACGTCCGGCTGTTCGCGAACCGCCACTTCGCGACCGCCGCCGCGATGATCAGCCTGGCGTTCTTCGCGTTGTTCGGCTTCATCTTCCTGATCACCCAGTTCTTCCAGGCGGTCAAGGGATACGGCCCGCTGGCGGCGGGCGTCCGGACCCTGCCGTTCGCGATCGTGATGGCGGTGCTGTCGCCGGTCGCGATGATGCTCTCCCATCGCTTCGGGGCGCGCTACGTCGCGGTCCTGGGAGCGTTCCTGATGTCCGGAGGCTTCGCCCTCGTCGAGCTCTCCTCGCGGGACTCGGGTTACTGGGAGCTCATCATCTGGGCGATGTCGCTGATGGCGTCCGGTCTGGCCTTCATCTCGGGTCCGTGCACGCAACTCATCATGGACGCGCTGCGTCCCGAGCAGGCCGGTGCGGGCAGCGCGGTCAACGACACCACCCGCGAGATCGGCGGCACCCTCGGCGTCGCGGTGCTCGGCTCCATCCTGACCTCCGCCTACGTCGCCGGGATCGCGGATCGCCTGTCCGGCAGGGGGTTGCCGCGTGAGGCGGTCGACGTGGCGGAACAGTCGGTGATGGCCGGGGTCGAGGTGGCCCGGCAGCTGCCCGGAACGCTCGGCGATGCCGTGCAGGTCGCGGTGCAGGAGGTGTTCATGGACGGATTGCACGACGCGGTGTGGGCGGCCGTCGCGATCACGGCGGCAGCCGGCGTGGCCGCGCTGTTGCTTCTCCGCGGCACGGTCGGCGGGCACCGAGGGGCAGCGGGGGAAGCAGGTCCTGCGGGTGTCGACACGGACATACCCGCGACGGCGACCGCTTCAGAGGTCGAGGGTGAGGTCCCCGCCCGCACTCCGTGACACGCAGGTCAGCATGATCCCGGCCTCGCGTTCGGGCTCGGTCAGGATGTTGTCCCGGTGGTCCACCTCGCCGGACAACGTCCTGACCTTGCACGTTCCGCAGAAGCCCTGCTGACACGAGTAGGGCACCGACGGGCGCACCCGCCGGATCGCCGCCAGCGCGGACTCGTCGGCGGCCACGTCGACCCGTTCGCCGGTCGATGCCAAGGTGACGGTGAACGGTGAGCCGTTCACCACCGGGGGCGGGCTGAAGCGCTCGTAGTGCAACTCGATGTCGCTGCGGTCGGCCAGATACCGGCGCAGGCTCTCCAGCATCGGCACCGGACCGCAGCAGTACACCGCGAGGTCGGCGTTGCGTTCTGGGACCGGTCCGAGGAGCTCGGCTGTCGTCGGCAAACCGTGCGCGTCGTCGGTGCGGATGGTGATCCGGTCGCCGAACCGCTCGACCTCGTCCAGGAACGGGATGGAGTCGGCGGTGCGTCCGGTGTAGATCATCGACCAGTCGAGGCCGAATCTCTCGGCCACCGTGAGCATCGGCAGGATCGGGGTGATCCCGATGCCCGCGGCGACGAACCGGATGCGCCCTGCGGGCGACCCGTGCCCGGGAACCGCGAACGGAAAGGCGTTGCGCGGACCCTTGATCGGGAGGATGTCGCCCACGCGCAGGGCGTCGTGGACCTCGACCGAGCCGCCCCCGCCGTCGGGGATGCGGCGCACCGCGATCCGGTATCGGCCGCGATCGGCCGGATCGCCGCACAACGAGTACTCCCGCATCCGCCCCGACGGCAGGAGGACGTCGATGTGGGCGCCCGCATGCCAGGACGGCAGTTCCTCGCCATCGGCGGCGGCGAGGGTCAGCGCGACGACGTTCTCGTCGTGCGCGACGACCTCGCGTCCTACGATCCGCACCCGGGTGATGCCGTCGCCGGCGGGGGTGGGACGCAGCGGCGACAACGGCCGCCACGCCGGAAACCATGCCCGCATGAGTGCGGTGCCGAGCGTCAGCACCGGGTCGCGACGCCACCGGCCGTAGAGGTGGGGCGGGACCGCGGTGAGAGTCGTCGAATGAGGATGTGCGCGTTGGTTCATCGCGCCCTCACGCGGCACGGCGCGCGGCCGGGGACTTCGCGAGGTAGGCGACGGCCTGTGCCGTGCTGCCGATCTGCTCCGGCCGGAAGCCCGGGCGGAAGTAGCTGAAGGTCGAGAACACCACGGTGCTGATCCGCGGCAGCAGGTTCGCCCGGACGCCGCGGTGGTACTGCCACTTCTTCTGCAAGTAGTTGTAGGACACCGACGTGTCCTGCTTCATGATGAACCGGTAGCCGCGCTGGACGAGTAGCAGGAGGATCGGCAGGACCATCAGCATCGCCCGCCCGCGCCGCAGGTAGCTGTCGCCGAAGTAGGCGGCGACATCGTGGGCGACCGCCCGGTGCTCGACCTCCTCGGCGCCGTGCCACATGAACAGATCGGCCATCATCGGGTGCGCCCCGGCCTCGATCCAGTTGTTGTTCAACGCGAAATCGCCCAGAACCGCGGTGTAGTGCTCGAGCGCGGCGATGAACCAGAGCCGCTCGACGAGGTGCTTCCGGCGCGCCGCGGGGCTGCCCTTGGTGGCCGGGCCGAGAACCTTCCGGAAGATCCACTCCATCTGCAGTTGGTAGGGCCGCGGGTCGATGCCGTGATGGTCGAGGAATTCCCACAGCACGTGGTCGTGGGCCTCGGCGTGCATCGCCTCCTGCCCGATGAAGCCGCGCATGCGGGCCGCGAGTTCCTCGTCGGCGACGAGCGGCAGCGCCTCGTTGTAGGTCTGCACGAACCAGCGTTCCCCCTCGGGGAGAAGGAGGTTGAGCACGCTGATGAAGTTCGACGCGACCGGATGGCCCGGAATCCAGTGCAGCGGGACGTCGGTCCAGTCGAAGGTCACATTGCGTGCGTGGAGCTCGACCGGCCCGGGATCGGCCTCGTCGGCCGACTCGGGAACAACCGGGATGCCAAGGGATGCGGTGATACTCATCCGGCGACCTTCCGTCGTGCGCCGATGCGCGAGAGCCACGGCGCGAACCGATAGATGCGATAGCCGATCTTGGCCTCGGGCGTCACCGGGACCACGGCCTTGTTGTGCTCGATGGCGGAGACGATCTCCGCGGCCACCCGGTCGGGGGTGAAACCGCGCCGCTGGTAGAAGCTGTTCAGCCTGTCCCGCTGGGACTTCTCGGTCTCGGGGTCGAGCCCCGCGATCGGCGTCGACGACACGATGGCGGTGTCGACGATGCCCGGGCAGATGGCCGTCACGCCGATGCGGTGCTCGGCGAGTTCGGCACGCAGCGACTCGGAGAACAGCAGGACGCCGGCCTTCGAGGACGAGTAGAGGCCGAGGCTGCGCGACGGGGTGAACGCCGCGGCCGACGAGATGTTGACGATGTGCCCGCCCACCCCGCGCTCGACCATTTGCCGACCGAACTCGCGGCTGCCGGTGATGACGCCGCGCAGGTTGACGCCGAAGAGGCGATCCAGCTGTTCGTCGGTGGCGTCGAGAGCCCCTCCCGCGACGGCGATCCCGGCGTTGTTGACGACGATGTCGGGTACCCCGTGCCGGTCGCGCACCTCCTCGGCGAATGCGACGAAGGCCTCGGTGTCGGCGACGTCGAGCTCGTAGGGGTGGGCGGTGGCGCCGGCCAGCTTGCAGGCCTGCGCGGTCTGCTCGGCGGTCTCGGGTCGAAGGTCGGCCAGGATCAGCTCGCACCCGCGTTCGGCGAGGGCGAGCGCGGTCTCGCGGCCGATCCCGCTTCCCGCGCCGGTGATCACGACCAGCTTTCCGGCGAGTGGGCGCGGTTCGGTGAACACGCGGGCACGCTCGACCGACGCCGGTGTCGGGGACGTATCCGACTGTGCTGCAAGGAAGTCGAGAATCGTGTCGGTCAAGTAATCCGGGTGGGTGTAGGGAAGCCAGTGTCCGGTGGGGGTGTCGCGTCGCCACAGCTTGGACGCGTACGTCGGGGTGTTCTCGTAGATGGCCGGGCGCAGTGCGATGTCGCGCTCGTTGACCACCTGCAGCACGGGAACCGTGGTGATGCGCGCATTCGGGCGGCGCAACTTCTGCCGGATGTTGGCCCGGTACAGGGCGAGTCCGGAGATCATGTCGCGCCGCAGGGTGTCGGCGACCACGACGTTCTCCGGCGGGGTGCCCTCCACCGCGTGCAGGAAGCGCTTCCAGGCCGCAGGCGCGCCCATCGCGGTCAGCAGCAGGTTCGGCAGGACCGGCAACTGGAACAACCCGGTATACGACGACGAAACCGACTGCGCGGCAATGGTTCGGAGGTGACGCGGCGTCGGGTGCGAGACCCCGTCGTGGAGGAGTTGTCCCAGATGGTCGAGGTTCGGTCCGGAGACCGAGACGAACGAGGCGATCCGCGTGCGGGCACGCGGCCGGCTCACCGCCTCCCATGCCTGGACCGACCCCCAGTCATGGCCCACCACGTGAACCGGGGCGTCGGGACTGACCTCCTCGGCGACCGCGAACAGATCGTCGGCGAGTTCGCTCAGGCGGTAGGGTTTCACGCCTCGCGGACGGTCGCTCTCCCCGAAGCCGCGGCAGTCGTATGCGACGACGTGGTACTTCTCGGCCAGTCGCGGCGCGATGTGCGTCCACAGGTGGTGGGTGTCCGGCCAGCCGTGGACGAGCAGCACGGTGGGATTCGATTCGTCGCCCAGATGGAATGTCGCCAGGCGGACCCCGTCGTTGGTCACCGACCCCCGTCGCCAGTCCGGACCCGCCTGCAATGCCTGTTCGGCCATCAGTGTCACCTCGCTGTAGACCCGATGGAGGTACACGTTACCAACGGTTACACAAATGTCCAGACCCTTGGATGACGCAATCCGTCTCCTTACGGCCGGGCGGACGAAACGCGCGACGAAGAGACGTGAGACGCCGAGAGGCCCGGGTCCACCTGGGGACCCGGGCCTCTCGGTGCCGCTTCTGGTGCGGCGCAGCGCTACTGGCGGTACGACGCCAGGAAGTTGCCGATCCGCTCGATCGCCTCGTTCAGGTCACGCGACCACGGCAGCGTCACGATGCGGAAGTGGTTGGTGTCGTCGAGGTTGAAACCGCTGCCCTGGACCACGAGGATCTTCTCCTGCAACAGGAGGTCCTGGACGAAGAGCTCGTCGTTGTGGATCTCGTGGACCTCGGGGTCGAGACGCGGGAACGCATAGAGCGCGCCCATCGGCTTCACGCAACTCACGCCGGGGATCTCGTTGAGCTTCTCCCAGGTGACGTTGCGCTGTTCGTACAGCCGGCCTCCGGGGGACACGAGCGCCTCGATGGACTGGTAGCCGCCGAGCGCCACCTGGATCGCGTGCTGGCCCGGCACGTTCGCGCACAGGCGAGTCGAGGCGAGGATGCTCATGCCCTCGAGGAATCCCTTGGCGTGATCCTTCGGACCGGTGAACACGACCCAGCCGGCGCGATACCCGCACACGCGGTAGGCCTTGGAGAGGCCGTTGAACGTCAGCACCAGCAGATCGGGTGCCAGCGACGCGATGTTGATGTGCTCGGCGTCGTCGTAGAGAATCTTGTCGTAGATCTCGTCGGCCAGGATCAGCAGCGAATGACGCCGCGCCACTTCGACGATCTGCTCGAGGGTCTCGCGTGAGTAGACCGCGCCCGTCGGGTTGTTCGGGTTGATGACCACGATCGCCTTGGTGCGATCGGTGATCTTCGACTCGATGTCGGCGATGTCGGGGTTCCAGTCGTTGGCCTCGTCGCAGCGGTAGTGGACGGGGGTCCCGCCCGCCAGCGACGTCATGGCCGTCCAGAGCGGGTAGTCCGGGGCCGGGATCAGGACCTCGTCGCCGTCGTTCAGCAGCGCCTGCATCGTCATCGTGATGAGCTCGGAGACGCCGTTGCCCAGGATGACGTCGTCGACGTCGAAGTACGGGAAGTCGGGGATGAGCTCGTATCGCGTCACCACGGCGCGACGGGCCGACAGCACGCCCGCGGACTCGGAGTAGCCCTGTGAGTAGGGGAGCGCATGGATCATGTCGCGCATGATCACGTCGGGTGCCTCGAAGCCGAACAGAGCGGGGTTGCCGATGTTCAGCTTGAGGATCCGGTGGCCCTCTGCCTCGAGCCGCTGCGCGTGCTCGTGCACCGGACCGCGGATCTCGTAGCAGACGTTCTGCAGCTTCAGCGACTGGTCCAGCGGCTTGAGGTCGAGGTTGATATGCGAAACATGGGGCCTACTCACGGGTCAATTGTCGCAGCACGACGCAAATGCGTTTCCGGCGGTGCCGGTGCAGCGACGCTGGTCACACCTGATCCGGACACGAAAACGGGCCCCGACCGCGTGGTCGGGACCCGTTTTCGGTCACGGCTGGTGACTACTTGTGGCCGGGCCGCTTCTTGCCGGCGGCTATGCCGAAGCCCTTGGCCTTCGACGCGCCGGTCTCGGTGATGGTCCGCGAGTCGTCCGCGGTCTTCTCCGACGACGCGGCCGGTGCCTCGGCGGCCGGTGCCGCGACGGTCTCGGCCTCCTCGACCTGCGGTGCCTCGGGTTCC
>NZ_BAOQ01000017.1 GCF_000344155.1 Gordonia paraffinivorans NBRC 108238 | reverse complement strand
GGACGCCCCGCCGCTTCCGCCGATCGGTGCCGTCGAAGCGGCCTCGATGGGACGTCCCACCGGCGGATCTCCTGCGATCGGGTCGCTCGACGATGTACGCCCGGCAGACCTCGCGAGCAGGCGATCGCGACCCTCGCGACGTCTCACGTTCCTGACGGCGGCGGCCGTCGCCGCGGTGGCGATCGGCGCCGTCGGGTGGGCGGTCGGCCTGTCGGCCGCCGACGACCCGGCCGCTCCCCGCCGACGGCGTCACCGGCCGAACGCGTGTTCTCCGCCGAGGACCTGCGCTCGACGAGTGCGCAGGTCGCCACCGGCAGCGCAACCGTCTACCTCGCGCCGTCCGCGGACACCGCTGTGCTGGTGATGAACTCGGTTCCCCCGCCCGCACCCGGGACGGTTTACCAGATGTGGCTCGTCGGTCCCGCCGGGACGCGCTCGGCGGGCACCATGTCGGCCGACGACGTCGAGCCGGTGACCACCGCCGTGCTTTCCGGGATCAACGCCGTGGACGCACTGGCCTTCACCGTCGAACCGCCGGGCGGCAGCGAACATCCGACGAGCCCGCCCGTCGCGCAGCTGACGCTGGGCTGAGAGCGCCCGCGCCAGCGTCCACGCACTGTCGTCTCAGACGGCAGATCCCCCGATGGATCGAGGTGATCTATCGGGGATCTGCCGCGTGTCCGCCGCTGAAGGCTAGGAGCCTGTCGACCCGAAGGGCGCGGAACGCTCTGGCGTGGTTTTCGGCGCGGCCTTCTTCCATCTGATCGTCCAACTGGCGAGTTGCTCACCCAGCGGGCCTTCGTAGATCACCTGGTTCGGCTCCGGGCCACCGGCCACATCGAGGACGACGGTACCCCGGGTCTTCTGCCCGGCAGGCAGCTCGCCGGAGTGCAACGTGCTGTCCCCCGTCCACGAGTACTCCTACGTGGTTCCGTCGGGTGCTTTCGCGATGAAGTACAGCGGGTTCACCGGTATCCGCCCCTTGGTGGCCTGAATCGTGACATCGACTGTCATCTCTCGACTGTTCAGGCTTGCCCCGTTCAGGGTCACATAGCCGGCCCAGTCACCCTCGTAATTGACGTACACAGGGTCCGACGCGGCCTTCGCAGTGGCCATCGTCGGAGCGAAAAGAGCTAGCACACCCAGGAGGGCAACCACGGCAACGCGTTTCACAAATACCCTTGTTTCTCTTTTTCAGCCAATGGACCAAAGAAATGCCCGGCACTTCGCACCAAATAGGAAGCGCTCTTCCTCAACTGCGCTGAACCTGGAGCACTCTCGCGCCTAGACTCGCCGGAGACCGATGACTATCGGCTGGAGGTACGACATTCCTCCACCCGAATCGCGTCTCGCCGACTGCTTCACTTCAGGAGCGCGCGGATCGCCTCGATGCTGTCTGCCTGGGCGGGCGTCTTGTCCGGCCGGTACCGCACGACACGGGCGAATCGCAGTGCCACGCCGCCCGGGTAGCGCGAACTACGCTGGGCGCCATCGAGTTCGATCTCGACGACGATCTCCGGCCGTAGGTACACGGTGTGGGAGTCACGGCGGGTCTCGTGCTTCGGGAACTCCGCTGTCTGCCACTGCAGGAGTTCGTCGGTGAG
Source organism: Gordonia paraffinivorans NBRC 108238 (assembly GCF_000344155.1). Classification (GTDB taxonomy): domain Bacteria; phylum Actinomycetota; class Actinomycetes; order Mycobacteriales; family Mycobacteriaceae; genus Gordonia; species Gordonia paraffinivorans. The sequence goes on along the minus strand of NZ_BAOQ01000017.1, from coordinate 120,653 downwards.
GCCCTTGAACGTCTTGCCGACCATGATGGCCTCACCGGTGTCCGGATCACGCGCGCCCAGATGCAGATTCGACAACCAGCCGGTGCGGCGACCCGACCCCCACTCGGCGGCCAGCACCACCAGGTCGAAGGTGTGCGTGGGTTTGACCTTCTGCCAGGCCTTTCCGCGACGACCCGCGACATAGCGGCCGTCGAGGGACTTGACCATCACGCCCTCGTGACCGTCGGCGAGTGCGGCGTCGAAGTGGCGCCGGGCCTCCTCCGGGGTGGGTCTGGTGACCGCGGGGATCCGCAGATGCGGTGCGATGGAATCGATCGCGGCGAGGCGATCGCTCAGCGGACGGTCGATGAGGTCGTCGCCGTCGAGGTGCAGGCAGTCGAAGAAAAACGGCTTCAGCAGTCGTTCGGCGTCGTCGGCGGCGGTGGGCCCGGACCCGAACCGGCTCATCGTGTCCTGGAAGGAACGCGGGCGACCGTCGTCGGCGAGCATCAGCGTCTCGCCGTCGAGGATGACCGAGTCGCACGGCAGCCTTGCGACGACCTCGACCAGATCGGGCACGTTGGCGGTGACCTCGCGCAGGGTGCGGGTGTACACCGCGATCTCGTCGCCGTTGCGATGCACCTGGATGCGGGCGCCGTCGAGCTTGTAGTCGACGACGAGGTCCGCGCCGAGCAGTCCCAGCGCCGCGTCGAGATCGTCGGCCGGGGTCGCGAGCATCGGCGCGACCGCGCGCCCCACCTCGAGTCCCACCCCGGAGAGCGCATCGGCTCCGGCGCGGGCCAGCGCCGCGGTCTCCGGCAGCGACCCGGTGAGCATGTGGGCCCGGCGGACGGCGGTGAGCGCCTGCCCGTTCGCCTTCGCGATGGCGTCGGTCATCACTCCCGCGAGCGCACCCTGCCGCAGTTCCCCGGTGAGGAGTGCGACGAGGAACCTCTGCTCCGGTTCGGTCGCGGCGCCGAACATCGACGCGAGGATGTCGGCGCGTCGCCGCGTGGAACCCGGTCCGTTCGCCGACGCGAGCGCCGAGAACGCGGTATCCACCTGCGCCACCTCGAGGGAAGGCTCGGACGCCGGGACGGGCGCCGCCTTCGACAGCGAGCGCCATCCGACGCCGAGCCGACCCTGGGGGATCTCACCCGAGAGCCAGGCGACGACGATCGGGAGTTCGGCGTCGCCGGCACCGCCGAGCAGCCCGGCCAGCACCTCGGTCTTGCGCGTGCGGGACCGATCGCGCGCGACGTCGGCCGACGTCTGCACCACTTCGATCAGCCTCACGCGTCCGACGGTACGCCGGGCGCCCGACGGTCCGGCTCCGAACGGAGCCGATCAGATCTGCGTGAGGTCCACCGTCTTGGTCTCGCGCACGCTCAGCAATGCGGTGAACGTCGTGCACGCCGCGACCGCCAGGTAGACGCCCACCCAGCCGACGCCGAAGTCGGCCACGATCCACGTCGCGATGAAGGGGGCGACCGCCGCGCCGATGATCGACGAGACGTTGTAGGAGATGCCGGAACCGGTGTAGCGGACGTTGGTCGGGAACAGCTCCGGCAGGATCGCGCTCATCGGGCCGAACGTGAGGCCCATCAGGGTCATGCCGAGGATCAGGAACAGCAGCATGACGCCGTTGTTCATCGTCGACGGGTCGAGGATCCACTTGAAGCAGAGGCCGAAGACGATGATCAGCGCGGTCACCACGAGGAGGAAGGCGCGCCGCCCGAATCGATCGGCCATCCGTCCCGAGACCATGACGAACACGGCGAAGAACAACACCGCCAGGATCTGCAGCTCCAGGAAGTCGGAGTAGCTGAACGAGAGCTTCTCGCCGGACGCGTCGCTCACCTTGCCGGTGCCGTAGGAGACGATCCACGTGGTGACGATGTAGAACAGCGTGTACGTGGCGACCATGATGAATGTTCCGGCGATCAGCTGGCGCCAGCTGCTGCGGACGACCTCGGCCAGCGGCGCCTTGACCTTCTTGCCCTCCTGCACCGCCTTCGCGAAGACCGGGGTCTCGGTGAGCTTGAGGCGCACGTAGAGGCCGACGATGACGATGATCGCGCTGGCCAGGAACGGGATTCGCCAGCCCCAGGTGAGGAACGCGTGGTCGGCGGGCGAGGTCTTGGCGTCGAAGTCGAGGGTGTAGATCAGCAGCAGGAACAAGCCGTTGGCGAAGAAGAAGCCGATCGGCGCACCGAGTTGGGGCCACATCGCCGCCCACGCCCGCTTGCCCTTCTCGGCGGTCTCGGTCGCGAGAAGCGCTGCGCCGGACCATTCTCCGCCGAGTCCGAGACCCTGGCAGAAGCGCATCAACGCCAGCAACGCCGGCGCCAGATATCCGACCTGGTCGAAGGTCGGCAGCAGGCCGATAATGAAGGTGGCTATACCCATCGTGAGCAGTGAGCCGACGAGCGTTGCCTTGCGCCCGATCCGATCACCGAAGTGGCCGAACAGAACCGAGCCGATCGGTCGCGCGACGAAGGCGAGACCGAAGGTCGCGAACGACGACAACAGCGCGGCGGTGTCGTCGCCGGACGGGAAGAACAGTTTCGGGAAGACGAGGACCGCGGCGGTGGCGTAGATGTAGAAATCGAAGAACTCGATACTCGTACCGACCATCGAGGCGATGACGATTCGGCTACGGGGCACCGGCGGTTGATCGGGATGGTCGATGTTGCGAACCGCGGATTGGATCATTCGTCGCAGATTACGCCTGACTGCTGCGTCACGTGGTCCGGAGTCCCTGGAAACCCAGCGTGGGGGTGCAGCAGATTCGGAGCCCCGCCTTTTGGGTATGCGATCTCATCCCGATCCCCGCCCCGAGGAGGCCCGAAATGGATACCGCGATCTGGATCGTCGTCGGCGTGGTCGTCGTGCTGATCCTGCTTGCCGTCGCGCTGATGCTGATGCGCCGCCAACAGGAAGCCAGACGATCGAAGGCCCATCAGATTCGCGAGACCGCGACCGAAAAGGCCTCTGAGCTGCGCAAGCGCGAGGCGGTCGCGGCCGAAGCGGACGCGCGAGCCCGTCAGGTGCAGGCCGAGGCCGACGCCAAGGCCGCCGAGGCCCGTCGTCTGGGCGAAGATGCCCGCTCACATCAGGGAGTGGCCTCCGAGACCCGGGAGGAAGTGGAGCGCAAGCTCGCCGAGGCCGACCGCCTCGACCCCGACGTGCGGCCCCGCGGCAAGACTCGGGACGGCGAGAGCGCATTGCGCGACAACGCATTGCGCGACAACACTCCCCATGGCCGGCACGAGCCGCCGGCCGGGATCTGAGAAGCCCGGAGCACGAAGAAACCCGGCGCGGGCGCCCGATGGCGGCCCGCGCCGGGTCGTCTCATGCCCGGGATCTCGTATGTGGCGTCAGTGGCCGCGCTTGATCCACTCTTCGAGGTGCGGCGCCTCGGCGGCGATCGTCGTGCCGTCGCCGTGGCCGGTGTAGACCTTCGTCTCGGGGTCGAGGGTGAAGATCTTCTCCTTGATCGAGGAGATGATGGTCGGGAAGCTCGAGAAGGAGCGACCGGTGGCACCCGGCCCGCCCTGGAACAGGGTGTCGCCGGAGAACAGCACACCCGCCTCGGGCAAGTGGATCACCGACGAGCCCGGTGAGTGGCCGGGGGTGTTGATGACCGTCAGCTCGGTGCCGGCGACGGAGATCTTCTGACCGTCCTCGAGATCCTCGTGCGCGACCCCCGGATGCGTGTCGTTCCAGAGCATGTCGTCGCCCGGATGCAGATAGACCGGCGCACCCGTCTCCTTCGACAGTTCCGGCGCCACGGTCACGTGGTCGTTGTGGCCGTGGGTCAGCACGATCGCCTTGACGGTGCGGTCGCCGACGCCCTCGAGGATCGGCGCCGCCGAATGCGCGGCATCGATGATGATGACCTCGTCGTCGTCACCGACGATCCAGACGTTGTTGTCGACGTCCCACGTCCCGCCGTCGAGGCTGAACGTGCCGGAGGTGACGACCTTCTCGACGCGCAGGTCCCCCGACATCAGAGCACCACCACCGAGCGCAGCACCTTGCCGGCCTCCATGGCCGAGAACGCGGCCTCGACGTCCTCGATGCCAATGCGTTCGGTGACGAACTTGTCCAGCGGCAGGCGGCCCTGCTCGTAGAGGTCGATGAGCATCGGGAAGTCGCGCTCGGGCAGGCAGTCGCCGTACCAGGACGACTTGAGCGCGCCGCCGCGGGAGAAGAAGTCCACAAGCGGCATCTCGAGCTTCATCTCCGGCGTCGGAACGCCGACGAGGACGACGACGCCGGCGAGGTCGCGGGCGTAGAAGGCCTGCTTGTAGGTCTCCGGCCGGCCGACCGCGTCGATGACGACGTCGGCGCCGTTGCCGTCGGTGAGGTCCTGGACCGCCGTGACCACGTCCTCGACCTCGGTGGCGTTGATGGTGTGGGTGGCCCCGAGTTCCTTGGCCCACTGCAGCTTTCCGGGGTCACGGTCGATGGCGATGATCGTGGTCGCCCCGGCGAGGCGGGCACCCGCGATCGCGGCGTCGCCCACGCCGCCACAGCCGATGACGGCGACCGAGTCACCGCGTCCGACGTTGCCGGTGTTGACCGCGGCGCCGAGGCCGGCCATCACACCGCAGCCGAGCAGGCCGGCGACGGCCGGATCGGTGTCGGGATTGACCTTGGTGCACTGCAATTCGTGGATGAGGGTCTTCTCGGCGAAGGCCCCGATGCCCAGGGCCGGGGTCAGCTCGGTGCCGTCGGCGAGGGTCATCGGCTTGCTGGCGTTGAAGGTGTCGAAGCAGTACCACGGACGACCCCGCTTGCAGGCGCGACACTCGCCGCAGACCGCGCGCCAGTTGAGGATGACGAAGTCGCCGACCTCGACGTGCGAGACGTCCGAACCGACCGACTCGACGACACCCGCCGCCTCGTGTCCCAGGAGGAAGGGGTACTCGTCGTTGATGCCGCCCTCGCGGTAGGCGAGGTCGGTGTGGCAGACGCCGCAGGCCTTGATCGAGACGACCACGTCCCGGGGTCCGGGATCGGGGATCACGATGTCCACGACCTCCGTCGGCGCCTTCTTGCTGCGCGAGATCACTCCCTTGACCGTCTGAGACATGAGTTGTTCCTTCCGCAATTGCTTTGTGGCGACACCGTGTTCGCGCCTTGTCGATCCGTGTCCGTCCGCCGGTCGTCGTGCGGGGTCGGTCGTGGCGGACACATCGTCACAACCTTATCCGCGGTCCCACAGGTGGTCCACTCGTAGTCAACGTCGTTCACTACAAGTGGTTCGGGCCGCGGGGCGACGGACGTGCACAACCGTAGGCACGGGGTCGTCTCGCGCGAGCGGGTTTCGCGGCATCGGGAAGCGGGCACCCCGTCGGAGATCGACCACAGACGTGGACCGTCGTCGAATCGAAGGAGGCGACCATGGCGGAGAAGAAGCGCGACCCCGGCCCGTCGGTCAAGGACGACGAGCTGTACGAGAAGCTGCGCGACGAGGGCAACTCGAAGGAGAAGTCCGCACGCATCGCCAACGCGGCGGCCAACAGCTCACGGTCGGAGGTGGGCCACAGCGGCGGCACCTCGGGCTCCTACGAGGACTGGACCGTCGACGAGTTGAAGAAGCGGGCCAAGGAGCTCGACATCAGCGGCTACTCGGATCTGAAGAAGGACGAGTTGATCGAGAAGCTGCGTAACCACTGAGCCGGAACGCACTCATCCGGATCCACACGAAGACCGAAGCCGCCGTCCCTTGTGGGGTCGGCGGCTTCGGTACGTGTGGACGATGCCGGTCAATGCGCCTCTCGGCGAGTGGCCGCTCGAAGCGGCGAAGGGGTGAGGCCCGGGGCTTGAATCCGCCACCGTCGGGTCTGTCAACGGCACCCGCGCCGGATCTATTCCGATGCCGCCGACGTGATCTCCGACACGGCGATCGTAGAAGGAACACGCGCCATGACCCGTTGTTCGCTACGAATCGCCGGAGGGTCAGGGCAGTAGGCCCGATCGGCGGGCGGTCACGACGGCCTCGAGCCTCGACGACGCGCCCAGCTTGCGCATCGCGTCCTTCATGTAGCCCTTGACCGTGTGGACGGTGATGCCCAGCGTCTCGGCGATGCGCGCGTTGGGATACCCGAGTGCGGCCAGCGACAGCACGTCCTGCTCCCGTCCGGTGAGTTCGACCGTGGGCTCCTCTGCGGGTTCCTCTCCCGCGATCAGCACCCGGGTGATGGCCTCGAGTTCTTCGGCGATGCGCGCGTCGTCGACCGTGCCGGCCAGGTCGCGCAGCCGGGCGAACGCCGCGGTCATGCGGTCGCGCATCTCGTTCTCGCCCTCAGCGGCGTGTTCCATCCGCGCCCGGGCGGCCACGATCTCCTGCTCGACCGCTCGCGCCTCACTCGCGAGGGCGTCGAGCATGCGTCCGCCGATCGGCGTCGGCGTGTGCATCGCCCCGTAGATCACCGCGACCGGCGAGCGGTCGACGATGACCGGTGCGGCCATGACCGCCCGCAGTCCCTCGCGCTCGATGAGCGTGTTGTAGCGGTGGGTGATCTGCGGGGTGCGCAGGTAGTCGTCGACGGCGAGGAGCCTGTTCAGGGCGACGACCTTGCCGCCCAGACCGTGTCCGACGTCGACCGACAGTCCGCTCAGCGCGCCCACGTGCTGACCGACGAAGTGCTGCAGCCGCAGGGTCGTCGGACCGGTGACCACCCCCGCGAACGCCAACGGCACCCCGCTCGAGGTACGCACGCGACGGATGGCGTCGGCGACGATGCCGTTCACCTTCTCGGGCATCTCACCTCGCTCTCCCCCTCTTCGGAGGGTGGTAGGGCCTCACAGGGCTGGTCACACTGTGATCCAGCTTACCCAGTTCACAGCGAGGTTCACGATGACACAGGCCACCCTGTCCCCGACCGACATGATCGACCGTTGGTTGGGAATCTACGGCGCCGCCGACGCCGATGCCGCTGCGCTCCTCGTCGATCGTCACGATCCCGACGCGGTCGCGTTCACCGTGATCGAGGTCGAGGACTCGGCCGACGCAGATGCGGCGCCGAAGCCGATCACCACCGACATCACCTACGGCGAGCTGGCCGAGCGCTCCAAGCGCTTCGCGGCCGCCCTCGCCGAGCTGGGCGTGGGCCGCGGCGACACCGTCGGCGTCCTGATGGGCAAGCGCGAGGAGCTCGTCGTCTCGCTGCTGGCCATCGCCCGCCTCGGCGCGGTCTACATCCCGCTGTTCACCGCGTTCGCCACCCCCGCCATCGAGACGCGCCTGCGGTCGGGCAACGCGAAGGTCGTCATCACCGAGCCGAGCCAGGCGGCCAAGCTCGACGGGGTCGACGGCATCGAGAAGATCGTCGCCGGCTCCGCCGCCGGGAGCGAGGCGAGCGGGCCGGATTCGGCACTGCGGTTCGAGGACCTGATCAGCTCGCACGAGCCGGTCTCCGAGTCGGTCGCCGTCGGCGGCGACGGCGCGCTGATCCTGCTGTTCACCAGCGGGACCACCGGCGCCCCCAAGGGCGTGCCGGTGCCGCTGAAGGCGCTCGCCTCGTTCGAGGCCTACATGCACTACGGCCTCGACGTGCGCGAGGACGACGTGTTCTGGAACGCCGCCGACCCGGGCTGGGCCTACGGCCTCTACTACGGCGTCCTCGGACCGCTGGTCACCGGTCGACGGAACCTGCTGCTGCACGCGGGCTTCTCCCCCGAGCTGACCGCGCAGATCCTCGGCGACCTCGGCGTCACCAACTTCGCCGCCGCACCCACCGTCTACCGCTCGCTCAGCAAGGACCCGCGGATCTCCGGCTTCACCCTGCGCCGCGCGTCGTCGGCCGGCGAGCCGCTGACCCCCGACGTGATCGGCTGGGCCAAGGAGGCCCTCGGCACCGAGGTCCGCGACCACTACGGGCAGACCGAGCACGGCATGTTCATCAACAACCACTGGCACGACGACGTCCGCGAGGAGCTCGTCCCCGGTTCGATGGGCAAGCCGATGCCGGGCTTCGCCACCGGCATCGTCGACGGCCAGATCGCCATCGAGGTCGCGGCGAGCCCTCTGATGTGGTTCTCCGGCTATCTCGACGCCCCGGACAAGACCGCCGCGCGGTTCACCGAGGACGGACGCTGGTACCTGACCGGCGACACCGGTCGCGCCGACGAGTCCGGCCGCTACTACTTCAACGCACGCGACGACGACGTGATCATCATGGCCGGCTACCGGATCGGCCCGTTCGACGTGGAGAGCGTGCTCATCACCCATCCGTCGGTCGTCGACGTGGCGGTGGTCGGTCGTCCCGACGAGCTGCGCGGCGAGGTCATCGAGGCGTTCGTCGTCCTCGCCGACGGCGTCGAGGGCACCGAAGAGCTCGAGAAGGAACTGCAGCAGCTGGTCAAGACCGAGTTCGCCGCCCACGCCTACCCGCGCACGGTGCACTTCGTCGACGCCCTGCCGAAGACCCCCAGCGGCAAGATCCAGCGATTCGTGCTGCGCAAGGGATGAGAACCTGCCGTGCCCCGGCGATCCCGGGGCACGGCACCTTGACACGCGGCTCGCCGAGAGCCCCCACCCGCGGGCCGCGTCACTCGTCGAACACCCCGGCCGGGTAGTCGCAAACCGGCCCTTCCGGGTGTCTCGACCGAGGTTCGCAATGACGCGAACGACTCGGCCGGCGGACCGTGCCCCCCCTGAGGTCCGCCGGCCGAGTGCTCTATCGTCTCGTCGAATCCACCAGCGCCAGCACCGAATCCGGCGGCGTCTCGCCGGAGTGCGTGACCGGCGGGTCGTACACGGTCCGCATCGGCACCACGCCCGTCCACTCCGTCGACGGCGAACTCGGGCCGCCCTGGCGCCCCTTCACGATCCACTGCCCGTCGACGATCGGGAGTCGTAGCGCCATCGTCGCCGCGAGCTCCTTGGACGTCATGTCCCGCACCTCGGCGACGCGGCCCGGGATCAGCTTGTCCGACAACACCTCGAGGACCGCCTTCGCGTCGTCGGCGGGTTCGAGCGCCCCCCGCACGACCGCCGACCGGTAGTTGGCGGAGTGATCGAACAGGCTGTCCGCCACCACGAGTCCGTCCATCGCGAACACGGTGAAGGTGACCGGTGCCCCGGCGGCCACATGCCGCAATGCCCCGGCACCGGTGGAGCCGTGCAGCAGGATGGCGTCGCCGTCGCGCGCGAAGAGCATCGGGACCGACCAGGGAAGCCCGTCGACGACCGTGCTGAGCGTGCCGACCTTCACCTCGTCGAGCAGGGCGTCGAGCATGGCGCGGTCACCCGCGCGGTCGGGTTTCCGGGTGAGGGCGTTCAGCACTGAGGTCATGGAGTGCATTGTCGACGCGAAAAGCTCGCCCCGCAAACGGATTTCACCAACCGTCAGGCCCATTTCCGGACGCAAATGGTTCACGGGGAGAACAGAGGAGAACGAGGACCGAAGATGTCCCCGTTGGCTCGTAGCGTGGCATTCACCAGCCAGAACACCACCTCAGGGAGCACACCATGGCCACCTACACCACCCCCGAACTCGGCGTCGACGTCAGCGGCGAGAAGCGCGAACTGCTGACGCTCCTGCAGGACCAGCGGAACATGCTGAGGGTCGCCGCCCGGAACCTGACCGACGACCAGGCGCGCAAGCAGACCACGGTCAGCGCCCTGACCATCGGAGCCCTCGTCAAGCACCTCGCCCGCGGCGAGGAGAACGCCGCACGCGTCATCGTCGAACGGGACGAGAACGCCGAGTTCGACATGAGCCGCCTGGCGGGCGAATACGAACTCGGCACCGACGAGACGCTCGACGGATGGCTGGAGGCCTACGAACGCAACGCGGCCGGCTTCGACCGGGTGATCGCCGAGGCCGCCGACCTCGACGACCTCATCCCGCAACCGACGGCGCCGTGGCAGCCGGAGCACGAGTGGGCGAGCATCCGGACGATGATCCTGAACCTCCTCCGCGAGACCGCCCACCACTGCGGACACGCCGACATCATCCGCGAGGCGCTCGACGGCCAGACCACGATGGGCGCCATCTCCGAAGGGCAGGCCTGGGCCGAGGGCGAGTGGTGGGAACAGAGCTGATCCGCTCCCGTCGGCCGGTCACCCATCCGGTTCGGACACGGCGGCGAATGCGCTTGTGAGGCTGGGCGTACCCGCACAGCCGAACCTCTCCAAGAGACAAGGATCAACGATGATCAAGCGTGTTCCCCGTGTGGCCGGAGCGGTGACCGGTCTGGTCCTCGCCGTCGGCGTGATCGCCGGATGCTCGAGCGACGACACCGACTCGTCCACCACGACCACCAGCGCGGCAAGCGGGATGACCTCGATGAGCGAGACCGCCGCCGATCCGGCCGCGAACCTCGTCGGTCCCGGCTGCGCCGCCTACGCCGAGGCCAACCCCACCGGACCGGCCTCGATCGCCGGCATGGCCACCGTGCCGGTCGCCACCGCCGCGTCGAACAACCCCGAGCTCACCACCCTGACCGCGGCGCTCTCCGGCAAGCTGAACCCGGACGTGAACCTCGTCGAGACGCTGAACACCGGCGAGTACACCGTCTTCGCGCCGACCGACGACGCCTTCGCGAAGCTGCCGCCGGAGACCGTCGAGCAGCTGAAGACCGACACGGACCTGCTCACCAAGATCCTCACCTACCACGTGGTCGACGGCCAGGCGACCCCCGACAAGGCGCTCGGCGAGCACACCACCCTCGAGGGCCAGAAGCTCACCGTCAGCGGCGAGGGCGACAACCTGAAGGTCAACGACGCCGGCATCGTCTGCGGTGGGGTCACCACCTCCAACGCTCAGGTGTACCTGATCGACGCCGTGCTCATGCCGCCGGCGGAGTGACGCCGACCCCGACTATCCCCGAACAGGTTTGACCCGCCCACCGGGCGGGTACCAACCGATCGCATCCGGTCAGGCCCCGAACGCGGAAGAGCACATTCTCCGAAGTCGGGATGACGCACCGATGCACCCACGCCGACGGACCTGATCGGCGAGACCTGCCGGCTCTCCGGCCCCGCGACGTCGCGGAACCCGGGAGCCGGCTTTCTCGCGTCATCGCACGTTCCCCACCCGCACGCCGACGGCCGCGACCTCGTGCCCGCGACCTTTCGAAGTGATTCCGTTCACACCGGGCAACGTTTGTTGCATGATGACCACCGAGCCACCCCACCGAGGCGAGGAGGTCCGCGTGACCGAGATCGACGCCATCGACGACACCCGGTCCGGCGAGAAGCCCGAGACCCCACTGCGGGACGTCATCATCATCGGCGCCGGACTCTCCGGCATCGACTGCGCATACCGCCTTCGCGAAGAGAACCCCGACGTCGACTACCTGATCCTCGAACGCCGGGAGCGGATCGGCGGCACCTGGGACCTCTTCCGCTACCCCGGTGTGCGGTCCGACAGCGACATCTACTCGCTCAGTTACCCGTTCGAGCCGTGGCCGAAGGTCGCGGCGCTCGCCGAGGGCGCCGACATCCGGGACTACATCGAGCACACCGCCGACAAGTACGGCATCACCGACCACATCCGGTTCTCCCGGCATGTCCTGGGCGCCGACTGGGATTCGACGACCGACACCTGGACGTTCGACGTCGAGGTCGGCGAGGGCGAGGGCAAGCGCCGCGAGACCCACCGCAGCCGGTTCGTCGTCTTTGCCACCGGCTACTACGACTACGACAACCCGTACACGCCGCGGTTCGCCGGCGCCGAGGATTTCAGCGGCACGATCGTGCATCCCCAGCACTGGCCGGAGGACCTCGACTACCGCGGCAAGCGGATCATCGTCATCGGCAGCGGGGCGACCGCGGTCAGCCTCGTCCCGAACCTGGCCGAGCAGGCCGCGCACGTGACGATGCTGCAGCGCTCGCCGTCCTACATCTTCTCCTCGAAGCAGAAGCAGTACCTCGCGCCGTTCCTCAAGAAGGTCCTGCCGCCCAAGGCCGCCCACCAGGCGATCCGATTCCGCTACTCGACGCAGACCGCGGCGATCGTGCACCTGACCCACAAGTTCCCGAAGCTCGGGCGCAAACTGCTGCGTCTCAACGTCGCCGCCAACCTGCCCGACGACTATCCGATCGACGTGCACTTCAACCCGACCTACAACCCGTGGGACCAGCGGATGTGCCTGGTGCCCGATGCGGATCTGTTCAACGGGATCACCGAGGGCTCGATCGAGATGGTCACCGACCACATCGACCGCTTCGACGAGACCGGCATCCGACTGGCCTCGGGCCGGCATCTCGACGCCGACATCATCGTCACCGCGACCGGCCTGCAACTGCTCGGCTTCGGCGGCACGCGACTCCGCGTCGACGGCGACGAGGTCAAGCCCCACGACCGGTTCGTGTTCAAGAGCCACCTGCTCGAGGACGTCCCCAACCTCGCCTGGTCGGTGGGCTACACGAACGCGTCGTGGACGCTGCGCGCCGACATGACCGCGCGCGCGGTGGCGAACCTGGTCCGGTACATGCGGGAGAACGGCTACACACACGCCTATCCGCATCTCGGTCCGGAGCCGATGCCGGCGCAACCGCTGTGGGATCTCAAGGCCGGCTACGTGGAGCGGTCGCCGGACGCGCTCCCCAAGTCGGGCACGCGCGGCCACTGGAAGGTACGGCACAACTACTACCGCGACGCCATCGACCACCACCTCGGCAAGGTCGAGGACTCCATGGTCTTCGGTCGCGTCTGACACCCGCGGATCCGACACCCGCGGTTCTGACGCCTGCGGCTCGGTCGCGCCGCGGCACCGGTCGCCGCCACCGCGGCAAGGTCCGTGGCCCGGCCGGCCGCGGCGTACGTCCGATCGGATGATTCTCGCTGGTCAGCGCTTGCCGGGTGCCGACCACCTGCTGATACTTGGGCCGAGCGGGCCGCTCCGCTCGCCATGATCGGGCCGTGACGCCCGGCGCATCGGCAGGAGGAGTTCGTGCCATGACCCATCCGCCCGGTCCCCCGACCCCGCCCGACTTCACCGCGCCGTTCGCTGCGAACGGTCCGCAGCCCGACAACCGGCGCACTCTGACGATCGCCCTCGCCGCGGTCGTCGTCGTGCTGGCCCTCGTGCTTGCGGCGGGAATCGTCTTCGTGGTCAAGGCCCGCAAGGGTGACATCTAGATCCCGGGGCTGACCCTCACCGCCGCCAACGATCCCGGGATCGCCCCGTTCACCGACCCCGTGGTCGCCGCCGGCGCCGGAGAACTCCCGGGCAACGTCGCGCTGACCGCGAACGTCGGGGCGCCCGACATGGGCGGCCGCGCGGTCAACGGCACCGAACCCGGGCTCTACGCGACGGGCGACTCGGCCGCCTGCGACACCGCCGCACTCAGCAACCGCCTGATGGCCGATCCCGCCGCCGCAGCGGCCTGGGCCGGTGTCTTCGGGATCAGCACCGCGTCGATCCCCTACTACCTCAACACGCTGACCCCGGTGGTCCTCACCGCCGACACCTGGGTCACCAACCACACCTTCGCCTCGGGCCGCGCCAATCCGTTCCAGGCGATCCTGCAGCGGGGCACCGCCGTCTACGTCGACGCCGCCGGCGTGCCGCGCGCGGTCTGCTCGTGCAGCAATCCGCTGGCCCCGCCGGCGGCCGCCCCGATCGGCGGATACCGACTCGAAGGGCAGCCGTGGCCCAGCTACCAGACCCGCTCGGTGACCCGTGTCGCCTATGCCGATCAGCACGTCACCGACGTCGCCGGCACGACGACGCTCGTGCCCGGCGCCCCGGCCCCCGCGCCGGGCGCGCCGGTCCTGCAGGTGCTGAACTTCCTGACCGGACTCCTCGTCGAGCTGCCGGCCGGCGGATCACTCGACCTCTCCGGGCTGCCTCCGCTGACCGAGCCGCTGCCGACGCCGGCGTCGCTGAACACCCGTTCGCGGCCGAGACCGAGGACGACGCCGAACGCAACGGCCTCGCCGCGGCGCACAACCCGGCCGCCGCACCGGCCGTCGAGCAGCGGTCCGTCGAGGACGGTGGGCTGCCGGTCGGCGCGCCCGAGTCCGATGTCCCGGCCTCCGGTGCCGATGGCACCGACCCCTCGGCTCCCGCGGCCGGCGCCGAGAGCGGCGCCCCGGGTGCCGAGCCGTCGGCACCCCAGAGCCCGGCCGCCGGGTCCGTTCCCGGTGGTTCGGAGGTTCCCGGCGCGCCCTCGGCCTCGGGAGCACCGCCGGCGCCCACCCCGACCGCCTTCAGCGGAACCGGCGACCTGATCGGGAGCTTCGAGTTCCGCGACGCCGGGGCGTCCGTCGGCTGCACCGTCCCCGCGGACGGGACCGGGACGGTCACGCTCACCTGTGGCGACGGGGTCCCGCAAACCGTCGACATGTCGGCGCTGCTCCGCCCTGCGGTCCTGGCCGCGACCGATCCGGGCGGCGTCTGGACGCTCACCCTGTCGGGGCCGGCGGGTGCGCAACCCGTGGCGGTCGTGGCAGCATCGTGGATCGTCCCGCTGCCGGCGGTCACCACGACGACGCCCCCGCCCGCGGGGACCGAGGAGGCCCCGGCTCCGGAGGAGACCCCTGCGGAATCCCCCGCCACCTCCGAGACACCGCCGACGTCCGAGATGCCGTCGACGTCCGAGGCACCCGCACCCGAGTCCCCCGCGGCGCCGGAACCTCCCGCGGATTCCCCTCCTGCGGACCCCTCGAACTGAGCGGCGCACCGCCCGTGAGCTGCGGTTCTTCCCCGGCGCCCGGGAGAACCGTTTTCTGACTCGGACGTAAGCCCGACACCGGGGTACCGTTCGATCAGAGGATCATCGTTCGGGTCTGATCAACCGACCGACGATGTCGTCCCGGTCACCTAACCTGAACACGAGGCAGCTTCGCCCGTCGGCCATCGTGCGCCCCATCCCCGAGGAATCGCATCGACGCCCCGACACACCGCCGCTCCCCTGCGGCGCCCGCACACACCCCGCAGCACTGCGCGAACCCGCACCACCCGCGCAGGAGAAAGGAAGTCGCATGACGCCCGACTTCACCGTGGACTCGAACATCGACGACTCCTGGCGGCGTTTCCAGCACCATGTCGGCGACCGCCTCTCCGGGCTCGAGCCCGGCTCGACCCTGACCATCCAGCAGGATCCCGACATCCCCGAGGGTCCCCACGGCAGGCTCACGTTCACCGTCACCGGGGCCAACCGCCTGCGGTGCACGATCCGCGACTCCGACCTGCACCCGACCGAGGAGTACTTCACCGAGCATCTGCAGATGCTCGACGAACTCGGCTGGCGGCGACTGCGCAACGGCACCCACATCTACGAGGTGGGCCGGCGCCGCGTGGACGAACTCGCCCACGTCGCGGTGGCCACCCTCCGCCGGGTCTGGGAGGTCGTCCACCCGGCCTTCCTCGACCACTCGCCCTCGGCGCGGGCCGAGCCGCAGATCGAGGTCGCGGTCCAGCCACACGACATCGATCACCTGCGCGCGCTCCTCGTCAGCTCTCTGGAGGACCTGACCGGCTGCGAGATCCGAACCGACGCCGACGGCGACATCGCCCTGCCGACCAAGCCGGTGTCGTCGTGGCTGAGCCCGCGATCGGACTCGCCTCGTCTGGAGTTCTTCGCACGCCTGGCCGGCGACATCGCCGACACCCGGCATGCCGCCGACATCGTGGCCGCGCAGCCGACCATGGGGTCGGCGGTGCGCCTGCACCTGCTCAACGACGAGGTGTTCGCGACGCTCACGCTCGAGTGCGCCGTCTACCACCCGCACAACCTGAGCGCGTCTCTCGCCGAGTGGTTCAGCTTCCTCGCCGACTGCGCGCCGAAGATCATCGAGCAGATCACGCAGACCGAGCCGGTCCGGGCCGAGACCGACGAGCGGCTCCCGGACGCGCTGCAGACACTCCTCGAACTCGACCCCGACGGCCGATCGCTGAGTGCCCGGGAGGTCGCCAAGATCTGCCGGTACAGCCAGGCCGACATCCTGTCCTACATCCACACCTGCGAGGAGCAGTACCTCACGTGGCGTCGCTCCGCGGTCGACGCCGCAGCGGCGGCCGATTCCGCCGAGGCCGACGCCTGCCGTCACGAGGCCGACGCCTGGCGGGCGACGACGCACAACCTCCGCGCGGCGCTGCGCGTCGTCGTGCTCTCCGACGACGCACCCGATCGTCGGCCCTCCACCAAGTGACGGCCGGTGGGGTGGGCCCACGACGGGCGATCCCCCCGGTGACCGATCGCCCGGCGTCGTCCATCCGCTGAGGTAGTCCGCACGGACGATTCCGGTCCGGAGCCCGGACCGGGGCGCGTCGATTCCGCTATATCGGTAGGGAACCGGCCTCGTGGCGACCACGCGTCACCGATCGGAGGATCGCATGACCCTCATCACCGACCGACGAGCCCTCACGTTCGCGTTCCCGGATCTCGGTTCCGACGCCCGCCTGCACGTGACGTTCCGGCGCACGCCGCGCACGGCCGATCTCGACGACCTCCCGGCTCACCTCCGACACCACGCTGCCCCTGGCACAGGGTTCCCCCACCGGCGACGCCGACGCGGTGCTCCCGATGTGGCAGTCGGAGGCGATGTGGATCGATTTCTCCTCCCCGCACCTGCACCCGTTCCTGGTCATGATCGGCGTCGACGGCGTCAACGCCATCACCGGCACGCCGTTCACCGGCGAACCCGACTTCGACGCCGACGACTACATCGAGGTGCCGACGCAGCAGGCACTCGCCACGCACCGCCGCCCGTACGGAGATCTTCGTCAGTTCGTCCCGCCGTCCGTCCACGTCGGCCCGGACGCCGCATCCCAGGGGCACCTCCTTCAGTTCACCGTCACGCCGATGCGCGCCGAGGCGTGGGCCCGACGGCGACACCACGCCGCCGACCGCCCGGACTGCGTGCTGTGTGACATCTCGCGGGCCGAACGGATGCGAGCCGTGCCGCGGGCCACCCCCTCGCGGGTGCTCGGGCCGCTGGAGTCGCCCGACACCTGGCAACCGTCGCTCTCGCGCTCCGGCGCCGTCCTGGTCGTGAACTCGGCCACGTGGCGCGAGCTCACCGGCGGGTCCCCTCGGCACCACCCGCTGACCTCGACGGACTACGACGCCCACCGCCTCCGGTGGCATCCCACCTACAGTGAGACACCGATGCTCTCGTCGCCCATCTGACGAGGGTCGGGGCCCTCCGCGGATCTCACGTGGGTGTCAGGAAGGCGTCGTAGTATTCGGTTTCCACGCGTGTGCCGGACGGCGTTCGACCCGCCGGACACCGATCGCCGAGAAGCCCCGGAAGCCACGAAAAGCCCGGAAGCGCCGAAGACCACACACAACGAGGAGCACGGATGTCCCCCGATTTCGATGCCGTCGTCGAAGCGGCATGGCGGGACTTCACCGACACCCTGGCCGATCGCGTCCTCCAGCTCGTCCCCGGACAGACCCTCACCGTGATGGAGGCCGCCGCCGGCGGTTGGCGTCGGCGTATGACCTTCGCCGTCGCGGGTCCCGACCGGCTCCGGTGCACCATCTCCGCGGGCGACCTGACATGGACCGACAAGGACCGGTGGATGCGTCAGGCGACCCACATCGTCGACCGCGGCTGGTGCCGCCTCGAGGGCCGCAGCTCGTTCTGCTACGAGGTCGACACACGGGTCCACGGCGACCTCGCGCGGGCGGCGGTGCGCGCGCTGCGCGATGTGTGGGGCGTCATCCACCCGACCTTCGTGAGCATCGGGGATCCGTCCTATGCCCGGCACCAGTTGACGCCGACCCCCGATCTGGAGGCCACCGACCCGGAGGCCACCGGTCCCGTCGACACCGGCGCCATCGCCCGCGAGGCCCGGCGTGGCGGAGCACACGCCCTCGACCCGGAGTCACCCACCGCCGACACGATCCGATTCCAGCCCCTGCCCCGGCCCTCCGACGGACCGGTCGACAGCGGGGTCGTGCCCAGGTCCAAGAAGCACCTCGTCGAACTGGTCCGCGCGGCGATGGAGGCGGCGGGCCGGCCGGTGGTGATCAGTCCCCGCAACACGATCTCCCTGCGTACGTCGGTGACCACCCTCATGCGTCCCGCACACAACCTGAAGGCCCTGGAGATCGTCACCATCCTCAGTTCGTCGGTCCCGCCGCCGTCGGTGCTGGGGCTGCTCGTCACCGAGTTCTCGCCGCGCTGGCCGGAGATCTCGGTGGTCGTGAAAAACGGCCTCGTCTACGCGCAGCGACTCCTCGACGTCGCGGTGTTCAGTCCCGTCAATCTCGAAGCGGCGCTGCGCCACTGGGAGAGGTTCGTGCAGACCGCACGGACCGAGATGATCGAGCGGATCGAGGGCGGCCGGCATGCCGCGGTGCGGTGCCGGGGCGAGGAGCTGCCCATCGTGCTGCGCCTGCTGGTCGAATCGAAGCGCAACAACCCGAACTCCCCGCTGACGACGAACACGATCCTCGCCGCCTGCCGGCGCGATCCCCACCGCGTCTACGAGTACTTCGACATCTGCGCCGCCGAGATGCGCGAATGGATGGACAATCTCGAGGCCGCCCGGAAGAACGAGCTCGGCGAGGAGGAGATCGCGGCCTGCATCGCCGAGCACCGCGCCTACGCCGAGGTGGCACAGCTGCTGCTCAGTGCGATGGAGCTCATCTGACGCGGATTCCCCTGTCCGGCAACCGTCGTCGCGGCGATCACGAAAGCCGCCCCGCGCGCGTGTGGTTCCACTAGGGTTCGGCGCAACGGGTATCGCGACGACGCGTCTCGCCGAGGAGGTTCACGACCGATGGCCACCGTCCAGACCGTGACCGGACCGATCGACTCCGCAGACCTCGGGAAGGTCCTGGTCCACGAGCACATCTTCATCGTGGGCGAGGAGTTCCGGCAGAACTATCAGGACGACTGGGACGAGGACGAGAAGGTCGCCGAGGCCGTGACCGCCCTGACCGAGCTCGAGCAGCTGGGTATCGACACGATCCTCGATCCGACCGTGCTCGGTCTCGGCCGCTACATCCCGCGGATACAGCGGATCGCCGAGCAGGTCGAGCTGAACATCGTGGTCGCGACCGGGCTGTACACCTACAACGACATCCCGTTCCAGTTCCACTACGCCGGCCCCGGACTGCTGTTCGACGTCCCCGAACCGCTGGTCACCCTGTTCACCAAGGACCTCACCGAGGGCATCGCCGACACCGGCGTGCGCGCGGCGTTCCTCAAGTGCGCGATCGAGGAGCAGGGGCTGACGCCCGGCGTCGAGCGGGTGATGCGCGCGGTCGGGCGGACCAGCGCCGAGACAGGGGCACCGATCACCGTGCACACAAATCCGCACACGCAGTCCGGACTCGTCGCCCAGAAGATCCTCGCCGAGGAGGGCGCGGATCTCACCAAGGTGGTCATCGGGCACTCCGGCGACAGCGTCGACCTCGACTACCTGATGAAGCTGGCCGACGCCGGATCGATCCTCGGGATGGACCGCTTCGGCCTGGACCTGTTGCTGCCGTTCGAGAATCGAGTCGACACCGTCGCCGAGCTCTGCCGGCGCGGCTACGCCGACCGGATGGCGCTGGCCCACGACGCGTCGTGCTTCATCGACTGGTTCGACCACGACGCCAAGGTCGCGGCGCTGCCGAAGTGGAACTACCGCCACATCAGCGAGGACGTGCTGCCCGCCCTGCGCGAGCGCGGGGTCTCCGACGCCGACATCACGACGATGCTCGTCGACGTCCCGCGCCGCTACTTCGACTAGGACCGCGAGCGGGCTACCCCTTCAGCGAGCGCTGGTAACGGCGCATGCCGCGCAGCCAGCGGTCGTAGTCGGCGCCCTTCTGCCGGTACATGTCGAGCACCTCGGGATGCGGCAGGATGAGGAACCGCTCCTCGGCGACGGCCTCGAGCACGATCGCGGCGACCTCGTCCGTGGTGAGCACCGCGCCAGCGGTCTCCACGGCCTTCTGCATCAACTGCTGGTCGGGGTTGACCTCTTCGGCCTCCGGCCGCAGCAGTTTGGTGTCGACGCCCATCGGGCACAGGCAGCTGACGCGCACACCGTCGTCGCCGTGGGTGATGTTGAGCCACTCCGCGAAACCGACCGAGGCGTGCTTGGTCACCGAGTAGGGCACGTTGCCGATCTGGGTGAGCAGGCCGGCGGCGGAGGCGGTGCTGACGAAGTAGCCGCTCCCCCGCTCGATCCACTCGGGAACCAGGCGCCGCGCCGCGCGGACGTGGCTGCGCAGGTTGACGTCGAGCACGAGATCCCACAGCGACTCGTCGGTGTCGAGGCCGCCGCCGCGGCCGATGCCCGCGTTCGCGAAGTACATGTCGACCGGGCCGAACTCCTTCTCGGCGAGGCGGACCGTCGCGTCGATGTGCTCGTCGCTGGAGGCGTCGCCCGCGATCGCGACCGCGGACTCGCCGAGCGAGTCGGCCACCTGCTGTGCCGACGGGGCGTCGAGGTCGGTGACCACGACCTTCGCGCCCGCTTCCACCAGTGCGCGTGCGAGCGCACCACCGATTCCGCCTCCACCACCGGTGACGATGGCGACCTTGCCCGCGACGTCCATGCGCTCTCCCTCGATCGTTCGGTTCTGTACAGACCTACCAGACTCCTCCGGGCCCGCTGCCACCGGGCCGAGCGAACGGTCGGTCGGTTGATGTTCGGTTCCGCCCGGCGAGCGCTTCCGACGCGGGGCACGAGCTGCGAGCCGGCGTGCCCGAACCCGTGCTGATCAGCGCCGATCTGCCCGAATCCGGGCCGGAGATCGTATGGCGGTGTCACACTGGCCCGATGACGGGTCCGACCTCGACCTCTCCCCACACCACGTCTCTGGGTCGCGCCGCCCCGGCCTTCGAGAACGACCTGGGCAGTGTGCAGGTCGTCGACGCGGAGACGCTCCCGATCCTGCGCCGCCTCTCGGCGAAGCGGATCGTGCTGCGTCCGGGGGGCGATGCGGGAACCGCAGTGGAACGTCGACGCCAACCAACTCGCCTACGTGGTCCGCGGACAGGTGCTCGTCGCGATGCTCGGCGACGTCGACGAGTTCAGCTCGTTCATCGTGGAGCCCGGGCAGATGTACCACGTGCCGTCCGGCGCGGTCTATCACATCGAGAACGTCGGCGACGAGACGGCCGAGATCGTCCTCGCGCTGAGGAGCGAACGCCCCCATCACTTCTCATTGCGGGACAGCATGTCCGCGATGACCGACGCGGTACTGGGCAACACCTACGACCTGCCGGCGTCGGCGTTCTCCGCCTTCGCGCGGCCACCGGCCGAACAGATCGTGTCCCGGCGCAGCGGCACCACACCCACGGTGACCGATCGGCTGCCCAACGCCCATCTGTTCGACGTCGAGGGGCAGAACGCGCCGCTGTCCTACGCCTACGGCTCGGCGCACCTGGCCCGCCGGCAGTTCTGGGCGGCGCTCGACGACATCTCCATGTACTCGCTGCGAATCGCCGACGACGGCATGCGCGAACCGCACTGGCATCCGGTCACCGCGGAGATGGGATACGTGGTCAGCGGGGCGGCTCGGATGCGCGTCCTCGCCCCGGACCTGACGTGCGACGACTACGAACTGCACCCGGGCGACGTGTATTTCGTGCCGCGCGCCTACCCCCACCACATCGAGGTGCTCGGCGCCGAGGGCTTCCACTTCGTCATCTTCTTCGATCGGCCCACACCCGGCGACATTCGGCTACCGCGCGACCGCGAGCGCGTTCTCCCGCGAAGTCCTCGCCGCCACGTTCGACATCCCGGAACGGGAGCTGCCCGAGTTCCCGTTCACCCCGATCGACCCGCTGATCGTGCAGCGCCGCAACAGATGACGGTGAACCGGCGGTCCCGTGGGCGGGCCGCCGCACTCACCCCTGGACGTCGTCGACGTCGTCGATGTCGGCCGCCGACGCATCGGTGATGATGTCGAGGACCTTCGGGTACTCGGGCGCGGTCGAGGTGACCACGGACCCGTGGTCGCCGTTCGGGATCAGCACGGCCTTCGCCTCGCCGCCCTTCTTCTGCACGGCGGCGACGTAGCGGCGCGAGTTCTCCGGCGACACCATCCGATCGGCGGTGCCGTGGATGGCGATGACCGGGGTGTCGGGGTCGATGTTCTGGATCGGGTCGACCGAGGTGTACCGGTCGGGAACCTGTTTCGGCGTCCCGCCGAGGACCTTCACGATGCGGTCGTCGCCGTGGGTGGCGGCGTACACCATGTCGAGCGGCCCGGCGAGCGAGACCACGCGCGTCGGCCGGAAGGCCGGCCGCGAACCGACCTCGTCGTCCTCCAGCTTGTGCCGGGTGCCTCCCCACACGGCGAGCTGAGCGCCGGCGCTGTGCCCGACCACGAGCTCGTCGTCGGTGGTCAGCTGCGGGAAACGGCGGTCGACGGCGACGACGTGGTCCAGGGCATTGGCGACATCGCGGAACGTCGTCGGCCACCCGCCGCCGGACCCGACGCGGCGGTATTCGACGTTGTACACGGCCATCCCGCGGCCGGCGAGGTCGCGCGCCAGCGGCTCGAAGATCTGCGCACCCAGCTGGCTCTGCCAGGCGCCGCCGTGGATCAGCACCACCAGCGGGATCGAGTCCACCCGCTGCTCACCGGCCGGCAGGTACAGGTCGGCCCAGTTCTGCTCCGGGTCGGCGTCCTCGGTCGGGTACTGGATGCGCTGGACGGTCACCTCGTCGAGGACCTCGACCTTTTCCGAGGTCGTGGGGTTCGCGGCGGCCGAATCCCCGGCGCGAGGCGCGGCCGGCGCCGGGTCCTCGCCCCCACATGCGGTCAGTCCGAGAAGCGCGAGCGACACCGCGCCCACGACGCCGTAGGCCACCGACGGGCGGCGATCACGTCGAGATCTGCGAAATGTCAACGAGGAGAACAAATCCGTGCCTGCCTCTCCGGCCAACAGGCCGTTTCCGTCTGCACACCTAAGGTAAAGCGAACGCAATACCAGGGGAAACTCGATTGATCAGTATGCGCGACACGCGGACGATCGCAACAACTGCCGTCGCCGCGGTTCTCTCTCTGTTTCTCGCCGGCTGTGCGACATCGGCCCATTCGGTCGTCAGCGAGTCGACCCCGAGCATCCAGACCAGCACCTCGCCGGCCCCTCCGCCGCCGCCGACCCGCCCTGCGCGCCTTCGACATGACCTGGGATTCGTCGATGCCGGCATCCCGGCCGGGCGTGTACTGGCCGACCAAGATCAACGGCATCTGGGAGTTCCCGGTGCCCTATGTGTGGTCGCCGGCGCTCAAGCAGCGACAGAAACATGCTCCGGCGCGCCTACGAGGGCAATCGTGCCCCACTGGTCATCGCCAACCATCTGAACACGTGGAACGGCAACGCCTTCAACCCCGCGACCGCCGCGTTCATGAAGCGTGCCTGCACCAAGCCGGACGTCATCTGCGCGACGCACCAGGACGTCATCGCGTGGATGGAGCTGCAGGACCCCGCGGTCCTCAAGAAGTGGCGGTCGATGGCGCCGGTGGCGGTGGACGCCCACCGATAGGCCACCCGGCACGTCGTCGTCGCCGACCCTCACCCGGCGCGTCCCCCCGGCGCGACGGCCTCACTTCATCGTCAGCGGCACGATCGTGGTGGAATTGCCCGCGCGCACCGTGGCGGCGATCGGGTTCCAGCCGGTCCACAGGTTCACCGGGACATCGACCTTCGCCCCCGGCCGCAGGGTGATCGGGGCCCGCGTGACGGCGTTCCGGTCGGCGATGGTGTCGCTGCGCTCCACGGCGATCGAGACCTTCTGGGCGCGTCCCTGCGTCTGCAAGGTGACACCCGTCAGGGAGTTCGCGCCGACGGAGACCGCGGAACCGGGACCGATCGCCAGTTGCGAGGTGTCCACCGAGACCGAGCGCAGCGAATCCTCCGTCGCCACCTCGAAGTCGGCGGTCGTCGGGGCCGAGGAGGTCACCCGGACCGAGTGGCGCACCGGGTCGATGTCGAGAGCCGCCGTGGCCCCGGAGGGGACCTCGAGGTCGCCGACGCCGACCGCGCCGCCGGCGCTCATCGCCACGGCCCGGATGTCCGCGGTCTTCCCGGCCTCGACGCCGTCGACGACGACCCGGAATTTCTTGCCGGCCGGCACCGTGAACTGCGCCGCGTTGTCGTTGTTGAGCAGCACTCGCTGTTCGACCCCGCGGATGGGGTTGCCCGACAGGTCGGTCACCCGGACCTTCCAGTCGACGTCACCCGCGCCTCGGGCGCCGCCGTTGGTGTCGGTCACCATGACGAACGTGTCGTCGCTGCTCAGGTCGGGGTCGTGGTGGCGGGCGAGCGCCGAGGCCACCGGGATCAGGATCAACCTGTTCTTCTGCGATCCCTGGAACAGCAGTGTCGGCTCCGACGGGTTGGTGGCCGTCGAGTAGTACCAGGTGTCGGCGGCGGGATCGACGACGACCATCTTCTCCTGGCCCGGGAAGTTGTTGTCGTAGACCACGATCCCGTACTTGCCGTCACGCAGGTCGCGGATGGCGATCGGATTGATCGCATGCCCCGCGGTGCGCTCGTCGTCGGTGTACACGGCCAGGATGTAGTTGTCGTTGCGTTTCCAGGCCGCCCGGAGCTTGCTCAGCGCCTCCGAGACGCCGACCCCGTCCTCGTACTGGTCGCTGGGCGGGAAACCCTGGGTGACGAACATGCGGGCGATCAGCTCGTCCAGCGGCGCCGACGGCGGCATGCTGTAGACGGTCTGCCAGGGCATCGCCAACGGGAACTTGTCGAGGCGTTTGGTGGCGTAGAGACCTGCCAGGGCGGCCATGCCGTAGCAGTGGCCGCCGGTCATCATGTCGTTGTACACGTCTTGCACGAGCTCGGAGACCGTGGTCGGGGAACAGATGCCGAGCACGATGCGGGCGCACACCTCGTCGCCGAACACCGCACGCATACCGTCGATGGTGAGGCCCCGCCGGTGCAGCGGACCGTTGTCTCCCCAGTTCTCGAAGGAGAACCCGTCGCGCCTGACGTCGAACCCGCTGTGTGCGACGACCTTTCCGGCGGTCGGGTCGACGACGGGTGCGGCGTCGGCGGCCCCGGTCTCGGTGACGGTGAGGGTCGCGGCCGCGGCCAACGCCAGGCCTGCGGCAGAAAGACGAACCGACGGCCGCGAATGCAACTTTCCGATGCGCATTGCCGAACATTAACCGACTTATGCGGCAAATCGTTCAGGGCTTCACGAATCTGACTTTCTCCCGGACATTCTCGTCCCGGAATTGTCGGTATGAAATACGGCCACATTTCCCCGACGAGCACGCTGTCGCCACAGGCGCGACGATCACTCCCCGGCCCCGTGCCCGCACCCGCCCGCCGGTATGAAGAATCGGTGTCCGCACGCAGCACCGCCCACCCGTCGGCTTCGGCCCCCACCGCCGGGAGCGGACCTCTCCGTATCGTCGTGGTGGGCGCCGGTGCCGCCGGATCGCTCGTGGTCTTCCATATCGCCCGACTCGTCGCCGCCGGCAGCGCCGGCAACAGCAACACCGCCGGCAACAGCAACACCGCCGGCAGCGGCGGCGACCGGCCGTCCGTCGACGTCACGGTCGTGGACCCGCTCGACCCCGTGTCGGGCCCCGCGTTCGGGACGGCCGACGCCGCGCACCTGCTCAACGTGCCCGCGTCGGGGATGTCGGTGGTGCCCGGCGAGCGCTTCGACTTCGTGACGTGGTGCGTCGACGAGGGCCTGACGTCCCCCGACGATGCAACGTACTTCTTCGCGCCCCGGAACCGCTGGGCGCGGTACCTGCGCACCCGGCTCGACGAGGCCCGTGCCGCCACCGGCGACCGGTTGCGGGTCACGCACGTGCGCTCCACCGCGACCGGGATATCCGTCGACGCATCCGGCGTCCGGGTGACCACTGCCGACGGTTCGGCCGTCGTCGGCGACCGCCTGGTCCTGGCGACCGGACTCCCCGGCGTCGGCGACGGGTGGTCGCCGTGCGACTGAGCGATCAACCCCGCTATGTCGGCGACCCGTGGCGGCCGGGTGCCCTCGACGAGGTGCTGGCCGACGACGGCGACGTGCTCGTCATCGGCACCGGCCTCACCATGGTCGATGTCGCGATCAGCCTGCTGAGGTCCGGCGCCGACCGTCGTGTGGAGGCGATCTCCCGCAACGGGCGCCTGCCCCGCAGGCACGCCGACCGCTACCTCGGCGAGGTCGTCCCCGACATCGCGACCTGGGGCGAGAGCCTCGACGAGATCCGGGCCGCGGTCGCCACCCATGTCGCGAGGGTCGAGCGGCTCCTGGGCAACTGGCGGCCCGGCGTCGACGGGGTGCGTTACCGGGTCGCCGAGCTGTGGGGCCGGCTGGGCCACGACGATCGCACCCTGTTCGTCCGAGAACTGGCCGGGCGCTGGGGAATCCACCGGCACCGGATGCCGCCGTCGAGCGGCGTCCTCGTCGACGAGGCGCGTGCGGCGGGACGCCTGGTGATTCGCGCCGGACGCATCACCGGCGTCGAGCCGGGACCCGACGGCATCACGATTCGCACCGCCGACGACGTGCGCACCCATTCGTGGGTCGTCAACTGCACCGGGCCGCAGTCCGATCTGCGGCGCCTGGGAAACCCGGTGCTCGACTCCCTGTTCGCCAACGACCTGGCCAGGACCGACGCCCTCGGGCTCGGCCTGCTCACCGACGGCGGGCAAGTGCTCGACGCCGACGGGCGGCCCGGACCGATCTGGGCGCTCGGCTCGCTGCGCCGAGGTGAGTTGTGGGAGACCACCGCGGTCCCGGAGATCCGGGAGCAGGCGCGCGACGTGGCGGAGTCCCTCAG
The DNA here is from genome assembly GCF_000344155.1 of Gordonia paraffinivorans NBRC 108238. Taxonomy (GTDB): domain Bacteria; phylum Actinomycetota; class Actinomycetes; order Mycobacteriales; family Mycobacteriaceae; genus Gordonia; species Gordonia paraffinivorans. The sequence continues at coordinate 93,973 of NZ_BAOQ01000017.1, read as the reverse complement.
CGACGGGCGTCGCTGAGGGACTCCGCCACGACACGGTGATCCGTCGCGCCGGTGCTCAGGTGGCGCTGATCAACACCGCGACGCCGAGCCAGATCAGCGCCGCGACCTTCACCACCTCGATCGCCACATAGACCAGATGTGCCGAGCTGCGCGGCCCCTCGTGCCCGGCCAGCACGGCATCCGAACGCCGGGTCAGCGCGGGGCGCACCGCGACGAGCTGCACGAGCAGCGCGCCGACGGCGATCCCCGCGGCGACGGGCACGGCCGGCCCCGCCCACGAACCGACGATCACCGCGACCACGACGATGACCGCCCACACGGCCTCGGCGGCGTTGAGTGCGCGGAAGACCAGGCGGCCGATCCCCAGCCCGAGCGGGAGGGTGATCCCGGGTGCCCGGAACTTCAGCGGCGCCTCCAGGAACGAGATGGCGAGCACCATGCCGAGCCACACGAACGTGACGGCCGTGACCACCGCTCCTACGGAGCTCATCGCGCACCCGCCCGCAGGAGTTCCGGACCGAAGGTCTCGTAGTGGATGCGGGTCTCGTCGACGTCGCGGTCGAGCAGGGCGTCTCGCATCGACGTCAGGAATCCGCCGGGACCGCAGAGCATGACACGGGATTCGGGGTGGATCTCGATGTCGTCCAGCGACATCCGCCCGACCCGGATGGTGTCGGAGACGATGTGCGGCGAGGTGTTCTCATACCACTGGACCAGTCGTGCGTCGGGCAGCGAATCCACCAGTGCCGCCAGCATTCCGCGGTGCGGTTGCCGGTTGCGCGAGCGGTCGGCGTGCAGCACGGTGACCGGCCGGTCGTCCCTGCGCTCGCTCAGCGCGGTCAGCAGGCCGATGACCGGCGTGCAGCCGATGCCGGCGGAGGCGAGCAGCAACGGCGCATCGTCGTCGGGCAGGACGAGATCGCCGAACGGCGTGCTCACATCGAGGACGTCGCCTTCGAAGACGTGTTCGTGCAGGTGCTCGGACACCTCGCCGGCGAGCTTGACGCTGAACCTCCAGGTGGGCTCGGCGGGCGATCCGGTGAGGCTGTACTGACGGATCTGGCGAGCGCCGTCGGCGAGCGGCACCTGGACCGAGATGTACTGTCCCGGACGGAAACCCGGCAGGTCATCGGCGACGCCGGAGAGAGTGAGGGCGATCGTGTCCGGGGAGACCTGGGTCCGGTCGGTCACGCGTGCCTTCCGCCAGACGTCACCGGCGGGCACGCCGGCGTCGGCGTAGAGCCCGGCCTCCTCGGCGATCAGCAGATCGGCCATGTCCCAGTACAACTGATCCCACGCGTCGGCGACCTCGGGGGTGACCGCCTCGCCGAGGACGTCGACGATGGCCGCGAACAGATGCTCGTGGACGACGTCGTACTGGGCGGCCGTCACGCCGAGCGAGGCGTGCTTGTGCGCGATCCGCCCGAGGATGAACCGCTGGCGGCGGACGTCGGGCTCGAGCTGGAGCCGCGCGAAGGCGGCGATCGATCCGGCCAGGGCCTGCGGCTGCTCGCCCGACTTCTGGTGCGTCCGGTTGAAGAGGTTGTCGAGCAGGTCCGGATGCGCGGTGAACAGGCCTTCGTAGAAGCGGGGCGTGATCTGCGGGAGGGCGCCTTCGACGGCGGGCAGGGTGGCCGCGATGGTGGCACGTTGGGTGTCGGACAGCATGAGAACTCCTTTGTTCACTGCTCGTGGGTGATGACCCGGCGGTCGCCGGAAGTCTTGGGAGTGGCTACGAGTCGGCTGCCGGCATCGCGCCGGTCGAGCTCGGTCCGTCGCCGCCGGTCGGGCCCGTCGGGACCCTCGGTGACAACGACAGCAGCACGGCCGAGGTCGGCTCCTGCGCCAGCTCGGCGACGGTCAGGCCGTCGAGGCTCTCGTAGAAGGCCTGCGCCGCGCGGGCGAGCGCTCCGCGCAACCGGCAACCGTGCCGAAGCGGACACGGCTGCGGCCCCTCGCAGTCGACGACCTCCCCGTCCCCTTCGAGGGAACGGGCGAGCCGGCCCACCCGCGCCTCGCGTCCGAGTTCGGTGATGGTGAGCCCACCCGACCGTCCTCGGCGCGCGTGCACGACGCCCATCTCCGACAGCCTGCCGACGACCTTGGCGACATGCGTGTAAGGGACGGACAGTTCGGCCGCGAGGTCCTTGGTGGTGAGAACGACCGGGGCAGAGGTCTGTTCGGCAGCCACCGCAAGCCGCATCACGACCCGGAGGCCGATGTCGGTGAAGCGGGTCAGCTGCATGCCGCAAGTAAAACACAAATTGGTACTGGTGATACCAATTAATGAGACGTGTTCTGCCTCACTGCGATACCGGCGGCACGGGCGCGGGTGATCAGCGTCTTGGCGTTGTCAACGGCGGCACACCCGGGATCGTTGTTGACGTAGACGTAGACGTCGGCGTCCTCGTCGAAGACCTCCGTGAGCCGTCCGAGCCAGGCGTCGAGGGCACGCGCGCCGTAGCTCATCCGACGACGCGCGGTGCCCTCGTGGAGACGGAGGTAACCGAAGTCGGCAGTCCGCCACAGCGGGGTGAGGACCCGGTTGCGGCGGTCGGCCCAACAGAGCGCGGCATTGTGCCGGACCGGGACCTCCTCGACCCCGTCGGTCCACCAGGACTCGTGACGGGGTTCGACAGCGACGCGGACGTGGGGTGGGAAGAGCCCGAGCGTCGCCTCGAGGGCCTCGACCCGCGCCGGCAGATCGGGCGGGAGCTGGATCAGGACCGGACCGAGGCGGTCGTCGAGGCCGGCGGCGCGGGTCAGGAACCGATCGACCGGTTCCGCCGGATCGCGCAGGCGTTTGATGTGCGTGAGGTAACGGCTCATCGTCACTGCCATCCGGAAGCCGGCAGGCACGGTTTCCGCCCAGGTCTCGAACACCTGCTTCTCGGGTAGGCGGTAGAAGGTGTTGTTCACCTCGGCCGTGGTGAAGTGCCGGGCATAGAAGTCCAGCCACTGCTTCTGCGGCAGCTTCTCGGGATAGAACGCGCCGCGCCAGTCCTTGTACTGCCGGCCTGAGGTGCCGATATGGAGCACCTCGCCGATACTACGCAGATATGCCGTTGACAGACACAACGTCTTTCCGTGACCATCGTCGACGTGCTTCTGGAGATGTCGTCGCCCACCGGGCGTGAGGAGGTCGTCGGCGCCGTGCGCGCCGACGCTTGAGTGACCTGCCCCGACAGGCGCGAGTGACCGCACCGCGGCCCGCGCCGGTCGACGCGCACCCTCATTTCCTCCCACGACACCAGAGGTGTTCTCCCATGCATGCCCTCAGCGAATCCGCGATCCGCGGATCCTTCGTCAACGTGACCCTGCGCGAACGCAAGGCACTGGCACTCCCATCCGACCTCGACGAGTTGGATTGGGGGCGACTCGATTTCCTCGGCTGGCGCGATCCACGGCAGCCGCAGATCGGTTACCTCGTGATCCCCGTCGACGACGAGGCCGTGGGCGTCATGCTGCGGCTCGGCGGACGCCAGCCGCGCAACCGCCAGCTCTGCTCGTTCTGCGAGGACGTCTTCCTGCCCAGCGACGTCGCCTTCTTCAGCGCGAAGCTCGCCGGCCCCGCCGGCCGCAAGGGCGACACCATCGGCACCCTCGTCTGCTCGGACTTCGCGTGTTCGAAGCACGTCCGGATGAAGCCGCCCGCCCACATGGCCGGCTCGGACCCAGAAGCCCTTCGGCAGGAGCGGATCCTGACCCTGCAGCTTCACCTCGAGGGCTTCGCCCGGCGGGTGCTGGATCGGTAGGTCGCGGTGGATCCGGTGGTGTCCGACCCGGATTATCGGGCACGGGCGCGACCGGATCGCCCGGTCTACTCCGGTTGTGCGGCAGCGTGATCCCGCAACAGCTCCGCCAGGTGAGTCCGCGCGCGGTTGAGTCTCGACTTGATCGTCGCGACCGGAACCCCCTGATGCGCGGCGATGTCGGCGTAGCTCATGTCACCGTACTCCCGCAGGACGACGGCCTCCCGCTGGTCTTCGGACAGTCTGCCGAGCGCCTGGCGGACCGCGTCGCGCAGGGCGATCCTCTCGTCGAACCGGTCACCGCCGTCGTCGTCGACGAGCTGCACCGGCTGGTCCGGGTCGGTGAAATCGGTGCTCCGGGTGTTGGGCTTGCGCTTGCGCACCACCATGAGCGCGTTGTTCGCGGCGACGCGGTGCAGCCAGGTGGAGAACCGGGACTCGCCCCGGAACTTGTGCAGGTTCTGCCACGCCGCGACCAGCGTGTTCTGGAGCGCGTCCTCGGCGTCGTGCTGGTCGGTGCAGATGTTGAGGCACACCGCCCACACATGGGTGCGGTGCGCGCCGACGAGTTGCGCGAAGGCGCGCTGGTCGCCGTTGCGGGCGGCCAGGAGCAGGGCGGTCTCGTCGATCGCCGGTGGCGTCGTGTCCATCAGAGGTCATGACCTCCGGCGCCGGGATCGTCGCCCGGGTCGACGAGCCACACCGATCCCGACTCGGCGCCGCCGACGTCCTCTGACAGGTCCGTCCCGGCGTCGTCGATGCCGCCGAGGTCCACCGCCTCCGATTCCACACCTGCGCCGGGAACCGTCGACAGGTCGTCGGGCGCGTCGGCCGCGAGCTGCAGGCCGTCCTCGTCGGGCAGGGTGTCGTCCATCTCCGGAACGGTGTCGGGATCGGCGGTCGCGTGCGGGTCGAACGCCGCGGCGAGGGCGGCCTCCCAGACGTCCGACGGCGGCTCCGGCAGCGCCCCGGCGTCGACACCGAACGAGGCCAGGATGGCCGACTCGTCGTCGTGCATGGTCACAGCTCCAATCGTGTGCGGGAGGTCCCGCGCGGGTGTCCGACGCCGCGGCCACCGCTGAAACGATGCTACGTCCTCGACGACGGCCGTCCCGGGTCTGATGCCCGGGTCGGTCCGTGAGGTTCCACCGGCCCGTGATGTACTCGGCGAACAGGAGAGATGCGCGTTCGCGGGGGAGGATCGACGCGCCATACGGGGTCGGGGGAACCTTTCTCGCACCCGGTGGCAACAGATACCCGACACGCTCACCACCGAGTCCGAAAGGCGCCACAGCATGTCCGGGAACCCCAGTACCAGCAGCAGCACCCCTCCGTCCGCACCGAACGGCGGCCGGGTCCTCCACACCACCGACAGCGCCGGCAACCACGTGGACGTCCACTACGACGAGGACGGGAACGTGATCCTCGTCGAGGCCGACACCGACGGGGACGGGCGCGCCGACACGGCTGCCGCTCCCACCGCGGACGGGGGATCCGTCGTCGCCACCGACGACGACCGCGACGGCACCGTCGACCGGGTCGTGCACTACGACGCGTCCGGGGACCGGACCCGGGTCGACCACTACGAGGACGGCCGCCTCGTCGCGCAGACCCTGGACACCGATGGGGACGGTCGCGCCGACACGCTCCTCGAGGACACCGACCGCGACGGCTCCCCCGACACCCTGTCCGTCGACAGCAATGCCGACGGCCGGATCGACGCGGTCGCCGTCGACACCGACGCGGACGGACGCTACGACACGTTCGCCGTCGACACCGACCACGACGGCAGCGTCGACGTGCTCGGGCGCGACCTCGACGGCGACGGCCGGATCGACGTGTTCATCGACGAGGACGGCGCGTACGGCAGCGAGCCGTCGGACCCGTACAGCGGCGGCCACGCTCACGGCCACGACGACATCGACGTCTGACCGATCCCACCGGAGAGGTCTCCGTCCCCACTCGGACGATCAGTTGATCAGGCCCGAGCGGGTCAGGAAGGCGCGCGCGTCCTCCAACGAGTTGAGGTCCGACATCCTCATGACGACGCCGCTCTTGGGGTTGGCGTACCGGAACGAGTACCGCTCGGACCCCGGTGCCACCTGTGTGACCTCCGCGGCGGCCGACCGGGCTGTGTCCTCCACGAGTTCGCATCGCTCGCGATCGTCGAAACAGTAGGTGCGGTTGCGGATGTCGATGATGTCGCGGTTCGCCTCGTTGACGTCGACGTTGAAGGTGAAACTCATGATCCCCGTGAGGAATCCCTCGCCGAGTCCGGCGAGGGGACTGTCCTTGGAGATCTCGCAGCTCACCGATGTCGCGCCGTTCCCGTTCGCCCCGTTCACCCGGTTGCGCTCGCATCCGGTCAGGTAGGACTGCAGGGTGGCCGGCAGCTGACGCCGCGCCTGCTCGACGTCGGTGAGGATCGGACCCTCGTCCTCTCCCGTCGGCCACGAGTCCCGCGGGTCGGTCTCCATGGTCTCGGTCGGTGTCGACGCCTGCGGCACCGGCTCGTCGCCGCCGCGGGTGGCGGCCACGACTCCCACCACCGCCGCGACGACCGCCGCCGCGGCCACACCCGCCGCGGCGATCCGCTTCCATCGGCCCCGGGTGGCCGCGGGCTGTTGACCCCCGGACTCGGGCCGGGTGTGCCAGGACGGCATGAGCTCGGCCGGCGCGGGCACCGGGCGCGGCTGCGTCGGCGCCGAGTCGGCCAGCACGGTCAACAGGGCGCCCTGGGCCACAACGGTCTTCGGATCGTCGAGGGTCGCCACCGGACCGACCTCCCCGAGGCGTCGCTGGACGAGCGGGATCCTCGACGACCCGCCCGTCAGGTACAGCGCCGTGAGCTGACCGGGGTGGGTCAGGCCGGCATCGGCGAACGTCGCACGGGTCAGATGCAGCGCAGCCTCGACCGCGGGGCTGATGAGTTCGTCGAACTCGTCACGCGTGATCTGCAGGGTGATCCGTCCTGCCGGTCCGGGCACGGTGATGGTGGCCGACGGTGTCTCCGACAGCAACTCCTTCGCCTGCTGCACCGATGCCTGGAGCGCCTGGACGGCGTCGATCGGCGCCCCGCGACGCAGCCAGGACGCATGGTCGGGGTCCCGGTCGGCGACGCGATCCTCCACCCAGCGCTGCAGCAGCGCATCGAAGTTCTTGCCGCCCAGGCCGTTGTCGCCGCGCGCGGCGATCACGCGGAAGCCGTTCGTGTCGGTCACCTCGAGAACCGCCACGTCGAGGGTGCCGCCGCCGAAGTCGAACACCGCGATCCGCGCGCCGTGCTGGAGTGCGTGGGAGCGCGAGTAGTGTCCCGCCGCCGCGCGCGGCTCGGAGACGGTGGTGATCCGCTCGCGCGGGATTCCGGCGGCCATCGCGGCGTCGACCAGCACCTGGATCTGCCGGGGCGCCCACGCCTCCGGGTGTGTGAGGACGACCCGGTCGGGCATGACGCCGGCATGTGCGGCGAGACCGCGACCGACGATGGCGCGCATCACCGCCGCCACCAGTGCGGATGTCGGCACGTCGAACCCGTTCGCCCGGACGCCCGGCTGCTGTCCGATGAGCCGCTTGGGTGAGGCGCAGAACCCGGCCGGGTTCTGCGCGGCGGCGTTGAGCGCCGCCGCCCCGACCAGGATGCCGGCGGGCCCGTCGACGAACACCGCCGACGGCATCAGGTTGCTCGTGTGACTCAGCGACAGTGCCTCGATGCTGCCGCTGGTGGCGCCGGAGTGCGCGGCCGCCGAGTTGGAGGTGCCGAAATCGATGGCCAGAGACCACGTGTGGGATGCAGCTGTCATGGCGTGGGGATGTTCCTCGGTGGCTGGTGGCCTGTGGCCAACATCGTGTAGATCCGGATGAGGGTGACCAGCGCGGCGTCCTCGGCGGCCGAGCGGGTCGCGAGCGTGCGCTGTTGCGCGGCCGCGAGGAGTCGCTGTGCCCGGACGGCGATCTCCCCCGGCGGGGTGGTCTCCGCGAGGCCGACCCGGCCTGCCGGTCCGGTCGCGGTGAGGATCGTGCGCAACTCGTCGGTCACCGGCGACTGCGGGTCGGTGTCGAGCATGCGCTGATAGTCCTCGAGGACGGTCACCGGCAGCAGCGCGGGATCGGCGCGCAGGGTCGCCGCGATGGTCCGGATGTGGTCGCGCGCAGGATGGTCGAAGGCCAGCCGGTCGAGGCGGGCCAGGATGCGGTGCGCCCGGTGGAGGACGGCGAACCGCGTGGTCGAGGCCCGGAGTGCGCGACGCAGCGCGGCCAGGCCGGAGCGATCCGCCAGCCAGGCGTTCAGCGCGGCCGCCCCTCCGCCCGCCGCGATCCCGCGACCGTTGAGCACCCCGTACTCCCCCAGCAGGCCGAGGAGCTCGACCCGCTCCGCGGGCGGGATCGGACCGGCCGCGGGATCGGCGGAGTCGAAGATGCGCAGCACGTCCAGCCGGCCCACACCGTGCAACCGCGCCAGCGACGCGGCGTGACGTTCGGTCAGCATCCCGGTGTGACTGGTCTGCGCCATCAGTCCCGACACCGGGACGACCTCGCTGACGACATCGCCGAGGCGGGCGGCCAGCCGCACCGCGTGCTGTCGTGCGTGATCGAGCGGATCTCTTCTGCCCCAGGCACCCTCGCCGAAGGAATCGGCACGCGAGAGGACCCCCAGCGTGGTCAGCGGGGTGAACGGCAGACGGTTGAGGAACTCGATCTCGTCCGCGCGGGGCGCGGCGTCGAACAGGAAGACCGCGGCGTCGGCGTCGACCGACGCGCTCCGGGTCTGCTCGAAGCCGTCGATCGTCACACGGCGGGTCGCCGCGTCGTTGGCCACGGTCAGGGTCGACAGGCCGGGGGTGTCGATCAGCGTCTGTTCGCGCAGCGCCGCCGACGGGAGCCACCGGTCGACATAGGCGATGTCGCCTGCGAACAAGGGGGATTCGACGCCGCTGGCCGGCCCCAGGGCGGCGGGTCGACGGGTGCCGTCGAGGCCGACGACCTCGGCCCGCGACGGCGCACCGTCCTGGTAGACGGTGACCACGTTGGTCGCCTCCAGCGCCGCGGTCTCGGCCACCGGCGCCCCGATCAGCGCGTTCACCAGCGTCGACTTACCCGCCTTGAGGCGGCCGACGACCACGACACGGGGTGGGGACCAGAGAATGGCTCCGATCGAATTCGCTTGTGCGACACAGTCACCGCCCAGGGCGGCCAGCTGACGCAGCCCGCGGTCGAGCGCGACGTGGATGGGATCGTTCGACGCGGTCACGTGGGATCGCCCCCGCTCAGGATCGTCTCGGCGGCGACGATGCGCTTGTCGACGATGGCCAGATTCGAGGTGAGCCGTTGCGTCGTCTTCTGCCGGGCGGCGGCCGACGCGGCGGCGGCCTCCTGCACCTCGTTGATCGTCGTCTGCAACTGCTCGATGCCGGTGCGCAGGTGGTCGCGGTAGTGGATGACGATCTCCGGTCGCGCCTGCGCGACCGCGCTGTCGAGCAGGCGATTGGTCGCGGTCTTGGTGGTCGCGAGCGTTTCCCGCAGCCAGGACAGAAGGTTGGTCTTGCCCGCCCGGATCGCCCGGAAGCTCAGGTTCACCCCCACCCACACGGTGCCGACGACGATGCCCACGCCGAGCAACGCCGACAACCCGAGAAGCCCTCCGAGAGTGGACGATCCGACGACGCCCATCGTCAACAGCGTCGGGTCGAGGAGGCCTTGCGTCTTGCTCGCGACCTGGTGGGTCTCGATCCTCTTGTCCTGCAACGAGTTCACGATCCGACTGCTCACCTCGGCCCACACCGTCGGGTCGTCGGCGAAGCGGGGTGCGACGACGACGTCGTGCAACCGCCGCAGGAAGCCGGTCAGGGTCTCGGCCATCGCCATCTGCAGGTCGGCCTGCATGTCGGCGGCGAACTTCTGTTCACTCCGACGCAGCACCTCCATGCCGTTCTTGTTGATGTGGGTCGTCCACTTGTCGCGGATCGCGTCGAGCCGACGCTCGAGGTCGTCGATCGCCTCCTGTCGCAGGAGGGTCAGATCGCGGGCGAGATACTGCTCCCATTGACGGGACTGGGCCTGCAGTTCGGTGAGGCGGTCACGTTCGGCCGTGAGATCCGGGAGCGCGGCCTCGCCGGCCTCGACCGCCGCGAGTTCGTCCGCGATGGACGCACGCACCACGCGCAGTCCTTCCAGACAGGTACGCACCGCGTCGATGTGCGGCGAGGCGACCGCCCGGTCGAGGCGGGTGACGACGGCGTCGCGTAGTTCGGTGATCCCCGAGTCGGCTTCCAGACGGTCGCGCAGGCCGGGGTCGGGGCTCTCGGCGCCGAGGACGGCGAGAAGGCTCGACACCCCGATCACCGGGACCTCCCGGCCCAGGTGCTCGGCGATGAGCCGCCGGTTCTCGACGACGACCTCCCGCCAGCGGCCGAGGTTCTTGTCGGTCTTGGTCACGGCGACCACGACCGCATCGACCGTCGACCCCGCCTGCCGGACGAACTCCATCTCGGGCGCGGTGATCGGGGACGAGGCATCGCACACCAGCACCAGCACACAGGCCTGCCGGGTGGACTCGGACGCGAGCTTCGCCAGGCCGGGGTCGAGTCCACCGACGCCGGGCGTGTCGACGAGGGTGACGTCGGCGACCCGCGCGTCCCGGAGGGCGATGGCCGCGGCCGTGGGCAACTCGTCGACGGTCCGGTCGCGCACCTTCTGCCCGTCGACGGTGACCCAGTCGGCCAGTTCCGCCGGCGAGACCGGCCGCGGCCCGGACGGAAAGTACAGTTCGGCGCGCTCGGCGTCGGCCTCCGGCCCGGCGGTCACCGACACCGTGACCGAGGAGGTCACGTCGACCCCGACCGGACAGAGGTCGCGACGACCCACCAGCGCGTTGACCAGGGAACTCTTGCCCCGCTGGACCTCTCCGGCGACGACGACGATGCGCTTCGGCCGTCGGTTCAGCCGGTCCTCGGCCAGATCGGCGACCGCGTCCTTCTGGTATGCGCGCAACACCTTGACGGCATCGGCGACGACCGTCCGCGCGGACTCGGGGACCGATGCGAGCGGCGCGCTCATGCGATGCGCCGCCCTGCGGCGCCACCGCCACCACCCCACCCGGTCATGCGATCATGCTGATCGACCGGACGCCTGAGCGCAAAAAAGGGGCCGACGCGTCTCCCCCAGCCAGTCCTCCGAACAGAGGACGCGAGTGCCGGTGACCGCCCGATGGTCGGGGCGCGGCGGACCGGCTGGGCGACCGGCGGACATCCGGCACTATCCTGCATTCACCACAGAATCGTGCAGATTCGGTCTCGGGGGAACCAGCGGGGGTTCGCGCGGCAACACATCCGGTGAGAAACATCGATGAACGCCGCCGCTCGGAGGAACTCTCCGCGGGGCAGGGCTGCAGGGGAGGACTCCGAGATGAAAGATTGGCGCCCGATCGTCGCCGTGGCGACGGCGGCCCTGGTGGTCGCCGGGACCGCGGCATGCACCACCGACGGCCAACCGGTCCCCTCCGCGAAGGACGCCGAGGCCGCGACGTCCTCCGTCGATCTCGCCGCGCTCGACACCGGCGACTACCCGACGGAGCCGCGGCCGCCGTTCGACTACCCCGCCGACGACGCCGAGTTCCTCCGCGTGGAGGGCCAGCGGATGGGCCAGTTCATCATCCCTCCGTTCGAGCTCGCACCCGACGTGACGCAGCCGAACGCCCTCTTCACGGCCCCCATCGCCAGCCGCGCGGCGCTCGGCGTGCTCTTCGGCGAGGGTGCCGCGACCATCCCCGCGAACGAGCGGTTCCTCGGCGGGTTCTCGACGAGTGCCCGGACGCCGGCGAGCGGACCGCGGGAACAGCGCAATCTCCAGATCGTCGTCCTGCGCTACCTGACCCCCGGAGATGCCCGGGCCGCCGTGGACCAACTCGCCCGGATCACCTCGCGGGACTGGAACAACGCGCCGATCACGCCGCTGCAGGGAGTCCCGGGCGGCGTCTTCCTCAACGCCGTGTCGCCCGGCCACGGCGGACATCACGCGGCCGGCTACACCCAGCGCGACGTGTACGCGGTCTACGCGTGGACGAGGGTGAGCACCGCGGAGGCGGCGGCGCAGTCGGAGTCGCTGATCCGCACCGCGCTGACCCGACAGGCCGATCTGATCTCGAAGTTCCCCCGCACGCCGTCGGCCCAGGACAACAGGAACATGGGTCGGGCCCCGGTGGCGGGCCGGCCCCGCATGGACGAGAACAAGATCCTCATCTACGCGCTCCCCTACTCCGACCAGGAGATCGCCGAGAAGAAGACCGGACTCAACCCGTTGGCCGTCCGTGCCGTCTACGGTCCTCGCGGACTCGCGCACTTCGCGGCCGACCCGCCCATGACCCTCAACGCAGCCGAGCGGGCCGGTTCCCTCGCGACCGCCGTCGACCGCTCGATCGTCTTCCGGGCCGAGACCCCGGAGAAGGCCGAGGAGTACCTGATGCCCAAGGCGGACGACTCGGACAGCACCACCGCCATCGCCCCGCCGCCCGGACTCCCCGCCGCACGGTGCGAGGCCACCCCCACCGGGGGCGACCGGACCGCGTACCAGTGCGCGGTCCAGGTGGGGCGATACGTCGCGATTTTGGGCTCGTCGAGCAAACGCGACGTCTACCAGCAGACCTCGGCGCAGTACCTGATCCTCACCAAGGCCGATCAGAACGCCAACTAGGAGCGGGGAGTGGGGCATCGGCGTCGGGAGCCGCAGCGGTCGCGCCCGCGACGTGGCCGGCTCGCCGGTGTTCCGCTCCGCCAGCGCGGGTAGGAGCGGTGAGCTCGTCGAGAAGCCGGCGACGGCGACAGGGAGGCGGCCCAGCAACAGATCCCGCGCCGGTATCCGATCCGGGCGACCGCCGATCAGCCGGCAGTGGACGACGCCTCGTCCTCCCGCGGCGCCGGCGGACGCCAAACGAAAAAGACCAGATCGCTTGTCCGCGATCCGGTCTCGTCCGGTGAGCTTGCGCTCTCGGTGGGCGAAGGGGGACTTGAACCCCCACGTCCCGAAGGACACTGGCACCTGAAGCCAGCGCGTCTGCCATTCCGCCACTCGCCCGTGGCCGCCGGTCTCCCGGCGAGCATGTCGTCGGATGTTTTCCTCCAACGCCTGGACGACGATAACAGCACTCCGCCGTCGATTCAAAACCGGGTGGGCGGACCGGCTCCGGCACCGCCGGTGAGCTGGGAACCGACAGATCCAGGGAGAGACTGGCCACAGTGCTGGTACAGGTGTTACACACGGTGCACCAGTTGTCGTGGTGGCACAGTTGTCCTTTCTTGTCGCTATCATCAAACAAGGCCAGATGCACGGCGACACGCTCGTCCAGCCCGCGAAAGGAGGTCTCGGTGGGGATACTGCAACGGATCGAACGCAAGCTCGAGGGCGCCGTCGACGACGGATTCGCTCGGGTCTTCGGTGGTCAGGTCGCCCCGCAGGAGATCGAACACGGACTGCAGCGTGAAGCCGAGGAGTCGCTGGAGAACCTCGGCGACGGCGCGATCCTTGCGGCGAACAGCTACACACTGCTCCTGAGCCCGTCCGACCACGAGCACATCGCCGCGGAATACGAACTGAACCGCAAGACCTTCTCGAAGCATCTGGAACACTTCATCAAGGACAACGGTTGGCAGACCTACGGCCAGGTGGTCGTAGAGTTCGAACAATCGCCGACCCTGCACACCGGGATCTTCCGTGTCCGCGGGGCGGTCAACCCGGATGCGCGGCCCCGACCGGTGCCGTCACGTCCGGGACACGACGCCCCGCCCCCGAAGGCCCCGCACCACCCTGCCGGACAGCCGGCCCCGAATCCTCTCCAGGCCAACCCAGACCAAGGAGCCCCGAACATGACTCAGAACCCCGGATACGACCAGCGCAGGGGCGCCGATCCCGCCTACGACCAGGCAGCCTACGACCAGCAGGCGTATGACCAGCAGGGTTACGACCAGTACGGTCGGCAGGGCTACGACCAGCAGCAGCCCGCGTACGAGCAGGGCGGCTACGAGCAGCAGGGCTACGGACAGCAGCCGGCCTACGACCAGGGGTACGGCCAGCAGGGCTATGGCCAGGGGTACGGCCAGCAGGGCTACGAGCAGCAGGGCTATGGCCAGCAGCCCGGTTATGGTCAGCAGCCCGGCTACGACCAGGGCTACGGCCAGCAGCCCGGTTACGACTACCAGCAGGGTTACGGCCAGCAGGGCTATGACCAGGGCTACGGCCAGCAGCCCGGTTACGACCAGGGCTACGGCCAGCAGGGCTACGGCCAGCAGCCGGCGGGCTACGACTATCAGGGCGGCTACGACCAGGGTTACGGACGCCCGGCCGGCGGCTACGCGCCGACGACGATCACCCTCTACCTGGAGGACGGCAGCAACCGCACCTTCCAGCTCCACGAGGGCTCCAACGTGATCGGGCGCGGCCAGGACGCGCAGTTCCGTCTTCCCGACACCGGTGTCTCGCGCCGGCACGTCGAGATCCGCTGGGACGGCACCACCGCGCTGCTCACCGACCTCAACTCGACCAACGGCACCACCGTCAACGATCTGCAGGTCAACACCTGGGAGCTCGCCGACGGCGACCGCATCCGGGTCGGCCACTCGGACATCACCGTCCGGTTCTCCTAGGCGACACCGCTGCCGGGACCCGCGTACGCGATCGGCCCGGCCGGACGCCGTCGGTCGCGGCGGCGTCGGGTCGCCTGTGAGTGACTTCCGGATGCCGGTTCAGTGGCTCGTTGATACTGAACTGTCATATGTGAATGACCGGCTTCGGGAGAACTGCCCATAAGATGCACACGGGTCCGCCGGTTCGATCGGCACCGACACGGTGCGCGGCGGATCTCTCGATGACCGGACCGAGATGTGACGGCGCTGGAGGTGAACACACGACATGCAGGGCTTGGTACTGCAGCTGACCCGTATCGGGTTCCTGCTGCTGCTCTGGCTGTTCGTCTTCGCCGTCATCCGCACGCTGCGGGCCGACATCGCGACGGCCGGCGGCATGCGCATCCCGCGTTACTCCGGCGGCTCGGACAAGCGCCGGCGCGGTTCCGGTCGCGGCACCGCCCGCTATCTCGTGGTCACCCACGGCGCGCTGGCGAACACCCGTATCGGTCTCGGCCAACAGCCCGTACTCATCGGGCGCGCCGACGACTCGACGCTGGTCCTCACCGACGACTACGCCTCGGAGCGTCACGCCCGGCTGTCGAGACGCGGTGACGACTGGTACGTCGAAGACCTCGGTTCCACCAACGGCACCTACCTCGACAGGTCCAAGGTGACGACCGCGGTCAAGGTCCCGCTCAACACGCCGATCCGCATCGGCAAGACAGTGATCGAGTTGCGCCCGTGACCCTCGTGTTGCGCTACATCGCGCGCAGCGACCGTGGTCTGGTCCGGTCCAACAACGAGGACTCGTTCTACGCCGGTCCGCGCCTGCTCGCGCTCGCCGACGGCATGGGCGGACACGCCGCGGGCGAGGTCGCCAGCCAGCTCGTCATCCGGGCCCTGTCCGCACTCGACGAGGACGAACCGGGCGGCGACCTGCTCGGTCAGCTCGACCGTGCGACCCGCGCGGGCAACGAGGCCATCGCGGCCCAGGTCCAGGAATGGCCGGAACTCGACGGCATGGGCACCACGCTCACCGCGATCCTCTTCGCCGGCAGCCGGATCGGCCTGTGCCACATCGGCGATTCGCGCGGATACCTGTACCGCGACGGCGTCCTCACCCAGATCACGCGCGACGACACTTTCGTCCAGACCCTCGTCGAGGAGGGTCGCATCACCCCGGAGCAGGCGCACACACATCCGCAACGCTCGCTGATCATGCGGGCGCTGACCGGGACCGAGGTCGAACCCACGCTGACGATGCGCGAGGCGCGCGCCGGTGACCGATACCTGCTGTGCAGCGACGGCCTGTCGGATGTCGTCAGCGAGGAGACGATCGCCGAGACCCTCGGCTCCATCGCCGACCCCAAGGAGTGCGCCGACCGTCTGATCGAGCTCGCCCTGCGCGGCGGCGGTCCCGACAACGTGACCGTCGTCCTTGCCGACGTCGTCGACACCGAGTACGGCGATTCGCGGCCGATCGTCGGCGGCGCCGCCGGGGGCAACGAGGAGCACTACACGCCCGACCCCGCGACCGCCGCCGGCCGCGCCGCGGCGCTGCGTCCCCCGCCCGCCGAACCGCAGCGGCCCACCGTCCTCGCCGATGCCGTGGAGGAGCCGCGACCTCGATCACCGCTGCGCCGCTGGCTCGTCGCGGGTGTCGTGATCGCCGTCGTCGCCGCACTCGTCGCGGGCGTCTTCGTCGTCCGCGCGATCGTGCGCAACAACTACTACGTCGCCGCGGACTCTGCCGGGGACGTCCTGATCTATCGCGGCTCCCCCGCCGAT
Source organism: Gordonia paraffinivorans NBRC 108238 (assembly GCF_000344155.1). Taxonomy (GTDB): domain Bacteria; phylum Actinomycetota; class Actinomycetes; order Mycobacteriales; family Mycobacteriaceae; genus Gordonia; species Gordonia paraffinivorans. The sequence continues at coordinate 77,820 of NZ_BAOQ01000017.1, read as the reverse complement.
GTGTTGTCGTTCTCCCTGTCCGAGCCCGTCACGCGGGTGTGCGTGGAGGACCTCGATCAGGAGAAGCCGAGGTACACGTTCATCTCGTACTCCGACGAGTGCGAGTTCCCGCTCAACCTCGAGGACCTCGTGTCGGGTCCGGCGCAGTCGGTCAAGGACGTGATGATCCGCGACCGCAGCTCCGAGGAGATCGAGGGCGTGGTCACCAGGGAGCTCACGTTCAAGTGCGACAACGCGCTCTCGGCTCCCCCGGTCCCGCCGGCCTCCTCGACGCCGCCGGCCTCCCCGGCACCGGCCTCGAGCGCACCGCCCGCCCCGCGGGCGACCCCCGCGCCGTCGGGCATCCCGCAGCGCGGCGCCACCGAGTCGGTGGCCCCGCCCGCGCCCGGCGACGCTCCCGCCGACAGACCCGCACCACCGGAGGACGCCGGTAAGAGCTGCCGGCAGCAGGTGAGATGACCCAAGCCGCACCCGCCCCTCACGCACCGCCGCGCCGGCCCGCGACGAGCACCGGCCGCAACGCCGAGCTGCTCCTACTCGGGTTCGCGATCGGTCTGGTGACGGTCGCCCTGCTCATCGTGCAGGCCGCCCAGGACCAGAGCCTGTCGTGGGACATCCTCAAGTACATCGCCGCGTACTCCGTGCTGTTCGGCGTCGCGCACGTGGTGGTCCGTCGCTACGCACCGCACGCCGACCCGATCCTGTTGCCGGTCGTGGCGGTGCTCAACGGACTCGGACTAGTGCTGATCCACCGGCTCGACCTCGGGTCGGGCAACACCGGCGAGTCGATCACCCCCACCGAGGCCACCCGCAACGCCGACCAGCAGTTGCTGTGGGCGACGCTGGGCATCATCGCGTTCTCGGCGATCCTGATCCTCATCCGGGACCACCGCACGCTGTCGCGATACGCCTACACGCTCGGCCTGGGCGGACTGGTCTTCCTGGCGATCCCGGCGATCCTGCCGAGCTCGTTCTCGGAGATCAACGGATCGAAGAACTGGATCATCACGCCGTTCTTCTCCATCCAGCCCAGCGAGTTCTCGAAGATCCTGATCATCATCTTCGCCGCGGCGATCCTGGTCTCCAAGCGCGACCTCTTCATCACCGCCGGCCCGCATGTGCTGGGCGTGGACCTGCCCCGCGCGCGGGACCTCGGTCCGCTGCTGGCCGCCTGGGGTATCGCGATCGTGGTGATGATCGTGCAGAAGGACCTCGGCACGTCCCTGCTGATCTTCGCGACCATCCTGACGATGCTCTACGTCGCGACGTCCCGCGTGGAGTGGCTCGTGCTGGGCATCGGCCTGTTCGCGATCGGCGCCGTGGTGGCCTGGTCGATCTTCTCGCACCTGCAGACCCGTGTGTCGGTGTGGCTCGACCCGTTCGAGGACTTCGACGGTTCCGGCTACCAGATCGGACAGAGCCTCTTCGGACTGGCGACCGGCGGCCTGTTCGGCACCGGCCTCGGCTCCGGCCGTCCGCACATCGTGCCGTTCGCCAACACCGACTTCATCGTCGCGACCATCGGCGAGGAGCTCGGGCTGGCCGGTCTCACCGCGATCCTGCTGCTCTACCTGATCTTCATCCACCGGGGACTGCGCACCGGCATCGCCGTGCGCGACAGCTTCGGCAAGCTGCTGGCCACCGGCCTGGCGTTCACCATCGCGATGCAGGTCTTCGTGGTGGTCGGCGGCGTCACCAAGCTGATCCCGCTGACCGGTCTGACCACGCCGTTCCTGTCCTACGGCGGTTCGTCGCTGCTGGCGAACTACATCCTGGTCGCACTGCTTATCCGTATCTCCAACGCCGCGCGCGAGCCGGATCCGGCCAAGAAGCGACCCGCCCCCAAGCCGGTCGACGCGCTGCCCACCCAGGTGGTGAGGCGCCGATGAACAAGCCGATCCGCAACGTCTCCATGGCGGTCATCGTCATGATCGTCGCGCTGCTGGCCAACGCCACCTATGTCCAGGTGTTCAAGGCCGACGCGCTGAAGACCGATCCGCGCAACAACCGCGTCCTGCTCGACGAGTACTCGCGGCAGCGCGGGCTGATCACCACCGCCGACGGCACGGTGATCGCCCTGTCGGTCCCGACCGACACGCGCTTGAAGTTCCTGCGCCAGTACCCGCGGGAGGGCGCCGACGCGTTCGCGCCGGTGACCGGGTTTTACTCGTTCCAGTACCTCGCCAGCCAGATCGAGCACTACGAGAACGCCATCCTCAACGGCTCGGACGACCGGCTCTTCGGTCAGCGCTTCATGGACATGTTCTCCGGGCGCGATCCGCGCGGCGGCAACGTCGTCACCACCATCAACCCGAAGGTCCAGATGGCGGCCTACCGGGCGATGCTGAACGGTCCGTGCGACGGGCCGTGCCGCGGCGCGGTGGTGGCCCTGCAGCCGAACACGGGCAAGATCCTGGCGATGGTCTCGACCCCGAGCTACGACCCGAACAAGCTCGCCAGCCACGACCAGGAGGTCCGGGAGCGCGCCTGGGAGGCCTGGAACCGACCGGGTGACACCTCCCAGCCGATGCTCAACCGCGCGATCAACCAGCTCTACCCGCCGGGTTCGACGTTCAAGGTCGTCACCTCCGCGGCGGCGCTGCGCGATAACATCACGCCGTCGATCCGCCTCACCGCGGCGCCGTCGTACCCGCTGCCCGGCACCAACGTGTCGCTGCCGAACTACGGCGGCCAGACGTGCCCGGGCTCCTCGGGGGGAACCGTCTCGCTGGAGACCGCGTTCAAGTACTCGTGCAACACCGCCTTCGCACAGCTGGTGACCGAGAAGATGTCGGACGCGATCGGGAAGTTCACCGAGACCGCGCGCCTCTTCGGACTCGACCAGCCCGGCCCCGACATCCCGATGCCCGTCGCCGACTCGACCGTGGGGCCGATCCCATCGCTCGACGTCCTGGCCCAGGCATCGATCGGACAGCGTGACGTGCGCGTCACCCCGTTGCAGAACGCGATGATCGCGGCAACGGTCGCCAACGGAGGGGTGCGTATGCAGCCGTACCTGGTGGACAAGCTTCAGTCGGCGGATCTGCGCACGTTGCAGACCACCCCGCCGACCACCGCCAACAAGCCGATCACGCCGGAGCAGGCCGCCGAGCTGACGGCGATGATGATCGAATCCGAGCGCGCCACCGCGGGCGCCGGCGGGCCGGTCTCGATCGCATCGAAGACCGGCACGGCCGAGAGCGGCTCGAGCACGGACACCCCGTACGCCTGGTACATCGCGTTCGGTCCGTCGTCCAACGCGCAGATAGCGGTGGCCGTCGTGGTGGAGAATGGACGGTTCGGTGCGGATTCCGTCGGCGGGACCGTCGCCGCGCCGATCGGGCGAGAAGTGATCAATGCACTGGTGGGAGGTGGCAGTCGATGACCCTGCAGAACGGCACCACCATCGGTGATCGTTACCGGCTCATCCGCCTGATCGCGACAGGCGGCATGGGACAGGTGTGGGAGGCGCTCGACACCCGGTTGAACCGTCGGGTCGCGGTGAAGGTCCTCAAGGCCGAGTACACCAGCGACCCGGAGTTCATCGCCCGGTTCCGCGCCGAGGCGCAGACGACGGCGAAGCTGAACAACCCGGGCATCGCGAACGTCTTCGACTACGGCGAGACCCCGGACTACAACGGCGGCGAGCCGCTGGCGTACCTGGTGATGGAGCTGGTCGACGGCGAGCCTCTGAACTCGGTCATCGCCCGGCTCGGCCGGCTCTCGCTCACCAACACCCTGGACATGCTCGAGCAGACCGGCCGCGCGCTGCAGGCCGCGCACAGCCAGGGCCTGGTGCACCGCGACGTCAAGCCGGGCAACATCCTGATCACCCCGACCGGCCAGGTGAAGATCACCGACTTCGGCATCGCCAAGGCGGTGGACTCGGCCCCGGTGACCAAGACCGGCATGGTGATGGGCACCGCCCAGTACATCTCGCCCGAGCAGGCGACCGGCGACGAGGCGACCGCCGCATCCGACGTGTACTCGCTCGGCGTCGTCGGGTACGAGGCCCTCACCGGCCGGCGTCCGTTCCTCGGCGACGGGGCGATCACCGTGGCGATGAAGCACATCCGCGAGGCCCCGCCGCCGCTGCCGACGAACCTGCCGGCCAACGTCCGCGAGCTCATCGAGATCACGATGGCCAAGGATCCCCGCCACCGGTACGCCAACGGCGGAGAGTTCGCCGACGCCGTGGCCGCGGTCCGGGCGGGCCGCCGGCCACCGCGTCCGGGAGCGGCGGGTGCCGCCGTCGCCGGGGCCGCCGCCGGTACGGCCGTGCTGGGCAACACCGTCGCCTCCCGTCCTCCGACGGCTCCGGCGAGCGCGTCGAGGCCGGTCACACCCCGGCCGACGGGCCGCACCCCGGTGGCACCGCCGCCGGACGACTCCTGGACCACGGGCCAGAAGGTGCTGGCCGGAGTGGCCGGGGCGCTGCTCGTCGGTGCGATCTGCCTGATCGGTTTCTATCTGGTGAGCAGCAGCGGCGACGACACCTCGCCGCCGGCCCCGTCGACCTCGTCGACGGTCACGCAGACGTTCACCACGACCGTGGCCCCGCCCCCGGAGCCCGACGACACGACGACCACCACGCAACGGACGACCCGGACCACCTCCGAGGAGACCACGAGCCCCAGCGAGGAGACCACCACCAGGACCACACCGCCGCAGCCACCGACGGACAACACGACCGAGGAGAACCCCGACACCGGCGCGGCGCCCGGAACGCCGTGCTTCCCCGGTGTGCCGTTCCCGTTGTGTTAGATCAGATCCATGCCCGACCCGCATCAGCGAGAAGCGTTCCTGTCGACATGACAGGCTGACCCCCGAGGCCGATGACGACACCACACCTCCTCTCCGACCGCTACGAGCTCGGCGAAACGCTGGGCTTCGGAGGCATGTCCGAGGTGCACTACGCCCGGGATCTCCTGTTGCACCGGGACGTGGCGATCAAGGTGCTGCGTGCCGACCTGGCCCGTGACCCGTCGTTCTACCTGCGGTTCCGCCGCGAGGCCCAGAACGCGGCCAAGCTGAATCACCCGACGATCGTCCAGGTCTTCGACACCGGCGAGGCCGAGACCGAGGACGGTCCACTGCCGTTCATCGTCATGGAGTTCGTCGACGGCGAGACGCTGCGTGACATCCTGCGGTCCAACGGGCCCATCGCGCCGCGGCAGGCCATGACCTGGATGGCCGACGTGGCGGCGGCGATGGACTTCTCGCACCGCAACGGCATCGTCCACCGCGACATGAAGCCGGCGAACGTGATGATCGACAAGTCCGGCGCGGTGAAGGTGATGGACTTCGGCATCGCGCGCGCGATGAGCGACTCGACTTCGACGATGACCCAGACCTCGGCGGTCATGGGCACCGCCCAGTACCTCTCACCCGAGCAGGCGCGCGGCATCAAGGTGGATCCGCGCAGCGACATCTACTCGATGGGCTGCGTGCTGTTCGAGCTGCTCACCGGAGAGCCGCCGTTCACCGGTGACTCGCCGGTCGCCGTCGCCCACCAGCACGTGCACGAGGACCCGCCGTGGCCGTCGCACGTCAACCCCGACGTCCCGCGCGAGCTCGACTCGATCGTGCTCAAGGCGATGAGCAAGAACAAGGACAACCGCTATCAGTCGGCCGCCGACCTCCGCGCCGACCTGATCAAGGTCCTCGCCGGCGGCAAGCCGTCGGCCCCGATGCTGCTCACCGACGAGGAGCGCGCCGAGCTCATCGACACCGGGCCGCGGCGGCCCACCCGCTCGGAGTCCACCGGCCCGCGGCGCGCCATGCCGCTTCGGTCCGGCGGTGGCCACCGGCGGGAAGACTCGTACGACGCCGATGCGGGCGATCTCCCGCCGCGGCGACGCTCCCGCAAGTTGATGGTCGGCGCGGTCGCGGCCGTGCTGGTGCTGATCGCCGCGCTGCTGGTGTGGTCGCCGTGGGGTTCCGGCTCGAACCCCGACGTCACCGTCCCGGCCGTCGCTGGGCTCAGCTCAGAGGATGCACAGACCGCGCTGGAACGGGCCGGATTCACCGTCCGCGTCCTGGAGGAACCGAGTCTCGACGTCAAGGCCGGTCTCGCGACGCGCTCGACGCCGGGTGAGGGTGTGCTGGCGAGCCAGGGATCCGAGGTCGCGCTGTACATCTCCACGGGCCCACAACGCCACCGGATACCGTCTGACCTGGTCGGCAAGACACCGGCGGAGGCGCTCGACGCCCTGAAGGTGCTCGGCTTCACCAACGTCAAGACCGAGCGGGTCGACTCGCCGGCCGACATGAAGGACAAGGTCGTGTCCACGGCCCCGAAGATCGGCACGGAGGTCCCGGTCAACGGTCCTGTCGTGCTGAACGTCGGCAACGGCCCCAAGGAGGTCACGGTCCGCGACGTCGTCGGCGTGTCCGAGGACCGCGCCCGAGCCGTCCTCGAGGAACTCGGTCTCGTCGTCGACGTCGTCGCGGTCGACGGCGAGCAGCCCGCCGGCACGGTCATCTCGACCTCGCCCGGCCCCGGCTCCACCGCCGAGCAGGGCAGCACGGTCCAGATCTCGGTGTCGCGAGGCAACCTGTTCACCGTCCCGAACCTGCGCGGCAAGTCGCCGGCCGAGGCCCAGGCGGCGCTCGAGCAGGCCGGATGGGAACGGTCGACGTTGACGCGGCAGACCCGCAACGTCCCGCTGAACAGCCCCGACAACGGAAAGGTGGTGGGTCAGGAACCGCCGGCCGGATCGAAGGCGCGCAAGAGCGGCGCGATCACGATCATCGTCGGCCAGGCGAGCCTCCTGCCGAACTGATCGTCCTGAGCGCCGAAGCGCACCGGGAGCAGTCGGCTCAGCCCACGGCCGAGGCCATCTCGGCCTCGAGTGCGGCGACCCGCGCCTCGTCGATCGTGATGCCGCAGGTCTTCAGCCAGTTCGCCAGCATGCGGTGACCACCCTGGGTCAGCACGCTCTCGGGGTGGAACTGCACCCCGTGGATCGGCAGTTCGCGGTGCATCATCGCCATCACGATGCCCGACTCGGTGCGCCCCGTGACGACGAGTTCGTCGGGGATCGTCTCGGGCAGGACGGTCAGCGAGTGATAACGCGTGGCGACGAACGGATCCGGGAGGCCGGCGAGCACGCCCTTGTCCTCGTGGAACACCAGCGACGTCTTGCCGTGCAGCAGTTCGGGCGCGCGGTCGACGGTTCCGCCGAAGGCCGCACCGATCGCCTGGTGCCCGAGGCACACGCCGAGGAGCGGTAGCTCCTGTGAGGCGGCCACCTCGACCATCGGCATCGTGGCGCCCGCCCGCTGCGGGGTGCCGGGACCCGGGCTGAGCAGGACGCCGTCGAATCCGGCCACGGCCTCGCGCAGGTGCTCGGCGTCGAACGGCTGCAGACGCGGGTCGTCGTTGCGCCAGACGACGGCCTCGACCCCCAACTGGCCCAGGTACTGGACCAGGTTGTAGACGAAGCTGTCGTAGTTGTCGATGACCAGGATGCGACTCACGCACCAAAGGCTACCGGCGAAAGCGGGTACCTTCCTCGGCGACCTGGTGAGATACCGTAGAAGTCGAGTGTTATCCACACCCGGGCCGCTCGTCGATGCTCTATGTCGCAGGCCCGGCACGCGTACGACCGTCCCCGGGCGGTGCAGCACAACAGAGGATGTCATGCCGAAGTCAAAAGTCCGGAAGAAGACCGACTACACGATCAACCCGGCGAGCCGTACCCCGGTCAAGGTCAGCACCGGCCCCTCGAGCTCCATCTACGTGGGCGTGATGCTCGGCCTGATGCTCCTGGGCCTCGCGTGGCTGATCGTCTACTACCTCGCCGCCACCCCGACGACCTACGGCGGCGACGGTCAGGTCCTGCACTGGATGGCAGAGCTGAACTCGTGGAATTTCCTCATCGGGTTCTCCCTCATGGTGGCCGGCCTGTTGATGACCATGCGGTGGCGTTGAGATCCTTCACCGGTTCTGCCGTCCCAGATCACTCTGAGCAGGGAAAACACATGTGTGTAAGTTATCCACACTGTGGAAATAACATGTGTGTAATTTCTCCCCACTGTGAGTAACTCCTGTGGATAACTCTGGGAATTCTTCAACACGCGAGTGGGCGACCCCGGTTCCGGCCGGGGTCGCCGCCTGCATCGGCGGGCTGATCCTCATCGGCGCGGCGGTGGTCGTCGCCAACGACCCGGCGGGTTCGGTCCTCCTGGGAATAGCCGGGGCCCTGCTGGCCGCCCTCGGCGCCTACACCCTCGCCGTCCGCCCGCGGTTGTCGGTGTCCGCCGGGGCACCGCCGGCCCTGTCCGTCCGGACGATCACCGGCCGGCGGACCTACACGCCGGAGCACGTCCAACGGATCCGGCTGCTGACGATGCGACGCATCGGACGCCGCGCCGGTCAGCTGGAGATCGACGTCGTCGACGACGGCGCCCGCCTCCTGGTCTTCACCCGCTGGGATCTGGGCACCGATCTCATCTCGGTGGTCGACGAGCTGCGCGCGGCCGGCTTCGAGGTCGACGACGATCGCTGATCGACACGGCTGCAGAGCGCCGACCGACGTCGGGGCTTCAGAGCGGATGGCTGATCGCGACGGATCCCGGAACCGACCGGTCGAGGACGGCTCGGCCGCTCGCCGGTCGTCAGCGGATGTAGATGGGCCCGTCGTAGGCGACGCCACCGGCGACACCGAGAGCGATCGCGAGGACAAACAGCGCGGCGAGCGCGACCCAGCCGACGCGGCTCGCGGCTTCGGGTGTGCGGCCGCCCGGCGGGAGGACGAGTCCCGGGAGATAGACGACGGCGGCCGTCGCCGCGGCGCCGAAGGCGAGTCCGCCGAGATGTCCGAGCACGGAGATGCCCGGGAGTGAGAACGACAGCACCACGTTGAAGGCGATGATCGACAACACCGGAACCGGCGAGACGCGGGCCTTGAGGATGATGACCAGCATCGCGCCCATCAGCCCGTAGATGGCCCCGGAGGCGCCCGCGGTGACGGCGCGGTCGGCTTCGAAGAGCATGACCGCGGCGCTCCCGCCGAGGAGCGCGATCAGATAGATCGCGAGATAGCGGAACATCCCCAGCGCGAGTTCGAGGTCGCGGCCGAGGATGTACAGCGAGAGCATGTTGACCGCGATGTGCATCACGGAGAAGTGCAGGAATCCGGCCGTCAGCAGTCGCCAGTACTCCCCGGAGGCGACATCGCTCTTGAGGAGGTCGCCCTCGGCGAAGAGCGGCGCGGCACCGGGGTCGCCGAAGCCCGCCTGCGCCGCACACAGCAGGAAGACGAGCACGTTGACCGCGATGAGTCCGTAGGTGACGTACGGCTTGGTCGGGACCACCCGGGTGGTCGCCATCGGCCGGATCCCGCGATCACCGAAGTCCGGCGTCCGCTGGACGCCGTCCCGGGCCAGGCAGTCGAGGCAGTGTTGTCCCACCGACGCCGGCCTCAGGCACTCCGGACATGCCGGTCGCCCGCACCGGCTGCACGACAGTCCGGTGGGGCGATCGGGATGCCGGTAGCACACCGCCGTGTGACCGGCGGTGTGTCCGGGGACGCTCAGTTGACCTCGATCTTCTCGATCACGACCGGCTCGAGCGGTCGATCGGAGCGATCGGTCGCGGTGGTCGCGATCGCGTCGACGACCTGCTGCGACGCCGGGTCGGTGACCTCACCGAAGATGGTGTGGCGGCGGTTGAGGTGAGGGGTCGGCCCCACGGTGATGAAGAACTGCGAGCCGTTGGTGCCCGGCCCGGCGTTGGCCATGGCCAGCAGGTACGGGCGGTCGAACTGCAGCTCGGGATGGAACTCGTCCTCGAAGCGGTAACCGGGGCCGCCGCGGCCGGTGCCGGTCGGGTCGCCGCCCTGGATCATGAAGCCGGCGATGACGCGGTGGAACACCGAGCCGTCGTAGAAGGGGCCGGAGTTGCCGCCCGACGCGTTCGGCTGGCTGTATTCCTTGGTGCCCTCGGCGAGACCGACGAAGTTGTCGACCGTCTTCGGGGCGTGGTTCGGGAACAGGTCGACCTTGATGTCGCCGCGGTTGGTGTGGATGACTGCGGTGGATTTCTGTGTGGTCACCCCTCCATCCAACCACTTGCACCACCGCCGATGGCCGAGACGTGCCTCTGGGGTGCGCAAATGCGTCCCGTCGCGGCCGGGGCGAACTGGCATCGCCTCCGACGGGCTGGCACTCTTGACGCCATGCCGAAGAAGTACCTCGTGGCCGCGCTGTCACTGCTCGCGGCGTCGGTCGCCGCCGGTGTGGGCGTCCTCGTCCTGCGCCGGACGCGCCAGGAACCGCCGCCGGTCTCCCCGACCGTCCCGCGTGTCGAAGAGGTGAGCCGGGCCCTCGCCGAGCGCACCGAATCCCGGCCCTCGTGACGCACGGCCGTGTGGTCGATCCCGGTGCCCGCGGACGCCGCGGGTAATTTGGACTCGTGACCTCAGACGACGAGCGCCCGCCGACACCGCCCACCCGACCCGGTGGCGCGGCGGACCGGGCGCGCGAGTCATGGTCGATGCCGCCCTCGTCGGACCCGGACGCCATCCGGGACGCCGACGACCCGGCGTCGAGCAGACCGGACCCGAGCTCCCGGGAGACGAGCAGATCCGCCGTCCCGAGTTCGGGGACGACGGCTCCGTGGGAGCGGATTCCGAGCGCACCCATCACCGCACCCCCGGGCCACACACTGTCCGACGCCGGGCGCCAGGGTCCCTCCGCGAATCGGTCGGGGCCTCCCGCACCCCCCGGTCCCGGAGCACCGCGCCCCGCCTCGCCGCATCCCGGTCCGCAGCCGGGGCCGCCCCGAAGTGGAGCGCCGCAGACCGGAGCACCGCAGGGGTCGCCGGCCCCCGGCGCCCCCGGTCCCCGCCCTGCACCGGGACAGGGCGCACCAGGACAGGGCGCACCGAGGCCGACCGGCGCCCACACCACGGGCCCGCGTCCACATCCCGTCCCGCCGGGCACTCCCCCCGCTCCCGGACAGCCCGGTCGCCCACCGGCCGGTCACCGCCCCCCACCTCCGGGGACCCGTCCGATGGACCCGAAAAACCTACCGCCGCAAGGTAATCCGACACGACCGGGCAACCCGCTGTCCGGTCCGCCACCGGCTGGTCCGGCGCATCCCGGCCCGTCCCAGTCGGGCCCACCCCGGCCGGGACGGCCGGTCGGACCCCGCCGGGCGCACCGGCGTCACGGTCCGCTGCCGCAGCACCCCGTCACGATGCGCCGCCCGCGCGTCCCGCCCCGCCGTCGTCGCGTCCGGAGCCCGACTCCCCCGACGAGGCGACCCGCCTCGACGCCGCCGACAACACCGTGCTCGTCGACAAGCGGCCGCCGCCGCACCACGACGAGTCGCCCGGGCCGGAGGGCCGCAGCGCACCCGCGCCCGCGACGCAGGCCTACTCGAAGACCGATCCGACACCCCAGGACGAACCGGAGGACAACGTGGGTTCCCAGACCCGAGGCGTTCCCCGCCTCAACCGGACCGCGGTGTGGGCCCTCATCTGCTCCGGTCTGGGCATCACTTTTCTGCTCGGGCTGTTCCTCGGCTACCGCGCGTGTGCGCAGATCAGGCGGACCCGCGAGATCGGCAAGCCGTACGCAGATGTCGCCATCTGGCTCGGCTGGTTCTACCTGTCGGTGATCGTCTTCGGGCTGCTCGTCTACGTCTGGATTCTGTTCATCGCGTGACCCGGGCAGATCCGGCACCGCCGCGACCTGCGTGGACGCCGCGCCACCGTCGTCGAGGCACGGTTGTGAGCCCTCGTGGCACGAAAACCACCACCGAATCCACTCCTTTTCGGTAGGAAGATCCGCAGGGCGGAAAAGGGTCGCCTTCCTGCGGGTTCGCCGCCGATGGGGTCCATCCGGTGGTGGTGGCCCATTGTCGTCGTGTCGCGACCGTACTCGCGCGTAATGGCCTCGTTCCGCAACTATCGATCTGATGAACCACCTCGCGTGTGCCGAAAACACGGTCGGCACGACGAACCGAAGGAGCCGGTGATGTTCTCCCGAATCGCCATCGTCAACCGTGGTGAGGCCGCCATGCGCCTCATCCACGCCGTCCGAGGCCTGTCCGCCGAGACGGGACAGCAGATCGAGGTCATCGCCCTGCACACCGACGTCGATGCCGCCGCCACCTTCGTGCGCGAGGCCGACGTGGCCTACGACCTCGGGCCGGCGGCCTCGCGTCCCTACCTCAACCTCAAGGTGCTCGAGCGCGCCCTCCTCGAGACCGGCGCCGACGCGGCCTGGGTCGGCTGGGGCTTCGTCGCCGAGGATCCCGCGTTCGCCGAGCTCTGCGAGCGCATCGGGGTCACCTTCATCGGTCCGTCGCCGGAGGCCATGCGCAAGCTCGGCGACAAGATCGGCGCCAAGCTCATCGCCGAGGAGGTCGGCGTGCCGGTCGCCCCGTGGAGCCGCGGCGAGGTCGGCTCCATCGACGACGCGCTGGCCGCCGCGGCCGAGATCGGCTACCCGCTGATGCTGAAGGCCACCGCCGGCGGCGGTGGTCGCGGCATCCGCGTCATCAACAACGACGACGAACTGCGGGACGCCTTCGAGCGCACCCGCGACGAGGCCGCCCGCGCGTTCGGCAGCGGCGTCGTCTTCCTCGAACGGCTCGTCACCGGCGCCCGCCACGTCGAGGTGCAGGTCATCGCCGACGGCCAGGGCACCGCGTGGGCGCTCGGCGTCCGCGACTGCTCCGTGCAGCGCCGCAACCAGAAAGTCGTCGAGGAGTCCGCCTCGCCGGTCCTCGCGCCCGACCAGGTCGCCGACCTGAAGGCCTCGGCCGAGCGTCTCGCCGTCGCCGTGGGCTACCGCGGCGCCGCCACCGTCGAGTTCCTCTACCACCCGGGCGAGAAGCTGTTCGCCTTCCTCGAGGTCAACACCCGCCTGCAGGTCGAGCACCCGATCACCGAGGTCACCACCGGCTTCGACCTCGTGCGCGCCCAGCTGCACGTCGCCGCGGGCAACAAGCTCGAGGGCCAGCCGCCCGTCGAGCGCGGTCACGCCATCGAGGCCCGCCTCAACGCCGAGGATCCCGACCGCGACTTCGCGCCGGCGCCCGGTCGAATCAACCTGCTCGAGCTGCCCGCCGGCCCGGGCATCCGGGTCGACACCGGCGTCAGCGAGGGCGACACGATCCCCGCCGATTTCGACTCGATGATCGCCAAGATCATCGCCTACGGCCGCGACCGCGACGAGGCACTCGGCCGCCTGCGCCGGGCGATGCGCGAGACCCGCGTCATCATCGCCGGCGGCGCCACCAACAAGAGCTTCGTCCTCGAATTGCTCGACCAGCCCGAGGTCATCGACGGCAGCGCCGACACCGGCTGGATCGACCGCGTCCGCGCCGAGGGCGGCCTGGTCACCAACCAGCACTCGGCCATCGCGCTGACCGCGGCGGCGATCGACGCCTACGAGGAGCAGGAGAAGGTCGAGCAGCAGCGTCTGATGTCGACCGCGTCCGGCGGCCGCCCGCAGGTCCAGCACGAGAGCGGCCGGCCGCTCGACCTGAAGCTGCGCGGCGCGTCCTACCGCGTGCGGGTCGCCCGGATCGGCGCCCACCGCTTCCGCGTCACGATCGAGGCGGGCCCCGACACCCTGACCGCCGACGTCGAGCTCGAGCGCTTCGACGACCACGCGGCTCAGCTGGTCGTCAACCACGAGCGCTTCCGGCTGGTCACCGACACCCACGGCCCGGTCCATCTCGTCGACGTCGACGGTGTGACGCACCGCGTGAGCCGCGACGAGGGCGGCGTCGTCCGCTCCCCCGCGCCGGCCCTCGTGGTCGCGACGCCGCTGCAGGTCGGCGACGAGGTCGAGGCCGGGGCACCGGTCCTCGTGCTCGAGTCCATGAAGATGGAGACCGTGCTGCGCGCCCCGGTGCGCTCGCGCCTCAAGGAATGCGCGGTGTCGGTCGGCACGCAGGTGGAGACGGGCGCCACGCTGCTGCGGCTCGAGCCGCTGGCCGACGACGACTCCGACGAGGCGGCCGAGGAGGTCGCCGGCGTCGAGCTCGAGCTGCCGGCCGAACCCGAGGTCGAGGCCGACGACCGCACCACCCGCAGTCAGGAGGACCTGCGCAGCCAGCTCCTCGGCTACGACGTCGACCCGAGCGAGGGCACCCGACTGCTCGACGAGTACCTCGCCGTGCGGCGCGAGGTGATCTCCCGAGGCCAACGTCCCCTCGCCGACGAGCTCGAGCTGATCACCGTCTTCGCCGACATCGCCGAGCTGAGCCAGAACCGGCCGTCGAGCGACGAACTCGGTGTCGAACACGTCCACAGCGCGCGCGAGAACTTCCACACCTACCTGCAGAGCCTCGACGTCGAGCGCGACGGGCTCCCGCAGTCGTTCCACGACCAGCTGCTGCGGGCGCTGCGCCACTACGGGGTCACCGACCTCGAGCGCACCCCCGAGCTCGAGGCGGCGGTCTTCCGCATCTTCCTGGCCCTGCAGAACCCGGCCGGCGCGGTCGCCGTCATCACCACCCTGCTGCGTGAGTGGCTCAAGGAGCCGACCCCGCGCGACGAGCTTCGCGACGACGTGGGCCCGGCGCTGGATCGCCTCATCGCGGCGACGCAGATGCGCTACCCGGCGATCGCCGACCTCGCCCGCGGCGTCGTCTACGCCTGGTACGGCCAGCCGACCCTCCTGCGCGACCGCGCCCGCGTCTACAGCAACGTCCGCAAGCAGCTGCGCTACCTCGACGAGAACCCGGACGCCCCGGATCGCGAGGAGCGCATCGACAACCTGGTGCGCAGCACCGAGCCGCTGGTGCGCCTGCTCGGCCAGCGCATCGAGCGCGGCATCGCCGACAACCACGTCATGCTCGAGGTCCTGACCCGCCGCTACTACGGCAACAAGGGCCTGTCGGGCATCCGCAACGTCGACGCCGGCGGCACGACGTTCGTCGTCGCCGAGCGCGAGGGCGGCAGCCTCGCCTCCGCGGCCGTCGGTTTCGAGGGACTCGCCGCGGCCCTGAGCGGTCTCGGCGAACTCGCCCAGGGTGCCGCGTCGGTCGACTCCGACATCTACCTGAGCTGGGAGCAGCAGCCCGCCGACTTCGACGAACTAGCCGGCACGCTGCACGAGATCGTGTCGAACGCGCCGCTGCCCCCGCAGGTGCACCGCGTCACCATCACCGTGGCCGGCCGCGGCGACGCGCGCATGCACCATCACGTCACGTTCCGGCCGTCGTCGACCGGCATGGTCGAGGAGCGCCTCATCCGCGGCCTGCACCCGCACATCGCGCAGCGCATGCGCATGGAGCGGCTGCGGAAGTTCGACCTCACCCGCCTGCCGTCGGCCGACGACGAAGAGGTGTACCTGTTCCGTTGTGTCGCGCGGGAGAACCCGGCCGACGTGCGGCTCATCGCGTTTGCCCAGGTCCGCGACCTCACCGCGGTCCGCGAGCAGGGTGGCCGCCTGTTGAGCCTGCCCACGGCGGAGACGGCGCTGGCCTCGTGCGCGGACTCGATCCGCCGTGCCCAGCGCGGTGCGGCCCGGCCGTCGAGCGCGAACCGGATCGTGCTGTACGTCTGGCCGCCGATCGACGGCGACCCGAACATCCTGGACATGATCTCCGAACACATCCAGGGCGTGACCCGCGGCATCGGTCTCGAAGAGGTCCAGGTGATCGCGCGTCGCCGCGACCGCGAGACCGGCGAGCTGACGAAGGTGTCGATCCACTTCTCGCTCAACGCGACCGGCGAGTTCGACGTCAAGGTCGGCGTGCCGAGCAACGAGCCGATCGAGCCGATCGACGAGTACCGCCAGAAGGTCAAGCGCGCCGCGGCCCGCGGCAACGTGTACCCGTACGAGCTGGCCGAGATCATCGGCGACTTCACCGAACACGATCTCGACGACGAAAACCGCCTGGTGTCGGTCGACCGGCCGAAGGGCCACAACACCGCGGGCATCGTCGCCGGCGTCGTCACCACCCCGACGGAGAAGTTCCCCGAGGGCGTCACGCGCGTCGTGCTCCTCGGCGATCCGACCAAGTCGCTCGGCGCGCTGTCGGAGCCGGAGTGCAGCCGGGTGATCGCCGCGCTCGATCTCGCCGAGCAGATGCAGGTGCCGCTGGAGTGGTACGCGCTGTCGTCGGGTGCCCGCATCTCGATGGACTCGGGCACCGAGAACATGGACTGGGTGGCCCGCGCGCTCAAGCGCGTGGTCGAGTACACGCAGGCGGGCGGCGAGATCAACATCGTCGTCGCGGGCATCAACGTCGGTGCGCAGCCGTACTGGAACGCCGAGGCGACGATGCTCATGCACACGAAGGGCATCCTGGTGATGACCCCGGATTCGGCGATGGTGCTGACCGGCAAGCAGTCGCTGGACTTCTCCGGCGGTGTGTCGGCCGAGGACAACTTCGGCATCGGCGGCTACGACCGCGTGATGGGTCCGAACGGACAGGCCCAGTATTGGGCGCCCAACCTCGGAGCGGCCCGCGACGTCCTGATGTCGCACTACGACCACACCTACATCGCGCCGGGCGAGACGACGCCGCGCCGGGCCGTCACGACCGACCCGTCAGATCGCGACGTCTCCGACTTCCCGCACGTGCTGGCCGGCAGCGACTTCACCACGGTGGGTCAGATCTTCTCGGCCGTTCACAACCCGGATCGCAAGAAGCCGTTCGACATCCGCACGGTGATGCGGGCCGTCGCCGACCAGGATCATCCGGTGCTCGAGCGCTGGGCGGGCATGGCCGACGCCGAGACCGCCGTCGTGTGCGATGTGCACATGGGCGGCATCCCGGTGTGCATGCTGGGCATCGAGTCGCGTGAGGTGCCGCGTCGCGGCTACAAGCCGACCGACGGTCCCGACACCTACACCGCGGGCACCCTGTTCCCGCAGTCGTCGAAGAAGGCGGCACGCGCCATCAACGTCGCGAGCGGCAACCGCCCGCTCGTCGTGCTCGCCAACCTGTCGGGCTTCGACGGGTCGCCGGAGTCGATGCGCAAGTTGCAGCTCGAGTACGGCGCCGAGATCGGCCGCGCGATCGTCAACTTCCGCGGTCCGATCGTGTTCTGCGTGATCTCGCGTTACCACGGCGGTGCCTTCGTGGTGTTCTCGAAGGCGCTCAACCCGAACATGACGGTGCTGGCGATCGAGGGTTCGTTCGCCTCGGTCCTCGGTGGTGCGCCGGCGGCCGCGGTGGTGTTCGCCGGCGAGGTCGCCAAGCGGGTCGCCGCCGATCCACGGGTGCGTGAGCTCGAGGCCCGCGCCGTCGACGCGACCGGCACCGACCGGTCGAGCCTCAACGCCGAGCTCGCCGACGTCCGGCAGTCGGTGCGCGCGGAGAAGATCAGCGAGATCGCCGCCGAGTTCGACAAGGTGCACAGCATCCAGCGCGCCGTCGAGGTCGGCTCGGTCGATGCGGTGATCCGCGCCGACGAGCTGCGGCCGAGGATCATCGGGGCGATCGAGTCCTCGCCCGCGTGGGGCTCGCGGTCGCATGCCGTGAGTTCCTAGGCAGCACTAGCACAATCGCCACCTCCGGCTCGGCCCGGAGGTGGCGATTTCCGTCTGTGCGCGTGTTCCGCGTGATCGGCCGGCGGGAGGGTTACCCACAGCTTTGCCCACAGGTGTGGAATTCGGTGCGGGACAGAAGATTCACGGATCTGCACGACGCCCCCGGCCGGCTCCGGGACGCGAACCCGTTCGACGCGTGCGCATGTCGAGGCGCACTCCCGAGCGCGTTTTGCGCAGGCGGCGCCCGGCACACCGCTTTCCGGCGATCGGCCCCGGACGTCTCGGTGCAACCGGCCGGTGACGTTTCGCCGATCCTCAGGCATTGTGGACACATGGCGGACAACGACAAGCCCGACCGGACGACGACCGACGACGATCTGCGGACGGATCCGGACATGCCCGAGCAGCCCGACGAGGCGGACGGCCCCGAATCGCTCCTGCCCACCGCCGACGACACCCCCATCGGCGAGACCGAGCGGACCGCCGAGGAGAAGGCCGTGTACGAGGCCGCGGTCCCGGACGACGAGGCGAATCTCGGGCACGCGGTCGGAGGATCGGAGGGGACCGCCGATGGCCAGTGAGAAGCGGACCATCGTCCTGACCGGGGCGAGCGACGGAATCGGCGCGATCGCGGCACGTGCCCTCGCGGGCCCGTCGACGGATCTGATCCTGGTCGGCCGGTCGCCGCAGAAGCTCGAGAAGATCACCGCGGACACCGGGGCGACCGGTTTCACCGCCGACTTCTCCCGGTTGTCCGAGGTTCGCGACCTCGCCGCACAGATCTCCGAACGCGTCGCGTCCATCGACGTCCTGATGAACAACGCCGGCGGGATGTTCCCGCCCGGTCAGCGCACCGCCGATGGTCACGAACCCTGCTTCCAGATCAACCATCTCGCCCCGTTCCTGCTGACCAACCTGCTCCGGGATCGGCTCGCGGCGGCCGACTCGTCGTTGGTGCTCAACACCGCCAGCGTCGGGAACCTGTTCGGCAGGGTGGATCTCGACGATCTCGACTTCGAGCGGCGCCCGACGCTCGGCGGCGCCATCCCCTACGGGACGAGCAAACTCGAGAACATCTTGTTCACCCGCGGCATCGCCCAGCGCTGGACCGGCGACAAGATCTATTCCGCCGCAGTGCATCCCGGACCTGCCGCCACGAGCTTCGGCCGCGACTCGCGCATGGCCGGGCTGCTCTACCGCTCCCCGGTCGCGCGCCTGGTGACCATCACCCCCGAGCAGGGTGCCGCCCCGCTCGTCGCATTGGCCGAGCGCGGTCCGGACCCGGAGGTCAACGGCGTCTACTTCAGCCGCCACAAGCCGAACGGCCGCGAGAATCCTCAGGCCCACGACCAGAGGCTGATCGACGGACTGTGGGAGAAGTCGGCCGAACTCACCGGGATCGCCTGACCGCCGCACCGACCGTGAACGCCTCCCCCTTGGCCGAAGGGGGTCATCCCACCGAAGGAGTGCACGATGACCGAAGGCAAGAACACCGGCAAGATCCTGTTCGTCATGACCGGCGCCGACGAATGGACACTCGACGACGGCTCGAAACACAAGACCGGATTCTGGGCGGAGGAGGCCGCCGCACCGCTCGAGGTCTTCCGTGAGGCCGGTTTCGCGGTGACGGTGGCGACGCCGCGCGGTGTGCGCCCGCCCGTGGACGAGGCCAGCCTCGCGCCCGACGCCGTGGGTTCGGCCGAGCGCGCCGAACAGATCCGCACGCTCCTCGAGACCGCGCCCGAGTTGCAGAACCCCATCGCCCTGTCCGACGCCGATGTCGCCGAGTACGACGCGGTGTTCGTCCCCGGCGGCCACGGCCCGATGGAGGACCTGGCCGTCGACGCCGACGCCGGTGCACTGCTGATCGCGGCCGACCGCGCCCGCAAGACCATCGGCATCGTCTGCCACGGTCCGGCGATCCTGCTCGCCGCGAAGGGTGAGGACGGGGTCAACGCATTCTCCGGTCGCACCGTCACGTGCTTCGGCAACGCCGAGGAACAACAAGCGGGTCTCGCCGACAAGGCCCCCTGGCTGCTCGAGGACCGCCTGATCCACGAGGGCTTCCGGGTGACCCTCGGCCTGCCCTGGACCGTGCACACCGAGTCCGACGGCAACCTGCTGACCGGACAGAACCCGGCGTCGTCGGAGAAGCTGGCCCGCGAGGTCGTCCAGCGGCTGAGGGGACAGACTCCCGCACGGTCCTGACGCGCCGCGGCGTGGAGGCTGTGGACCGCACCGACACGCCCGTGGGCGGGCCCGTTAGCCTCGACCCGATGAGCAGACGGACACGCCGAGAACCGCGGTGGCGCGCGGGCCGGCATCATGCGGCCGACGATCGGCGCCTCCGGATCGAACAGCCCGGGCTGATGAACCTCCGCATGTACCTGGCGGTACCGGGCTGCCTGATCCTGGGCATCTTCGCCCTCGGGATCGGGATCGGATTGATGATCGATCCCGCGACCTGTGACAACCGGCCGATGGACCGGGGCGACCTGTGCGTGCACGGCTCGCGGGGCTCGGAGCAGCTCGTCCCGCACGGCGCCACGATGCGAACTCAGGTCTCGCGGGTGAACCCCGAGATCCTCGCGAAGGTGTCCGGGCACACCTACGACGACCAGGTCGGGCACAACCGGTGGTATGGGCCCGCCTCGGTGACCGCGGGCGTCCTCTTCATCGCCGGGGCGGTATGGCTCGGCAGTGTGCAGCTGAGGACGTTCCTCGACCGCTGGGAGCAGCACGGCTCGCTCAGGGCCCCGAAGACCGCCCAGGCCTCACCCGGGCAGGAGTCCCGCGACGAGAGCATCGATGACGCGCTCGAGCGGTTCCTCGTCGAGCAACGGTCCCGTCAGCGAGTCCAGGACCAGCCCGTCGATCGCGTGGTGGAAGAGCGCGATCTCCCGCGCGGTTCCCGGTAGTCCGGCCTGCTCGTTGAACGCGACGTCGGCGGCGAAGCCGCGGCGACGCCACTCGCCGATGATCTCGGCGACCTCGGGACGTCGAATGCCCTCCAGGCGCAGCTCGAGGAGCGCGATGGTCACCTCCCGGTTCGTCAGCAACCGGTCGACGATGTTCCGCAGATAGTCGGCGAACAGGTCCCGGCTCGGTTCTCGATGGGCGTTCGCGGCGAGGAACTCCTCGCTCGGTGCCAGCCGTTCCCCGATGCGCTCGACGAGTCCTTGGAGCAGCGCGGCGCGCGTTCGGAAGTAGTTCGTGGTGGTGCCCAGGGGCACCCCTGCCGCCCTGTCCACCGCACGGTGCGTCAACCCCCGTGCCCCCTCCCCGGCGAGGACTGCGATCCCCGCGTCGGCGAGTGCTCGGCGACGGTCGTCGTTTCTGGCCACGGGAGAACGATAGCCGAATCACTACATCTGCTGTAGTTTCAGAACCACTACACCTGATGTGATCGGAGACCGTGATGCGTGAACTCGTCTATTACGTGGCGGTGAGTCTCGACGGCTTCATCGCGGGACCCGAGGGACAGTTCGACGCCTTTCTCGTCGAGGGCGACCACATGGACGCCGGCATCGACCGGTTCCCGGACGCCATCCCCACCCGGATCGCCGAGGTGCTCGGGATCGACCAGGGCACCGGGCCGTTCGACACCGTCCTCATGGGCGCCAACACCTACGAGGTAGGCCTGCCGGACGTGACGAGCCCCTACCGGCACCTGGAGCAGTTCGTACTCACCCACCGGTCCTACCCGCCGGCCGAGGGCGTCACGTTCACCGACCGCGACCCGGTGGAGCTGGTGCGCGAACTGAAGGCGGCCGACGGCAAGGACATCTGGCTGTGCGGGGGCGGAACCCTGGCGTCGGAGCTGATCGGCGAGATCGACCGTCTCGTCCTCAAACGGCAACCCCTGCTGTTCGGTGCGGGCATCCCGGTGTTCGCAGCCGGGACGTACGATCCCGCGCTCTTCCGCCGGGTGAGCAACCGCGATTTCGAGTCGGGGGTGTCGATGACCGAGTACGTGCGGGCCTGATCGTCGCTCACCGGTTCCGTACCTGCTCACCCGTTCGGCGTGAGCGGGAGCGGAGAAGGTGAGCGGAAAAGCGAAACGCACCACCCCGTGGGAAGTGGTGCGTTGCCGGTTCGTGTTCAGTGGTGGAGCCTAGGAGATTCGAACTCCTGACATCCGCCTTGCAAAGGCGGCGCTCTACCAACTGAGCTAAGGCCCCGTGCCGACCGGGATCGGTCGACGGGTGCGAATCGGAGCTGTGGATCTACCGTCGCAGTGGGCCTAGGAGGACTTGAACCTCCGACCTCTTCGTTATCAGCGAAGCGCTCTAACCGCCTGAGCTATAGGCCCTTGAACCGAGCAGTGAGATTACCCGACGGATCCCCAACCAACCAAAACGGCTGGTCAGAGGCCCGTTTCAATCGAGATCGGCGAGGGTCACCTCGGCCCCGCCGACCATGTCGGCACAGATGTTGTAGATGTAGCTGCCGACCGTCGCGAGTGCGGTGATGAGGATGGCGTTGACGGCCCCCAGGAGCGCCGCCAGCCCGAAAACGGTGCCCGCCCCGATGATGTCCCCGGACGAGGTGGATTCCTCGGCCACGAGCGTTCCGAAGCTGTTGTTCAGCTGATCCCAGATGCCCATGCCGTCGAAGACGAGATACAGCACGGCGACGGCGATCATCCAGATGAAGAACCCGACCACCGACAGCACCGCGGAGATCTTGAAGGTCGCCCACGGATCGATCCGGCGCACCTGGACGGTCGCGCGCAGTGCGGTGCCCGCACCGACCTGGCGGGGTGCCGACCGCGGCGCTGCCTTCGCTCCGGTCGCGGCCCCGGCCGGGCGCGCCAGATCGGCGGTGTGATGGATCCGGTCGAGATCGGGCAGATCGTCCTCGGGCAGGTCGTCGCGCTCGATGGTGCTGGTGGGCGACTCGACGAACCTGGTGTCCTCGGTGGCCGTCGCGGGCGCGGGGCGCCGGGGGCTGTCGAGCTTGGTGACCGGTGCCTGCTGCCCGCCCGGGCCCCCGGCGGCGGGACCGTCGGCGGTCGTCACGATGCCGCGCGGCGGCGGGCCGCCCCGATTCTCCTGGCCACTGCGGGTCTCCTGGGGGCTGCGGTCGAACGCCTCCGTGGGCGCCGAGCCGGACGAGTCCTCGGCCGGTCCCCGCTGCCACGGCGGCACGAGCCCACCGCCGGGGGTGCCCGTGCCCGGACCGGACTGACCCTCTGCGGGGCGTCCGTTCTTGTCCTGGTTCGGCTCGTTCGGTGTGCTCACAGGCAATCCCTCACTCTGGCGTCACCCTCCGGGGGGCTGCGTCGACTTTGGACCGACGCGCCGGGGTCGGTCTGCACCGTCCCCGACGCGTCGGCTGCACGTGATGTTCACCCTACCTAGGAGGAGGCTTCCTGCTCCTGCTCATCCGGCTCGTCGGCGTTGCGGGCGATCGCGATGAGAGTCGTGCCCTCGTCGAGGTTCATCAGGCGCACGCCCTTGGTCTGGCGACCCGCCTTGCGGACCTGCTTGGCCGCGGTGCGGATGACGCCGCCGTTGGACGTGATCGCGTAGAGCTCCGAATCGTCGTCGACGATGATCGCGCCGATGAGTTCACCGCGCCGGCGATCGTGGGCGATGGTGAGCACACCCTTGCCGCCGCGACCCTGGACCGGGTAGTCGTCCATGCCGGTCCGCTTGGCGTAGCCGCCCGAGGTCGCCACCAGCAGGTAGGTGTTCTCGTGCACGACGTTGAGCGACAGCAGGGTGTCGTCGGCGTTGAACCGCATGCCCTGGACGCCGGAGGTCTGCCGGCCCATCGGGCGCAGGGTCTCGTCGTCGGCGTGGAAGCGGATCGACTGGCCCTTCTGCGAGACCAGCAGCAGATCGTCGTCGGCGCTGCACAGCTGTGCGCCGACGAGCTCGTCCTCGCCGCGGAGGTTGATCGCGGCGATGCCACCCGACCGGTTGGAGTCGAAGTCCTGCAGGCGCGACTTCTTCACCAGGCCGTTGCGGGTGGCGAGCACCAGGTACGGCGCATCCTCGTAGGACTTGAGGTGGATGATCTGGGCGATCCGCTCCTCCGGCTGGAAGGCCAGCAGGTTGGCGACGTGCTGGCCGCGGGCGGTGCGGTTGGCCTCCGGCAACTCGTAGGCCTTGGCCCGGTACACCCTGCCCTTGGTGGTGAAGAACAGGATCCAGTCGTGGGTCGAGCACACGAAGAAGTGCTTGACGATGTCGTCCTGCTTGAGATCGGCTCCCTTGACGCCCTTTCCGCCGCGACGCTGGCTGCGGTACAGGTCGGTCTTGGTGCGCTTGGCATAGCCGGTCTCGGTGATGGTGACGACGACGTCCTCACGGGCGATGAGGTCCTCGTCGGTGACATCGCCGTCGGCGGCGATGATCTTGGTCCGACGCTCGTCGCCGTACTTGTCGACGACCTCCTTGAGCTCGTCGCGCACGATGGCGCGCTGACGCTCCGGCTTGTCGAGGATGTCCTTGTAGTCGGCGATCTCGCGCTCGATCTCGGCGAGCTCGTCGACGATCTTCTGACGCTCGAGGGCCGACAGGCGACGCAGCTGCATCGCCAGGATGGCGTCGGCCTGGATCTCGTCGATGTCGAGCAACTCGATGAGGCCCGTCCGCGCGGTCTCGGTGTTGGCCGAGCGGCGGATCAACGCGATCACTTCGTCAAGCGCGTCAAGGGCTTTCACCAGACCGCGCAGGATGTGTGCGCGTTCCTCGGCCTTGCGCAACCGGTACCGGGTGCGACGCACGATGACGTCGATCTGGTGGGCCACGTACAGGCGGATCATCTGGTCGAGGCGCAGGGTCCGCGGCACGCCGTCGACGATCGAGAGCATGTTGGCGCCGAAGCTGGTCTGCAGCTGGCTGTGCTTGTACAGGTTGTTCAGCACGACCTTCGCGACCGCGTCACGACGCAGCGTGACGACGATCCGCATGCCGACGCGATCGGAGGACTGGTCCTCGATCCGGCTGATGCCCTTGAGCTTTCCCTCGTTGACCTGCTCGGCGATCGACTGGATGAGGTTGTCCGGGTTGACCTGGTAGGGCAGCTCGGTGATGACGAGGGTGGTGGTGCCCTTGTTCTCCTCGATGTCGACGACGCCGCGCATCTTGATGCTGCCGCGGCCGGTGGTGTAGGCGTCCTTGATGCCCTGGCTGCCGACGATCAGTGCGGCCGTGGGGAAATCGGGTCCCTTCACGCGCTCCATGCACGCCGCGAGAGTGGCCTCGTCGTCGGCGTCGGGGTTCTCCAGAGCCCAGAAGACCGCCTCGGCGACCTCGTTGAGGTTGTGCGGCGGGATGTTGGTCGCCATGCCGACGGCGATACCGCCCGAGCCGTTGATCAGCAGGTTCGGGATGCGCGACGGCAGCACCGTCGGCTCCTGGGTCTTGCCGTCGTAGTTCGGGATGAAATCGACGGTCTCCTCGCCGATGTCGCGGAGCATCTCCATCGCCAGCGGCGTCAGGCGGGCCTCGGTGTAACGCATGGCCGCCGGGCCGTCGTTGCCGCGGGAACCGAAGTTGCCCTGGCCGTCGATGAGCGGATAGCGCATCGACCACGGCTGAGCGAGACGCACGAGGGCGTCGTAGATCGCCGAGTCGCCGTGCGGGTGGTAGTTACCCATCGTCTCCGCAACGGGTTTCGCCGACTTCACGTACGAGCGGTCCGGACGGAACCCGGCGTCGAAGGATGCGTAGAGCAGGCGCCGGTGCACGGGCTTGAGGCCGTCACGCACCTCGGGCAGCGCACGGCCCACGATCACGCTCATCGCGTAATCGATGTAGCTGCGCTGCATCTCCTGCCCGAGATCGACGGGTTCGATGCGGTCGCCTTCGCCGCCGGTGGGCGGAAGGGTGGTGTCAGTCATGATGTGTTCTTTCTCCGATCACTGCGCGAGTCGTGCGACTGGCGTGATCAGACGTCAAGGAAGCGAACGTCTTTCGCGTTGCGGGCGATGAAGCTTCGACGAGCCGAGACGTCCTCGCCCATCAGGATGGAGAAGAGCTCGTCGGCCGCCGCGGCGTCGTCGAGGGTCACCTGCCGCAGCACGCGGACCGCCGGATCCATGGTGGTCTCCCACAGCTCCTTGGCGTTCATCTCGCCGAGACCCTTGTAGCGCTGGATGCCGTCGTCGGGGTTGATCTTCTTGCCGGCGGCACGTCCGGCCTCGAGGAGGCCGTCGCGTTCGCGGTCGGAGTAGGCGAACTCCGGCTCGGACTTCTGCCACTTGAGCTTGTACAGGGGCGGCTGTGCCAGGTACACGTGACCGTTCTCGATGAGCGGCCGCATGAAGCGGAACAGCAGCGTCAGCAGCAGGGTCGAGATGTGCTGGCCGTCGACGTCAGCGTCGGCCATGAGCACGATCTTGTGGTACCGCAGCTTGGAGATGTCGAACTCGTCGTGGATGCCGGTGCCGAACGCGGTGATGATCGACTGCACCTCGGCGTTCTTCAGGACGCGGTCGATGCGGGCCTTCTCGACGTTGATGATCTTGCCGCGCAGCGGGAGGATCGCCTGGTACATCGAGTCGCGGCCCGACTTGG
This sequence comes from Gordonia paraffinivorans NBRC 108238, assembly GCF_000344155.1. GTDB lineage: Bacteria > Actinomycetota > Actinomycetes > Mycobacteriales > Mycobacteriaceae > Gordonia > Gordonia paraffinivorans. The sequence goes on along the minus strand of NZ_BAOQ01000017.1, from coordinate 51,817 downwards.
CCGAACCGCCTGCCGAGTCGCCCTCCACGATGTAGATCTCGCACTTGGTGGGATCGTTGCTGCGGCAGTCGGCGAGCTTGCCGGGCAGGCCGCCGATGTCGGTTGCGGTCTTGCGCCGCACCATCTCTCGCGCGCGACGTGCGGCCATGCGCGCCTGCGCGGAGTCGGCCGCCTTCTTGACGATGACCTTCGCCTCGGCGGGGTTGGCCTCGAACCAGTGGCCCAGGTGCTCGTTGCAGGTGCGCTGGACGAAGCCCTTGATCTCGGTGTTGCCGAGCTTGGTCTTGGTCTGGCCCTCGAACTGCGGATCGGAGACCTTCACCGAGATGACCGCCGCGAGACCCTCGCGGATGTCGTCGCCGGTGAGTTTGCCGTCCTTCTCCTTGATGAGCTTCTTCTCCAGCGCGTACTTGTTGACCGTGCTGGTCAGCGCCGCGCGGAAACCCTCTTCGTGGGTGCCACCCTCGTGGGTGTTGATCGTGTTGGCGAAGGTGTGCACCGACTCGGAGTAGCCGGCGTTCCACTGCATCGCGATCTCGACCTCGTGCCCCTCGCCCTTGGCCGAGAAGCCGATCACCGTGTTGTGGATCGGCTGCTTGGTGCGGTTGAGGTGCTTGATGTAGTCGACGAGGCCGTCCGGGTAGTAGTACGTGCGGGTCTTCGGCTTGGCCGCTGCCTCCGCCTTCTCCGTCTCGCTCTTGACCGCCTCGGCGACCTCGGCGGTGCTCGGCTCGCTGTCGCCGTTGCCGTCGCCGGGGGCCTCGACCGCCTGCGGACGCTGGTCGGTCAGGGTGATGGTCAAGCCCTTGTTGAGGAAGGCCATCTCCTGCAGGCGGCGCGCCACGGTCTCGGCGTTGAACCGGGTGGTCTCGGTGAAGATCTCCGGGTCCGGCCAGAACCGGACGACCGTGCCGGTCTTCTTGGTCGGCTCGCCCTTGATCAGCTCGCCGGGCTTGGCGTTGGTGTAGGTCTGTTCCCAGTGGTGGCCGTCGCGCTCGATCTCGAGTTCGACCTTGGTCGACAGCGCGTTGACCACCGAGATGCCGACACCGTGCAGACCGCCGGAGACCGCGTAGGAGTCGGAGTCGAACTTGCCGCCGGCGTGCAGCTGGGTGAGCACGACCTCCACGGTCGGGACGCCGGTGCGGTGCATCTCCACCGGGATGCCGCGGCCGTCGTCGACGACCTGCACGCCGCCGTCCTCGAGAAGGGTGACGTCGACGCGAGTGGCGAAGCCGGCCATCGCCTCGTCGACCGAGTTGTCGACGACCTCCCAGATCAGGTGGTGCAGTCCGCGCTCACCGGTGGAACCGATGTACATGCCGGGTCGTTTGCGGACGGCTTCCAGACCTTCGAGGATGTTGATCGAGTCGGCGCCGTATTCGGCCGCCTTCTTCTGCTTCTTCGGTCCGGTGTCGTTGGTGTCGGCCACGAGGTGCGTCCGCTCCTGTTCTGCTCACCGGCGGAAACGGGAAGGCCCCGGGATCCGCCGTCGATCTACTCGACCCGGGACGCGGTGGCTCACACGCGCACGCGGACCCCCGTCGGGGGACTCCCCGGACGGGCTGGATGCGGCGGTGTCGGTTGCCGTGGCGCGCCCCTGTCGGGACAACTCCCACCATTGTACTGCCTGACCCGCCCTGGAACGCGCATCCGGGGCCGCTAACAGGCCCTCAGACCGATTTTTTCGGGTCCGCCCCCATTCGACCGTGGTCCGGGGAGGAAAAACGGCTCACAGCGGCCATTGACTAGTAATGTGCGGCCGAGTCTGCTAGGCCGGTGCCGGCCGTCGGTCGCGACCGCCCCTCAGCCGTAGGTGTCGCGCGGACCCCGACCACGGATGTGGCGCTCCCCCTTGCGCCAGGACGGGCCCTTCGGTCCGCTGATCCTCAACTGCTTGACCATCCCGTCGCCCACGGCCGCCGCGATCTTCGCGATGATCTGCGACTGCACGTACCGCAACTGCGTCGCCCATGCCGTGGATTCCGCCTGGACGTGAAGGATGTTGTCGCGCAACGCAACCGGCTTTGCATGGGCAGCGATGTCGGCACCCACGATCTGCTCCCACATGCCGAAGACCGTGCCCTCGCCGATCTTCTCCTGCCAGCCACGCTCCTTGGCGATGCTGGACACGAGGCGGCCGAACGGCTGCGGATCCCGGCCGTCGGGGCCGGCCCCCGACCACCGCTTACGGGTCCCGGAGCCGCGATTCGTGCGACGCACCGGGGAGGCGCGACCGCGGCCCACCGACTTGCCGGCGGCCCGCGCCGCCGCCCGCGCCTCCTCCAGCGCACGCCGCGCGCGCTCGTATCCACCCAGTTCACCGGGCTCGAGCGGGCGGCCCGACTTGTCCGGCGTGTCGTTCGGTTCCGGCGGGACGTGTCCTTGATCACTCATTCGGCACCCCCTGCGGACTCGTCGGCGACGATTGTCGAGCGACGCCCTTCCTCGTCCTCGACGACGTCGACGTGGATGCGACGTCCGCCGATCTCGGCCGGGATGTCCTCGGCGACCGCGGCGGTGATGAGCAGCTGTTCCGCCCCCGCGGTGAAGGCCACGAGCTTCTCGCGCCGCTTGGCGTCGAGCTCGGCGAACACGTCGTCGAGCATGATGACCGGCTCGACGCCCTCGGCGCGGGTCAGCTCGACGGATCCGAGTCGCAGCGCCAGTGCGAGCGACCACGATTCACCGTGGGAGGCAAAGCCTTTCGCCACATCTTTGCCGAGCACGATGTCGATATCGTCGCGGTGCGGACCCACCAGGCACATGCCCCGTTCGATCTCCTTGTCGCGGAGGTCGACCAGGCGGGCGGCCAGGATGTCGCGGATGTCCGCGGCGTCGGCGGACGGGAACTCGGCCCCACCCGCGGCCCGGTACCGCAGCGTCGCCGGGCGGGAATGGGGGGCGATCGACGCGTACGAGCGGGCGAAATGCGGTTCGAGTTCGGCCAGGACCTGGAGCCGGGCCGAGGTGACCTGGCCGCCGAGGTCGGCGAGCTGCGCGTCCCACACGTCGAGTGTGCTGATGACCGACGCCGCCTGGTCGCCGCCGCGACGAAGAGCGGCGGCGGCCGTCTTCAACAGCGCCGCCCGCTGCCGCAGCACCCGGTCGTAGTCGGCCCGTGCCGCGACCCACAGAGGTCCCCGCTGTGCCACGAGTTCGTCGATGAAGCGGCGACGGTCGCTCGGATCCCCGCGCACCAGGGACAGGTCCTCCGGTGCGAACAACACCGTGCGCAGGATCCCGAGCAGATCCCGCGGACGACGGGCCGGACTGGTGTTGATCGACGCCTTGTTCGCTCCCTCGGCGTTGATCCGCAACTCCGCGGTGAGCTCGCGGCCGTCGTTCTCGACCGTCGCCGTGACCAGCGCAGACGATACCCCGGCGTGGACCAGCGGGGCGTCGGAGCTCACCCGGTGCGACCGCAGCGTCGACAGGTAGAACAGGGCCTCGAGGAGGTTTGTCTTGCCGAAGCCGTTGCGCCCGGTGAAGACCGTCGGTTCGGGCCGCAGGTCGAGATCGACGGCCCGCCACGAGCGGAAATCCCTCAGATGCAGCTCACGAACGAACACGGGTCGGTGCGGGTGGTCGGCGGGGATCCGGTGCGGATCAGCCCGGCAGGCGGACCGGCATCAGCAGGTAGCTGAACGCGCTCTCGGGCGCGACGAAGGCGCCGGACTCGTCGGCGACGGGATCCTCGCCGCTCGCCGGCCGCAGGACCGCCGGACGGCTCGGGGTGGTGAAGCCGAAGTCGACGGTGTCGGCGTTGATCGCCGACAGGCCGTCCTGCAGGTAACCCGGGTTGAACGCGATGGTCAGCGGCTCGCCGTGGAACTGCACGGGCAGCTCCTCCTCGGCCTTGCCTGCCTCGTCGCCGCCGGCGGTGAGCAGCACGGATCCCTCGGTGAACTCCATGCGGACCTGCGCACCGCGCTCGGCGACCAGCGCGACACGGCGGATCGCCTCGATCAGCGGGGCGCTCTCGATCGTCGCGACCGAGGTGTGGCTCGCGGGAAGCAGCTGGCGGAACTTCGGGAACTCCGCGTCGAGCAACCGCGTGGTGGTCTTCTTGGTCTCGCCGAGAATGCCGAGGATGCCGTCGGATCCGATGTTGGCGCCCGAGCCGAAGGCGAGGGAGACGATGCCGGTGCCCTCCGCGCCCGCGGTCTTCGCGCTCTCGGCGAGCGTCTTGGCCGGCACCAGCACGGCGCCCTTGGTGTCCGGATCCGTCGGCTCCCACTGGAGTTCACGCACCGCGAGACGGAAACGGTCGGTGGCCGCGAGAACCACCGAGTTGCCCTCGATCTCCACGCGGATGCCGGTGAGCATCGGCAGGGTGTCGTCCTTGCCCGCGGCGACCGCCACCTGCGAGATCGCCTCGGCGAACAGCTGGGACGGGATGGTGCCGGTGATGGCCGGGATGTCCGGGAGCTGCGGGTAGTCCTCGACCGGCATCGTCGGCAGGGAGAACTTGGCGCTGCCGCAGGTGATCGCGACACGCGCGCCGTCGAGGGTGACGTCGACGGGCTTGTTGGGAAGGGCCTTGGTGATGTCGGCCAGCAGGCGTCCGGAGACGAGCACCTGACCCGGTTCGGCGACCTCGGCGCCCAGGTTCTCCTGGGCCGAGACCTCGTAGTCGAAGCCGGAGACGGTCAGGCCGGTGTCGCCGACGTTCAGGACCACACAACCGAGAACCGGCACGGGCGGACGAGAAGGCAGGCTGCGGGCGACCCAGGCGACGGAATCAGCGAACTCGTCACGTGCGACACGGAACTTCATGCTGGGTGGTTGCCCTTCTCTCTCGTGCGGATCGCCGGTGTCCGGTGGTCGGGACGTGCGTCGACCACAGCCCGATCACTCGGCTCGGATCCGCGCAACGTCGATCACGTCCCACTTCCGGGAATCCCACTGTAGAACGCCCACCCCGAGACCGGGATGGTTGGGGCCAAGTCGAGGGTGCTTGTCATTCGCCGGCCGCGGCTCGGTCGGGGACGGCTCGCGGCGGCCGGTGTGTACACAGACCTTCTTACAAAAGAGTTTCCTTTAGAGAAGGATCCATCTCAGTAGTAGGGAGTGTGGAATCTGTGGACAACCGGCGGATCCGCCCAGTCGGAGCGGGTTCGGCGATGTGAATGATCGGTGGACTGACGTCGAGCAGAATCACAAGAGTTTGTGGACAACTCTCGTTGTTCGCCGGCCGTCCACTGTCGTTGCACAGGTCATCCACGGTTATCCCCAGAGTTGTCCACAACTGTGAACGATGTGATTTCGCAGGTCGCCGATCGCGGCGGGAGGGGGCTGACACCCGGGATCCGGTGCGGATCCGGGTGAGAAGGAGTCTCGAGTGGAGCGCGAGGGTTGTCGTTGTCGACCCCCGCGGTCGTCGTCGAGAGGCCTGCGCCGCCGGGGCGTCGTCCCACCGGAACCCGGTGAGCACACGCACGCCGAGGACCCGCTGGGGCGCTCCCCCGTCCAGGCCGATGCCCGCCCTCGGGCCTACTCCCCTCCCCTGGGCCTCTGCGGCGCGTGGGCGCCCGATACAGACGTGCCCACCACCCCGCCGGGGTGATGGGCACGTGTACGTCTGAAGCGATCGTGGCGGTCTCAGCCGATCGCGCGCTGCTTGATGCGGGCGGTGAGCTCCTGGACGTGGTCGTAGACCTTGCGGCGCTCGGCCATCTCCTTGCGGATCTTGCGTTCGGCGTACATGACCGTGGTGTGGTCGCGGTCGAACGTCTCACCGATCTTCGGCAGCGACAGGTCGGTGAGCTCACGGCACAGGTACATCGAGATCTGGCGAGCCTGGGCGATGGAGCGCGTCTTGCCCGGTCCGCGCAGCTCCTCGACGGAGACGTCGAAGTACTCGGCGGTGATGGCGAGGATGCTCGCCGCACTGACCTCGAGGGTGCCGGAGTTGGGCAGGAGCGCCTGCAGGACGACGTCGGCGAGCGACTTGTCGAGTGCGGCGTCGTTGAGCGAGGCGAAGGCGGTGACGCGGATCAGGGCGCCCTCGAGTTCGCGGATGTTGCGCTCGATCTTCGACGCGATCAGCTCGAGGACGTCGTCGGGCACCGAGATGTTGTCCATCTGGGCCTTCTTGCGGAGGATCGCGATCCGCGTCTCCAGATCCGGCGGCTGCACGTCGGTGATGAGGCCCCACTCGAACCGCGTGCGGAGTCGATCCTCAAGTGTCGCAAGCTGTTTCGGTGGACGGTCCGAGGAGATGACGATCTGCTTGCTCGCGTTGTGGAGGGTGTTGAAGGTATGGAAGAACTCCTCCTGGATACCTTCCTTGCCCACCAGGAACTGGATGTCGTCGACCAGCAGGATGTCGACGTCGCGGTAGCGCCGCTTGAACGCCACGCGCCGGTCGTCACGCAGCGAGTTGATGAAGTCGTTGGTGAATTCCTCGGTCGAGACGTACTTGACCCGCATGCCGGGGTACAGCCGCTGCGCGTAGTGCCCGGCGGCATGGAGCAGGTGGGTCTTGCCCAGGCCGGACTCACCCCAGATGAACAGCGGGTTGTACGCGCGGGCCGGCGCCTCGGCGACCGCAACCGCGGAAGCGTGGGCAAAGCGGTTCGACGCACCGATCACGAAGGTGTCGAACGTGTACTTCGGGTTGAGGTTCGCCCCCGAGGTCGACGGTGTGCTCGTGGGCCGCTCGGCGAAGTAGGACGCCCAATCGCCCGAGGGCCGGTGGGCGTCGGTGCCCGGGGCGGTCGGCCCGGCGGCCGCACCCGCGGTGAAGCCGGCGCCGAAAGTGGTCCCGGGCGGCGCCGCCGAGTGGTCGATGCCGGCGCCCACGGCGTTCACCCGGGGATCCGGAGGCGTGGGCGGTGCCGGATCGGCCGGCGGCTCGTCATTGCGCGGGGTGGCGACCCGGACGCCGAGGTCGACGGGTTCGTTGAGGTGTCGGCTCAACACCGATCGGATGGTCTCGCGCAGGTTGCGCTCGATCTGTTCCTGCACGAGAGCGGTCGGAACCGTCAGCAGTGCAAAACCCTCGGTGAGCGTGAGGGGTCGAACCAGTGACAGCCAGGCCTTCTGCTGGCGGGTCAGTGGTTCGTGGTCGCGTGCGGCTTCGTCGTCGTTGAGTTCGGCGACGACTCGCTGCCACACCTCGCCGAAAGTGTCGCGGTCTGAAGTCACGGGGCTGGCCTCCTGACCCGGAAAACTACCAGCGTTGACGAGGGCAGTGGCATCGACGTCGTCGAACCCAACTGTCCACAGAGTTATCCACACCTGTGTACAAAGGGTTGACGAGCTGAGGACTTCGGTCGGTCACCCGGCTCCTGCGGCATCTGTCCCTGTCAGTGCCCGCGGTCCACCGCGGCCGACGCTCTGAGCAAATTAGCAGAGCGACGGGACGGTCACAAAGAGTTCGGTGCAATTGGTCCGGGGTGATCGGGCGCCGCGGGTGAGGTGGTGCAGAACACACCTGGTGAGGGGCCATTCCCCGGGTCCGGGGACCGCGTTTGATTTGAGCGGCCGCTCTCAGTAGTCTCGACTGGTCATCCAGGTTGCGGATTTGCGCGGCGATTTGTCATGTTCGCCGAGTTCATCACCGACACCAGTTCGGCACCGTCCTGGATCAACCGACCAACGACAACATGTGGGTCACGTGCGGGCAACCGCCGTGCTCACAGGGAGCACCAAGGAGTCACCGTGGCCAAGGGCAAGCGTACTTTCCAGCCGAACAACCGTCGTCGCGCTCGCAAGCACGGCTTCCGTCTTCGCATGCGGACCCGCGCCGGCCGCGCCATCGTCAGCGCTCGTCGCAGCAAGGGCCGCGCGAAGCTCACCGCCTGATCGTCGGCTTCCCACCGGATTCGCAGCGGATCCGGTCAGCTGATCGATGACTGCGTCTTCTCATCGGATCACTCGCGGATCCGACTTCTCACGCACCCTGAAGTCCGGTGCGCGGGTGAACGCTCGTGACTTCGTCGTCCACCTCGCCCCGGTGGGCCCGCGCTGGCCGGACCCGAGTGGTCTGCGACGCGACGTGGCCATGACCGGTGGTCCATGGCTGGGCCTGGTCGTGAGCAAGTCCGTGGGAAACGCGGTGGTCCGTCACACGGTGGCCCGACGCCTGCGAGCCGCTTTCGCGGCGACCCGACACCTCTGCCCGAGCCCGGAGACCTTCGTGGTGCTCCGGGCTCGTCGTAGTGCGGCCGAGTCGAGCAGTGACGAACTGGCCGAGCAGCTCCGTTCGGTGCTCACCGGCCGGAAGGTCGCGGAGCTGACGCGAACGATGACCGCCCCGGTCGACGTGGGTGTCGGACGATGATCGACGCCGAGCTGGACGACCGGGCGGACCACTCCCCCACTTCCTCGTCGACACCTGCCGCTCGGCACGATCCGTCCACCGACACGCCCTCGCTCGCCGCACGGCTGAGGACGGGCATGCGTCTCCTGCCCCGGCGGACGGTCATCTTTCTCATAGAGCTCTACCGGACCTGGATCTCGCCGATGCGGCTGCCGACCTGCCGCTTCGAGCCGACATGTTCGGGCTACGCGGTCGAAGCCCTCGAACGGCACGGATTCGTGTACGGCTCCACGCTGGCGGTCATCCGTCTCCTGAAGTGCGGTCCCTGGCACAAGCCCGGATACGACCCGGTCCCTGAACGGGGGCCTCGCGATCTGTGGCATGACCTGGTGAGCCGTCTCCGCACCGGTGGGAGCGGCCACGACACACAGCACCCGTCCCGACGGGATGATTCCACCTAGAGAACAACAAGTGAGGGGTATCTGACCCGTGCTCGACTTCATCTACTACCCGGTGTCCGGGATCATGTGGGTCTGGCATTGGCTGTTCAGCCATGTCACGCCCGACACGCCCGGTGGCAACGGCATCGCCTGGGCACTGTCGGTGGTCTTCCTCGTCTTCACCCTGCGCGCGATCCTCTACAAGCCCTTCGTGAAGCAGATCCGCACCACGAAGAAGATGCAGGAGATCAACCCGCAGCTCCAGGCGATCCGGAAGAAGTACGCCAAGGACCGGGTCAAGATGACCGAGGAGATGCAGAAGCTCCAGCGTGAGCACGGGTTCAACCCCCTCCTCGGCTGCCTGCCGATGCTCCTGCAGATCCCGGTGTTCATCGGTCTGTTCCACGTGCTGCGTTCGTTCAACCGCATGGGCACCGGCATGGGGCAGCTCGGCATGAGTGCCGCGGAGACCCGCTCCACCGGCAACTACGTCTTCAGTGCCGACCAGGTGCAGAACTTCCTCGACGCCCGTCTGTTCGGCGTCCCGCTGTCGGCCTACCTGACCGAGCCGGTCACCGAGTTCCAGGCGTTCGTGACGCCGGGAGCCGAGGTCGACTTCACGCGCATGAACATCGCGTATGTCGTCGTGCCGATGATGATCATCGCCTCGATCGCGACCCACATGAACTCGCGTGCGTCGGTATCCCGCCAGCCGGAGGCCGCTCTCGAGAACCCGCAGACCCGGATGATGAACAACCTCGCGCTGTACATCTTCCCGATCGGCATCCTCGTCACCGGCCCGTTCTTCCCGGTTGCGATCCTGCTCTACTGGATGAGCAACAACATCTGGACCTACGGCCAGCAGCACCTGGTCTTCGGCAAGATCGCCAAGGAAGAGGAAGAGGCCCGTCGCCTCAAGCAGGAGAAGCTGAAGGCGAACGCCCCCAAGCCGGGTGCGCGTCCGGATCCGCAGAAGAAGAAGGGCGGCGCCCAGCCGAAGCAGTCCGGGTCGGTCTCCTTGGCCAAGGGTGGCGAGGAGGAGTCGGCGACGGAGGCCGACGCGTCGTCGAAGACCGAGGACTCCCCCACCAGTGGCGCAGCCGGCAGCAAGCCCAAGCCCGGTCAGAAACCGAACCGCTCCGGCGCGGGAGCCGGTCCGGGTTCCAAGAAGCAATCCGGCAACAAGGGCGGCAAGCCCAACGCGAAGCGCGGCGGCGGCAAACGCAAGCGGTGACGCGACCGCACAAGACTTGTTCGAAGAAGCACACAGTTAGGTGATTGAGATGACAGCTGAGACTGCAACTCAGACCGGTTCGAAGCCACAGGCGCAGGACGCCGAGAACCAGACCAATATCGACGAGACGACCGACACCGGCGTCGAGGATGTGGCCGACGACGACTTCGAAGACGACGAGGATCGGCTCGTCGAAGAGGGTGAGATCGCCGGCGATTACCTCGAGCAGTTGCTCGACATCCTCGATTTCGACGGCGACATCGACCTCGACGTGGACGGTGACCGTGCGGTCGTGAGCATTGACGGGGGTGACGATCTCACCAAGCTCGTGGGCCGCAAGGGCGAGGTGCTCGACGCTCTCCAGGAACTGACCCGGCTCGCGGTTCAGCAGGTGACCGGCGAGCGCAGCCGCCTGATGCTCGACATCTCGCGCTGGCGCGCTGATCGCCGAGAGCGTCTGGCGCGTCTGGGTCGCGAGGTTGCCGAGCGCGTTCGCGACTCGGGCGAGCGTGAGGCCCTCGATCCCATGACCCCGTTTGAGCGGAAGATCGTGCACGACGCCGTCGCCGCCGTCGACGGAGTGATCAGCGAGAGCGAGGGTGCGGAGCCGAAGCGCCGAGTCGTCGTCCTCCCCGAGTGATGTCCCACGGCTGACCGGAAGCCCTCTTCAGGCCCCGACCGAACAGGTCGGGGCCTGAAGTGTATGTAGGGGGTGTGCGCGGCTGAATTACATCGGTGTTGTTCGGCGGCTTGTTTCACGTGAAACCGGGGTCGTCTCTGTCACCGCTTCCCTCCCCCAGCACGGCTGTGCACAGCGGGATTGGTGGGAGCCGGAGTCGCAGAACCGGACATTTCGGCGCCGTTGACGGGTGTTCCTACCACTAGGGGTTCGAATCATCACGTGACGAAACGCGGTGGGCCGACTCTGCGATCGTCGTCGGTGGCGACATAGATCGGGCATAGATGTCGCCGGCAATTGCTCAGTCCCTTCCTCGGATAGCGACCGGGGATCGCGTGCGACACGGAGGCGCGTCGATGCCGACCTGGCGGTCGACCTCGGTGCCCACCCTCCGGGTGAGCCGCCCGCACCGCACGGCGTACCGAGTCGTCGACGAAGCCCGTCGGCGCGGGTCGGGGCGGAAGGAACTCTGGCACGGCACACGGGCACGGCACACGGACGGGCGTCAGGGCGCGTCGTGCCCGGGTTACCCCGGCGACGGCGGCGGGCCGCTTCTCTCGCGGCGGCACAGCGACACCGCTGCCGTTGAAACGGTGAGGATGTCGGGCGACAGAGATCGGCCGACCTTCGATACCCGAGGGCCTCGGCTCGAGGATGATGTCCCGTGAAGTCGTGACTCTTCGACCGGTCAACGGGTGGCAGTCCCGGTGGAACCGAAGCCGACCTGCGGGACATTGGACGGACTGGTCCGCACGAACGATCGCGGGATGCGGGGTCGCTTGCGGGCCGCGACTCGGAGGCTCGACCTGCCGAAAGTGACGGCGCCGGTGGGTTCCGTGTAGATGACCGACGTCGACCGTGCGCGACGTCGATTGCTCGGACGCGCTGGCGTCCGGTCGTGTCTCCCTGGGGCGGTATGGGGCGGTGCGGCGCGGTGCGGCGCGGTGCGGAGTGGTGTGCGTGGGTCGAGCGGATCCTGGCGACCGTGGTGCATCGACGGGGCGTGAGGCATGGGCAATACCACCACCGACTGCCCGGGACTACCGCGAAGGCGGTGGTGCGCTACCGCTCCCCTGGTCTGCGGTTCGGACGGTGCCGGGGTCGGTTGGTGCTCGGTTGGCCGGGGTCCCGTCGGTGGGTGTCTTCATGAGTCGAAGCCCGCCGATGGCCCAGCGGGGGTTCTCCGCAGGCCGCGTGAGTGGCGACTGAGGCGGGTTCGGAGACCTGTCGCGCCGGGTCTCCCCTCCCCCGGTCGAGTGGGCCGTCCCGGGAGAATTCGGTCGGTGTTTCACGTGAAACACATCGGTGTAAGTAGGTGGACGAAAGTTGCTGTCACGTTTGTGGACGGTTCGTCGCCCGGCCGAAGACTTACGCGTCGTCCTCTGTGGCCGACGGGAACACCCGCCCCTGCCGGTGGGTGAGTCTGTTCCAGTGCATGGTGCCGACACGTGGCAGGCGGACAGCACATAGGTCAGGAGATGGCAGAGTCGGCGGAATCGGGATAGAGGACGGGTGAACTCCGAGCCCTGCCACGACTGCTGCGCGCGCAACGCCATCACCGTCGGCGGAACGGTCAAGCCTCGGCGCCGATCGCGTGGCACCAGAAGCGCGGACCAGCGCGCGGTTCCGCCGCTGCCGTGCTGTGGGTGTCGGATCCGCCGCAACCGGAGCATGTCTCCCGTCCGCGTGTCTCGGACGGACATGCTCGGTCCCACGCCGGCGGGCTCTCCTTGACGCACAGGCCTGTCTTGCCGATCGCGCGAGCACCTACGCCGCGGCGAGCGGCTGAGATCGCCGGCATCACGGTTCCGGAGCGGGAGCTCCCCTCCCCGAGTGATAGAGCCGGGGACCGATCCGTCGACGGGCAGGCTGTGCAAGCGGGGGTGGCTGCGCCGAGTTGCCGGCGCGGTGGCCTCCCTCGCAGCGTTCACCGACGCACCGTGGTGCACGGACCGGAGGGTGCTCGGCAAGGCTCCCGCGTCGCTTGTTGTCCCCGATGCCGAGGTGACGGTTACTGGGGACTGGCCGACGTCGGCCGGGCTGAGGTTCAGATCGTCGAGGAAGGACTCGGTCGGTGTGCTGGGCTTGGATGTGAAGAGCGTGCTCGGCGGGACTCTCCCTGAGTGACGGGTCCGGGTCCCACGCGACTGCGGTCGATTCAGCAATGTGCGGTGGGACTTGTCGCGGGCAAGACCATCGAGATGGGATGCCGAGGGTGGGCGAGATGACGACCTTCGAGCGGCCTGATCAGGCAGTTGGATTCCGCGCTCTGTCGATCCTTGTCTCGGAACCGAGTCCTCGACCGGAGCGTCTTACATCCGTGTGTTTCACGTGAAACAGTGCCGTTCCGTGCGGATCTGGACGGACCCTGTGGAGCCGTCGGTTCCACGTGAAACACTAGAGTCTGACCCCGATCAGAAACGGAGGCCCGGTGTCGGCAGACGCTCAACCCGAAGACCATTCCGACCTTGACGCATTGCAGGTTCCGCCGGGTAGTGCCCGAGGCGTCTTCGGTGACCGACTGGAGTTGGCTGAAGGGTACTGGCGCATTCTCGCGACTGACGGCATCGACCATGGTTTGATCGGACCCCGAGAGGTGCCGCGACTGTGGGATCGTCACATTCTCAATTGCGCGGTCGTAGCCGAACTGATCCCCGACGGCGTCAACATCTTCGACATCGGTAGCGGGGCGGGCCTCCCAGGTGTGCCTCTCGCGATTGCCCGGCCAGACCTGGAGATCACCCTGATCGAGCCGTTGCTCCGTCGGAGTACGTTCCTCGAGCGAACCGTCGAAGCGCTCGGGTTGACGAACGTTCGTGTCGTCCGGGGGCGAGCAGAAGAGAAGGCGGTTCGTTCCGAGGTGGGAACTGCAGAAGTCGTCACGTCCCGCGCGGTGGCTCCGCTGGAACGTCTGGCGAAGTGGTGCGCTCCCCTCGTGGCCGCCGGCGGCCAGATGATCGCCATCAAGGGGTCATCGGCGGCAGACGAGATCGAGCGCGATCGTGCAGTTGTCGGGCGTACCGGGATCACCGATCTACGGGTGTCAACCTGCGGTGAATCGTTGGAGACGCCGACCACGGTCGTCATCGGCACGAAGACCGAAGCCGTCCGATCCAAGAAGTCGCGTCGGCGCTGACCGACACCGACAGACCCATCCGTCTGGGTTCGGCCCGAAGACGGCGCGCACAGAGGAGATCCGAATTGGTGTGGAGTCCGCGCAAGGCGCAGAATAAGAAGCGTTCCGGAGGCACGGTCCAGCCCGCCCCCGTGGACGATTCTGCAACCGTCGAAGCCGGCGCCACCACTGCCGGAACCGACGACCCTCACGCCCATCTGGTCGGTCAAAGGAGTGCCCGCGTGGTCGACAAAACCCGGAAAGTTTCACGTGAAACGACGACCACCGGAGGCTCGCCGATCGCCGACGAAACGTACGCCGACACCCCCATCGCGATGGCGGCCGCCCGTGCGAGCCAGGTGCTGACTCCCGGTGGCGCGGGGCAACTCCCCCGCCCCGCTCACACCCGCATCATGACCGTCGCGAACCAGAAGGGCGGCGTCGGCAAGACCACGACAGCCGTCAACCTCGCGGCAGGCCTCGCGCTCCGCGGTCTCCGTGTTCTGGTCGTGGACCTCGATCCCCAGGGCAACGCCAGCACCGCGCTCGGGATCGACCATCGTGCGCAGGACATCGCGTCGGTCTACGAACTACTCCTCGGCGAGGTGACGCTGAGGGAGGCCATCCAGGAGTCCCCAAGCCAGAAGGGGCTCTACTGCGTGCCGGCGACGCTCGACCTGGCCGGCGCGGAGATCGAGCTCGTGTCCCTCGTCGCCCGCGAGAACCGACTTCGGAATGCCCTCTCGGACGAGCTTCTCGCCGAGTACGAGATCGACTACGTGTTCATCGACTGCCCGCCGTCGCTGGGGCTGCTGACGGTCAACGCGATGGTTGCCGCGCGTGAGGTTCTGATCCCCATTCAGTGCGAGTACTACGCGCTGGAAGGTGTCGGTCAGCTTCTACGGAACATCGAGCTCGTCCAGGCGCACCTCAACCGCGAACTCCATGTCTCCACGATCATCCTCACGATGTACGACGGCCGGACCAAGCTTGCCGATCAGGTGGCCGAGGAAGTGCGTAGCCACTTCGGCGACAAGGTGCTCAGCACGATCATTCCGCGCAGCGTCAAGGTGTCGGAGGCGCCCGGATACGGGATGACCATCATCGAGTACGACCCCGGTTCACGTGGCGCGATGAGTTACCTCGACGCCGCACGTGAGCTCGCTCTGCGCGGCGCCTCGGAGACCTCGGCATGAGCGATGAGCCGATGAGTCCGAGACTTCAGTTCACCCCGGTCTTGCTGTTCCGAGTGGAGGTAGAGGCATGAGTCAACGAGACACTGCGACGCGGCGTGGCGGACTCGGTCGCGGACTGGCGGCCCTCATCCCGACCGGTCCGACGGAGGATCAGAGCAACGCTCCGCGTCTCGGGAATGCGGCTGCCGACGTCGTCATCGGGGGCAAGAGTGCAACGGCGAATGGTGCCGCCGCACCGACGACCGATGTGCCCACGGCCACCACTCCCCTGTCGGCCGAGGAGACCGGTGCGGTGTATCGCGAGATCCCACCGGCGGAGATCCAGCCGAACCCGAAGCAGCCGCGCACCGTCTTCGACGACGAGCAGATGGCCGAGCTCGTCCACTCGATCCGCGAGTTCGGCCTCATGCAGCCGATCGTGGTGCGCCGCCTGAAGGAGCCGACTCCGGAGGGCATCAAGTACCAGATCATCATGGGCGAGCGTCGCTGGCGTGCGAGCCAAGAGGTCGGCCTCGACGCCATCCCCGCGATCGTCCGTGAGACTCCCGACGGCGACCTCCTACGCGATGCGCTGCTGGAGAACATTCACCGGGCACAGCTGAATCCCCTCGAAGAGGCTGCCGCGTACCAGCAGCTGCTCGAGGAGTTCGGGGTCACCCACGAGGAACTCGCCGCGAAGATCGGACGGTCGCGGCCGCTCATCACCAACATGATCCGGCTGCTGAAGCTGCCGATTCCGGTCCAGCGACGCGTCGCGGCCGGTGTGTTGTCTGCGGGTCATGCCCGTGCCCTGCTTGCTCTGGACGCGGGAAGCGAGGCGCAGGAGGCTCTCGCGGCCCGCATCGTCGCCGAGGGCCTGTCCGTCCGGGCGACCGAGGAGGCGGTCACCCTGATGAACCGCGGTGACGGTCCCGAGGCCAAGTCGCCGGCCCAGAAGCGCAAGCCGATGCAGATGCCCGGCCTGCAAGACCTCGCCGAGCGACTCTCCGACACCCTGGACACCCGGGTTACAGTCAGTCTTGGGAAGAGGAAGGGGAAGATCGTCGTGGAGTTCGGGTCGGTCGATGACTTGGAGCGCATCGTCGAGTTCATCAACCCGAAGAAGTGATCTCACGGCGAGGTTTCTCCAACCAGGCACACGCGGAAGTAATGTCACTGTGACGATAGATGGACCCGGCACCCGCTGGTACGCCCAGAACGGTTGCAACGCAATGACTTTCGTAGCGTCGTGCTGTCGGGCCGGAGTTCGCTGACATGAGCGTGTCGATCGTGCGCCTGGAACTCGGATCCTTCGAGTCCCTACCCCAGCACACTCGCCGTTGTGTCTTCTGGGAGGTCGAGCCGGCCACCGACGGAGCTCCGTACGAGAGCGAGTTCGACAAGGAGGCGTGGTTCTCCGGTCTGCTCCTCGAGTGGGGCGCGTGCGGGCAGGTGGCAATCGAGTCGACGACCAACGCGGTCGTCGGAACTGCGTTCTATGCACCTCCCGGCCGGGTGCCACGGTCGCAGTACTTCCCCACATCCCCGGTGAGCCCCGACGCGGTCTTGCTCACCAGTCTTCGTACGGAGCCGGGTCATGAGGAGGTGGCACCGATCCTGCTCGACGCCGTGGTCGGTGACCTCATCCGCCGCGGTGTGCGAGCAGTGGAGTCGTTCGGCCTGGTGCGTGGGGGTTCCGACGCCGGTACCGCCGACGACCCCGGGACGGGCGAATCGGCCTCGGTCGAAAATGTCTCCATCTCGTCTACGAGCTTCACCAGTACAGGTGCTCTCCCCGACCTCGACTTCTGGACCGATCAGGTCATCATCGAGGTGGCTCGCGAAATCCTGGAGGGTCCGAGGTCCGATCTCTGCCCGGAATGCATGATCGACGCGGCGTTCCTGAAGGATTCCGGATTCGATGTCGTGGCATCGCATCCGAGGTTCCCGCGATTCCGTCTGGAACTCGATGCGGGTCTCGGCTGGAAGTTCGAAGTCGAGAGCGCGCTGGAGAAGCTGGTGATCATGGCCGAGATCGAGCTGACCAGCCAAGAGCGCACGGCGGTCCCGGTGGGCGCGGGACGGCCGCGGGTCAGTGCGAGGCGTTCTCCGCGGCCAGTAGTTCCGCGAAAGTGTAAGTGCCAGTAGGGCGATCGTCCTGATCGAGCAGGTACAGGCGCTTCACCGCGACCAGAATCGCATCGGCGATCACGTTGCGCCAGTCCGAATCAGCGAGGATCGCCGCGTCGCGCGGATTGGTGATGTACCCGACGTCGATGAGCGCGACGGGCATTCTGGTGAGCCGCAAGACATCCCACGTCCGTTCGTGGGTACGGCAGTCGGTCAGCGGTGTGCGGGCGACGATCTCGCGCTGGATGAATCCGGCGAGATTGCGCCCGATGGTCGAGTACGAGTTGTGGTTGTTCCCGAAGTAGAAGCTGGCGACGCCGTTGGCGCGCTCGTTCTTGTAGTGCGCGCAGCGCAGCGAGATCATCAGATCCGCGTCCATGAGGTTGGCGACGCGAGCACGTTCGTTGTCCGTGGGACGACCGCGGCCGTCATGTGACAGGAACGTCTGCATGCCGGCGGCGGACATCCGTCCCTCGAGGCGGGCGCCGAGATCCCACAGCAGATCCGACTCGCGTTCGGCGAGCTCGCCAGTAGACAGCGGGTGCAGCCCGCCCGAGCCGGGATCGATGAGGATCCGCTTGCCGGACAGCTGGGGGCCGGAACGGCGGACCTTTTCTTCCTGGCGGATGGCGTACGGCGACCCGCCGGTCACCCGGGTGCCCAGGCGCTCGAGGGAGCGGAGCGTGGCCGGTCCGCAGATGCCGTCGGACGCGAGGCCGTACTCGCTCTGATACAGACAGACCGCGTTGTGGGTGTTGGGGCCGAAGATGCCGTCGACGAGCGACGTGTAGTAGCCGAGGTTCTGGAGACGACTCTGCAGGGTGGCGACATCGTCACCGACCATCGGTGCCGAGAGCTGGTACGAGAGCACACGGGCGCCGAGACGGTAGGACGCCTCGCGCAGGACCCGGTAGGTCTGGGGACCGACGATCCCGTCGACGATCAGGCCGCGCTGCTGCTGGAACGCACGGATGGCACGGTCACACTCGTCGTCGAAGACGTCTCCTTCACCTCCGGGCAACAGTCCGAGCCCGACCAGGATTGCGCGGATCTCGGCAACTGCCGAGCCGTGATCCCCGAGTCGGAACAATGGCATGTCGTCACCCCTCATACGTTCGCCGCAGATATCTCCTGCTCGCGAGGTCCGGTGGTCCGCGTCGGCGGCACCGGTCGGTATCAGCCAGAATTGTCTCAGCTGAAGTTCACTACACCAAACTCACCGCCGAGCGACAGCAGTGACGCCGGAGATACGCCCCCGACGGGTGAGACCCGGGCCGAGACTACCAACGACGAGAGCCCGCGGGCGGACGACCAGGTCGTTCACCCGTCGGACGCTCGTCGTCGAAGTGATGAGCTCTGCAGGTCAGGCGGTCTTGCCGACCACCGAGTCGAGTTCGCGAAGAAGTGCGGCCTTGCCCTTGGCGCCCACGATCGTCTTCACCGGCTGACCCTTCTCGAACAGGATCATGGTCGGGATCGACATGATCTGGAAGTCGCGGGCAGTGGCGGGACTCTCGTCCACGTCGAGCTTGGCGACGGTCAGCTTGTCGCCGTGATCACGCGCGATCTCCTCGAGAACCGGCGCGACCATGCGGCACGGGCCGCACCAGGTCGCCCAGAAGTCGACGAGGACCGGCTTGTCGGCGTTCAGGACGGTGTCCTTGAACGTGGTGTCGTTCACGACGACGGTGTGTGCACCCATGATGTGTCCTCCTTGGTGGACGAGGAAAGTTCGAAGAAGTCTGGTCGGGACGGGTCAGGCAGGGGCCTGGACCGAGTCGACATCGGAGACCGACGCGGCCTCGGAATCGACGGTGTGGGCCGGCGCCTCCCCCTGCTCGGCGAGCCAACGCTCGGCGTCGATGGCCGCCGAACAACCGCTGCCTGCGGCGGTGATCGCCTGGCGGTAGGTGTGGTCGACCAGATCACCGGCTGCGAACACGCCGGGCAGCGAGGTGTAGGTGGTACGGCCCCGCACGACAACGTAGCCGGCGTCGTCGAGCTCGACCTGTCCGCGGACGAGCTCGCTGCGCGGATCGTGACCGATCGCGACGAACATGCCGGTCACGTCCAGCGTGCTGACCTCGCCGGTGCGGGTGTCCTCGATCTCGAGACCCTGGACGGAGCCGTCACCGATCACCTTCCGCACCGCGGCGTTGGTCACGAAGCGGATCTTCTCGTTGGCGCGTGCGCGTTCGAGCATGATCTTCGACGCGCGGAACTCGTCGCGGCGGTGGATCAGGGTGACGCTGCGGGCGAACTTGGTGAGGAAGGTGGCCTCCTCCATCGCCGAGTCGCCACCACCGATGACGGCGATGTCCTGGTCCTTGAAGAAGAAGCCGTCGCAGGTCGCGCAGGCGGAGACGCCGCGGCCGAGCAGTTCCTGCTCGCCCTCGACCCCCAGGTAGCGGGCCGCGGCACCCATGGCGAGGATCACCGCACGGGCGCGGAACACCTCGCCGCCGACCTCGACCTCCTTGATGTCGCCCTCGAGGCGGACGGTGTCGACGTCCTCCATGCGCAGGTCCGCGCCGAAGCGAATGGCCTGCTCACGCATCTCGTCCATGAGTTCGGGACCCTGGATGCCGTTGCGGAAGCCGGGAAAGTTCTCGACCTCGGTGGTCGTCATCAGCGCGCCGCCGAACTGGGTCCCCTCGAAGACGATGGGCGAGAGTTCGGCGCGCGCGGCGTAGATCGCCGCGGTGTACCCGGCAGGACCCGATCCGATGATGATCAGTTCGTGGATCTGCGGGGTCTCTGCCTGGCTCATACGTCCTCCGTGCTGGTGGGATGTGCGGGATACGCCGGACGTACCGGCGCGGTCACGCTGCTTCAACACAAGACTATGCGGAGATGTTCCCGGTCAGGGCGGGCCCGTGCAGCGTGGTGACGCAGCTTACGCGCAGTGGCGACCGAAAGTATTGCCTGGTCGATGCGGTCGGGCCAAGCGTCAGCCGCCGATGGTTCCGCGCGCCAGCAGCGACGGGGTGTCGGTGTCGCAGTCGAGTCCGACGATGAGCGCGTCGAACAGGCCTGCCACACCGGTCGACAGCAGGATCGCCGCGGCGGGTCTGCCCTGGTAGGTGATCTGCCCGGAGCCGACGACGGCGACCTGGGCGGGGACGAGGTGGGCGGCGGTGCAGCGCCGGAGCGCGGCGACCGAACCGAATGGAGCGCCGTCCTGGCGTCCGATCACCGACAGCGCCGAGGCCGAGGAACCCGGGTCGAGCGTGTCTGCGGGTGAGGTGGGCTGGGCCAGGGTGGATGGCGCCGGGTCGGTGGTCGGCGACATCTGGCGGACGAGGCCGAACGTGCCCGCGGCGACGACCACGACCGCGGCAGCCGCGAGCAGCATCGACAGGACGCGGCTGCGCCGTCGGGTATCGAGGTCGACGGGTGCCGGGATGGCCTCGGGCGCGGGAGTCGTGCCCTGTGGACATGCGGGCAGAGAGGACAGGGTCGCCTGGATGCCGGAGCGCACCGAGTCAGGGATGGAGGCCGGTTCGGGCGGCAGGCCTCTCAGGTCGTCGACGGTCCGGTCGAGCGCCGCCAGGATCCGCTGGGCCTCGGGATCGTCCTGGATCCGAGAGCGGATGTGCTCGGCAGCTCGCGCGGACAGTAGTCCGGCGTGGAAGTCGGCGAGTGTCTCCGCCGAGTACGGGGGCTCGGGTCGTTCACCGAAGTCGGCGTCGTCAGTTCCCCGCGGGGTCATGGTCTCAGTCTTCCATTCCGGATTCGGGCGGCGGTGGCTCGTCGGTGTGTTCTCGGTACTTGGACGCACGCGGTGCCGATCCGGTTCCCTGGAATCTGCGTTTTCGCGGAGTTTTCTGTAGCGGAGAAGATTACGAGTCGTCCGGTGCTCGCAGATGTCCGAGCACCTGCGCCAGCCGGAGACGCCCGCGGGCGCATCGGCTCTTGATGGTTCCCTCGGCCACGCCGAGCAGTGTCGCGGCCTCGGCCACCGAGTAACCCTCGATGTCGACGGCGACGATCGCCTGGCGCTGCCCCTTCGGGAGCACGTGCAACGCCCGTCCGATGGACACCGACAGATCGATGGACGAGATCTCGTCGGTGGGGTCGGCGATCGACAGGTCATCCCACTCCGGCAGCGGGATCGTCCGGCGAGCGTTGTTGCGCCGGATCCGGTCGAGACAGGCGTTCACCACGATGCGATGCAGCCAGCTCGTGACCTTCGCGTCGGACCGGAAGTCGGCTGCCGTGCGGTGGGCGGCGAGCAGCGCATCCTGCAGCCCGTCGGCCGCGTCCTCCGGGTTGCGACTGGTTCGGAGGGCGACCGACCAGAGATAGTCGATATGCCGGTTGATCAGATCGGTGAATGCGTGTTGATCGCCCGCTGCGTGAGCGCGTAGCAATTGCTCGTCGGTGCGCAGATCCACTGCTTCTGTCCCCCCGGCCATTCGCTGAGACTAACCGAGAAGTCAGGGCGGCCGGCGACAGGCGACCGATTGTGAACAATGGCGGCAGAAGTGTGGACAACGTTCTGTCGCAAAGCCATCGACGCGATGCCCTCGGTTATGGTGTCACCGATTCTGGGGACATGGGGTGTTCGAAGACGACTGTATGGCCTTCGTGGCTAGCCATCTCCGCGGTGCCTTTCACGGTGTCGCGACGATCCCGCCGAACACGTTCCGTGGCGTGACATCCGCTCGGCGGCGAGCGGCCTCGGCGGCGGGAGATCTCGTCGGCGGACTCGACGCGGTGGATTCCATTCGCGAACGTCGTGGTTCGGGTTCCCGTGCCGGCGGATCGAACCGCCGGTCGCGCGAGCGGCTGGTATCGCACGTTGCAGTTCGCACCCGGGTCCGGTTCGCGCGCCGAAAACCACTCTGGTGCTGTGCATTCCTACCGCTGCGCATCGACTACGCCGTGAAATCATCGACATCGCAACGAAAATCGCCTGTCGGCACATGATCGAGCTGTCGATCCACGACCGGCGGGTGGTCCAGCCGACATCGTGGATCGCCCAGGAGTCACCGCAATCCTGAAAGCTGTTGTCAGCACGAGGATCAGCAATATCGGCGAGACCCTACGAGGTCCTTCGTGCCCGTCGGCCACGCGGAGCGTCCCCCGTTCGACATTCAAATCTGTTGAACGGATTGATGATTCAACAATCCATCTCTGCACGAATGTCGTGAACCGGGCGAGGGCGTCCCGGGTCAGGACAGCCGGTGAACGACACCCGGCGTCAGGTCAGCAAGCGGCCGTGTGCGGCGACGAACAGTTCGACGCAGACGTCGAGGACGTCGTCGAGAGGCTCACGGGCGATGTCCGATTCACCTTGTCCGGCGACGTACCAATCGACCATCAGCTGGGTCACCGCGCCGACGAGTCCGACCGAAGCCAGACGCTGCTTGGAGGTCGGCGGACGATTCCCCCGGGCGAGGGTGAGGACGAGATCGGCCCAGTCGTGGATCGCACGCATCCGGACCCGTTCGATCTCGGGTGAGACACCCACGACCTCGACCAGCATCACCCGGGCACGTCGGCTGTCGTCGGCGAGGGCGTGCATGAACGCGCCGAGCGTGGCGCGCGCCGCCTCCGGGATACGTGTCGGCTCGATGCCCGACTCGACGTCGCCGAGGTCGGCCTCACCGTCGAGAAATTCCGCGGCGGCGGCCAGCGTCGCCTTTCGTGCGTGCCGGACGCAGTCGTCGTATACCGCGACGAGGAGATCGGCGCGGTCGGAGAAGGATTCGTAGAAGTACCGCTGGGTGAGGCCCGCCTGCTCGCAGATGCTCTTCACCGAGGCCCGCGCGTATCCCTCGGTCCCGAACACCTCCAGGCCGCCGGCGACGAGTGCACTGCGCCGGCGGGCCCGGCGTTCGTCCGGGTCTACTCCCCCGTACCGCCGCCCGCGGCTCGATGTGTCGGTCGGCGCCGATGCCGGGGTCGACGCGGTCGTGGCCGTCTCCGAGCTGGCGGATGTCGGCACGACCACGGGTACTCCCCTCCGACGACGGACTGCTCTCCGTCGAGCGAACTCTTTACAGGACGACTTCTGACACGATAGCTTGTCAGAACCAAACTGACATGCCCCCGTGTCAGATAGTTCGAGAGGTGTGGACGGTGCTGGAGCTGCTGCCGGATCCCATGCGCGAGCCGACCGTGCTCGCGATCCCCTTCTTCTTGACCATGCTGGCGATCGAGTGGTTCGCCGCGGCGAAACTCGAGCACGACGACCACGAGAAGGATGGGCCCGCACCCGGCGCCTACGAGACCCGGGATGCCCGGGCCAGCGTGCTGATGGGCGTCGTCTCGATCTTCACCAGTGCGTTCTGGAAGATTCTCGGCCTCCTCGCCTACACCGCGATCTTCGCCTACCTCGCGCCGTGGCACCTGCCGATGGACAAGTGGTACTCGTGGGTGATCGCCTTCGTCGGCGTGGACTTCCTCTACTACTGGACCCACCGGATCTCGCACCGTGTCCGAATCGTGTGGGCCACGCATCAGGCGCACCACTCCAGCGAGTACTTCAACTTCGCGACCGCGCTGCGGCAGAAGTGGAACATCAGCGCCGCCATCGTGATGTGGCTGCCGCTCCCCCTGTTGGGCGTACCGCCCGCCCTGGTCTTCTTCGCCTACTCGCTGAATCTGATCTACCAGTTCTGGATTCACACCGAGCACATTGGGAAGATGTGGGCGCCTTTCGAATTCGTGTTCAACACCCCGTCGCATCACCGCGTCCACCACGGCTCGGACCCGGAGTACCTCGACCGCAACTACGGTGGCGTGTTCATCATCTTCGACCGGATCTTCGGCTCGTTCACCCCGGAGCGCCATCGCCCCCGTTACGGGCTGACGAAACCGATCGACACCTACAACATCTGGACGCTCGAGACCCACGAGTACGTGTCGATCGCCCGCGACGTGAAGGCCGCCGACACCTGGCGCGCACGCCTCGGCTACATCCTCGGTCCGCCCGGGTGGACGCCCGAGAACGCCACCCGCCCCGACACCGAGGCGGCGGCCCGCGGCGAGAAGACCGAGTCCCGGGACACCGATGCCGGGAGAGCCGACGAGAAGCTCGTCAGCCCTCCATCGTGACCTTGGAGATCTGCGCCTGGTAGCCGCCGTTCGGCGACTCCGGCAGCGAGGTGATCCACACCATCACGTACCGGGAGGTCGCGGGCTCGGCGAGCTCGATGGTCTTCGAGTCGGAATCGACACGTGCGGCGGCGACCGGCGTCGTGCGGGCGAAGGCGGGCGTCGCGCTCGGCGAGGTCCGGATCTCCACATCGAATCCCGGCGTCGGGCTGTCGATGGTCACCGACTTCACCGGACGCTCGGCGCCGAGATCGAACATCAGCCCCAGGCCCTGCTTGAGGCCGCCGAAGTCGGGCCGGCCCCGATAGTTGTCGGTCTGCCACACCGGCACCTGCCCGCTGATCACGTTCGCCACGTTGGCGGGGTTGTCCGGGGTCTGCGCCGAGAAGTCGAGGACGCTCACCGCCTGGAGCGGGATCTCCTGGGTCGGTCCGGCCGTGGGTGCATCGGCCCCGGGTGCCGGCTGACCGGCCGGAGCCGGCTCCGAGGTCGGGATGATCGAGTCGATGTCGCTGGAGCCCTCATCGCCCCCGAAGACGTTGGTCGCCCCGACGATCAGCGCGATGACCACGAAGATCGCGAGCAGCCCGGCACCGATGAGCAGTGCGGTGTTGCGTCGCTTCGGCGAGCCCTCGTTGCTGCCGATCCGCGGTGTCACCGAGACCGGAGGAGCCGCGTCGGCGTCGGTGATCGCCGGCAGCATGTCCGTGTTCAGGTCGACGACGGTTGCCTGGTCGAGGACGTGCTGGACCGTCGCCGCGGTGCGGATGCCGCGGGTTCCGTCGAGTGCGCGGGCGGCCACGGCGGAGATCTCGAAGGGGATCTCGGGGTCGACGGCGCGGGGTTCGCGGGGGCGGCCGTCGTCTCCGGGCTCGGCCACCGGGATCCCGCCGACGGGCTCGGTGACGTCGTCGGTCGTGATGAGTCGCGAACCGGTCTCCGGGTCGAGGGTCCACCGGTTCAGCAGCAGCGCGTAGAGGACGGCTCCGAGTCCGCGGACGTCGGAGGCCTTGTCGTCGCCGGCAAGTGTTCCGGGGAAGGCCAGCACGGCGTTGCCGTCGTGGCTGATGCGGATGCGGTCCGGGTGATCGATCGACAGCGCCCCACCGGAACGATGAGCGATCTCGGCGGCCGCGGCCAGCGAACGCACGGCCCGCGCCGCACCGATCGGCGACGGCTTCGTCCGCGCGACCTCCGCGAGCGAGGACCCCGGCACCCACTCGGCGACCACGATGCCGCCCGACGAGCCGCGCACGACGTCGAGGACGCGCGCGACACCGTCGTGGGTGATCTGGCCGAGTCGCAGGGTGCGGGTGAGCACGGCCTGCGGGCCCTGATCGGTGGGCCTGATCTCCTGGCCGGGCTCCGGCGGCGGCGCCAGCTGCTCGGCGTCGACGAAGGTCAGGGCGACCTCGCGGTCGAGGTTGATGTCGAGCGCCCGCCAGAACTGCAGACCGCGCGAGCCGCCGTGCCGCTCGAGGAGTCGGTAGCGGCCACCGGCCACCACCGCGCCGGGCACGAGGCGGGGTCCGCGCGGACGCACGCGGCGCGGCGGGACGGGCGGCGTCGGCGCACCGGTCGCTTCGGTGGCGGGGTTGGCGTGGACCGGGTTCTCGGGAGGCTGGACGTCGGTGGGTGAATGACCGGACGTGCTGCCTGGGCCGGAATCGGCGGGCGACCCGACGGCTGCAGTCGTGTCGAACTCGCTGTCACTCACGCGACGGACTCCTTTCCTCCGGTATCTGATGTCACGCGGAACCGGTGCGCGCGGTGGGATGGGACGCGGACCCCGGCCGGCACCGATGGCACCACCGGTGTGTACCGAGTAGGACTGCCACGTCGCGGTTCCCCGGTCGAAGCGGCGAAGCACCTGTACCTGACCAGAGTACGGGAGCGATTCGTCGGCAGAGACCCGCGGAAATGCAACTGTGATCGCCGGGGACTGTTCGCGTTCCGGCTCCGGCGGCGGGGCGAGCGCAGGGATGAAGCGGCCGAGGACGCGGCGCACCGAGTTGCCGATGGCGACCACGTCGGGCACCTGGGCGGCGGCCAGGCCGGCGTAGGTCACGGCCAGCACCACCGCGGCGGTGAGGGCGAGGTAGATCAGCGAGCCGAGCTTGCCCGCCCAGCCGATCATCCCGTCGAGCCCGGTGGTCTTCGCGACGAACCACACCGTCGCCGAGACGCCGATCGACACCGCGAACGTCACCAGCGTCGTGCGGACGACGTTCGTCATGCGTGCGCCGCCGAGGCGACTGCGCAGCAGGAAGTGGCCGACGATCGCGCCGACGAGGTACCCGAGGCCGTTCGAGAGCGCGAGCCAGCGCACGACGTTGGACGGGTTGTCGAAGAGCACCGGGCCCAGGTACGACGAGCCGACCTTGACCACGGTGATGCCGAGGGCGATGAACGTCGGGGTCCAGGCGTCCTCCCGCGCGTAGAAGACGCGCAGCTGGACCAACGTCATCGAGTACGGGATCAGCGTGAACGCGCCCCACGCGAGCACCGAACCCAGCTGGTTGGCGTCCGCGGCCTCGAACCGGCCGAAGTTGAACACCGCGATCGCGATGGCCGGTCCGAAGAACGTCATGAACGACACCACCGGCACCAGCGCGACCATCGTCAGGCGGGTGGCCAGCGAGAGGTCGTCGACCACGGCCTTCGCGTTGTCGGCGGCGGCGTTGCGCGACAGCCGGGGCATGATCGCGGTCAGGATCGTCACGCCGAGCACGCCGTAGGGCAGCTGCAGCAGCTGCCAGTGGGTGAAGTAGATGGACACGCCCGACGCCTCGGCCGACGAGGCGATCCGGTAGGTGGCGACCAGGCCGACCTGCAGCAGCGCCACGTACGCGACGATCGCCACGGCCATGTTGCCGAACTGGCGCAGGCGCGCGTCGATGCCCCACTCCAGCCGCAGGTGCACGCCCGCCTTCTTCAGGAACGGGACCAGGACCATCGCCTGCAGGACGACACCCAGCGTGCAGCCGACGCCGAGCACGAGCAGCTGCGGATCGCTCATCCGGACGGGGTTGAGCGTGATCTCGCCGGGCACGAGCGCGTACAGCACCAGCGTCGTGATCTGCACGACGTTGTTGAGCACGGGCGCCCACGCACCGGGTTTGAACAGGCCGCGAACGTTGAGGATCGCGATGAACAGCGCCGAGAGGCCGTAGAAGAGGATCTCGGGCAACAGCAGGTAGGCGAGGTGTGTGGACAGGTCCCGGTTGACCTGTCCGTCGCCGAGGTTCATGTAGGTGAGTGCCGGCGCCGCGATCACCGCGAAGACCGTCGCCGTCCCGAGGACGACGACGGTGATCGTGAAGATCCGGTTGATGAAGCCCTGTCCGCCGTCGGGGTCCTCGGCCTCGGCGCGCGCGAGCAGCGGGATGACGATCGCCGTCAGCACCGCACCGAGGACGACCTCGGCGATCATGTTCGGCAGCACGTCGGCGGCCTGGAACGCCGAGGCGATCCCCGAACCCAGCATCGCCAGGATCAGGACGGTGCGCAGGAAGCCGGTGATCCGGCTGAACAGGGTCGCGATCGCGATCGAGCCGCTGGTGCGCAGGATGCTCGAGTCGGAGTCGCGGGCCAGACCCGTCGGCGAGGCCTCCTCGTCGCCGGCGTTGCGCGACGCGCGGGAGTCGACGGCGTCGGTCTCGCCGCTGTGGCGTTGGCGGTAGCGGGTCTCGTCGATCCGGCCCGGCCGATCCGCCCGCGGCTCGACCCGGACCCCGCCCTCGGGTCCACGACCGGGATCCGGCGACGGACCGGCGGCAGGCGGTGGAACGGACCCACGGGCGTGGCGGGGCCCGGGGCTCGGCGGGACCCGACGCGGGGCAGCGCGATCCGGACGCTGGGGCGGCACCCCTCCGGGTGTGCCCGGCCGCGGTGCCCGCGGCTCATCGTTCCAGTTCACGTGCTGCTTCCGCCGTCCTCGGATCGTCGTGGGTCGTGGGGCTCGGTCCCGGCATCCTCGCCGGGTGGAGCACCCTCGCCTTGAAGGGTACGGCGTCGCTCTTGGTACCCGCTCCCGGCCAGCATGCGTTCGAGCTCGTCGGGCTCCGGGCGGTCGGCGTCGGCGGGGTCGGGCTGGCCGCGGAATCGGTGCCACAGGCGGCGTGCGGTCAGCAGGATCAGCGCCACGCCCGCCGCGATCGTGATGTAGAAGAGCGGCTTGCCGTAGGCGTTGGTGTGCACCTGCAGGCTGATCGGGTCGCCGAGCGGCACGCCGGTGACCGTGTCCAGCCGGATGTCGATGGTGACGGCCTCGGAGCTGTCGCCCCGGGTGGGCAGCTGGATCTGGCGGGTGCCGCGGGCCGGGATCTCGATCACGCCGAGGTCGCCGATCTCGACGCCCTCGGGGGCGGAGATGCCGAGCCGGGCGCGCACGGGCAGCGCGAGGTCGTTGCGGACCGCTAGCAGCACCGGACTGCGTTCGGACGCCAGGGTGTACCGCCCGCCGGGATCGAGGATGTTCACCGAACGCGTCATGCGGTGCAGGGTGGACGCCACCGCCCGGATGCGCTCCTCCTGCTGCCGGCGCAGTTGCGTGTAGACGGCCGAGCCGGCGCTGTCCGGCGATCGGATCGCGCGCAACTGGTCCTCCCGCAGCGGCGACATGTACCGCGCGGGGGTCGCCGCCACGTCGGCGGCCCGCATGAGCGCACCCTCGAACTGCCAGCTGTCCTCGACGTTCCGGCGGATCGCATCGGTCGCCTCGGAGGTCAGCGCCGAACCCACGCGGCCGACCGGTCCGATGCCGGGTGGATCGGTGAGCCGGGCCGACTCCCGTGCGGCGTCGAGCTCGCCGACGACGGCGGTCAGCGGGGTCGGGGTGGCCGCACCGGACTCCAGCAGCAGGCGGGCGGTGGCGAACAGGGCCTCGGAGTCGCCGATCGTCGGGGACCAGTAGGTCGACGGCATGAGGAATGCGGACCGGCCGACGATCGGTTCGCGCCGGTCGGTGTCGTCCGGCTGGTCGGCGCGCGGCGCGGAGATCGCCGGGTACGCGAGTGCGGCCACCGCGGTCTGACGGCGGCTGCCGATCGACTCGTCGGCGAGATCCACGCGCTGCGACGGCGGGGTCAGGGCGGGTGTGCGCGGAACCGTGCCCAGCGCGGCGAAAGCCGCGGTGATGGGCGCCTCGTAGGTCTGGGCGGCGAGGCCGCCGATGCGGTAGCGGCCCGACTGGTCGCGGCGGCCGGTCGGGGTGAGGGAGCTCGAGGCGACGGCCGTCGCCTGGACCCGCGCCTGTTCGAGGACCCCGGCGCCGGCGGCGTCGATCGCGCCGAGCGCGGGGATCGACAGACCGCGGACGCTCTTGACGCCGAGGATCGCGTCCACGACGTCCGACGGGGTCTGCAGTGCGGCCGCGCCGAGGCCGGGGTTCCCGATCCGCGCCAGCGAGGTCAGGTCGGCCTGGGCGAACGGGAGTGCGACCACGCACATCCGTCCCGCGGTCCAGCGCAGGGTGTCGAGCCAGCGGGCCGCGGCCTCGGCGCCGGTGCCGGGTCGCGTCGACGACGTGGGGTCGGCCGGATTGTCCGACACCTCGTACCCGAGCGACATCGCGCGGACCGTGACCAGCAGGTCGGGATCGACCGCCAGGCACATGCTCTCGGCGAGCTTCTCCGAGCCGGGCAGCGCGGTTCCCGGGGATCGTTCGGCGGAGGTCTCGGCCGACGGGGCCTCCGAGGCGGGACCGACGGTCTCCGAGGGCGGCGCGCCGACGACCCTCTGCAGTGCGGTGAGCAGCTCGCTCAGCCGTCCGCCCGCCTTCAGCGAGCGCGCGAGGTCGTCGCTGACCAGCCGGACGGGTTCGGTGTTGCCGCCGAGCACCCCGGGTGCCAGCTGCGGCGGGGCGGCCAGCGGCCAGAGCAGGGTCATCCGGGCGGGGCTGGACAGGTTCGCCGACACCGAGCCGTCCGGTCCGAGGCCGGGTGCGCCGCCGGGACCCGCCTCACCCGCGGTCGGGTCGACGTAGTCTCGCGCGCGGTTCTCGTCGGGCGGCAGCGACAGCACGGGCAGGAGCATCCGCGACCCGGCGACCTGCGCGATGCCGCCGTAGTCCGGCTTGCCGTTGACGTTCACCTGCACCGGATAGACGCCGGTCCGGGAGATGCCGAGTCCCGGCACGGTGGCGTCGGGCCCGTCCGACAGCGGCATCGACATCTGGAACTGGATGCTCTCGCCGGGCTCGAGGGAGTCGGTGAGTTCCTCGAAGGGCCCGGCGACCGCGACCGCCGGGTCGTCGTCGGCGAGCTCGGTGCGCAGCCCGGACGCGGACGCGATCGGGTCGCCGCGTTCGAGCCGGATGGTCAGGTTGCTGATCGAGCGGTCGCCGATGTTCTCCACGCGTCCGCTGACGCTGACCACCGGGCGGCTCGTCGTGGTGACGATCGACGGCGTCATCGAGTCGATGTCGATGCGCGCGAACCGCGACGGGGCCTCGGCGTCGGAACCCGCCGGACCGGAGGTGGTGGTCTCGGGGGCCGCGGAGGCCGGCCCGGCCGTCGCGGGCAGCATGAGGAGAACGAGCACGCCCAGGACGGCGGCGAGTGCGGTGGCGACCCTCAGCCGGGACTCAGCCATCGCCCGCCGCGGGCCGACGGGGACGGCGACGGCGCCGGCGCGGACGAGCCGGGGGCAGTGGCTCGTTGCGACGCTGGTTGCGCGCGGCGGCGGCTTTCTCATAGGCGTTGGGTTCGGTGCGAATGCTCTCGGCCTCGGACTGGGCCAGCCGGTTCGGGTCGGCGGCGAGCTCGGCGATCACACCGCGGGCCATCCGGGCGAGTCGCCGTTCGTCAGAGTACGTGAGACGACGGGGCAACTCGGACAACGGCACCCACGCGACCTCGCTGACCTCGTAGTCGGCGTCGGAGAGTTCGCCGCCGACGCACCGCAGCAGATAGTGGTGCACCGTCTTGTGGATGCGGCGGCCCTCGCTGACGAACCAGTAGTCGATCTTGCCGAGCGGCGCCACGACGGTGCCCTGGATGCCGGTCTCCTCCTCGACCTCTCGGATCGCGGTCTGCTCGGCGGTCTCGCCGGTCTCGATGTGGCCCTTGGGCAGCGACCACATCATCCGGCCGCGACGGTCCACCCGTCCGATGAGAGCTGCGGACAGCTCGTCGATCGGCAGTCCGAGGTCGGAGATGACCAGGCCGCCGGCCGAGGTCTCGCGCACGGTGCGCAGCTTGTCGGTGGAGCGTTCGCCGCCCGGGCGTTCGGGCCGTCCCCGACGCCTGCCCTTGCCCGCGGCCTTGGATCCGCTCTTGGCGAGGCCCTTGGTGGTGATGGTCGCTGGGACCGCCGCCATGTCGGACGGCTTGGGCGGCGTCACCCGCGGGCGCGCGCGGTCGGGATCGACCGGGAGCTTCTCCACCGATTCCGCCTCGACCGGATCCGGGCGCGCGGGGTCGTTCGTCCGGGCGCGGACGAGGTCGTTCGGGGTCGGGCGGCCGGTCGTGGGAGCGGGCTGCGACGCCGGGTTGTGCTGCTTGTGCGGCGCGGGCGCGGCTCCGGGGCCGCCCTGCTTGTGGGCGCCGGCCTTGTGACCGGCCTGATCGGAGCGGCCGCCGCCCGGCTTCTTCGCGTGAGCGGGCTGTTTCGGGTCGACGGTGCGACCGTTGGTGGTGTTCGCGCCTCCGTCGCCCTTGCGCCGGCCTCGCCGACGACGGCCCCGCCGCGTCCGTCGCCCCTGGGCGGATGCGCTCTGACCTGCTTGTCCGCCGTTTTCGCCACGCGAACCCGACGAGACGTCACTCACGTCTGAAGGGTTGGTCGAGGAATCGGTGGACACTCCACGATGCTAGCGGCTGGTCACCTGCTGTTTGCCCGGACGCCTACTAGTACGGCGCGGATGTGGAAACCGCGCGCGGGCGGATGGTCCGCCGCGTGGGACCGGACACGGCGACCACCGAGGACGCGGTCGCGTGCCGGAGCCGTCCAGGGCGTCTTGGTGGCGAGGTCGACGACGGTAGGGTGACAAGCCGTGAATGACTCTTCTCCGTCGGATGCACGACCGGCGGCGTCGGATCCGGACCGCAGGGTGCGGCTGCTGGCCGCCGCGGCGATCGCGCTCCGGGAGCTCGACGACGTCCTGGCTCCCCTCGGTGAGCTCTTCGCGTCGGCGGGCCACGAGTTGTACCTGGTCGGCGGTTCGGTGCGCGACGCCGTGCTCGGCCGCCTGGGCAACGACCTCGACTTCACCACCGACGCGCGCCCCGAACAGGTCACGCGTCTGCTGAAGGGGTGGGCCGACGCGTTCTGGGACGTCGGCATCGAGTTCGGGACCGTCGGGGTCCGCAAGGGCGAACACCTCATCGAGATCACGACCTTCCGCGCCGACACCTACGACCAGGTGAGCCGCAACCCGGAGGTCACCTTCGGCGACACCCTCGAAGACGACCTGGTGCGGCGCGACTTCACGGTCAACGCGATGGCGGTCCGGATCGGCCCGAAGGGCGCCGAGGACTTCTGCGATCCCCTCGACGGCATGAGCGCGCTGCTCGCCGGCGTCATCGACACGCCGGCGACGCCGGAGCAGTCCTTCGGCGACGACCCGCTGCGCATGCTGCGCGCCGTCCGCTTCATCTCCCAGCTCGGCTTCGAGCTCGCTCCCCGCGTGTGGCAGGCGATCACCGAGATGAACGACGAGATCGAGCGCATCACCGCCGAGCGCGTCCGCGCCGAACTCGACAAGCTGATCTGCGGCGAGCACCCGCTCGAGGCCATCGACGCGATGGTCGAGACCGGGCTGGCCGAGCACATCATGCCGGAGATCCCCGGCATGAAGCTGACCATCGACGAGCACCACCAGCACAAGGACGTCTACCAGCACTCGCTGACCGTGCTGAAGCAGGCGATCGACCTCGAGGACGGTGATCCCGACCTCGTCCTGCGCTGGGCGGCGCTGCTGCACGACATCGGCAAGCCCGCCACCCGACGCCACGAGCCCGGCGGCGGCGTGAGCTTCCACCACCACGAGGTCGTCGGCGCGAAGATGGTGCGCAAACGCATGCGCGCGCTGAAGTACCCGAAGGCGGTCGTCTCGGACGTGGCGGACCTGGTGTTCCTGCACCTCCGGTTCCACGGTTACGGCGACGGCGCCTGGACGGATTCGGCGGTGCGCCGCTACGTCAACGACGCCGGGCACCTGCTCGACCGGCTGAACAAGCTGGTCCGCGCCGACTGCACGACCCGCAACAAGCGGCGTGCCCGCCGGCTGCAGCAGAACTATGACAACCTCGAGAAGCGCATCGCGGACCTGAAGGCGAAGGAGGACCTGGAGAAGGTCCGTCCCGACCTCGACGGCAACGCGATCATGGAACTCCTGGGCGTGCCGCCGGGCCCGATCGTGGGCCAGGCGTGGCGGTACCTCAAGGAACTCCGCCTCGACCGCGGGCCGCTCAGCCCGGAGGAGGCCGAGCAGGCGTTGCGGGAATGGTGGGCCGCGCGCCCCGAGAACCAGGGCTGACGCCTGCTCACCGGGCGGGGGTGAACACCTCGATCGCCCGAGGGACCGCCTCGAGGACCGCCGGCAGTCCGCCGACGAGGTCGCCGTCGACCGACACGAGCGCGGGGGGATCGCTGTACAGCTCGATCTCGGCGCCCCGGAGTGTCCGCACCAGCGGGTGGTCGACGTGCTTGCCGGTGAACACCTTCGGGAACACCCGGGCCAGCGTGAGCCGCGGAAGCCGGGCGGGGGTCCGAGCGAGCGTGATGTCGAGCAGCCCGTCGGACACCGTGGCCTTCGGCGTGATCCGCATGCCCCCGCCGTAGGAGGTGGTGTTGCCGATGGCGGCGAAGACGAGGTCGTCCTCGATCGTCGTGTCGTCGACGCGCACCTGGTAGTGGTGCGGCCGTAGCCCGATGAGCTCCAGCAGGGCCGCGAGCGTGTACCGGGCCTGTCCCTTGGGCCACCGCATCTCGTTGGCGCGCGCGGTCACCGCGGCGTCGAATCCGGTGGCGGCGACCGTGCTGAACAGGGCGGTGCGGCCGTTGGCGAAGGTGACGCGTCCGAGGTCGACCGGTTCCCGGTGTCCGTCGAGGACGACCTGCACGGCAGAGTCGACGTCGAGGGGGATCCCCAGGTTGCGGGCGAAGTCGTTGCCGCTGCCCGCGGGGATGACGGCGAGGGGTTTCCCGGAGCCGTAGGCGGCCTCCACGGTGAGGCGGACGGTTCCGTCGCCGCCGGCGATCACCAGGACGTCGGTGTCTGCCCTGGCGGCCTTGCCGGCGCGTTCGGCTGCGTCGGCGATGTCCTCGCCGACGATCACCTCCACCTCCACGCCGTGGGCGCGCAGGAGATCGGCAGCACGATGCGCGAGTCGCAGGCCCGTGCCGTGCCTGGCATATGGGCTGGCCACGATCGTGGCGTGTCGGATGGTCATCCAGCCCCCCGCCGGTTGTGTGATCCGTTACAGTTTTACACATCATGTCAATCCGTAACGGAGAGATCGGCGATCTCGTACTGGACGCGGCGCGGGAATGCCTGCTCCGCAGCGGCGGTCGCAGGGTGACCGTCTCGGAGGTGGCACGGCGGGCCGGGGTCAGCCGTCCCACTGTCTACCGGCGTTGGCCGGACATCTCCGAGATCCTGCGCGGCCTGCTGACGCGCGAGGTGCTCTCCATCGTCGACGCGGTCGTCGGCGACGCGGGGCCGCCGGCCGATCTCGACGCCCTGGCCGACCTGATCATCGAGGTGGTCTCGGCGCTGCGGGACAGCGAACTCCTCTCGTCGCTGTGGCGAGAACAGCGAGACCTGATGTCCCCCTACGTCTTCGAACGCCTGGGCACCAGCCAGCAGGGTGTCCTGGCGACGCTGTCCGACATGTTGGCGTACGCCCAGGAGCAGGGGCGGGTCCGGCGCGGCGACGCCAAGCGCATGGCGTCGATGGTCCTGTTGATCGCCCAGTCCTTCCTGCAGTCGGAGCCCCTCGTCTCCGACATCCTGGCCGACGGCTGGAGCGCCGAGCTCCACGACGCGATCACCGGCTACCTCCGGCCGGTCGCATGACCGGGCGACGCTGATGGCCACCCTGTCCGCCCGCACCCGCCGGCTGGCCCTCGAGGCGCTCGCCGATCCGGCCGCGCCCCTCGATCTCCTCGTCGTCGGCGGCGGCATCACCGGCGTCGGGATCGCGCTCGACGCGGTGACCCGCGGCCTGCGCGTGGCGCTCGTCGAACAGGGCGATCTCGCGTCCGGCACGTCCCGGTGGAGCAGCAAGCTCGTCCACGGCGGCCTGCGCTATCTCGCGAAGGGGGACGTCCGGATCGCCCGCGAGAGCGCCGTCGAGCGCCATCACCTGATGACCTCGATCGCACCCCACCTGATCTCGCCGATGCGTCAGATCCTGCCGGATCGCGGCGGCCGCCGCGGCAGGGTCATGCTGCTCGGGATGCGAGCGGCAGATGTGTTGCGGCGCAACGCCGGAACACCGGGTGAGCTGTTGCCGTCGCCGGCGCGGCTGTCGGTGATGGAGACCCTGGGGCGGTGCCCGGCACTCGCCCCCGACGGACTGCGCGGGGGCATCTCGACCACGGACGGCCGGCTCGTCGACGACGCCCGTCTCGTCGTGGCGGTCGCCCGTACCGCGGCCGCGTACGGCGCACTGATCTGCACCCGCACGCGGGCCGACCGGGTCGACGGCCGCGGCGCGACGCTGACCGACCTCCGGACGGGCGAGAGCCTCGACGTCGGCGCGCGCATGGTCGTCAACGCGACCGGCGTGTGGTCGGCGACCGTCGACTCGTCGATCGCCGTCTCACCAAGTCGCGGAACACACCTCGTCGTCGACGCGGCGCGGCTGGGCAACCCGACCGCCGCTCTCACCGTCCCGCTGGGGGATTCGCTGTCGCGCTACGTATTCGCGCTGCCGGCCCAGCTGGGACGGGTCTACATCGGCCTCACCGATGTCGCGGCACCCGGACCCATCCCCGACATCCCGGCGCCCGACGACTCCGAGATCGATTTCCTGCTCGACGCGATCAACCCCGCACTCGCCCGACCGCTCGACCGCGCCGACGTCATCGGCGCCTTCGCGGGTCTGCGGCCGCTCATCCACGATCCGTCCGCGCTCGACGGCGAGTCGTCGGAGGGATTGGCCGACGTGTCGCGC
This sequence comes from Gordonia paraffinivorans NBRC 108238, assembly GCF_000344155.1. Classification (GTDB taxonomy): domain Bacteria; phylum Actinomycetota; class Actinomycetes; order Mycobacteriales; family Mycobacteriaceae; genus Gordonia; species Gordonia paraffinivorans. Next base: position 15,585 of record NZ_BAOQ01000017.1, on the reverse strand, counting down.
CGGCATCACGTGCGCGTGCGCGGCGACGGCCTGGTGACGGTGGTCGGAGGCAAGCTCACCACCTACCGGCGGATGGCGCAGGACGCCGTCGACGCGGCGCTGTCGACCACCGCGCTGTCGGTGTCCGAGTGCGTCACCACCACGACACCCCTCGTCGGCGCGCTGCGCGATCCCCGCGAGCAGGGCCTGCCCGCATCGCTGGTGGCTCGCTTCGGGGGCGAGGCGCCGACCGTCGTCGACGCGGCGACGGTGGAGCGGCCGCTGGATCCGATCGCGCCCGGCATCGACGTCACCCGTGCGGAGGTCGAGTTCGCGGTGACCCACGAGGGTGCCCTCGACGCCGACGACGTCCTGCACCGGCGCACGCGCATCGGCCTGGTCGCCCGGGATGGCGAGGCCGCACGGCCCGCGGTCGAGGAGATCGTGGCGAGCGCGCTGGACCGGGTGGGCTGACCAAGCCGTCGCCACACGTCGATCGGACCACGAGCGGCGCGTGCCGCCTGCCCCGGGCCGGAACCCCTACCGCGCTCAGTAACCCATCGTCCGCACGGCGTCGGCGAGCCGGTCGAGATCCTCACGTTGCACGTCGAGGTGCGGGCTGAGCCGCAGGACCGGGGTCTCGGTCGACAGCGGCGCCCGCCAGACGTCGGCGGCGGTCACCAGGATGCCGAGGTCGAGGAGCTTGTCCCGCGCGGCGGCGACGTCCTCGAACTGCCACCCGGGCGGCGGGGCCAGCGTCACGATGGCCGACGGCTCGTCGATCGGCTCGAGCACCTCCCAGCTGGCGATGCCGTGCAGGCGTTCGCGAGTGGCCTTGCCGATCTTGGCGAGCTCGCGGAACACGCGCTGCTGGCCGATGTCGAGGAGCTCGCGGATGGCGACGCCGAGTCCGAGGCGGCCGGCGATGAACGCGTCCGAGCCGTCGATCTCGACCGGCCGCAGCGAGTCCCGGCGCACCGCGACGAAACCCACGCCGCGCGGGCCGGTCAGCCATTTGCGGCTGGTGCCGTAGACGACGTCGGCACCGGTGACGGTCGGGACGTGGCCGACCGACTGGGCCATGTCCACGACGACCGGGACCCCGGCGTTGTGGGCGAGTTCGACGATCTTCGTGACCGGTTGCACCACGCCCGACATCGAGCCGATGTGGCAGATGTGGATGAAGTCGGGCTGCTCGAACTGGAGCATGTTCTCCAGTGCGTCGGTGTCGACGTGGCCGTGGTAGTCGGCGTCAGGCATCGTGCGCACGACGTAGCCGCGGCGCTCGAACTCCTCGAGGTTCGGTCCGAACTCGTTCTTCGCCACCCACACCGTCGAGGTGACAGGCAGTCGCCAGTTGGTCAGCAACGCACGCAGGGCGGCTCGGGCGCTCTCGCGGAAGACGATCTCGTCCGGGGTGTGTCCGATGAGGGTGCCGAGATTCCGGGTGTCGCGGACGATCTCCTCGGACCGGTCGTCGGCGGCGACGTAGGAGCCGCGCTCGGTCTCGCGCCACAGGTGTGCGGTCATCGCGCCGATCACCGCATACGACGACCGTCCCGCAGTAGCGGAGTCGAGATGCGCCAGGGCGGGTTTCAGCCGCGCTGCGTGCCACTGCTCGCCGAGCTCGCTGACGTACATGAAGCCTCAACTTACCGGGTCGGGGCGACCCCGGTCACAGCGCGGGGGTGTCACGGCACGCATGTTCGCGGAGTCCGGTGGAACCGGAGCGGTCCCCGCTGCGTCCAAACTCTCATGGACCCGGTGATCGAGTACTTCTTCGGGCCCGGGGACGGTTCGACGACCCGTTGGACCGACCCCGCCGACACCACCGTCGGAGTGGACGCCCCGGGTCCCGACGCCATCCGGCTCGACTTCGACGGCGACGGCCGTCGCGACGATGCGATGTGGGACTCCGACGGCGACGGCATCGCCGACACGGTGGCGCTCGACCTCGACGACGACGACCAGTTCGATGCCTTCTACCGCGATTCGGGTGCCGGACTCTGGGACCGTCCGGTCGATGTCGGTGAGGTGCGCGGAGGAGGCGCCGGCGCCCCGTCCGCCACGCCGCGTGAGTCGCCGGAGCACCGCCCGCAGCCCTCCGAGCGCCCGGCCGACCGCGTGCTCCGTCTCGATCTCGACGCCGACGGCACCACCGACGCCGAACTCGTCGGGACGGAGAAGGCCGGGCGCCTGGCCGGCGAGCGGCTCTACGTCGACTCCGACGGCGACGGGACGACCGACGTGGTGCTGGTGGATCGCGACGGCGACGGCACCGCCGATGCCGCCTACGACCGCCGGGATCCGAGGTTCAGCCGGCGCGGTCGGTGATGGCCCGGCCGTCGGCCGCGGGCTCCTCCGGGGTGAGGGCCGGTATGGTCACCCGCCGGTAGAGGGCGCGCACGGCGATCATGCCGAGGATGTAGAGCACCACCCCGAACGCCACCAGAACCGGCGCGTGCCCGTCGGCCGGGATCGCCAGGGCGGCGGCGGTCACCGCGACCACGTAGGCGACGTTGAACACCGCGTCCTGCACCGAGAAGACCTGGCCGCGAACCATGTCGCCGACGTCGACCTGCATCGCGACGTCGCCGCAGAGCTTGGCCACCTGGCCGATCAGCCCCAGCACGAACGCCGACCCGCAGAGCACCGCGAACTCGAAGCCGAACACCGTCGCCTCGGCGACGGCACCAACAGCCAACGCGCACATCAGCGTCCGGTAGCGACCGACGCGGTCCACCGCGATCGGCGTCACCAGGGCGGCGAGCAACGCCCCCGCACCGGTGAAGCCGATGATCAGGCTGACCCGGTCGAGGCCGTCCCCCGGTCCCATCTGCTTGGTGAAGACCAGGATCATCAGGGTGTTCATGCCGAACACGAGCCGGTGCGCGCCGATGGCCGACAGCGCCGCGGCGACCGTCTTGTGCTCGGCGACCGCGCGGGCGCCGTGCCACAGCCCGACCGAGACCGCATGGAACGCCGACCGTCCGGGATCGTCGGGTTCGTCGGGGCCGAGCTGCAGCGGCGGGAAGCCGTGCGCGAGCGCTCCCGACACCAGCGCGAGCACGATCCCCGCGATCATCGTGAGCGCGCTGCCGGAGTTGTCGTCGCCGAAGATCGCCCGCAGCCCGAGGGTGATGCCGAGTCCGACGGTCAGCATCGCCCCGCCGAGGGTGGTGAACAGCGCGTTCATCGCGACGATGACCTCCCGCCGCGCGACGTGTGGCAGACCCGCGGACAGGCCGGCCGCCACGAATCGGCTCGCGCCGGTCGCCGCGAGGGCCGAGATCAGCACCACCACGTCGGGGGCTCCCGAGGCGACCGAGATCGCGACGAGCCCGATGATCGCCGCCCGCAACACGTTGGCGTACAGGAGCACGTTGCGCCGATCCCAGTGATCGAGGAGTGCACCCGCGAACGGGCCGATGAGCGAGTAGGGCAGCAACAGGACCGCGAGGCCGCCGGCGACGGCGAGCGGATCGGCGTGCCGCTCGGGGTTGAACAGGATGCTGCCGACCAGTGCGGCCTGGAAGATGCCGTCGGTGATCTGGCTGGTGAGACGGACCGAGAGGAGGCGTCCGAGGCCCGGGGAATGCCGAAGCGAGTCGACGAACACCGACCACCCTCTCGGGCGGTCCTCCTCGGTGCGGTTCACCCGTTCAAGCGTACTCAGCGGCACCGGTCCGTCCCGAACGTGTGGGTCCCCTCCGGCGCCGGTCGTGCGATGATGGTGACGTGGCCGGCGGTGACGACGCAGACGATCCCACACCGGAATTCCGTCCCGGAGACTTCCCGGCGGGAAGCGGTGGCGGTGGCCGCATGCCCGGCGTGCCGTGGGACGAGGATCCGACGCAGCGCGTCCGTCCCGGAACACTGCTGATCGCCTCGACCGATCTCATCGAGCCGACCTTCGCGCGGACCGTCGTCTACATCATCGAACACAACGAGGAGGGCAGCCTCGGCGTCGTCCTCAACCGCATGAGCCAGACCGCGGTGCACAACCTCCTCCCCCGGTGGACCGACATCGCCGCGTCGCCGCGGGCGCTGTACGTGGGGGGTCCGGTCAAGCAGGACGCGGCCCTGTGCCTCGGCGTCTGCAAGCACGGCGTCGACGTCGAGGCCCATCCGGCGTTGCGGCCCGTCGACGGCCGCGTCGTCCTGGTCGATCTCGACGCCGACCCCGAGTCGCTGGAGAACCTGCTCGAGGGCGTGCGCATCTTCGCCGGTTACGCGGGCTGGGGTGCGGGGCAGCTCGACGACGAACTCGACCGGTTCAGCTGGATGCTCGCCTCGGCCCTCCCCCGCGACGTGCTGGTCCCGCCCGGCACCGACATCTGGTTCGACGTCCTGCGTCGACAGCCCTGGCCGTTGCCGCTGCTCGCGACCCATCCGATCGACCTCAGCCTCAACTGACCGCCCACCGGTCCCCGGTCGTTCCCCGAGGTGCGCCGATCGCCGGCGACGAGCCGATCTGGTCGCAACCGCGACTGCCGAACCGCCCCCTCCCGAAACCGACCCGTGACCCGCGTCACCGCCAGTGCTACGTTGTGAGCGCTTGAACGGTTCTGCCGCGGCGATGCGAACGCCGCCGCGGCGCTCACACGCGGGGGATGTGAATGAGCAGGTCGTCGAGAAGTGTCCGTCTGCTGGCGGGGGTCGTGGCGCTCGTGGCGGTGCTGGTGGCGCCGACGGTCGTGGCCGGCGCCGCGCCGACCGGCCCCACCGGAGGGGCGGCCGCAGCACGCTGGCAGGCGAGCCACGACGGACCGCAGCCGTATGCCGGGGTGAACACCACCTGGGACGTCCCGATCCGCATGAGCGACGGCACCGTCCTGCGCGCCAACGTCTACCGGCCCGCCGACGCCCGCGAGCGGCCGACCTCGAAGAAGACGCCGGTCATCGTCACCATGACCCCGTACACCAAGCTGGTCACCGCGCTGAGCGCGGCGGTCATCCAGCACCCGGTGCTCGAGCCGTGGCTGCTGCAGATCGCGCGGTCGATCAACCTGCGGGGCACGCCGATCGACGGCATCAACGACATCGCCCACACCATCCGCGACGGCGGCGCCAAGACCTTCGCCGTCGACTTCGACCTCGTGCGCAGCGGTTATACGCAGGTGGTGGTCGACGTCCGCGGGACCGGCTTCTCCCAGGGCAAGTGGGACGTCTTCCAGAACCGCGAGCAGCAGGACACGGTCGAGGTCATCGACTGGGCGTCGAGGCAACCGTGGTCCGACGGCAAGGTCGGCATGTCAGGCGTCTCGTACTCGGCGATCAACCAGATCCAGGCGGCCAACAAGAACCCGAAGGCGCTCAAGGCGATCTTCCCGGTCGAGCCGGGCGGCGACCTCATCCGCGACATCGTCGCTCCCGGTGGCGGACTGGGCGTCGGCTTCCTGCCGATGTGGCTGGGACTCGTCAACGGCACCAAGATGATCCCCAACGTCGCGTCGATGCTCAACGGCACCTTCGACTGGAAGTGGCTGGCGGACAGGATCTCCGACCCCCTGACCTTCTACCCGCAGCTGATGGCGGCGCTGCTGACGCCCGACATCCCCTCGGTGCCGGAGAACCTGAAGGCGTTGCTGGAGAAGAACTCCGAACCCCGCACCGCCTGGCTCGACCGGGCGGAGAAGATCACCACCCCGACGTTCATCTACGGCGGGTGGTTCGATCTCTTCACCAACTCCGAGGTCCGGATGTACAACAAGATCCCGCTGCCGCCGGGCAAGAAGCAGCTGATCATGGGCGACGGCTACCACCTCACCATCGGTGGCGGCCAGCAGGGCCGCGCGGGCACTCCCCCGCGTCTCGACGTCCTGCAGAAGGCGTGGTTCGACAAGTGGCTCAAGGGAATCGACAACGGGATCGACGAGTACGGGCCCGTTCAGCTGAAGCAGGTGGGCGACTCCTGGATCACCGCGCAGCAGTTCCCGCGCGCCGGCATGGAGCGCCAGCGCCTGTACCTGTCGGATCGTCGTAGCGGCACCGCGCCCCATGCGGTCCGCGACGGCAGCCTCAGCCCCGCCGCCCCGAAGTCGCATGCGCGGCTGACCGTGTCGCCGGGTCTCGCGCCTATGTGCTCCCGCGACGCCGCGCAGCAGTTCGCCGGCGCCCTGGCGATCTTCCCGTTCTGCTCCGACGATGCGCGCATCTCCGAACGCGCGGCGCTGTCGTTCACCACAGCACCGCTGACCAAGGCGCGCAGCGTGTCCGGATACGCGAACGTCCGTCTCAACGCGGTGCTCGACGCCACCGACGGCTATTGGACGGCTACCCTCAACGACGTCGCGCCCGACGGCACGTCGAAGGTGATCAGCTCCGGTCAGGTGATGGCCTCGCTGCGTGGATACGACCGCGCCGCTTCGCAGTTCGCCCCGAACGGGGACGTGATCGATCCGGTCTACCACCTCACCCTGTCGTCGCGGCAGCGCGTCGCGCCGGGCCGCCCGGTGGCCGTCGACATCGGCCTGCTGCCCACCGAGGCGATCGTGAAGCCGGGTCATCGTCTCCGGGTGGACGTGTTCGCGATGAACTTCCCGCGGGCACTCCCGCTGCGCCCGCTTCTCAACGAGTCGGGGTTGAAGCCGCAGCACATTCAGCTGGACCCGAGCCGCCCGAGCTTCGTGAACCTGCCGTTGTCGGAGCCGATCGGCGGATAAGCCCGGCGGTGCTGAGGGCGCTGGGGGTTCGATCACCCGCAAGCCGCGTGCCGACACGCTGGCGGCGTGGGATCACGCCGACGAACACACCCGCACACACCCCGGTGTCCCGGGCTGCCGAGGATTCCCGCACCTACGATGTGGCTATCCCGGTGACCACCAACGCCACGAAACTGGCCGAATCCCTCACCCACATTGATGACGATGCCGACGGGTTGACCGTGGTGTTCACCACCTACCAGTCCCTTCCGGTGGTTTCCGACGCGCAGGCTCTCGGGCTGCCCGATTTTGATCTGATCCTGTGCGACGAGGCCCACCGCACCACCGGCGTTACACTGACCGGTTCGGATGAGTCGAACTTCGTCAAAGTGCACGACCCGGATTTTCTGAAGTCGGCTCGTCGGTTGTATCTGACCGCCACACCACGCATCTACGACCAGAAGCTCAAGGACAAAGCCGAAGAGCATTCTGCTGAAGTGGCGTCAATGGACAACGAGGAATTGTTCGGACCGGAGTTTCATCACCTCGGCTTCGGCGAAGCCGTGGAAAAAGGGCTGCTCACCGACTACAAAGTCCTCGTCCTGACCGTGGATCAGTCACTGGTGGCCGGCCCGATGCAGGAACAACTCGCCGGCCCGGACAGCGAACTCAACCTCGATGACGCGACCCGGATCGTCGGCTGCTGGAACGGGCTGGCCAAACGTGCCGGCGCCACGATCGATGGCTCCACCTTCGCTCCCGGCGAAAACCCCATGCGGCGTGCTGTCGCGTTCGCCAAGGACATCGCCACCTCCAAGTCCATTGCCCACATGTTTCCCGCAGTGGTCGACGCCTACCGCGACACCCTCGACGACGAAGGCGACAGCGATGACCCGGCAGCCAACAACACGGATTTGTACTGCTCGGTCGAACATGTCGACGGCACCCATAACGCGCTGGAACGCACATCACGGATCAATTGGCTCAAAGGCATCAGCTCGCCGCTGTCGGACAACGAGTGCCGCATCCTCACCAACGCCCGCTGCCTGTCCGAGGGTGTGGACGTGCCAGCACTTGATGCCGTTCTGTTCTTGCATCCACGCAATTCGATCGTCGATGTTGTCCAGGCCGTCGGCCGGGTGATGCGCTTGTCGGAAGGCAAGAACTACGGCTACATCATCCTTCCCGTGGCTGTGCCGGCGGAGATGAGCCCGTCGGAGGCATTGCAGGACAACAAACGGTTCAAGGTCGTGTGGGAAGTACTCAACGCGTTGCGTTCCCACGACGAACGGTTCGACGCCCACGTCAACGCCATCAACCTCAACGCCGCCGACACGAAGAAACTCGGCACAGGCACCAACTCGTTGATGGGCGGTCATATCGGCCCCACCGCCGACGACGAGACCGAGACGATCGGCCCGTCCGATGACAGCCAGGCAACCACAACCAACGACGCGGACTTCACCTCACAGTTGGCGTTGTTCTCCCTGTCGCAGTGGCGCCAAGCGATCTTCGCCCGCATTGTCGACAAAGTCGGCACCCGCACCTACTGGGAAGACTGGGCACACGATGTTGCCGACATCTCCGCCGCCCAGATCACTCGCATCAAAGCGATTCTCGCCCAAGGCGATCCAACCATCGAACGCGAGTTCGGCAAGTTCGTTGCTGGGCTGCGTGACAACCTCAACGACTCCATCACAGATGATGACGCGATCAGCATGCTGTCTCAGCATCTGATCACCAAACCCGTCTTCGACGCTCTGTTCAGCGAACACGACTTCGCCTCCCACAACCCGGTCTCGATCGTCATGCAACGCATGGTCGACACCCTCGACGACACCGGACTCGAATCCGAAACTGCCAGCCTCGACAGCTTCTACGACTCGGTGCGGTTGCGCGCTTCCCAGGTCACCAGCGCCGAGGGTAAACAGCGCATCATCGCTGACCTATATGAACGGTTCTTCAAGATCGGGTTCAAGAAACAGGCCGATGCCCTCGGCATCGTCTACACACCCGTCCAGATTGTCGACTGGATCCTCCACGCTGCCGACACCGTCTCCCGTGAGCATTTCGGTAAAGGCCTCACCGCTGACAACGTCCACATCCTCGACCCGTTCACGGGTACTGGCACCTTCATCACCCGACTCATGCAGACCGGCCTGATCACCCCACATGACCTGGCCCGCAAATACACCCGGGAACTGCACGCCAACGAGATCATGCTGCTCGCGTACTACGTCGCCGCCGTGAACATCGAAGCCACCTATCACGCTCTCGCCGGTAAAGCCGACACCGCCGACTACGAGCCATTCCCCGGGATCGTACTCGCTGACACCTTCCAGATCAGCGAAGCCGACGACACCATGGACGCCGAAATGTTCCCCGCGAACAATGACCGCATCACCCGCCAACTCGACACCAAGATCAACGTCATCGTCGGCAACCCGCCCTACTCAGTCGGCCAAGACAGCGCCAACGACAACAACGCCAACCTCAAATACCCAACCCTCGACGGCCACATCGAAAACACCTACGCAGCCAAATCCACCGCAACCAACAAGAACAGCCTCTACGACTCCTACATCCGCGCATTCCGCTGGGCCACAGACCGTATTGGCGACCAGGGCATCGTCGCGTTCGTCTCTAACGGCGGTTGGATCGACGGCAACGCCCACGACGGCATGCGCCTGACCCTCGCCGACGACTACAGCAGCATCTACGTCTACAACCTCCGCGGAAACCAGCGCACCGCAGGCGAACTCAGCCGAAAAGAGGGCGGCAAAGTCTTCGGCGGCGGCAGCCGCAACACGGTAGCGATCTTCGTCGGTGTCAAAGACCCCACCCACACCGGTCCCGCCACCATCCACTACCGCGACATCGGTGACTACCTCACCCGCGACGACAAACTCCGCATCCTCGACACCGACCCCCTCCCCGCCATCGACTGGGACACCATCACCCCCAACATCGCAGGCGACTGGATCAATCAACGCGACGACACCTTCAGCACCTACCCCGTCATCGGCGACAAGGACGGGACAGGTGTCCGTGTCTTCGAAACGTATTCCGGGGGGCTGAAGACGAACCGTGACGTGTGGTGCTACAACGCGTCCCGCAAGGCGCTGGTAGACACCATGCACCGCATGATCGACTTCTACAACAAGCAGGTCTACGAGTTCGCGCAGACTACGCCACCTGCAGACCGAAAGGAACGCGCCAAGGCGGTTGACAGGTTCATCGACACCGACCCCACCAAGATCAGCTGGAACGCGAGTACGAAACACGACCTCGCACGCAACGTCACCTACGCGTTCGACAACCAGGCAATTCGATTGGGGGCCTACCGTCCCTTTGAGAAACGCTGGGTGTACTTCGACCGAAAACTCAACGAGCGCACCTACCAGCTCCCGGCCATCTTTCCCACCCCACACCATACGAATATCGGGATCGTTTTGACGGCGCCGGCGTCGCACTTCGAGTTCACGCCGTTCGCCACGAGGGAATTGCCAAACCTTCACACATTGGACACGGGTCAGTTCTTCCCTCGGTACACGTACCGCAAGCCGGAGGAGGACGCTGGCACTCTTGACTTCGCGACTGGGACTGCCGTTGTCGATGAGTGGGGGTACGAGCGCGTCGACAACATCAGTGATGAGATCGCGGATCTGTACTGTGCGAAACTTGGCGAAGAAGTCACCAAGGACGACATCTTCTGCTTCGTTTACGGCCTCCTACACTCGCCGGCCTACCGCAACACCTACGCCGCCGATCTGAAAAAGATGCTGCCACGCATCCCCACACCAGAATCCCGCGACGACTTCGACGCCTGCACCAACGCCGGCCAGCGCCTACTGGCCTTGCACGCCGACTACGAAGACGCAGAGCCGTACCCATTAGAGGTATCAGTGAAGAAGGGCCGCAGCGTCGACGACCCCGATACGTGGCGCGTTCAGAAGATGAAGTGGCGCTCCAAGACCGACCACTCCACCATCATCTACAACCCCTACGTGACCATCTCCGGCATCCCCGAAGACGCCGAACGATACCTCCTCGGCTCCCGAACAGCATTGGGCTGGATTCTGGAGCGGTACCAGATCAAGACCGACAAAGACTCCAAGATCACCAACGACCCGAACGACTGGTGCGACGAACACGACGACCCGACCTACATCGTCGACCTGATCCGCAAGGTGACCACCGTAGCCGTGGAAACAATGAAGATCATCGACTCTCTTCCCTGAAACCCAGGGCGTCAAGCAGTCCCGCCTGGGTCTGCGGCGTTCACGGCCTGGACTGCCGCCGGCCGACCAATCCCACCCACCGCTGAATTGCCCGAGCAAGGACAGTGGTGCTGTTGCTGCGGGGCCACCGACGTGGCGCTGGTGGCCGCGCTGTCGGTGGTCTCCCGCAAGTTCACCGACGCCGAATCCTGGGTGTACGGCGGGGACTGGTTATGCGCCGCCTGCGGATGGGCGTATGGCACAGCCGAACTACGACGCAGCGTCTACCTCGTTGACCAACACCGCACCGCCCGCACCATCGTGGAGCGCACCGAGCTGGGGGAGTTGCTGGCCGCAGGCCCGCTACCGGTCGACCGGATGGTGGTGGTGCCGGTCCGTGGTCGCCGCCACATCCTCCCGACCGCACGGTGGGGGCATGTCTGCACCGACGACACAGCGGTTCGGTGGGATGATGCCGCGGTGGCGTTGTTGACCGATCTGCGATGGCTCCGCGCCCTGCCCGGGGTGCGTGCGGCCATGCTCACCGACCCCGTCCCACCGATGACGCTGATGCGCACTGTGCCGGCCGACCAGTGGCCCCAGCTGCTGGCGGCCTGGGATGCCCTGGCGGTGTGGCGCAGCCACCCTGGTGCGTGGTGGGACGCCGCGATCGCCCTGTCCACACCCGCGCCCACACCCACAGCGACACCGCAGACTCCCGCACTGAGGAATCCACGATCGAGGAGACGCCAGTGACCCAGCCAAGGGTGGAGACCCCCAGCCTCGAGGAGTTGATTGAGCGGGCGGTCGCAGTCGGCGCCGGCACCGGCCTGTGGGCCTCACCCGAGCAGATCGCCGCGGCCGAACAACGCCTCGGGGTGCGGTTCGACCGCTCCTACCGGCAACTGATGACCCTATGCAACGGCATCGAACGCCTCGGAGAGATGACCCTATTCTCCGTCGATGAACTCGGCACCTCACAACGCTGGCGCGACGCGCACCAGTTCATGTATTTCGAGTACTTCCTGCTCTACACCCCGAGCTTTGAGATGCGCGGCGACACGATGGTCGAACCCGAGTTCTACCCGCCACCAGCGGGACGCCGGCCAGTAACACTCGGCTACAACGAAGGCTCTCCCACACAGGTGGTGTGCAACTTCTCCCTCGACGACCCCGACGCCGAACCTGGTGAGGTCGCCGAGTGCCGCTGCGAACCGAACCTGACAGGCCCGCTTGAGCGCACGGTCGCGTCGTGGGTGGAGGAGGCCGAACAGTTTGACCGGGAGTACGGGGGAGCGCCGTTCGATTCCCTCCACGACACCATCATGACGCTCCAGCACGCGGTGACCGTCGATAACGTCGTCGGCGCTCGCCGCTGTCTGTCGGCCCGCTGGCGCGCCACCTACGACCAGCACGCCCCGATCGAGATGCTCGACGATCTACGCACTCAGCTGTGGCCCCCACGGCTCCCGCCCGACCCCCACAGCGCCGGTACCCGACCCGCCCACCTCCCCAGCGACCGTCACCCTCGAGTTCACCCGGCCCGGCTGGGCTGATCCCGCCATCACCGCCACCCTCGGCGCCGTCATCGAACAGCACGTGTGGCGCATCGACTCATGGACCTGGCACACCGAGTGAACCCCACCAAAACCCCTGCGCCGCTGTCTGTTCCGACAGATCAGTGGCGTGCCGAGGTCCCGGAACCGCCGGCGCTGACCGACCCGGCTGCCATCTGCGCCGAACGGTTGCTGCTGCTGGTGCATTACGACCTGGACTGGGACGCCTGGATCGGCGATCACCGCCACCGCTACTGGGACGAGCTGCTCCCGGCCCGGTTGCGGGCGGCGACCTACCGCGCCGACAGCCTGGCCACCTGGTGGTCCCTGCTCGCCCAAGCCCTCCCCATCACGGTCACCGACCGAGCCCGCCGCCTCGAGGTCGCCCAGCTACTCACCGAACCCTCAGCGCCGGTCCTCACCCTGCTCCGCGACCAACTACCCGCCCTGATCCTGCGCGTGCGGATCATCGCCGAAACCGTCGCCGACAATCGCCGCGCAGCTGCGAGCGCAGGGGAGAACTGATGGGGGAGCCATTGATCAGCGCGGTAGTCGATGTCGACATCACCGCCACGACATCGATCGTGCACCGCGACGACACCCGCAACAGCTCCTCGATCCAGTCGCTGTTCCGCCGCGAAAAGACTCTGACCCCGACCGGAGAGGTGGCGGTGGTGCCGATCATCTCCGGCAACGCCTGGCGCGGCATCCTGCGCCGCACCGGCGAAACACTCCTCGCCGAGGTCCTCGACTACGCCGGTCAGCTGACCCCGGCGGCCGCGCACCTGTTGCGCAACGGCGGGTTCCTGCGCAAATCAACCCGCGAGATGACCCCAGAACACGAACGCGAACTCAAGACGTTGGTGCCGTTGATCGGGCTGTTCGGCGGAGCGGCGAACGCGCGGGTCATGTCCGGAAAACTGGTGGTATCCAAGGTTGTTCCGGTCACCGCCGACACCCTGCACCTACTCCCGACAGCCCCACCGCCGGATGCTCCGATACCGGCGTCGGTGCACACCGTCCTCGGGCAGGAATCCACCAGCCACAGCAATGACCTGTCCGCCGCCGGCGTCACCGTCGACGGTGACGCCGGGGAGGGGTTCAGTCCCGATCCGCCTCGACACCGAAACTCTCATCGCCGGCACCCGCCTGTCCGGACAGATCCGCCTCACCCACGCCACCCGGGTGGAGTACGCGCTGCTGGCCGACATCCTCGAGCACTTCGCCACCCGGGGGCACCTCGGTGGCCGCACCGCCGCCGGCCACGGCCGCATCCAGGCCACCCTCACCCAGACCATCACCGCCGGCGCACCCGCCGAATCCGATTGGCGCACCATCGTCGCCGCCGGCCGCGCCGATGCGATCACCGCCCTCAACGCCCTCACCTGAACACCGGTTCCCGCAGCCGCGATCGGGCGCAACACTTGACGTGACCACCCTCACATTCATTGCTGGCAAAGATAGAGTGTGCCATAGTGCATTCACTATCTGGTGGTCGATTCCGCGGTATCTGGACCTTTCGATAACGCGGCGACCCTCGGTGGTTGGGTCGGGGACAGTTCTTGTTGGTGCGCTGAGACTTTCGTGTCTCGTACGGCGCTTCTCTGCGCCTTCGGCCCGGTGAACAGTGTGTTTCGACCTGACGGCTTGGGGGCCACATGGTGGTGCAAGATTTGGATGTTCGGCCGCTGCGCCGATCTGCCACGGTGTTCGTGACGGGAGTGTGCGCCGTCCTGGCGGTCCTGATCGCCGGCGCCGGGGCCGCGGCGGCGGCACCCACTCCGCTGGCGTCGACCTATGACCGGCTGGTGACCGATGACGGGTGGAAGATCGAGTTGCGGGCCTCGGAGTTGGTGGTCAACCCGATGTCGAACATCGCCAACAGTTTCGCCTCCCGCGAAGGCTGGGTATCAGCGCGGGTAGGTGCACTGGTCACCCCCGCCGCCGGGCGTACACCGTCACAGCCGGTGAGTTCGGGTGTGCTGGAACAGTTCCTGGTCGTCGGCTGCCAGATCGACATCTCTGATGGGGCGACGTTCGGGTTGGGGTCGTCGTTCGGCCCGAACGCCAACGTCACCATTTCGGGGCAACCTGGCGTGTCGGTGGGTGGTTCGGCATCGGTGTCGCCGTCGATCTCGTCGAAACTCAAACCGGGCACCATCAACGAGATCTCGCTGGGCAAAAAGACCCTGCAAACCAATCGGGCGTCGATCCGCGCCAAACGCGTGCACGTGCGGGTGGATGGGTGTGCCGGCCCGGTCACCGTCCGGGTGATCGTGCGGTTGTCGGTGTCCACCCCGACCGCCGATGACACCCTCAACCTCTACTCGGCACGGATGTGGCTGTGACGACCAACGGTCGCGAACAGGCGACCATGCCACCGGCGCAGACGCATCAGCCGCAGTCCGGGTGGATGTCGATCCTGGCGGTGCTGGTGGCGATCGGTATCGCGACGGTCTCGGCGCTGGTGTTGATCAGCACCCCGTCGGCGAATGCAGAAACCCCCGCCGAGCGGTGCGCACGGGAGACCGCCGCCTACAACAGCGCGTGGGCGCAATCGTGGGCGGCGTCGAACGGCAAACCCGCCGACCAGGCACCCCCACCACCAGTGCCGTATGTGTGTGTCGACCCCGGCCCGCCGACGTCGTCGACCACCCCGCCACCCTCGGTGACCGCACCGGCCATCCCGACCGAGACCAACAGCCCCGACACCGGTGGCCCGAACGTGGGCGCACACGCACCCACCGACATCCCCGAAGCCGGCCAAACGCCGATCGTTCCGGTACCGGGCGCAGATCGTGACGTGCCAGTCGTGCCGCGATCGACCCCACCGTCGATGACCCCGGCGCTGCCCCCCGTGCCGCGTATCCCGCTTCCCGGCCGCACCTTCGCCCGTGACTGGACACCAGATTCCGGACTGCCTCCGTTCGCCGCGTGCGGGTCGTCCGACGAACGCAAAGAGATCCAGGACTACGAAGTAGCCGGTGATCGGCGGGCCTTCATGCGGTGCGGCAACAAGAAATACTCGTTCGAACACATCAAGGGAAAACACGGGGATCAGTGGGAGACCAAAGCCGACCTCACTGGCGACAAGTGGATGGATCTCATGCACATGTCGATTAAGGAGACCCTGGCCAACCCCGAGGTCACTGAATTGCAGAAACCTGAGAGAGAAGGGTATAGCGG
>NZ_BAOQ01000018.1 GCF_000344155.1 Gordonia paraffinivorans NBRC 108238 | reverse complement strand
TCAAGATCAGCCGCCACGCCCGCCGAACCCGGTTGAAGCTTGCCGCCCACGCACCACATGTTGGACTGCTGCTCGACGGGATCTCAAGACTCGCAGCACTTCCCGCACCTGCCTGACATCAAGCCGACCTGACCTCTGATCCAGAAAGGACGTTCCACCTCGGGGCCGTGAACCCCGACGCCCACCGACGCGTCGGGCACCTCTCACGGCCTACGCCCGGAGATCCGGTCCTCAGACCACCCACCCGGGCCACCCAACAGACGACCGCCACCTCACGAAAGATCGAGGCTAGCGAGTCGGCTGCGCGCGGTCGGCAGAACCCGCAGCGCCGGCAGGCATCGCGGCGTAGACCACGGTCTCGGCCGTGCGACCGCGGAGGGTCAGCGTCTCCATCCGTTCCCAGTGTCTCGCCTCGCCGGCCGCCGCGGCGTCGACCGCGCGGCCCGCGGCGAGCGGACGGGACGGGTCCCGCTTCGCCAGCTCCGACAGCCGGGCGCTCTCGTTGACCGGGTCGCCGATCACGGTGTACTCGAAGCGCTCGATGGCACCGACGTTCCCGGCGACCACCGAGCCGAAGCCCACCCCCACGCCGGCGTTCAGCTCCGGCACCTCGTCGGCCAGGCCGGCGACGATCCGCCGTGCCGCGGCGAGCGCGGCCCCGGCGGCATCGGCGAGTTCGATCGGTGCTCCGAAGATCGCCAGCACCGCATCGCCCTCGAACTTGTTGACCAGTCCGTCCTGCGCCTCGACCTCCCGCACGATGACGGCGAAGAACTTGTTGAGGATCTCGACCACCTCGGTCGGGCGCCGCTCGGCGGCGAGCGTGGTCGACCCGATCACGTCGACGAACAGCGCCGCGGCGACCCGTTCGCTGCCGCCGAGTTCGGGGTTCGAAGCCAACGCCGCCTCGGCGACCTCCCGGCCCACGTGGCGGCCGAAGAGATCCCGCATCCGTTCCCGCTCGCGCAGACCCGAGACCATCGCGTTGAACCCCACCTGCAGATCGCCGAGCTCGGTGCCGTCGTAGACGACGAGGTCGGCGTCGAGACGCCCCGCCTGCACGCGGTTCATCCCCTCGCGCACCGACCTGATCGGCCCGGTGATGCTCATCGACGACAACAGGGTCAGCAGCAGTCCGGTGAACAACGCGGTGAGTGCGAGCACCGTGACCCCCACGAAGAGATCGAGTTTCGACGTCTCGTCGCGCGCCACCCCGAACGCCACCACCAGCAGGATGCCGATGACCGGTATCGCCGAGCCGGCGATCCAGGACACCACCGACCGCGACATCACACCGGATCGTTTCCGGCGGTGGAACCCGGCCGAGATCAGCTCGGCGACAACGGGTCGCAGCGTGAACTCGATGAACAGATACGAGATCGCCACCACCACAACGCCACTGAGGCCCACCACGAAGAGGGTCTTGGGGATGAGTTGCGGGTCGAGGACGCCGTACATGATCGTCAGCATCACGGTGGCGCCCGCCCAGAGCAGGCCCTGCACCAGCGACAGCCGCCACGGGAGTCGCATCGTCCGTCGCGCATCGCGTTTCGACGGTGTCTCGTCGCGGATGGCCCAGCGCAGCACGCGGACGCCGACGAGCGTCCCCCACCCGATGCCGATCACGAACGCCGCGACGATGTACACCGGCACGGCGATGAAGTTGACCCACCAGAGTTCCGCGGTGAACACCGTGGGCTCCGGGATGCCGACGGCGGCGAGAGCGGCGGCCACCAGGGCACCGAAGACGTTCGCGGCGACGATCGAGGCGGTCAGCAGCGTCTGGATCCGCACGCGCTGCTTGAGTGAACTCTCCCCGGCGGAGCCGAGCAGGATCGAGCCGTAGTCGCGGCTCCCCCGTCTCGCAAGCATGCCCAATCCAATCACGCCCGGGACCGGAAGCACCGCACCCCGCCGACGCGCCCCCGACCGGCCGACACCGAAACGGCATTCATGACCTGCGTGTTCGTCCTACGCTGTGGGCAGGCTCGCGTCACGATCCCGCAGTCGAACCCATCCGACACCGAAGGCCCATCATGACCGCTTCCGAGCGCCCGGCCCGGCCCGCGCCGGTGGACATGCACACCCACCCGTTCCTGACCGGCGTGTTCGCACCCCAGCGCGAGGAGGTCGACGTCGCCGACCTCTCCGTTGCCGGCGAGATCCCCGACGACCTCGCCGGCAGCTACCTGCGCAACGGGCCCAATCCCCGGTTCGATCCGATCGGCTCCTACGTGTACCCGCTCGACGGAGACGCGATGGTGCACCTCATCCGCGTCGAGGACGGCCGGGTGTCGTACTCCAACCGTTTCGTCCGCACCCCGATGGTGGTCGCCGAAGAGGCTGCCGGACATGCGATCTGGTCGGGCATCACCGACGGGTACACCCCACCGGCGTCAGAGGTCGGCGACGAGCTGGCCGGCACCATGCGCGACCTGCCGGACATCAACATCGTCCGGCACGGCGGGCGTCTGCTCGCGATGGCCGAGGCCGACCGCCCGTACGAGATCTCCCCTGCCGACCTCGCGACCGTCGCCAAGACCGACTGCGACGGCGCCATGCTGGTCGGCAGCACCGCGCACCCCAAGATCGACCCGGCGACCGGGGAGATGGTGCTGTTCAACTACGCGCTCGAGGCGCCGTATCTGACGTGGGCGGTGGTCGGGCCCGACGGCCACACCACGCGCAAACCCACGCCCGTCGACGGTCTCGACGCGCCGATCATGGTCCACGACATGGCGTTGACCTCGCGGTTCATCGTGCTGTTCGTGTGCCCCCTGGTGTTCGACATCGCCGCGATGCTCCGCGGCGGGTCGCTGCTGGCATGGCAGCCGGACCGCGGCACCCGGATCGCGCTCATCCCGCGCAACGGCGATCCGGTGCGCTGGGTCGACACCGACCCGTTCTGGGTGTGGCATGTCGCCAACGCCTTCGACAACCCGGACGGCACCGTCACCGTCGACTACGTCGAGTGGACATATCCGGGCGGCTTCGCCGATCAGCCGCGGCCCGCGTCGTCGGAACTGGTCCGCGCGGTCGTCGATCCCGACGCCGGGATCGGCAAGACGGTGGTGAGCGACGCCGTCGTCGACATGGAGTTCCCGCGCGTCGACGACCGGCTGCTCACCCGCGACCACCGTCGCATCGCGTCCGTCGCCCGGGCCGCGGGGGACACCGGTCAGCGCGAGAGCCTGTGGTTCCACGACCTCGCAGCCGGAACCGAGACCGTCTGGACACCGGGGGTGGCGGTCGGCGAGCCGATCTTCATCCCCGGCGCGGGGCACGACTACTGGGGGACCATCGGGACCGATCCCGCCGACCTGCGGTCGCGGTTCTACCTGCTCGACGCGGACGCCCCCGCCGACGGGCCGATCGCGACGGTGGATCTGCCGATCCGGGTGCCCGCCGGGCTGCACGGGGCCTGGCTGCCCGCAGAACCCTGAGCGAGCAGCGCCCCGAGAGCCGAGTCGTCAGACGATCGCGCGACGCACGATCGTCTGATCGCGTCCCGGGCCGACGCCGATGCACGAGATGTGTGCGCCGGAGAGCTCTTCGAGCCGCAGGATGTAGTTCTGCGCGTTCTGCGGCAGTTCCTCGAAGGTCTTGCACTGGGAGATGTCCTCCCACCAGCCGGGCATCTCCTCGTAGATGGGCTTGGCGTGGTGGAACCCGGTCTGGGTCATCGGCATGTCCTCGAAGCGCTCGCCGTCGACCTCGTAGGCCACGCAGATCGGGATCGTGTCGATGCTGGACAGCACGTCGAGCTTGGTGAGGAAGTAGTCGGTGATGCCGTTGACGCGGGTGGCGTAGCGGGCGATCACGGCGTCGAACCAGCCGCAGCGACGCGCACGGCCGGTGGTGACACCGACCTCGCCGCCGGTCTTGGCCAGGTAGGCCCCCCACTCGTCGAACAGCTCGGTCGGGAACGGACCCGAGCCGACGCGGGTGGTGTAGGCCTTCAGGATGCCCAGGACCGTGGTGATCTTGTTCGGGCCGATGCCCGCGCCCACCGCCGCGCCGCCGGCGGTCGGGTTCGACGAGGTCACGTACGGGTAGGTGCCGTGGTCGACGTCGAGAAGGGTGCCCTGCGAGCCCTCGAGGAGCACGGTCTCGCCGCGCTCGAGAGCCTGGTTGAGCAGCAGCCGGGTGTCGGCGATGCGGTGCTTGAAGCCTTCGGCCTGGCCGAGCACCTCGTCGACGACCTGCGCCGGGTCGAGGGCCTTGCGGTTGTAGATCTTGACCAGGATCTGGTTCTTCAGCTCGAGAGCCGCCTCGACCTTCTGCGCGAGGATCTTCTCGTCGAGGACGTCGGCGACGCGCACACCCACGCGGGCGATCTTGTCCTGATAGCAGGGGCCGATGCCGCGACCGGTGGTGCCGATCTTCTTGTTGCCCAGGAAGCGCTCGGTGACCTTGTCGATCGCCACGTGGTAGGGCATCAGCAGGTGCGCGTCGGCCGAGATCAGCAGTCCGCTGGTGTCGACACCGCGCTCCTCGAGGCCGCCGAGTTCGGTGAGCAGCACGCCCGGGTCGACGACGACGCCGTTGCCGATCACGTTCTTCACACCGGGGGTGAGGATGCCCGACGGGATGAGGTGCAGGGCGAACATGTCGCCGTTCGGGAGTACGACCGTGTGGCCGGCGTTGTTACCGCCCTGGTATCGGACAACCCAGTTGATCTGGCCGCCGAGCAGGTCGGTGGCCTTCCCTTTGCCCTCGTCGCCCCACTGGGCTCCGATAAGCACGATCGCGGCCATGATTCGGGTACTCCTTCGTGTGGCGCGCTTGAACTGATCAGAACAAACCTCACCAACACTACTGTGTCGAGCGCCCGGATACCCTATCCCCGTGTCTTTCGCCCTGATCACCCAGTCAAGTCGCTCCGACGACAAACAAGCCGCACGCGCGGCGGTCGCCGACGCGCTGTCCGATTCCGAGGTCACCCGGATCATCGTCGAACCCCGTGTCTCCGAACGGTTCGCGCCGACGATCGCCGAGGAGAACGACACCTTCCTGGACGCGGTCGTGGCCGCCCTGATGGCCGCCGAGCGCCTCGACGTCGAAGTGGCGTATGTCTCGCCCGAGCCGACCGCCGCGACCCGCCGGTACCGCCTGCCGCACGGCCCGCAAGCACGCCAGTTGGCCGAGACCGGCACCGCGACACCCGTGCCGCTGATCCGCGACGACGCCGCGACGGTCGTCTTCGGCAGCGCCCGGCACCTGGGCGCGAACGGCGAGAAGTTGCACGGCGAGTGCTATGTCGACAACGAGCGCCTCTTCGACGGGGATGTCCGCTCGGTCCTCATCGAGCCGACGCTGGAAGCCCCCGGGCTGCGGGCGCAGGTCGAGCGGTGGCTGCTGCCGGGCAAATGGATCCACGGCCGGGCGGTCCAGACCGGGGGCACCAACATCGTGGTCGAGCGGGAGGGCGTGGTGAACGAGCGCGTGCTCAAGCGCTCGACGTTCTACCGCCACGTCGCCGATCTGCTGCTGGTCCGCCCCTGAATCCGCTGGTTCCAGCGCCGGTGCCCGTCAGCCGACGGGCACCGGTTCTGTCTCCGTCACCGGAGCCGACGCCCGCGGTTCGTGCTCGGCCTCGACGGCGCTGACGCCGGTCGCCAGGTGCAGGTCGTCGCGTCGGATCAGCGTGGTCGCGACCACGCTGATCACCGCGGTGAGCGCGAGGTATCCGGCAGCGAGCCACGGCGAGCCCGACGCCGCCCCGATGAGCGCGGTGAGGATGAGCGGCGTCAGGCCCGAGGCGTAGATGCCGGAGAACTGGTAGACGACCGACAGCCCCGTGTACCGCACGCGCGTCGGGTACAGACTCGCGAACAGCGTCCCCTGCGCGCCGTAGAACAGCGCGTGGACCACGCCGAACACGATCACCAGCGCAACCGTGAACCAGACGAGGTTCTCGGTCCCGAACAGGGCGAACACCGGGTACACCGACACCCCGTAGGCGGCCATGCCGGCGAGGTAGACGGGCTTCGCGCCGAACCGGTCGGTGAGCAGCCCCGACACCGGGAGCAGTGCGGCCATCACGACCGAGGCGATCGTCACCGCCACCAGGACCGGGACCTTCTCCATGTCGAGTTCGCTGGTGGCGTAGGCGATCGCGAACACGCCCCAGGTGTTGAAGGCCGAACCCTCGCCCCAGCGGGCGAGCAGGCCGAGGACGGTGTTGCGGGTGTTGGGCGGCGTCACGACCTCGCGGATCGGCGCCGACGACTGCTGCGCGAGTTCGGTCACCTCGGCGAAGGCCGGCGTCTCGTCGACCTTCAGGCGGACGACGAAGCCGATGACCACGAGCACGATGCTGACCAGGAACGCGATGCGCCAGCCGTAGGTGAGGAACGCATCGTCGTCGAGGGCCACCTGCAGCAACGCGAACACGCCGGTGCCCAGAGCGAGGCCGAGCGCGAGTCCGATCTGCGGGATCGAGCCGAAGAGACCGCGGCGGCGCTCGGGGCTGTGCTCGACCGACAGCGGCACCGCGCCCGCCCATTCGCCGCCGAGCGCGAAGCCCTGCACGATGCGCAGCAGGAGCAGGAGGATCGGTGCGACGACGCCGACCGACGCGGCGTTCGGCAGCACGCCCATCAAGGCGGTGGCGACGCCCATCATCACCATCGTGATCGCGAGGGTGCGCTTGCGGCCGATCCGGTCGCCGATGTGCCCGAAGATCACCCCGCCGATGGGGCGGACCACGAATCCGACGGCGAACGTCGCGAACGACAGCAGCGTGCCCACGAACGAGCTCTGGTCCGGGAAGAACAGCGTGTTGAACACGAGACTCGCGGCCGTTGCGTAGAGGAAGAAGTCATACCACTCGACCGTGGTGCCGAGGAGGCTCGCGGCCACGACCGTGCGGAGTCGCTTGCGGCGCTCGGCGTCGGTCTCGCCGACGGTCGCAGGGCGGACAGGGGACGCGGGAGTCTGCAGGGTGCTGGCCATGACCGGCACACGGTATCGGCGTCACGCCGTTCGTCGCGCGAATGGAATCAGCGTGAGCGAAAACCCCGCGCGGTTGCGCGCGGGAGGCCGCCGGGCTCCGGTTCCTAGGTGCTCTGGAAGTAGTCGTCGAGCGTCACCATGCGGAGGTTGCGCCGTTTGATGATGTCCACCAGCTTCGGATAGACCTTCGTCACCGGATCGTGGTTGGCGTGGCCGATCACGACCGACTGCGGCTGGAAGTACTTGCGGGCGCACTGCACCAGATACTTCTCGGTGATCAGGCCGGAGTCCGACAGCGAGCCGTACCAGAGCGTCGGCATCGTGTAGCCGAGGTCGGCGGCCACCGCGTCCACCGCGGCGTTGTGGTAGCCGAACGGCGGACGGTAGTACGGGGTGCCGTCGACGCCGTAGGTGTTCTTCAGGAAGCGCTTGGTCCGGCCCAGTTCGTCGGCGATCTGCTTGCCCGACAACTCGGTGAGCGCGGGATGCGTCCAGGTGTGGTTGCCGAGCTGGATCTGCCCCGACTCGACGAGCGGCCGCAGTTCGTCACGATGATCGGTCCAGCCGTCGAACGACCCGGTCACGAAGAACGTGAACCGCGCGCCGGTGTCCTGCGCGAACTTCACGTAGGCGCCGACGACCTCGGAACTCGCGCCGTCGTCGACGGTCAGCGCGATGTGCCGCCCTTTGCCCGGCAGCGCCGTGATCGGTTCGTCCGGGAGCGGGTGCTTGGCACCGACCGCGGGCGGCAACAGACCTGCCGGCGTGGTCGAGAGTGAGGCCGGGGTGCTCGGCGTCGGCGGCGTGGAGGGGGTGGGCGGGGCGGAGGCGACCTCGGCGGCCGGGACCTCCGAAGCACATCCGGCCACCGAGGCCGCGGTCAGGGCGCCTACGGTTCCCGCGGCCAGCACCGCGAGGAATTCGCGTCGATCCATGCCGAAAATCTAAGACATAACCGACATCACCGGCGAGATGGACCACCGTTCACCAGGTGAGTTCGTCCCGGCATCGTCTGTCCTCGCCCTCGGGGTCCACCTGCACGGTGGCGTGGTCGAGTCCGTGTTTCGCCAGGATCGCCTGCGCGGCGGGCAGCACCTCGGAGTTCGGGTGCCGGCTGCCGAGGTGCACCGTGGCGACGTCCATGCCGGTGGTCAGGGTCCACACGTGCAGGTCGTGGACGTCGTCGACGGCGGGGATCTCCGCGAGGTCGGTCCGCAGCGCCTCGACGTCGATGTGGGCCGGCGCCTGCTGGTTGAGGATGCGCAGCGCGTCGATGGCCAGCCGCAGCGCCCGCGGGACCACCCAGAGTGCGATCAGGACCGCGGCCACCACGTCCGCGTAGCCCCAGCCGGTGGTCAGCGCGACGATGCCCGCCACCAGCACTCCGACACTGCCGACCGCGTCCGCGAGCACCTCCAGGTAGGCGCCCCGCACCGCGATGGACTCGCGTGAGTCCGCGCGCAGCAACAGCATCACGGCGAGGTTCACCGCCAGGCCCAGGGTCGCGACGACGATCAGCGTCAGGCCCGGGACCTCGGGGTCCTTCCCGATCCTCTCGATCGCCTCGACGAACACGAAGACCGCGACGCCGATCAGCAGGAGCGCGTTGGCCACCGCGGTGAACACCTCGGCCCGGTACCAGCCGAAGCTGCGGGAGTCGGTGATGCGCCCGTGTCGTCCGAGGAGCAGCGCGGTCAGGCCCATCATCAGCGCGACGACGTCGGTGAGCATGTGGCCGGCGTCGGCGATCAGCGCCAGCGAGTCGACCAGGATGCCGGTGACGAGTTCGACGACGAAGAAGCTGCCGATGAGGAACACCGCGAGGGTCATCGGCCACAGGCGTCGCCGTCCCGCTTCCCCGGCGACGGGGGTGTGGGAGTGCGCGTGCGAATGAGAGTGCCCCATGGTCGGGCCAATATATGCGTAGTTACGCATATATGGCAACCGCCCTCCTCCCGGTCTCGCCGGTCGCCCCGGGTCAGCCTCGCAGGGTCGCGAGTGCGGACGAGCGCCGGAGGCCGGCAACCATCAACAGGTCGACGAGGAGCGACCTGATCTCGGCCAGGAGCGCGGCCTCGGACAGCTCGCTGTTCTCGGCCAGGTCCTTGCGCGCCTTGCGCACGATCGACCGGATCACCCGCGCGGCCTCCACCGGGTCGGGGTCCTCCCCGGGGTCGGCGAGCATCATGTGGCGCAGCACCTCGAAGGCGCCGCCGATGTCGTCGATGATCTCGATCAGCTCTGGCCGGACCCGTTCACCGCGCTGCGTGATGGCCAGCGACCGGCGGGCGATGATCCGGAAGTTGCGGACCGCGTTGTCGATGGGATCCGCGGTGCGCATCAGCCGGTCGAGACGGTCGCGGGAACTCCAGTAGAGCGGCGATATCCGGGTGACCTCCCGGCCTCCGGTCATGTCGGTCCGCATCTTGTTGATCGCGGCCTGGGTTCCGCGCGCCTTCTCCAGGGCGGCGGCGATCGGCTCGGTGTCGGCGGCCCGCAGACCCTCGGCGACCGTGCGTGCCGCGTCGCGGACCGTGGTGAGCACGGCGGCCGCGTCCTCTCGCGCCCGATTGGCCGGATTGACCGGGAACAGCGCGGCGACGAGTATGCCCACGACCCCGCCGATGAGCGCGTCGAGCGCGCGGTGGAAACCTGCGACGCCTCCCGGCGGGAGCAGGGTCGCGACCAGCACGGCCGAGGACGCCGCCTGCATCGGGATGAGCAGGCCGTCGTCGAGGATCACGGCCAGGGACATCGCGAGGATGACCACGACCATGATCTGCCACGCGCCCTTGCCGACCGCGCCGATGAACAGGTCGCCGACGAAGATGCCGATGGCGACGCCGCCGACGAGTTCGACCGACCGGCGCCAGCGGCGTCCGAGACCGAGCCCGAGGGAGATGACGGCCGCGATCGGCGCGAAGAACGGATCGGGGTGGGCGAAGACATGCGTCGCGATCCACCACGCGATCCCGGCCGCCAACGCGCACTGGACGATCGGGACCAGCGAGATCTTCAGTCTGCGAAGCCGTCGCTTCAGCCCGTCGGGCAACGAGTCGAACACGCGACGCGGAAGGGTGCCGATCGCAGATGCCATCCGAGGTGGGACAGCCCGCTAGACGAGGCCGAGTTCGGCCGCGGCCTGCGGATCGGAGTCGTTGAGCAGGTCGAGGCAGCGCACGTGCTCGTCCTCCTCGCCGATGATCTCGGCGGCACGTGCCAGCGCGCCGACGCACCGCAGGAACCCGCGGTTGGGTTCGTGGCTCCACGGCACCGGGCCGAAGCCCTTCCACCCGTGGCGGCGCAGCTGGTCCAGTCCGCGGTGGTAACCGGTGCGGGCGAACGCGTAGGCGGTCACGACACCCGCGGGGTCGGGGGCGTCGCCGGCGGTCGCCGCATCGAGGGCGGCCTCGGCGAGGTACGCCCAGGCGATCGACGCGGTGGGATGCGCCGCCGCGACCTCGGCCGGGGCGGCACCGTTGAGCAGGTCCGACTCCGCTTCGTCGTCACCGGTGAGGAGTACCGGCTGCGGTCCGAGGAGATCTCCGAAAGACGTCATGCACATATTCAAGCACCGACGCCGAGACCGCCGTCGTATCCATCGAATGCCGTAGTGCTGGACCTGCGGTGGATTCGCTAGGGTGAATGGCGCAATCGGTCCGGTCGTCGGAGCTTCCGGTGTCCGGACCGAAACCATGCGATGGGCGGAATGCGGGGTGATCGTCGATGGCTCGATCAGACGGGCCGAGGACAGCGGTCACCAGGGCGCTCACGTCGCTGCGCCAGGTCCGTGACGAACGTCGCGTTCGACGCGCCGCCACCCGGGGCACCGACCCCCGGGGCACTGCCGGGCCGACGACTGATGCCGACCTGGGGGCTCGACCACGCCAGGACATCGCAGACAAGACCACGGATACTGTTCCGACCGGCGCCGACGCCGTGACCGAGAGCACCAGCAGAGAGGGCCACGAGCCAGCTGTGGACGATCGCACCCGCAACGAGACCCCAGAGGACCGGGCGACTGATCCCGTCGACGCCGGCACCGACGCCTCTGCCGCCGAGACCTCCGATGCCCCCGAGACTCCCGATTTCCCCGAGACTCCCGATGTCCCCGAGCGGAAGGGTCCGAAGCCCAAGGGCGGACGCGGCATCGACGGCGCCACGCAGGTGATCAGTCGCGACAACCTGCCCTCGCCGGAGGACCTCGAGGACCTCGACTCCATCGACCCTCTCGCCGCAGACGACGAGACCTCCGACGACGCGGTCGCCTCGTCCGAGGACGCCGACGCAGCCGCTACGGCGCCGCCGAAGCGCCTGGGCCCGAGCGATTCCAAGACCACGGTGATCCGCCGGGAGGACCTCCCGGATGCGAGCGAGCTCGAGGATCTCGACTCGATCGACCCGACCTCGGATGAGAGCGATGCCGGCGAGACCGACGGGGCCGTGACCGCCCAGGCCGACGCCGAGGGCTCCGACTCCGAGGGTTCCGACGCCGAGGCGGTCGAGCCCGCCGCGGAAGGCGACTCGCAGTCCGCTGCCGCCGAGACCGAGCCGATCGAGAGTGCGGCCGCGGATGCCGAGGCGTCGGAAGACGCCGACGCCGAGGTGGCCGACTCGGGCGACACCGCGACCGATGCGGACGCCGACCCCGCTGACGCCGAGGAACGCGACGACTCCGACGGCGCGGCGGTGGCGGCTGCCGCCGGAGCCGGTGCAGCCGCCGCAGCGGTGGTTGCCGCCGTTGACGACGGACCGGAGACCGCAGCGGCCGATGACGAATCGGCCGAGACGGACGGCACCGGGGGCGACGCCGAGGACACTGACGAGGCCGCTGCGGAGGAGTCCGCTGCCGAGTCAGCCGTCGCCGAGGAGGCCGAGGCCACCGAAGAAGCCGACCCCGAAGAAGCCGACCCCGAAGAAGCCGACCAGGCGCAGGCCGACGGCGACGAGCACGCCGAGGCCGGCGAGGAGCCGGAGAGCCCGCAAGAAGGAGAGCCCGACGAGGCCGGCCAGACGGTCGCCGACGAGGCCGACGCAGACCAGGACGAGTCCACCGGGACCGACTCTCCGGAGGCCGCGGCATCCGAGGCCACCGACACCGACACCGACGAGTCCACAGAGCCGGCCACCGAGGCCATCCCGGTCGATCTCGAAAAGGCATCCGACGATGCCGCCACCAAGGTCATCCCGGCCGCCGGGGCAGGCACTGCCACCGCGGGTGATGCCGCCTCCGCCGACCGCGCCGACACCCTCCCCGCGCCCGCGGTCGACGATCCCTCGACCGGCGAGTGGACGACCGTCGCGCACCAGCCGCAGGTCATCCCGGGCGACAAGCCGGCGTCCAAGCCGACGAAGAAACGTGGCAAGGGCCTGCTCGTCGCGGTGGCCGCCCTCGTCGTGGTCGCCGCAGTCGTGGTCGGCATCATCCTCGCCTACACCATGCGCACGCCCGCGCCGGCCGACGAGGCCGCCGAGGTGGCGCTCGACTACACCACCGCGCTCTACGAGGGAGACCTCTCGACGCTGCGATCGGTGACCTGCGGGGAGCTCAACGCCTTCTACACCGACTTCGACGACGCGGCCTACCAGAAGACCTACGAGGCGCAGAAGGCACGCAACGAGTTGGTCCAGACCCAGTCCATCAACGCCGTGCGCGTGGTCGAGGGCGGCGATCAGGCCGTGGTCGAGGTGGTGGCGGTGCACACCAGCACGCCGGACCAGCCCGAGACGGTGACACTGAACCTGCAGCGCGAGGGCGACACCTGGAAGGTGTGCAACCCCACGTGACCTCCGGTCACGGGCACGAGGCGATCGTCGGCCCGCGCCGGCAGGCCACCGCTGCTCCCGTACCGGGACCGGGCCACCGCGAACCGAGAACACCTGCGTACTTCGCTCCCCCGCCTCCGGCGATCCCACCGGTGGAGCCGGCGTCTCGTCGCCTTCCGGCGCCACCGCGTCGGATCGCCGACGCACACCTGCGATCGGCGACCGCAGGCAACGGAAGCGACCGCGGCAACCGCATGGACCCTGCCGTCGTGATCTCCGCACTCGTGATGATCGGGCTGGCCGTCGCGGTGATCGTGGGTCTGCTCACCAACTGACCCCGGTTCGGCGGTGCTCAACGACCTCTGCCGGCTGGTCTTCCCGCACGCCTTCGCCGAGGAAGTGGTGCTGTGGCCCGCTCTGCGGCGGCGCCTGGCCGACGGAGAGCAACTGACTCTCGAGGTCGAGAAGGAACACCAGGCGATCAACGAGCTGTTCACGTCGCTGGAGAAGCTCGGCGTCGACTCCCCCGAACCCCATCGGCTGTTCGACGAGATCGTCCGCCTGCTGCGCGAGGACGTCCGCGACGAGGAGGACGTCCTCCTCCCGCGGCTGCAGCAAGCGTGTACCCGTGAGGATCTCATCCGGCTCGGGACCTACTGGCAGGCGGTGCGATCCACCGCCCCGACACGTCCGCACCCGGTCGTCGCCCGCCGCCCGCCCGGCAACGCGCTGTCCGCACTCCCCCTCACCGTCCTCGACCGGTCGCGAGACCTGCTCGACGCGGCGGCACGCACCGAAGGACGCTGGTCTGCTCCGGCCCGCCGGACGAGCGGGCTCCTCGCGGCCGTCGCCGGAGCCGTCGAGCACCTACCTCCCCTGACTCGCGGGGAGCGCAAGGCCACGCGGATCTCCGGAGACTGGCGGACCTCCGGAGACTGACTGCGGCCGCTCGGCGGACAGCGCCGGCCAGGCCCTGCAGGGTGTCCGCCCACCTGCGAAAACAATTCTGCCCGCACCCTTTTCGGGTGCGGGCAGAATCAGGCGATCAGCAGGTCAGGCCTTCAGCGACTTACCGGCCGACTTGAGGTCGTTGCACGCCTCGACGACGCGCTCGGACATGCTGGCCTCGGCCTTCTTGGTCCAGCTGCGCGGGTCGTAGACCTTCTTGTTGCCGACCTCGCCGTCGACCTTCAGCACACCGTCGTAGTTGGTGAACATGTGGCCGGCGACCGGACGGGTGTAGGCGTACTGGGTGTCGGTGTCGACGTTCATCTTGACGACGCCGTAGCTCAGGGCCTCGTCGATCTCGCTCTTCAGCGAGCCCGAGCCGCCGTGGAAGACGAAGTCGAACGGCTTGGTCCCCTCGGGGAGGCCCAGCTTCTTGGCGGCGGCCTCCTGGCCCTCCTTCAGCACGGACGGACGCAGCTTGACGTTGCCCGGCTTGTAGACGCCGTGGACGTTGCCGAAGGTGGCGGCCAGCAGGTAGCGGCTGCCCGAGTCGCTGGCACCCAGGGCCTCGATGGTCTTCTCGAAGTCCTCGACGCTGGTGAACAGCTTCTCGTTGATCTCGTTCTCGACGCCGTCCTCTTCACCGCCGACGACGCCGATCTCGATCTCCAGGATGATGTTCGCGGCGGCGGCCTTGGCCAGGAGCTCCTTGGCGATCTCGAGGTTCTCGTCGATCGGCACGGCGCTGCCGTCCCACATGTGCGACTGGAACAGCGGGTTGCGGCCCGCGTCGACGCGCGCCTGCGAGATCTCGATCAGCGGGCGGACGTAGGTGTCCAGCTTGTCCTTCGGGCAGTGGTCGGTGTGCAGGCCGATCAGGACGTCGTACTTCTCGGCGACGACGTGCGCGAACTCGGCGAGGGCGACCGCACCGGTCACCATGTCCTTGACACCCTGGCCGGAGCCGAACTCGGCGCCGCCGGTCGAGAACTGGATGATGCCGTCGCTACCGGCGTCGGCGAAACCCTTGATGGCCGCGTTGATGGTCGACGACGAGGTGCAGTTGATCGCGGGGAACGCGTAACCACCCTTCTTCGCCTTGTCGAACATCTCGGCGTACTGCTCCGGGGTTGCAATGGGCATTCGACGAATCCTCCAGGGTGTTGATGTGCTCTGGTGTTCGGGTTCGCTCACCCTCTGGTGATGTTCAGTGGCGAGCAGCCGGACTTCCCGCGGCCGGACTCCCCTCAGTATGGCAGGTGGCACACCGGCCGGTGCGCCCGCCATTGGGGCCCGGACCTGCGGCGTCCCCTGCTCAGGCGCGGGTCAGCAGCAACGGCGCGGCCAGCGGGGCGGACCACCGGCCGCCGACGAAGGTCAGGCCGATCAGCCGACTCTCGTCCAACGCACGGAACTCGTCTCGTACCCACCGCCAGGGCACCGGCCCGTCCGGCCCGTACGAGCACACGAGGGCCGGCCGGCCGTCGCGCCACGAGGGCTCCACCGTCACCCGCATGGGAATGATCTCGCGACGACTGCCGTCGGCGTCGTCGACCAGGTTGACCGCACTGCCGGCGCCGTCGAATCGCTTCCCGCGCCAGCGCCGCATACCGCCGACGGCGATCGCGCGCGGCGCCACCACCCGCAGCGGGGCCGGGCCGACGAAGGTGATGAGGTAGTCGCCCGCGACGGGCGGTGCGGTCGGGGGCGTCGCCTCGGAGAACAGGGTGCGCAGACGTGCCAGGGACGTCGGAAGTTCAGTGGTCACGATGCCCCGATCGTCGAGGTCTGGTCGGGCTGCGCGGCCCGGCGGGCACGGTAGCGGGCGGCGAACCGCTCGGCCATGGCCGTGATCGTCAGGCTGGGGTTGACGCCCACGTTCGCCGGGATCGCCGACCCGTCCACCACGTACAGGCCGGGATGGCCGAACACCTGATGATCGGTGTCGATCACACCGTCGGAGGCGTCGGCACCCATCGCGGCGCCGCCGAGGACGTGGGCGGTGATGGACTTGCCGCCCACGCTCTCCAGCAGCAGGTTGAGTGGCCGGCCGCCGACCGAATCCGCGAACCTCCGGGCCACCTCGTTGGCCTGCGG
Organism: Gordonia paraffinivorans NBRC 108238; assembly: GCF_000344155.1. Taxonomy (GTDB): domain Bacteria; phylum Actinomycetota; class Actinomycetes; order Mycobacteriales; family Mycobacteriaceae; genus Gordonia; species Gordonia paraffinivorans. Next base: position 96,234 of record NZ_BAOQ01000018.1, on the reverse strand, counting down.
CAGGTAGCTCGGCGCGGCGGGCACTCCCTCACCGGTGCGGGACCGCAGGACCCGGCGCCACGGCCTGACCGGGGATCGGTCCATCACCAGGCGGATCTCGTTCTCCACGTTCTGCATCACCGTGAACGCGCTCAGCCGTTCGACGAAGTTGCGCGCGGTCATCAGCCGGAGCTGTCGGAGCGGGTGGCGCCCCAGCTCCGCCAGCGCCGCGCGCCGCCGCCGGGCGGGGTCGTCGCCGTCGACCAGCGGGCCGAGCTGCAGCCGCATGTGCCACCCGCCGACGTAGCGGTTCTGGGTGACGTGCGTGGCCTCATCCGGATAGAACTCGCTGGAGATGGTCGGTCCACGGGTGAGGTCGGCGTCCGGGTCGTCGGCGAGGACCGCGGTGATGGCCTCGGAGTTGGTGCGCACCTGGTGACCCAGCATCGGCGAGACGTTCGGCAGCAGGCCCTGCTCACGGGATCGGAAGAGGAGCTCGACCGTCCCGAGCACTCCCGCTGCCAGCACCACCTCGGCCGCACGCAGGATCTGGCCGTCGGCGGTCCGGACCTCGTATCCGCCGGGCACCGCCGCCACGATCTCGACCCGGGTGTCCGGGACGATCCGTGCTCCTCGACGCTCGGCCAGCCAGAGGTAATTCAGGTCCAGGGTGTTCTTGCTGCCGTAGGGACAGCCGACGAGGCACGCGCCGCAGAGTCGGCACCCGGTGCGGTCCGGGCCCTCGCCGCCGAAGAACGGGTCGGGCACGGTGACGCCTTCCTCGCCGAACCAGATCGCCATGGGGGTGGGCCCGTAGGTCTCCCCCGCGCCCATCGCCTCGGCCGTGGCCTGGAGGTGACGGTCCATCTCGCCGACGAACCGGGTCGTCTCGCGCCCGAGCATCCGGGCGGCGGTGCGGTAGTGCTCGGCCAGCTGTGCTCGCCACCCGCCGGCCACCTCGGGCCAGGCCGGGTCGGTGAAGAACTCGTCCTTGGGCTCCAGCAGCACGCCGGCCCACACGATGCTGCCGCCGCCCACGCCGGCGCCGCCGATGATGCCGACGTGCCGCAGCACCCGCTGCCAGAAGAAGCCCTTCAGCCCCAGCTCCGGCATCCACAGGTACTTGCGCGGGTCCTTACGGGCGGCCATGAGGTCCTCGGGCGTGTGCCGGCGGCCCTGTTCGAGGACCAGGACGCGCCGACCCTGCTCGGCCAGTCGCAGGGCCGAGACCGCACCACCGAACCCACTGCCGACGACGATCACGTCAGCGGTGTCGCGGTCGTCCGGGGAGGTCGGTTTCTGGAGGTCGACGTTCGCCGAATCGGACATCATGGGAGGAGTGTAGGTGGGCGCCACGTGGCGGGCAGCGGGTGATCCCGGTCACCGCATCCGCCGGATTCCCGGTGGCGCGTGGAGCGACTCCGGTCGCGGCGAACAGGTCGCTCACCACTGCCGGAGCGCGATGCCACCGGCGACGGGGGACGTTCACGCGGGTTCGCGAGATTCTGCCCTGGTCACATCCGTGGGTACTCTGGATTTCCGTGATCGACTCCGCGCTCGCCCAGACCACGACGAACGTCGCCCTCATGCCGGGTTTCCTCGACCCGGTGACACTCCTCGGCTACTTCGGTGCCTGGGCTTTCTGGGGGCTGCTCCTGGTGATCCTCATCGAGTCCGGAGTCCTGTTCCCCGTCCTGCCGGGTGACTCCCTGCTGTTCGTCGCCGGCATGGTCGTCGCCGCCGGCGGCAAGGACGGCATCGAGAAGTTCGCCTCCCTGTGGCAGTTGGTGATCTTCATCCCGATCGCGGCGATCATCGGCGGCCAGATCGGCTACTGGATCGGCCGCTACATCGGGACCAGCATGTTCAAGCCCGACGCGCGGTTCCTCAAGGAGCGATACCTCCTCGAGGCGCATGAGTTCTTCGAGCAGCGCGGTCCGATCACGATCCTGCTCGCCCGCTTCGTGCCGATCGTCCGCACCCTCGCCCCGATCGTGGCGGGCGCGGCGCGGATGAAGTACCCGATCTTCGTCCTCTACAACGTCATCGGCGCCGTCGTCTGGGGCGCCGGCATCACGCTGCTGGGTTACTGGCTGGGACGATTCGAGTTCGTCCAGAAGCTCATCGAGCCGATCTTCATCGCGATCGTCCTGGTCTCGGTGCTGCCGATGTTCCTCGAGTGGTACCGCCGTCGTCGCAACGCGAAGGCCGAGGCCGCCGCTGCCGCCGAGGCCACCGACACACTCTGAACCGTCCTCGAGCCGGACCCAGATCTACGCACTCGATCGAGATCGATCCCGATTCATCACCGAAGCCCGTCGCCGCGAAGATCCTCGGTCACAGCTTCTTGATGGTGCCGTACGTGGAGTAGACGTACACGCCGGTGTCGGTGGTGACCGAGATCTTGGCGTACGGGCGCACGTTGACCGCGCCGAGCGCGTTTGAGACCGAGAGCTCGATGCCCGAGAGGACGATGTCGGCGGTGGGACGGGTCAGTGCGATCTCGGCGAGCTTCACGCCGGCGATCTTGCCCGCACCGACCTTGAACTCGACGTCGGCGGACGGGATGATCGTGGCCTCGGCCTCGAGTTTGCCGCCGACCTCGCCGATCGAGCCGCCGCCGGTTCCGGAGATCGTGACGTTCGGGGCGAGCTTCGCATTCACCCCGCTGGTCAGCTTCAGCTGCGGCGTGTGCGCGGTGACCGTGACCCCGTCGGGTGCGATGGAGACCGGGTAGCCGATCTGATACCCGACCTCGAGCGTGGCGCGCACCGACTCGCCCTTCTCGATGCCGAGCACCGCTGCGTGGACGTCCGAGGACACGAAGGCCTCCCGGGACAGCGGCGAGCCGTCGAGCGGCGCGACCGAGCGAACCCGGTGGCCGGCGGCGTTCAGCACGATCGTGTGACCGTCACGGGTGGAGTGGGTGGCCGAAGCCGCTGGTCCCGCACCGGCGATCACCACCACGAGGGCGACGATCACAGCGGCGAGCAGAGTGGCCGACCACACGAGCCGATTCGTATCGGCGGTCGGTCGGCGGTCGGTTCGATTCGCGAGCACAGAGGTTCCTTCCCCCGGAGAACGTGGCGATGGCGTGCCGGGACCGGAGGGCCACCGACATCGCCCGATCACCTGACCACCCGGTGCCGCCGAGTACAACGCTCCCCGGGTTCACGAGCCCGAACCGCCAGTTCACGACGCTGATCGCAGTCTCCGGTCCGGACCCGGATCACTCCGGACCGGACCGGTCCGGAGTCGTTCCGGCAGCGGTCACCAGGCCCGGTCGAGGTCGGCGTGCTGCCGTATCCACGTGTGCATGGCGATGCCGGCGGCGACCCCGGCGTTGATGCTGCGGGTCGACCCGAACTGCGCGATGGAGACCGTCAGGTCCGCCCGCCGCTGCGCGTCATCGCTCACCCCCGGCCCCTCCTGTCCGAACAGGAGGACGCACTCGCGCGGGAGCTCGACGGTCTCGAGCGGAACCGATCCCGGCGTGTTGTCGACCGCCACGACCGCCAGTCCCCGCTCGCGCGCCCAGTCGAACAGCTCGGCGACCGTGCCGTGGTGCATGAGGTGCTGGTAGCGGTCGGTGACCATCGCCCCGCGCCGGTTCCAGCGGCGGCGGCCGACGATGTGGACGGCCGCGACCGCGAACGCGTTGGCGGTGCGCACGACGGTCCCGATGTTGGCGTCGTGGGCGAAGTTCTCGATGGCGACGTGCAGCGGATGCCGCCGCGCGTCGATGTCGGCGACGATGGCCTCCCGCTTCCAGTAGCGGTAGGCGTCGACGACGTTGCGGGTGTCGCCCTCGGCGAGGAGCTCCGGGTCCAACCGGTCGTCGTCCGGGACCGGTTCACCGGGGTGCTCGACGATCCACGGTCCGACGCCCACGGGCGGTCCGATCACCCATTCGGTGGGGCCGGGAACATTCGCCTCGGCGGTGTCGGGCGAGTCGGGAGCGTCTGCCGGATCAGGCAAGGCCGAGGTCGGAGAGCCCGAGAAGGTGTCGATAGGGCACGCCGAGCCCGGTGATCACCGCGTCGGCACCGGTCGCCCGGTCGACCACGGTGGCGACGCCGATGACGTTGGCGCCGGCCTCGCGCGCCGCCTCCACCGCGGTCGACGGCGAGGCGCCGGTGGTGCTGGTGTCCTCGACGACGAGCACATTGCGGCCGGCGATGTCGGGGCCCTCGATCCGGCGCTGCATGCCGTGGGTCTTGGCCGCCTTGCGCACCACGAACGCGTCGATGGCGCGGCCGTCGGCGTGCATGATCGACGTCGCGACCGGGTCGGCGCCGAGGGTCAGGCCGCCCACCGCGTCGTACTCCCAGTCCGCGGTCAGCTCGCGCATCAGGCGCCCGATCAGCGGGGAGGCCTCGTGATGCAGGGTCGCCCGGCGCAGGTCGACGTAGTAGTCCGCCTCCTTGCCCGACGACAGCGTCACCCGACCGTGCACCACGGCCAGTTCGCGGACGAGCTCGGCGAGCCGGGCCCGGGCGTCTGCGTCGACCTCGGGCGGCGTGGCGTCGGAAACCGGGGATGACGAGGACATGGGACTCACTCTCGGACTCTGCGGCTCACGGCCTGCGGTTGTGGACGACTCAACACCCTACGACGGCCGTCGGTCAGCCGCGGGGGCGGTCGGGACGCTCGCCGCCCTCGGGTGCGCGACGCGGCGCGACCTCGTCGGGGTCGACGGGCTTGCGCGACGCCGATCCCCGAACCGGCATCGGCGTCATGCCGCGTCCGGCGGTCGACGAACCCGGGTTCGACTCGGCGGGCCTACCCGGGGCCGGCGGGGGCTTGCGCACCGAGGTCGGGGGCACCGCGGACCGTGCGGCGGGTGCGGGCTCGCCCGCCGATGCCGCCGCGGCCTGTCGGCGACGCCGCTCCTTGTCGCGCATCGACTCGGTCTTCTCGTCGGCGAGCTCGGCGCTGGTCGGGCCGTGCGGGTCGCGGGGATCGGGTGTGTCCTCGGGGTCGCGAACCGGCGGCAGCACGCGCAGCAGGTCGGCGAACCGGCGCACCACCTCCAGGCCGGTGTTGAGCCGGGCCGGATCGTTGGTGAGCGGCATCGAGCCGAGTGCCCAGTTGCCCTCGTTCCACAGCACCTCGACGAACGCGGGCGCCTTGTTCGCGAGCGCGACCATCCGGCGGTCGCAGACCCGGCGCGCTACGTCGAGGTTGTTGGAGAACATGACGCGCGGACCCATCGCGCCGAGCAGTTCGACGTCCTCCTCGGCGGGCGCCAGGACGTCCTCGTGGCGGAGGTCGACGACGACCGGCGACGGCGTCGAGCGCCGGACCGCGATGACGGTCGCGGTCTCGGCGAGGTCGAAGACCACGGCCTCGGCGCCCGCGTAGCGCCCGTAGGCGACGTCGCGGACCTCGACGTGGTCGGGGACGTTCATCGTCGCCCGGCGAAACACCTTGCGCAGCTTGGTGTCCGTCTCGCGGAACTTGAACTCGTGCTCATCCCCCCAGATCGCACGCTGGTGCCGCGCAACACTGGAGCGTCTCCGGTCGAGCCACAGAAGCAGGCCCGCACCGGCGAGAGCCAAGGCGGCGATGAGGAAATAGACGGTGGTCATCGCGCTACAGCCTACTATCGGCAGGCTCGCGAGGGAGTCATCCGCCTCCGGATCGGTATCCGCGTTCCTTGTCGATGACGTTCACCAGCGATTCGGCGAGGTCACCCGGCCCCGCGGCCACGTATCGGCGCAGGTTCTCCAGCACCTGATCGGCGAGCGCCTCCCGCCAGCCGACGGCGTCCCCGCTCATGTGCGCCGAGATCGCCACGCCGGGCAGATCCCACAGCGGACTGTCGGCCGGGAGCGGTTCGGTCTCGAAGACGTCGAGGGAGGCCGCGCCCAGGCGCCCCGACCGCAGGGACTCGACGAGTGCCCGTTCGTCGACGAGCTCTCCTCGTCCCACGTTGATCAGGTGCGCCCCCGGCTTCATGGCGGCGAGCACACGGGCGTCGATCATCCGTCGCGTCTGCGGGGTGAGAGGCGCGATCGCCACCACGTTGTCGAACCTCCCGACGTGGTCGGCGAGATCGGCGGTCGCGATCACCCGCCCGAAGTCGGAATCGGCGTCCCGGGCCGTGCGGCCCGCTCCGACGACCTCCATCCCCACGGCGCGCAGCAGCCGCGCGGTGGCCCGCCCGATGCCGCCCGTCCCGATGACCAGCGCCGAGGTCCGTGACGTGCCGACGGTTTCGCGGTGCTTCCAGAGGTGGTCGCGCTGCAACGCCATCGACTCGTGTAATCGCTTGTCGCGAGCGAGGATCGATGCGAGGACGAACTCGGCGATGGGCCGGTCGAAGACCCCGTGCGCATTGGTCACCACGACATCCGACGCCTTCAGCTCGTCGAAGAGCAGCGAGTCGACGCCGGCGGCGCACACATGCACCCACCGCAGCGACGCGGTCGCCTCACCCCAGTTGTCGGCGAGCGCCCGGGAGAAGAAGTCCCACAGCACCAGAATGTCGGCGCCGGGTAGCGCACGGTCGAGATCGTCTGCGACGCAATGCCTCACGTCGGCCAGCTCGGCGATCTGCCCGAGATTGGGAGGTCCCGGCACACCAGGTGCACCGAGGAGCGCGAGGACCGGGCGTCGGGTGCTCATGGGGCCACCGTACAACCGCCGATCGCCGCACGGTCGCCGATGCTGTCAAATTGTTGACAATCGGACGATTGGCCGTCACGGTGTACCCATGACCGCGAGCGTTGACTCCCCGTTCCGCACCGACCAGACCGCGTCGCTGAGCCCCGCCCTGAAACAGGCGACGCCGGTGGTCGTCGAACACGCCCAGGGCTCCTGGATCCACGGCACCGACGGCCGCGACTATCTGGACTTCACCACCGGGATCGGCGTCACCAGCACCGGCCACTGCCACCCGCACGTGGTCGCCGCCGCACAGGCACAGTGCGCCAAGGTGATCCACGCGCAGTACACGACGGTCATGCATCCGCCGCTGCTCGAACTCACCCGGCGTCTCGGCGGCGTCCTGCCGCAGGGCCTGGACTCGGTCTTCTACGCCAACTCCGGTTCAGAGGCCGTCGAGGCCGCGATCCGGCTGGCGCGCATGGCCACGGGCAAGCCGAACATCATCGTCTTCCAGGGCGGTTTCCACGGCCGCACGGTGGCCGCCGCGAGCCTGACCACCGCGGGCACCCGGTTCTCGGCCGGGTTCTCCCCGCTCATGAGCGGCGTGCACATGGCCCCGTTCCCCTACGCATTCCGCTACGGCTGGGACACCGACGCCGCCGTCGACTTCGCGCTGCGCGAACTGGACTATCTGCTGCAGTCGCGCGTGGCGCCGAACGACACCGCCGCCTTCCTCATCGAGCCGGTGCTCGGCGACGGCGGTTACCTGCCCACGCCGCCCCGATTCCTGCAGGGCCTCCGCGAACGCTCCGACCGGCACGGCATCCTGCTCGTCCTCGACGAGGTGCAGGCCGGCTTCGGTCGCACCGGGAGGTTCTGGGGCCACCAGCACGCCGAGGGACTCATTCCCGACATCCTCGTCACCGCAAAGGGTCTCGCGTCCGGCTTCCCGATCTCGGCGATCGCGGCCCCGACCGAGCTGATGAGCAAGGCCTGGCCCGGCTCGCAGGGCGGAACCTATGGCGGCAACGCCGTGGCCGCGGCCGCCGCCATCGCCACCCTCGAGGTCATCGAGAACGAGAACCTGGTGGAGAACGCCCGCGTCCGCGGGGAACAGCTCCTCGACGGCCTCCGCGAGGTGTGCGCACGGCACGCCGGAATCGGCGACGTCCGCGTCCTGGGCCTGATGGCGGGCATCGAGTTCGTCACCACGGACGCCTCGGGCGCCCGTGTCCCCGACGCCGCCGCGGCCCTCGCGGTCCAGCAGGCGACCACCGAGCAGGGCCTGCTGACCCTGACCTGCGGCCCGGCGGCGAACGTGGTGCGCCTCATCCCGGCCCTGGTCGTCACCGCCGAGGAGATCGATCTCGGCGTCGCCCGGTTCGGTGCGGCGCTCGACGCCGCACTAGGTTAGGCCGGTGGACATCGCGACCGAACTCGTCGTACTCGGCATCGATGCCGACGCATCACCGCGCCGGATCGCCGAATACTCCTACGACGCCTCCAACTACCGCATTCCGCCCGTGGCGGTGACCTTTCCGCGATCGGCGCAGGATGTCGCCGCGATCGTGCGGACGTGCCGCCGGGCAGGCATCCCGATCGTCGCCCGAGGCGGCGGAACGTCCATGGCGGGCAACGCGATCGGCCGTGGCGTCGTCATCGACCTGTCCCGTCACATGAACCGCGTCATCTCGGTCGACGCCGAGACGGCCACCGCGGTCGCCGGGTCGGGCATCGTGCTCACCACCCTCGCCGCCGAGGCCAGGAAGGCCACGGACGGACGGCTCACATTCGCCCCGGATCCGTCGTCGGCATCGCGTGCGACGCTCGGCGGGGCGATCGGCAACGACGCCTGCGGCAACCACTCGGTGCGCTACGGACGCACCAGCGATCACGTCGTCGAGGTGCACCTGGTCACCTCCGACGGCCTGCTGCTCACCGCCACCCGCGACGGCCTGTACGCCACCGACCCGGACGATCGCGCCGCCGCGGCACGCGCCGCCGAGATCGCCGACGCGCTGAAGGACCTCGCCGCGGAGAACCTGGCGATCCTGCGCACCGAACTCGAGACGATCCCCCGCCAGGTGTCGGGGTACCACCTCGCACACCTGCTGCCGGAGAACGGCTTCGACGTCGCCCGCGCGCTCGTCGGCAGCGAGGGCACCTGCGCCATCGTGGTGTCGGCGAAGGTGCGGCTCGTCCCCGTCGCGACCTCCCAGCTGCTGCTGTGCGTCGGGTACCGCTCCCCCTCCGACGCCGCGCGCGATGTGCCGGCGATCCTGCCGTTCGCGCCGTCGGCGATCGAGGGCATCGACGAGAAGATCGTCGCCACCATGGCCGCCCGGCGCGGACGCGACACCGTCGCGGGACTTCCCGCGGGGCAGGCGTGGCTGTTCATCGACGTCGACTCCGAAAGCGCTCAGGCGCAGGGCGAATCAGATGTCCCGGCCACGGCCAAGCGGCTCCTCGACCATCTGCGCGCACAGGGGCGCATGATCGACGCGACCGTCGTCGACGACCCGGCACGCCGCAAGGCGCTGTGGCGGGTCCGTGAGGACGGCGCCGGACTCTCCTCGCGTCTCGCCGATCCCGACGACGAGAACGCAGGCAGCGGATACGAGTCCTGGCCGGGGTGGGAGGACGCGGCCGTCGCCCCCGAACGTCTGGCGGACTATCTCGACGAGTTCGCCGGACTCCTGGAACATCACGGCCTGACCGGCGTCATGTACGGCCATTTCGGCGCCGGGTGCATGCATGTCCGCATCACCTTCGACCTGCGCACCCCCGAGGGCCGCGCAGTCATGGAGCGGTTCTGCTCGGACGCCGCGGAACTCGTTGTCCGGCATGGCGGTTCATTGTCCGGCGAGCACGGTGACGGCCGCGCCCGGTCGTCGCTGCTGCCGCTCATGTACTCCCCCGCGATGATGGGCGCGTTCGCCCGGTTCAAGGAGATCTGGGACCCGGCCGGCGCGCTCAACCCGGGCAGCATCGTCGATCCGCCGTCGATCACCGCCGACCTCGCGCTGGCCGACGTGCCGCAGCGCACCTGGCCGACCGCCTTCGGCCTCGGCCGGCCCCACCGAGAGGCTCCCCCGGAAACCGCCCTCGGCAGCGGGGCCGGCGACACCACGTCATCCGCCACGCCACCGGGAGCGGATTCCGGGGGCGCTTCCGAGTTGTCCCTCCTCGACCCCTTCGTCCATGCTGTGCAGGGCTGCATCGGCGTCGGGCGTTGCCGCGCCGACACGACCGGCGTGATGTGCCCCAGCTACCGGGCGACGCGCGACGAGAAGGACTCCACGCGCGGGCGTGCCCGCGTCCTGCAGGACATGGTGCGCACGGCCCCGTCGGTCGACGAGGGTTGGCGCTCGCCCGAGGTCCGCGAGGCCCTCGAACTCTGCCTGTCCTGCAAGGCGTGCTCCACCGACTGCCCGACCGGCGTCGACATGGCGACCTACAAATCGGAGTTCTTCCATCACCATTACCGGCGGCGCGTGCGCCCGTTGTCGCACTACTCGCTGGGCTGGATGCCCGCGTGGCTGTCGGCCGCGGGCGCGGCCGCGCCGCTGATCAACCGTGCCTTGTCGTCCGGGCTCGGCCGCCTCGCGGCACGGGCCGGCGGCCTCGATCCGCGCCGCACGATGCCGGCCTTCGCGACCCGCCGCGCCCGCCGAACCCACCTCGACGCGTTGCCGGAGGTGTCGGCGGACTCGCAGGTCATCCTGTTCGTCGACTCGTTCACCAAGGCGTTCCGGCCGCACGTCGCCTCGGCTGCTGCCGAGGTCCTCGGCGCGACCGGCGACCGGGTGGGTTGCACCGCGGACAACTGCTGCGGCCTCACCTGGATCTCCACCGGCCAGTTGGGCAAGGCCGAACGCACCCTGCGACGAACCGCCGAGAACCTCGACGACGGCACCGACCGGCCCATCGTGCTGCCCGAACCCAGTTGCGCGGCCGCGCTCGCGAACGATCTCCCCGAACTGGTGGCCACCGACGCCGCTCGTCGCGTCGCCGCCCGGGTCCGCAGCTTCGCGTCGTACCTGCCGACCCTGCTCGACGCCGGTTGGCGGCCGCCGGCGCTGCCCGACTCGGTGACGCTGCAGACGCACTGCCACGAGTACGCGGTGTTCGGCGCGCGCAGCGGCGTCGCCGCGCTCGAACGTCTCGGCGTCGAGGTCCACGCCGCCGAGGGATGCTGCGGTGTGGCAGGCAATTTCGGCTTCGAGAAGGGTCACTACGAGGTGAGCATCGCGGTGGCCGAGAACGCCCTCGCCCCCGCCCTCCGCGACGACCCCCGACGCCCGATCGTCACCGACGGGTTCAGCTGCGCGATGGCGGTCGAGCATGTCGCCGCCGTCGACGACGACCTCGCCGGCGCACGTGACGTGCGTGGCGTCCATCTGGCCGAACTTCTCACCCGGGCAACCGCCGACAACCCGACACCGAAGAACCCCACACCCCCATCGAGGAGCGCCCGATCATGACCTCAGTCGCCGATTCCCCCGTCCGCGAGACCCTCTCGTCGGTCCACACCGATCTCTTCGTCGACGGCCGGTGGGTCCCCGCCGCCTCCGGCGACCGGTTCGAGGTCGTCAACCCGGCCACCGAGGAGGTGCTGGCGCGTGTCGCCGACGCCGACGCCTCCGACGCACGGCGCGCCATCGAGGTCGCGGCGGCGCACCAGGCGGAGTGGGCGGCGACCTCGCCGCGCAGCCGACGCGAGATCCTCTATCGCGCGTACCAGCTCATCGTCGAACGCACCGACGAGATCGCCGCGGTGATGACCGCGGAGATGGGCAAGCCGCTGGCAGAGGCCAGGGGCGAGGTCGCCTACGGCGCCGAGTTCTTCCGCTGGTTCGCCGAGGAGGCCGTCCGCATCGGCGGCGACCACACCACCACCGGTGACGGCGGGCATCGCATCGTGGTGAGCCGTCAGCCGGTCGGTCCGTGCATCCTCATCACCCCGTGGAACTTCCCGCTGGCGATGGGCACCCGCAAGATCGGTCCCGCGATCGCGGCGGGTTGCACGATGGTGCTCAAGCCCGCCGAGCTGACGCCGCTCACCACCCTGCTGCTCGCCGACATCCTCGTCGAGGCGGGGCTGCCCGCCGGCGTCCTCAACGTCGTCACCACCTCGAACCCGTCCGCGGTGGTCACCGAGTGGATGGAGAGCGGACTGGCCCGCAAGATCAGCTTCACCGGGTCGACCGAGGTCGGGAAGATTCTGCTGCGCCAGGCCGCCGGCACCGTCATGCGGACCTCGATGGAACTCGGCGGGAATGCCCCGTTCATCGTGTGCGCCGACGCCGACATCCCCCGCGCCGTCGACGGTCTCATGCTCGCGAAGATGCGCAACATCGGCCAGGCCTGCACCGCGGCCAACCGGGTCTTCGTGCACCGCAGCGTGATCGACGAGTTCACCGAGGCGTTCACCGCGAAGATGGCGGCGCTGAAGGTCGGCGACGGTGCCGCCGAGGGCACCCAGGTCGGCCCGCTCGTCGAACCGAAGGCGGTCGAGAAGGTCGCCTCACTCGTCGACGACGCCGTGGCGAAGGGCGCGAGGGTCTCCTGCGGCGGACGGGCGCTCGACGGACCGGGATACTTCTATCCGCCCACCGTGCTCACCGGGGTCGGCCTCGACGCCGATCTGGTGCGCACCGAGATCTTCGGCCCGGTCGCGGCGATCATCCCCTTCGGCGACGCCGGGCGCCCCGACGACCCCGCCGCCGACGACGAGGTCATCGCCCTCGCCAACGACACCCGGTGGGGCCTGGTCGCATACCTGTTCAGCCAGGACGTCGATCGCTGCGCTCGCCTGTCGGCCGCGCTCGAAGCCGGTATGGTCGGGGTCAACACCGGGATAGTGTCGAACCCGGCAGCTCCGTTCGGCGGGGTCAAGGAGTCCGGCCTCGGCCGTGAGGGCGGCCGTGTGGGCATCGAGGAGTTCCTCGACATGAAGTACACGGCGACCCCGATCCGACGCTGAGGCCCGGGCCGGCGAGCCCAGGCGTCGAGCACCGTCGTGAAGACACCGCGACCTCGAACCGCAGCCCATCAGAACACCGACGCCGACGACCCCTGATCCCGGTGAGGAGCAGCCCATGTATCTCGGTACCCAGCTGTTCACCGACAGCGAGTACGAACAGCGCCTGACGCGGGTCCGTGAGCGCATGGACCGTCAGGGGTTGTCCGCGATCGTCGTCACCGACCCGGCGAACATCTTCTACCTCATCGGCTACAACGCCTGGTCGTTCTACACCCCGCAGCTGCTGTTCGTGCCCATCGAGGGCGAGATGGTCTTCTACGCCCGCGAGATGGACGCCCATGGCGCCCATCGCACCACCTGGTTGCCCGACGAGCAGATCGTCGGATATCCCGAGAGCTACGTGCACCGCCCGCACGTCCATCCCTTCGACTGGGTGGCCTGGTCCCTTCGGCAGCGCCACCTCATCGCACCGGCGTCGCGCAACGGCTCCGTCGGACTCGAGATGGACTCGCACTTCTTCTCGCCCAAGGCCTATCGCGCGCTGTTCAACGCGATCCCGGAGTGGAAGCTCGTCGACTGCTTCGAACTGGTCAACTGGGTGCGGTCGGTGAAGTCCGACGCCGAGGTCGAGCTGATGCGTCACGCCGGCGAGGTGTGCACCGAGGCCATGCGCGCGGCGATCGACACCATCGACGTCGGTGTGCGCCAATGTGATGCGGCCGCAGCGATCTCGCAGGCGCAGATCACCGGTACGCCGGACTACGGCGGCGACTATCCGGCGATCGTGCCGATGATGCCGACGGGCGCGGCCGCCGACACCCCTCATCTGACCTGGCACCAGGGCACTTTCGTCGAGGACGAGGCGGTCGTCATCGAGCTCACCGGCGCTCACAACCGTTATCACTGTCCGCTCGCACGCACCGTGTCGCTGGGTACCCCGCACAAGGACCTCGACTACGTGGCCAAGGCGACGGCCGAGGGCCTCGAGAACGTCCTCGAGGCGATCCGCCCCGGGGTGGCCACCCGGGAACTAGCCTCCACGTGGAACTGGACACTGGCCAAGTACGGTCTCGAAAAGCCCTCGCGCCTGGGATATTCCATCGGAATCGGCTATCCGCCGGACTGGGGCGAGCGCACCATCAGCATCCGCAGCGAGGACGAGACCGTCCTCGAGACCAACATGACCTTCCACATCGTCTGCGGGATGTGGATGGACAACTACGGATTCGAACTCTCGGAGTCGGTGCGGGTGAGCCCCACCGGCGTCGAGTGCTTCACCTCCTTCCCGAGGGAACTGATCCAGAAATGACCATCACCCGAACCGAGTGATCCGACGACGGCCCGAGTTGCACGGAGCACCGGCGACGCGCCCCGGGCCTGGAGAGATGAGGTGCACGACATGACGACTGCAGCCGAGACCGCACGCGACGTGCGCAACAGTGCCCCGACTCTTCCGCTCGCGGGTCGTGCCAAAGACCTGGTCGGCTCGATGATCGACTCGTCGACCTCGCTGCTGGCCGCCCAGTCCCACGACATCGTGCGCTTCGCGATGGGCTCCCCGGCCGACGAGGCGGTTCCCGCCGACGAGTTCCGCCAGATCGCCGGCGAGATCCTCGACAACACCTCCTTCACCTACGGCGCCACCGAGGGCGAACCGCGCCTGCTCCAGCTTCTGGTCGACTACCTGGCCACCACCCCGGACCCCTCGTCGCACGATCGGCTGGTCATCACCACCGGCGGGATGCAGGGTCTCGACCTGGCGTGCAAGCTCTTCGTCGACCCCGGCGACCTCGTCGTCGTCGAATCCCCCACCTACACCAACGGCAGCGCGACCGCGCTCTCCTACGGCGCACAGCTCCTCGAGGTCCCCGTCGACGACGAGGGCATGCAGGTCGATCAGCTCGAGGACCTCGTCGCGCGCACCCGCCAGACGCCGAAGGCGATCTACACCATCCCGACCTTCCAGAACCCTTCCGGCGTGACGCTGTCGGAGGAGCGACGCCGCGAACTGCTGCGCCTCGCGCACACCTGGGGCGCGGTGGTCGTCGACGACGATCCCTACGGGCTGCTGCGGTTCGCCGGCACCGACATCCCCACGTTCCAGACCCTCAGCCCGGGCGATCCGCTCGTCTTCTCGGTGCGGACGTTCTCCAAGATCCTGGCGCCGGGCTGGCGCGTGGGCTGGGTCGACGCCGATCCCTCCCTTCGGCAGCTGCTCATCAACGGCAAGCAGGCCATGGACACCTGCACCAACGTCCCCAACCAACACATCGTCGCCGAGTACATCGCCCGCGGCGGCCTGGAGGACCACCTCGCCGGCATCCGCACGCTCTACCGCGAGCGCAAGGACGCGATGCTCGACGCCATCGCACGCCATCTCGGCGACCGGGTCACCACCACCGATCCCGAGGGCGGCTTCTTCCTGTGGGTGACGCTGCAGGAGGAGTTCGCCGAGATCGACACCCGCGAGCTCTTCGAGGTCGCGCTCGCCGACGGCGTCGCGTTCATCCCCGGGCCGGCACTCTCACCGGGCGGCCGCTTCCGCAACTCGATGCGCCTGTGCTTCGCCTCGAGCACCCCGGACCGGATCGACGAAGGCGTTCGACGCCTCACCTCGAGTCTTGAGAAGATGGCACGGTGAGCGATGCATCGGAACCCGATCTGAGCCGAGCCGAGCGGGGCGTTCTCGATCTGATCGACGAGACCGCGATCGTCGCGTTGACGACGGCGCTGGTCGAGGCGCCGAGCGAGAATCCCGGCGGCACCGAGGCAGCCGCCGTCGATGTGCTCGAGAAGGCATGTCTGTCCCTCGGTCTGGCCGTCGAAACCCACGAGGTCGCGCCCGCGCGGCCCAACCTGGTCGCGACCCTGCCCGCAGGTGGCGGCCCCGGGCTGATGTTCCTCGGGCATTCCGACGTCGTGCCCGCGGGCCCCAACTGGACCGGCGATCCGTATCGGGTCCGCAACCACGACGGCCTGCTCATCGGGCGCGGCACCACCGACATGAAGGGCGGACTCGCCTCGGTCGTCGTCGCGATGAGCGCTCTCTCGCGGGCCGGTGACTTCGGCGTCGAGCTGTCCGGGCCGGTTCGCCTGGTCTGCACGGTCGACGAGGAGGAACACGGCATCGGGGTGCGCGATCACGTGTCCCGGCCCGCCGATCACGAGTTCCTGGGCTGTGTGGTGGCGGAGCCGACGAACATGCAGGTGGTGCGCGGCTGCCGCGGGGCGTCGTACATCGAGATCGACGTGACCGGCCGGGCCGCGCACTCCGGCCGTCCCGCCGACGGCCGGTCGGCCATCAACGCGGCCGCGGCGATCGTCGAGATCATCCGCGCCGATCAGGAGCGCCTCGCCGGGTCCGCCGACGACCTGCTCGGGTACGGCACCTGGAACGTCGGGACCATCGCCGGCGGCCAGGGGATCTCGGTGGTCGCCCCGAACTGCTCCCTCGGGATCGACCGCCGTCTCATGCCCGACGAGGACCCGCACGCCATCGCCGAACAGTTGCGGAAGACGATCCGGGACAGGCAGATCGACACCGACGGGATCACCGTCGACGTCCGCGTGACGATGGAGATGCCCGGCTTCGCCACCGCCGCCGACCATCCGCTCGTCACCACCGCGGTCGGCGCGGTCACCGATGCCGGTGCCGCCACCTCGGTCGGCGGCTGGAGTGCTGCGTGCGACGGCGGTTTCGTCAGCCGCGACCTCGGCATCCCGTCGATCGTGCTGGGGCCGGGCAACATCAACACCGAGGCCCATCAGCCCGACGAGTCGGTCGCCGTCGCCGATCTGGTCACGGCGGCAAAGGCGTACGCGCTCGCCGGGCTGAGGATGCTGGGCCGGCCCTAGCCGTTCGACCCTAGGCCTTCGCCTCCGCCAGCCGCTTCTGCAGCTCGCGGAAGTCGTTCTCCTTGCTGGGGATCTCGGTGCCCCGGATCGAGCATCCCGCGGTCTCCTTCAGGAACAGCAGGGCGACCATGCCGATCGCACAGGCGCCCATCATGTAGGCGGCCGGGAAGAGGCTCCAGCCGGTTCCCTCCACCACGGCGTCGTTGACCAGCGGGGCGGTGCCGCCGAAGGCCGCGGTCGCGACGTTGTAGGAGATCGCGAAGCCTGCGTAGCGGACCTGGGTCGGGAACATCGCCGGGAAGGTCGCCGAGATGGTGGCCAGCTGCGGGATGTACAACGCCCCGAGGATCACGAAGGCGACGATGGCCCAGGCGAATCCTTGTCCCATCAACCAGTAGAGCGGGATCGCGAGCACGAAGAGTCCGACGAGCGAAGCCCACCACATCGGCTTGCGCCCGGTCGAATCCGACCACCACCCGAAGAACGGGATCAGAGCCATCATCGCGAGCTGCCCGATCAGGTTCACCACGCTGGCCGACGACTCGGTGAGCCCGATCGTGTTCTGCAGGTAGGTCGGCTGATACGCCAGCAGCGTGTAGTTCGCGACGTTGAGCGCGATCACCATGCCGAACATGATCAGGATCGGCTGCCAGTAGTGCAGCATCAGGTCCTTGAAGCGCGTCCACGGGGTGCCGGTGATCTCGTCTTCCTGCTCGAGTTCCTGGAACACCGGCGTGTCGTCCATCTGCGACCGCAGGTACAGGCCGATGAGGCCGAGCGGCAGGGCGAACAGGAACGGGATTCGCCAACCCCACTGGTCCATCTGCGAATCCGACAGTCCGAGTTGGAGGAACAGCACGAACGCGGTGCCGGCGCAGAAGCCGCCGAGGGTTCCGAACTCGAGGAAGGAGCCGTACTTGCCGCGCTTGTTGTCGGGTGCGTACTCGGCCATGAATGTTGCGGCGCCGCCGTATTCGCCGCCGGTGGAGAAGCCCTGGACGACGCGGAGCAGGATCAGCAGGATCGGCGCCCAGATGCCGATCGACGCGTGCGTCGGCAGGAGGCCGATGAGTGCGGTGGCCCCGGAGATCAGCAGGATCGTCATCGCCAACACGGACTTGCGGCCGATGCGGTCGCCGATCGGGCCCCACACCATGCCGCCGAGGGGCCGGAGGACGAAGGAGACGGCGAAACCGAGCATGGTGCCGATGGTTCCGTAGTCTCCGGGGAAGAACGCCTGGGTCAGATAGACCGACGCGGCGGCGTAGACGCCGTAGTCGAACCATTCGGTGGCGTTACCGATGGCCGAGGCCCCGATGGCCTTGTGGAGGAGCTTTCTGCCTTCCGGCGATTCTGGATCTGGTGCGAGCTCGTCAAACGTGTCTACCGGTTTCGTATCGCTCATCTGCGCTTCCTGGGTTCGTCGGGCCGCCAGCGGGCCCGAGAGGTCGACGCGACCCTGGACAATGCGTGCGACGGCGGACCCCGCTCACGGTGGCGGCTCCTTCACCACCGCGAACATGAAGCGCTCGAGGCTGTTTCAGCTCCCGGCGGCTGCGAGGTCTCCGGCTTCGGGCCCGTCACCGATCAATCTGCGCAGCCCATCGGCCATGTGCGCGATCATCAGCTCGTCCGCCCTGCCGGCGTCCCCCGCAGCGATGGCGTCCACCAACGCCTGGTGTTCGTCGATTCGTTCCTTTCCCGAGGAATAAGTTCCCCGCATGGCTCGCAGGCACATTCGCGTCTCCACGAGTATGGTCTCGTGCAGGCGCGAAAGCCGTTGGCTTTCGGCATGTTCCACCAGGGTTTGATGGAACCTCATGTCGGCTTCGGCCATTCCCACGCTGTTCGGCTCGTCGATGAACTCGCGCATGGCCTCCACGGCCTCTCCGAGGGCGTCGACGGCGGCGGGATCGCCGTGCGCGATCACCTGCTCGACGGCGGCGCGTTCGACCGCCGTGCGTGCGACGTACATGTCGCGGATGTCGTCCTCCTCCATCGACACCACGAACAGACCGCGGTTGCGATGACTCACCAGCAGGCCCTCTGCCGTGAGTCGTTGCATGGCCTCACGCAGAGGCCCGCGACTCACCCCCAGGTCCGCGGCGAGGCCGGACTCGGTCAACTGCGACCCGGGCGGGAAGTCTCCGTTCGCGATTGCATCGTGCAACTTACGCGCGATGATCGCCGGTGTCGACTCCTGCACCAGCGGCGTGAGGACGCGATGACGTGTGGTACCGGCGCGTTTCCGCTGGCCGGACGCGTTGCGGCGACGTCCCGGTTCCTCTGCGCCCGGGGTCTGCCCATCCACCTTCGTCGTCACCGTCTACCTCTTTCTCACCGCTGAAGGCGCGCGTAGGTGAGCGTCTCGCCCCTCGCGCCGCCCATCCAGACGTCGTTGCAGGCAGCAGCAAAGTCTTCCAGACCATCGGTGATGGTCGCGAACACGTTGCCCGGAACCCACCCTACGTCGCCGTTGACCAGCAGATTGTTCCTTCCGTAGAACACTGCCAGATCGACGAGCAGGCGATGCTCGGCCGGTGCGGCGGAAGGGTCATACCCATATGCCGGGTTGTCCAAAACCCCGTCGAACGTGAAATAGCAGAGGTCGCCGGGGATCGGGGTGATCGTGGTGTTCTCCGGCCCCGGTTCGGCGGGCGCGAACGCCGGGAGCAGGGTGTAGACCTCGTTGCGGGCGAACTTGCCGTGGAACACCTGCCCGCCGAGCGGGAGGGCGTCCCACACCGCCTGCGCGGTGCGCGGGGCCTCGGCGTCGAGCAGGCGCGCGACCGCGGTCACGCCTCGCTTCTCCAGCGTCACGGTGATGAAGCGACCCTCGGTCATGCCCTGTCTCCCAACGTGGCGAATCCGGCGGCGGCCTCATAGGCCGCGGCCACCCGGAGGACGACGGCGTCCCGGTGCCGCGCGCCGACGAACTGCACACCCGTCGGCAGGCCGTCGACGAGTCCGCTGGGCACGGTGATCGCCGGTTGTCCGGTGAGGTTGAACGGGTAGGTGTAGGGCGTCCACGACGTCCAGTCCGGCGACGCCGAGCCCTCGGGCACGGTACGGCCGGCCTCGAACGCGACGGTGGGCATCGCCGGGGTCACCAGGATGTCGAACTCCCGGTGGAACAGGCCCATCTGGGTGCCCATCTCCATCCGCAACGCGGTGGCGCCGACGAAGTCGCTCGCCGTGAAGTCCCGGTGGCGTTCCAGCGCCTCCAGCAGCAGCGGGTCCACCCTGTCCTCGGCGCCGTCGCCGAGTGCACGCACCACGACGTCGGCGCCGGCGAACCAGATCACGTGATAGGCCCACACCGGATCGTCCCAGCCGAGATCGACCTTCTCGACGGTGGCGCCGAGTTGCTCGAGCACCGAGACCGCGCGGTCGGTGTTCGCCTGCACGCCGGCGTCGTTGGTCCCGAAGCCGAGATCCGTGCTGTACCCGATACGCAGACCGGACAGGTCATGGACGTCCGCGATGGCCTCGACCGCGGTCTGCGCGGGCGGCGGCAGCGCCGACCAGTCACGGGGATCAGGGCCGCTCAGCACGTCGAGGAGCACGGCGCAGTCGGCGACGGTGCGGGTCATCGGCCCCACGTGCGCGACCGGGGCGAACGGACTCGGCGGATACATCGGGACACGACCGAGTGTCGGCTTGAGCCCGACGATGCCGCAGTAGGCCGCGGGTATCCGGATGGAACCGCCGCCGTCGGTGCCGACCGACAGGGGCCCGAGCCCCGCCGCGACGGCCGCCGCGCTGCCCCCGCTCGACCCGCCCGACGTCCGCTCGGTGTTCCAGGGATTGCGGGTCACGCCGGTCCGCGGGCTGTCTGTGACGCCCTTCCAGCCGAACTCGGGGGTGGTGACCTTGCCGAGCAGCACCGCCCCGGCCTCGCGCAGTCGCGCGACGGCCGGCGCGTCGGTGTCCCACTCCATCTGTTCGGGTCGGATCATCAGCGAACCGCGCAGCGTCGGCCACCCCTTGGTGAGCAGCAGATCCTTGATGCTGACCGGCACCCCGTCGAGTGGCCCGAGGGGCGCACCCGCTCGGAATCGCTCCCCCGACTCCCGCGCCTGTGCGATCGTGGTGTCCCGGTCCAGCAGGCAGAACGCGTTGATCGACGGGTCGACCTCGTCGATGGCGTCGAGCAGCTCGGCGGCCACCGTCTCCGGCGTGAGCTCACCGCTTCGGTAGGCGTCGGCCAACTCCGTCGCACTGAGCCGGCGGGCCGTGTCGGACATGTACCCCCTCGATCGGGTTGGTAGATTGTTGACAATCTACCTTGGAGGTGTTCGGGTGACAACCACCGTCGCGATGCTCTACCCGGGCCACGCCGCCGAAGACGACTACTCGCTCATCGAGTCCGCGGTCTCGACCTCCGCGGCCGGCATCCGCTTGCCGGTGGTGATCACCGATGTCGACTCCGACGACCACACCGTGGAGGCCATGGCGGCGGTCGGTGAACCGGACCGTCTCGCCGGCGGCGTGCGCAGGGCCGGGCACCACGATCCCGCCGCCGTCATGTGGGCCTGCACCAGCGGGAGTTTCGTCTACGGGTACGACGGCGCCCGCCGGCAGGCAGACGGAGTGGCCGCCCTGTCCGGGGTCCCCACCTCGTCGACGTCGCTGGCCTTCGTCGACGCGTGCCTGAGCCTGGGTGTCACGCGCGTCGCAATCGCGGCCACCTACCCCGAACCCCTGGCATCCCGGTTCATCGGGTTTCTCGCCGACGGTGGCGTCCACGTGGTCTCGTTGCGCGCCAACGACATCGAGACCGCCACCGAGGCCGGCGCCCTCGACGGCGACGGACTGTTCGGGATGATCCATGCGGCCGATCACCCCGACGCACAGGCGATCCTGGTCCCCGACACCGCGCTGCACACCGCCACCTGGATCACCGGCCTGGAACAGGAGGTCGGCAAACCCGTCCTCACCGCCAACCAGGTCACCGCCTGGCAGGGCCTGCGGCTGGCGGGTCTGTCACCGACGACACCCGACCTGGGGGTGCTGTTCCGGCAGCGACGCTCTTCGACGAACCGGTAAGCGTTCCGCGCAACGTTCAGTCCAGGACCGCCTTCGCGACCGTGATGCACGTGGTGATCCACTCCCGGTCGCCCATGGTCAGTCCACGAGATGCGTTCTGCGCGTCCATGATCGACCAGTGCGCGTTGAGGATCATCCGCACCACGACCCAGTCGCGGGCACGGTCGGGATCGAGCCCGGCCGCATCGACGATGAGGTGAAACCGACGACGGATCACGGCACGGAGATCCCTGCCTCCGCCCGGCGGGGGATCCAGCCGATTCCAGAGCATGGGCGCCGGCTCATAGTGCGGATCCCCCGACACCGGGCTCGGATCGATGACCGCCCAGGCCCTCTCGCCTCCGGACCGGTCGACGAGGACGTTCTCGTGGTGCAGGTCGCCGTGCACGATCACCCCCACGCTCCCCTCGTCGGTGACGAGGTCCCGCCCGAGCGAGAGCGCCTGCTCGACAAAGCGTCTCGGCACCGGCGCGTCGCGCGGCATGCGCGAGAGCCCGTCGAGCCAACGCCCGAGACGCGTGCTGAGCGTCGTCATCCGTCCGGGCGCCGGGATGTGCAGGGTCCGGTACAGATCCGCGACCGTCGAGCACGCCGTGTCGTCGTCGACGGCGGTGAGGTCTCGGCGTTCGAGGCGCTCGAGCAGCAGGGCGCGCCGTCGAGGGTCGGCGCGCAGCATCCGCACCGCACCCCGGCCGGCCCAGTGCTGCAGCGCAAGGGCTTCCTGCGCACCGTCGTCGTCGCCGTCGAAGGCGACCTTGAGGACCGCGGCACGTCCGTCACCGCCGACGACCGGCACCACCAGCGACTCGAAGCCGTGCCAGAGTTCATCCCCGTCGCGGCGGAGATCCCACTCGTCGAGGAGCGCCGACGCGGTGGAGGGCAACCGTCGCAGCCAGTCCGACCAGGCCGGGCCGAGCGAGACCTGCGACGCCAGCCCCGGCGGGATGTCGGAATGGGTGATCATCGGCCGATGCGCTGGGCAGGCCCCGCCGACCGCGACCACCGCATCCGCTACTCCCCGGCCGTGATCGCGATGCCGATCGTGCCGTCGGAGCCGCGCCGAATCCTGCTGAGAAAGGTCAGGACGCGGGCCTGGATTCCGTACTTCTCGATGAGCTTCTTGCGGACGTGCTCGGTACCCGCCGAGTCGAGGACGGCGGCCGTACCGGACACGGGCTCGCCGGAGAGGTTGCCGCCGCGCACGTCGCACGCCTGGACGACGACCTGCGGATTCCGCTTGATCCGCTTGACCTTCCACGACTCGGTCTCGGTCCACACGAGCAACCGATCTCCGTCCAGAACCGCCCACACCGGCGAGGAGACGGGCGTGCCGTCCTTGCGGTAGGTCGTCAGTTGCACATACTTCGCGGTGCCCGCCTCACCGAATGGCGTCGAGTTCGCAGGGGTCATGCCGCAATGCTACGGGCGAACAGGGATTGGGCGAACAACGACTGGGCATGGCACGGCGCCCACTCGGCGGGGCCGGCGCCGAGCACACCCGCGTCCCACAGCGTCGCCCAGGCGGTCACCTGGTTGGCGGACAGGATCGGCTTGCCGAGCTCGGCCTCGAGGTCGCCGAGGATGTCGTAGGTCCAGAGGTTGGTGCAGGACACGAAGATCGCCTCGGCGTCGGGGTGGTCGGCCGCACGGATGAGGTCTGCCGTCACGGCGTACGGGATGGTCCAGATCTCGTGGTCACGGCCGAGCCCCGCCTGGGCGGCGACGGTCCGGCCGGACTCGGCGAGGAAGTCGCACAGCAGCCCGGTGAGCGCGGCGGTGTACGGAGTCGCCACCGAGAGGGTGCCGACGTTCATCAGATCGAGCGCTCGGATCAGCGCCTCGGAGGTCGTCACGGCATGCTGGGCGCCGTTGGCGAGCATGCACTTCGAGATCTCCACCGCCCCGGCCAGGCCGTACACGAAACTGCCCGACGCGCAGGCATAGCCGAAGGCCTTGGGACCGATCGACGAGACGGCACGGACCGCGGCGGCGATCTCCGCGTGGTTGTTCAGGTCACGGCACAGTTCGACGTCGACCGGCGCGTCGATGAAACCGGTCCGCGTGAAGTGGAGCGACACCGAGTCGGGCATCCACCGCCACAGTTCGCGGTCCAGCGCCATGTCGAACGGGACCACCATCCCGATGCCGATCTGCGGTGTCATGCAGGGATGATGGCACATTGTCGGATTGTCTACAATCGTTGCCGACGGGCGTCCTCCACCGCATCGCGGATCACGCAGTCGTAGGCGTGGTCGTTGACGATCCCGGTCGCCTGCATCAGCGCGAACATGGTCGTCGGGCCGACGAACCGCCATCCCCTCTTCTTGAGGTCCTTCGACATCGCGATCGACTCCGGCGAGGTCGTCATCGAGTTCGGTTCGTGGTCACGGTCGGGTGCGTATCGCCAGAAGTACGACGCCAGCGAGCCCTGCTCGTCGATCAGTTCCACGGCCCGGCGGGCGTTGTTCACCGCGGCCTCGATCTTGCCGCGGTGGCGGACGATCCCCGCATCCTGCAGCAGGCGTTCGACGTCGGCTTCGGTGTACCGCGCCACCTTCTCGACCTCGAATCCCGCGAATACACTCCTGAAGTTCTCGCGCTTGAGCAGAATGGTCCGCCAGGACAACCCCGACTGGAACCCCTCCAGGCAGACCCGCTCGAACAGGGCGGCGTCATCGGTGACCGGGAATCCCCACTCGGTGTCGTGGTACGTCGTCTCGGGCTCCTGACCTGCCCAGAAGCAGCGCAACCAACCGCCGGCGGCCCTCACCGTGTTCTCGGACATGGGCATCCTCCTCCACTCCGGTGCGAGCAGGTTACGCCACGGCCACGACAGAACGGCGCCGTTATCGTTCCGTTACCAAAGATTGCGAATCCATCCCGTTGTCCGTGCCGGCAGTGGCTTTTCGGCCCCCGGCCCATAGCGTTGGAGACATCGCACCGAAGAGCACCCCGTCACCCGACGCAAGATCCCGCTCCGGAAGCGAAAAATCCACTGCCCCAAGGAGTTCGTCATGCGTGAAACCGATCTGAACACACTCCTTTCCCGCGTGGCGGCCGGTGACATGGATGCCTTCGCCCAGTTCTACGACGCCACCTGTGACCGGGTGTACGGGATGATCCTGCGGGTCCTGCGCGACCAGGGTTACAGCGAAGAGGCGACCCAGGAGACCTTCCTCGCCGTGTGGCGAGGCGCCGCCGGTTTCGATCCGGCATCGGGCACCGCGCTCTCGTGGGTCCTGACCCTCGCCCACCGTCGCGCGGTCGATCGCGTGCGCTCGGAGACCGCCGCGACCCGTCGCACCGTCGCCTACGGCATCGCCGACACCGGCCGCGAGATCGACGAGGTCAGCGAATCCGTGGAGCGCCGCGAGATCGCCCGCCTGATCCACACCGGCCTCGAGACCCTGACTCCGCTGCAGCGTCAGGCCATCGAACTGGCCTACTTCCACGGTCTGACCTATCGCGAGGTTGCCGAGCACCTCGGTGTCGCGCTGCCGACGATCAAGTCGCGCATCCGCGACGGTCTGATCCGCCTGCGGCAGACCGTGCCGGGTTTCGCGGTCTCCGCCTGAGTCGTCACCGACAGGGGGCCTCAGACCTGCCCGTACGGATGCCACCCGGTGGGATTCCACTTGCCGCCGCGGCGCTCACGCACCTCGCGCAGGCTCGTTCCCACGAAGCGTTCCTCGAGTTCGGGATCGGGTCTGCCGGTGTACACCCATCGTTTCGGGTCGAGATTGCCGTCCTCGTCGCGGTAGGTCTCCCAGAAGTCGACCCGGTGCACGGCACGGACGATGTCCTCGGCGAACACCAGGACCGGCAGGTCGGGCACGGTCCGATGCGGCCCCGCCCGCCATCCGCCGCGTGACCACTCGTAGATCTGGTCAGCACTCGCACCCGGCCGGGCCGCATCGTCGACCTTCACGAGAACGCAGAGCTCTGGTAGCGCCGGGGCGAGCGGCGCGGCGTGACGCAGGATGAGCTCGTCCAGCGGGATCGGGACATCGTCCACCGTTCCCGCGAGATCGGGGGCGTTGATCAGCTCCAGCCCGGACAACCCGGCGAGGTCGCCGGCGAACCGGGCCGCGAAATCCGCCGTCTCCTCGACGGATTCGACACCGGCGGCGCCGTAGCGCAGCACCCAGTGCTCCACCCCGAACCCGTCGGCGTCGATGTCGCCGATCCGGTCCAGCGTCGCCTCCAACACCTCCGGAGAATCCCCCTGCCCGATCACCTCACTCGGGTCCGGGACGGCGCCGGCGAGCGCCGCGCCGGTCTGATGGCGAATCCGGTTTCCGCGTCCGGCGCCGACGTAGAACACCGACGAATCGCGGGGATCGACGAGCGCGTAGACGTAGACGCCGAGTACCGTCTGCACCTCCAACGGAACGGGTTTCGGGGGTCCCGGAACCGGGACCCCCACGGGCCGCAAGAGATCGAGCACCGCGTCGACGACGGTCGGCCGGACCCCGAATCCGCCGCCCCGCAGCCCGCCGATGATGGCCTCCCCGGCACGTTCCCGGTCGACGAAACGCCGCCCGGCGTGCGCATCGACGGCGCGCAGGACGTCGACGATCTCCGCTCGCCGGGTCGCCGGGCCGCGCGGCGCCGACCGTTCCGCGTCGACGTCGAGCATCTCGGCGAAGGCCGCCGACTCGAGGAACTCGTCGAGCGCGGTCACCGGCAGCTCGACGGCATCCATCCTGCTCATGACCGCGATGATGCCAGGGCCGGGCCCGGCTCGCGGGTCCGACTCGCGCGCGACGGCGGTTCCGTCCCACGCTCGACGCGCCCCCGGCACGATGAAGGCCCCACCCTCGATCGAGAGTGGGGCCTTCGTGGCTGGTCGTCAGCGCATCAGCCGAGCACGAGCGATTCGCCGTCGGGGCTGACGTTGACCGGCACGACGTCCCCGTCGCGGACCTCGCCCTTGAGCAGCAGCTTGGCCAGCTGGTCGCCGATCGCCTTCTGCACCAGGCGGCGCAGCGGACGGGCGCCGTACACCGGGTCGAAGCCCCGGTGGGCCAGCCATTCCTTGGCCTTCGGCGACACCTCGAGGTCGAGGCGGCGCTGTGCCAACCGCTTCTCCAGCTGGCCCAGCTGGATGTCGACGATCCGGACCAGTTCCTCCTCCGACAGGGCGTCGAAGATGACCACGTCGTCCAGGCGGTTGATGAACTCCGGCTTGAACGCCGAGCGCACCGCGGCCATGACCTGTTCGCGGTCGCCGCCGGCGCCGAGGTTCGAGGTGAGGATCAGGATGGTGTTGCGGAAGTCCACCGTCCGGCCCTGGCCGTCGGTGAGACGACCCTCGTCGAGCACCTGCAGCAGCACGTCGAACACGTCCGGGTGGGCCTTCTCGATCTCGTCGAACAGGACCACCGTGTACGGCCGACGCCGCACCGCCTCGGTCAGCTGGCCGCCGGCCTCGTACCCGACATACCCGGGCGGAGCACCGACGAGCCGTGCGACGCTGTGCTTCTCACCGTACTCGCTCATGTCGATGCGGACCATCGCGTGCTCGTCGTCGAACAGGAACTCGGCGAGCGCCTTGGCGAGCTCGGTCTTGCCGACGCCGGTCGGGCCGAGGAACATGAACGAGCCCAACGGCCGGTTCGGGTCGGCGACGCCGGCCCGTGCACGACGCACCGCGTCCGACACCGCCTCGACCGCGGCCTTCTGGCCGACGACCCGCTTGCCGAGTTCGTCCTCCATGCGCAGCAGCTTGGCGGTCTCGCCCTCGAGCATGCGGCCCGCGGGGATACCGGTCCACGACGACACGACCTCGGCCACGTCGTCCGGCCCGACCTCCTCCTTGAGCATCACCTGCTGTCCGGCGTCGGCACCGGTCCGCTCCTGGGCGGCCTCGAGTTCCTTCTCCAGAGCCGGGATCCGGCCGTACCGCAGTTCTGCGGCCCGTCCGAGGTCACCGTCGCGCTCGGCACGATCGGCCTCGCCGCGCAGATTCTCCAACTGCTCCTTGAGGTCTCGGACCGCGTCGATGGCGGTCTTCTCCTGCTGCCAGCGCGCCGAGAGCTCGCTGAGCTTCTCCTTCTGGTCGGCCAGTTCGGCGCGGAGCTTCTCCAGCCGCTCCTTCGACGCCTCGTCGGTCTCCTTCTCCAGGGCGAGCTCCTCGACCTCGAGCCGGCGGACAACACGCTCGACCTCGTCGATCTCGACGGGGCGCGAGTCGATCTCCATCCGGAGCCGCGACGCGGCCTCGTCGACGAGGTCGATGGCCTTGTCCGGCAGGAACCGGGAGGTGATGTAGCGATCGGAAAGCGTTGCGGCGGCGACCAATGCGGAGTCGGTGATGCGCACGCCGTGGTGCACCTCGTACCGGTCCTTGAGGCCGCGGAGGATGCCGATGGCGTCCTCGACCGACGGCTCGCCGACGTACACCTGCTGGAAGCGACGCTCGAGTGCGGCGTCCTTCTCGATGTACTTGCGGTACTCCTCGAGCGTGGTGGCGCCGACCAGCCGCAGCTCGCCGCGGGCCAGCATCGGCTTGATCATGTTGCCCGCGTCCATCGCCGAGTCACCGGTGGCACCGGCGCCGACGATGGTGTGCAGCTCGTCGATGAACGTGATGATCTGGCCTTCGGAGGCCTTGATCTCGTCGAGCACCGCCTTGAGGCGTTCCTCGAATTCACCGCGGTACTTCGCACCGGCGACCATCGAACCCATGTCGAGGGAGATGACGGTCTTGTCGCGCAACGATTCCGGCACGTCGCCGGCGACGATGCGCTGGGCCAGGCCCTCGACGATCGCCGTCTTGCCGACGCCGGGCTCGCCGATGAGGACCGGGTTGTTCTTGGTCCGGCGGCTGAGCACCTGCACGACGCGACGGATCTCGGTGTCGCGACCGATGACCGGGTCGAGCTTGCCTTCTCGTGCGGCCTTGGTGAGGTCGGTCGAGTACTTCTCGAGCGCCTGGTAGGTCGACTCCGGGTCCTCCGAGGTCACCTTGCGGGTGCCTCGAACGGCGACGAACGCCTCCCGCAGCGCCTGCGGGGTGGCACCTGCGTTGTGCAGTAGCTTGGCGACGTCGGAATCGCCGGTCGCCAGACCGACCATGACGTGCTCGGTCGAGACGTACTCGTCACCGAGTTCGACCGCCAGCTGCTGGGCAGCGGTGATCGCCGCGATCGACTCGCGGGAAAGCTGAGGGGTCGAGCTGGCCTGGGCAACCGTCGGCATGCGGTCGACCAGCGCCTGTGCCTGTGCGCGAACGTTCGACGGGTCGACGCCCACCGCCTTGAGCAGCGGGGACGCAATGCCGTCGGACTGATCGAGCAATGCCACGAGGATGTGGGCGGGCCGCACGTCAGGGTTGCCAGCGCCGGCCGCCGCCTGCACAGCAGCGCTGAGTGCCTGCTGCGTCTTCGTGGTGGGGGTGAAGCTGTCCACTAGCGTGCACCTTTCTCTTTAGTCCAACAGGCTCAAGTATGAGCCATTCGGCAGATGTAACGCCACCAAAGTTGAGTCCATTCCACTCAGGTCTATCAATTGTGTGATCTGCATCACCCCCCATGGTGCTCCGATGCGCCTGCCCGCGCGTGGGATCGCGGGTACGCGGCACGATCGCGTGCCGGAACGTGCGCGACACCGGCACCCGATGACCGCTCTGCGGTCCCGCGCCGAACCCGAGTCGGCGTGGCCCCTCCGACCCCTTCCCCGAGCACGAGGCCTCCGGCCGTCGCGACGGCAGCCCGACCCGGGCCCGCCCACGCGACAGGCCTTTGCGCGAGAAGACCTCACGGCCACACCCTGCAGCACGTGACCAAACGCACGACTGTTCACCGCCGACCACCATCTCACTGCCAAGAACACGCATCCGTGCAGGAAATACACCCGAGGACTCAGTGGACATACGTACACTGAACCGATGCCCCCTGAACCCGCATCCCATCGCCAACTACCGGCGCTCGCCGCCCTGGCCCGCGAGGAGCTGACCAAAGCGGTGGGGGGGCATCGCCACCGTCCACGCGTCCGCGACCGATACCGTCTTCGCCGGTCTACGAGCAGTCGGGGGCTCACGTGTCCGCACGGCGCAGAAGACGCACGACGTCATCAGGACATCCATCTACACGGCAGTCGCGTCGACCGTCGATGTGGCCGGCGACCTGGCCGAGTCGCTGGCGGCATTCAGTGACACCGTCCCCTCCGAGACCAGGCGAGGCGCGGAGACCCTCGGCTTTCTCGACGGGTTGATCGGGGACCAACTGACCGCCGAGGGTTCGCCGCTGGCCCCGGACATCTCGGTTCGCGTCGACGGCGCTGCCGTGCCGATCACGCCCGATGGCCTGGCGACCGCGTTCCCCGCGGCCTCCGGGCACCTGACGGTGTTCGTGCACGGACTGATGGGGTCCGAATACACGTGGAGCCTCGGAGGCCGACCCACCTACGGTTCGCGGCTCGCCGACGACCTGGGCAGCACCGAGGTCCTGGTCCGCTACAACACGGGCCGGCACATCAGCGACAACGGTCGTGACCTCGCACGACTGCTCACCGAACTCACACTCTTGTGGCCGGTCCCCGTCACCGGCCTCACGCTCATCGGCCATTCGATGGGAGGCCTGGTGATCCGCAGCGCGTGCCACCAGGCCGTCGCCGAGGACGCGTTCTGGCCCGAGCTCGTTCGACACACGGTCTACCTCGGCACCCCTCACCTCGGAGCGCCGTTGGCGCGAGGAGTCCACCGGGCGTCGGCCGCCCTGCGCCTTTGGCGGACGACCCGGCCGATCGCCACGCTCCTCGGTCGCCGCAGCGCCGGGGTACGAGACCTGTTCCGCGGCGCGGTCATCGACGAGCATTGGCGCGACACCGACCCGGAGGCCTTCTGGCAGCCCGCCGTCGACTACCCGCCTCTCATGCAGGGGGTGCGACACCTCTATGTGACGGCGACGGTCACCCGGCGACCCGACCATCCGTTCGGCCGCATCGTCGGCGACGGTTTGGTGATGACCAGCAGCGGCGGGGGCCGAAGCCGGAAGCAGCATCTCGGATTCGAGCTCGACGACGGTTTCCACGTCGGCGGCGTCGGTCACATGGCCCTGCTGAACAACGATGCGGTCTACGAATGGATGCTCCCCCAGTTGACCCCTCGTCGCGCATTGCCGCCCGGGCGCGGCTGAGCGACACGGCGATCCCACCCACGGGCGACAAACCATGACACGTGGTGTCCCGGGGCCCGTCGAGTTCGCCAATCCACCGTCCCGGCAGCCACACGTATCGGACACTCGAACCACGATCCCGGATGGAAGGACGTGTCGCGTGACCAGCACGATGGACGATGCCGCCGCAGTCTTCGCCGACCCGACCGCATACGCCGACGAAGCCCGCCTGCACGCCGCGATGACGTATCTGCGGGCGAACAAGCCGGTGGCCTACGTCGACCGGAAGCCGTACCGCCCGTTCTACGCGGTCACCAAGCACGCCGACATCATGGAGATCGAGCGCAACAACGCCCTGTGGCTGAGCGAGCCGCGCCCGGTGTTGACCACGGCGGCGGCCGACGACGCGGCGAGGGCCCAGCTCGAAGCAGGCGGCGGGCTGCGCACCCTGATCCACATGGACGACCCGCACCACAAGAAGGTGCGTGCGATCGGCCAAGACTGGTTCCGCCCGAAGGCATTGCGCGACCTCGAGGTCCGCGTCGACGAGCTGGCCCGGCGCTACGTCGACCGGATGGCCGAGATCGGCCCCGAATGCGATTTCGTCGAGGACATCGCGGTCCACTTCCCGCTCTATGTGATCCTCTCGCTGCTCGGCCTGCCCGAAGAGGACTTCCCGCGGATGCACCAGCTCACCCAGGAACTCTTCGGCGCCGACGACGAGGAGTACCGCCGCGGCACCACCCTCGAGGAGCACATGTCCACGCTCCTCGACTTCTTCGACTACTTCAGCGAACTGACCGCGTCACGCCGGGCGAACCCCACCGACGACCTCGCCTCGGCGATCGCCAACGGCCGCGTCGACGGCGAGCCGCTCTCCGACGTCGACACCGCGTCGTACTACGTCATCGTCGCGACCGCCGGCCACGACACCACCAAGGACGCGATCTCCGGTGGCCTGCGCGCCCTCGTCGAGAATCCCGACCAGCTCGACCGCCTCCGCCGGGACCCCGAACTCATCGGCACCGCAGTCGAGGAGATGATCCGTTGGTCCACGCCGGTCAAGGAGTTCATGCGCACCGCCGGCGAGGACACCGAGGTGCGCGGTGTCCCGATCGCCGCAGGCGAATCCGTCTATCTCGCCTACACCTCCGGCAACCGCGACGAAGAGGTCTTCGACGACCCGCACACCTTCGACGTCGGCCGGTTCCCCAACCAACATCTGGCCTTCGGCTACGGCATCCACTTCTGTCTCGGGGCAGCCCTCGCCCGCATGGAGATGAGAAGCCTGTTCAGCGAGCTGATCCCGCGACTGGAATCCATCGAACTCGCCGGCCCGCCCGTGTTGGCCGCGACCACCTTCGTCGGCGGGCTCAAGCACCTGCCGATCCGGTACTCGCTGCGCTGAAAAGGATTTCGCGCCGGACGGATCAGGCCAGCGCGAGGAACAGCCTCTCGAGCTCGTCCTCGGTGAGCGGCGGGGCGTCCTCGCCGTCGCGGGCCTCGATGCACTGCCGCATCCCGGAGGCGACGATCTTGAAGCCCGCACGGTCGAGGGCGCGGGACACCGCGGCGAGCTGGGGCACGACGTCTTTGCAGCCCCGGCCGTCCTCGATCATCGCGATCACGCCGGCCAGCTGCCCCTGAGCACGCTTCAACCGGTTCAGCACTGCGGCGCACGTCTCGTCGTCGATCGGTGCCCGGGTCCCGTCACCTGCCGCCATCTGCACTCTCCTTGTGTCGTTGCGCCGCGACGCCCGCCTTCGGGCGATCGCTGCCGCTTGACGCCAAGATACCCCCCTGGGTATGTTCGGCACCAGCGAGAATACCCCCGGGGGTATATCTGGATCTACGAGAGGATCGACGATGGCGCCGACATCGGCACTGTCCACGGACGAACAGACAGGTGCGACGACCCGCCCCAGGGCCGGACTCCTCGGCCGCTGGGGAGAGGCGATGGTCGGCCGGGCACGCTGGGTCTTCGGCGTCTGGGTGCTGCTCCTGCTCGTCTTGGGTGCGGCGGCACCCACGGTGTTCTCCTCGCTCGCCGGTGCGGGCTGGCAGGCCGACGGGTCCGAGTCGGTGCGCGTCCGAGAGCTCACGCAAGAGCACTTCGGCGGCAACTCCTCGGCCGCCGTCCAGGTCGTCGTCCACTCCGACCGCAACGACGTCCAGAGCCCGGCCGTGCAGGAGGTCGTGCGTCGGATCAGCGATCTCGTCGCCTCCGACGACCGTTTCGCCGAGGTCGTCCCGCCTCAGCCCGGCATGTCGATCAGCCCCGACGGCCACACCGGGATCGTCCTCATCGGCGCGGCAGCCGACACCGACGACATGGTCCGCGCCGTCGATGAGCACAAGGATGCGCTGACGGACCTCGCCGGCGACGGCGTCGAGGTCTACCCGACCGGCGCCTCCGCGCTGTGGAGCGACTTCAACGAGGCCAACCACGACGCGATGATCAAGGCCGAACTGTTCTCCTGGCCGGTCACGCTGACGATCATGGTGCTCGCGTTCGGGTCGCTCGTCGCCGCCGGACTCCCGCTGCTGCTCACCATCGCGGGCCTCGTCGCATCTGCGGGCGGACTGGTCCTGCTCAACCAGGTCACGCCGATCTCGGTGTGGGCCATCAACTTCGCGATGATGTTCGCGCTGGCACTGGGCATCGACTACGCGCTGTTCATCGTCTCGCGCTTCCGCGATGCCATCCGGGAGAACGCCGACGACCTGCGGGCGGCGGTCGCACAGACCATGGACACCGCCGGAAAGGCCGTGTTGCTGTCGGGGCTGACCGTGCTGGTGAGCCTTTCGGCCGTGTTGTTGGTCCCCGCGCCCGCGGTGCGCACGATGGCGGTGGGCATCATGCTGGCCGTCGTGTTCGTCCTCGCCGCGACGCTCTCGCTCCTGCCGGCGTCACTGGGCAGGATCGGCGCCAAGGTGAACGCGCTGGCGCTGCCGCATGCCCGCCGCCAACAGCATCGTTCGCCGGTGTTCGCCCGGTGGGGCGAGTACCTGCACCGGCACCCTTGGTCGGTGGCGGCCGGGTCCCTCGCGGTCCTGATCGCCTTGGCGATCCCGGTCTTCGGCCTGAAGGTCGCGATGCCGTCTATCAACGTCGTGCCCTCCGACGCCCCGGTTCGCCAGGGCTACGAACTCGTCCGGTCCCAGATGGGCGAGGGCGCGCCGGGCATGCTGCAGATCATCGCCCCCGCCGCCGAGGCGGATGCCATCGTCGTGGCCGCCGGGAAGACCCCGGGCATCGAGATGGTCACGCCCCCGATGCCCGCAGCCGATGGGTCGGACCACGTTCTGCTGCAGGCGCTTCCGTCTGTCGACCCGTCGGACGAGCGGATGACGACGATCGTCGGCGATCTGCGCGCACACCTGCCGGACGGGGCTCTGGTGGGCGGCGCACCGGCCGAGAACCTCGACCTCCAACAGGCACTGAACGACTACTTCCCGCTCGTGGTCGCGGTCATCCTGGTGCTGGGCTTCCTCCTGTTGCTCGTCTCGCTGCAGGCACCGCTCATCGCCCTGATCGGCACGGTGGTCAGCCTGTTGTCGACGGCCGCCGCCTTCGGGGTCGCGAAGCTCGTCTTCCAAGACGGTCACCTCGCCGACCTGCTGGGCTTCACACCGCAGGGCTTTCTCGACGGCTGGGGTCCGGTGTTCTTCTTCGCGATGATCTTCGCGATCGCAATGGACTACACCGTCTTCCTGCTGGCGACCGCCAAGGAGCATTTCGAGCGGTCGGGCGACCCCGCGACCGCGCAGGTCGACGGCATGGCCCATTCCGGACGCATCATCTTCGCCGCGGCCGCGGTCATGGTGGCGGTGTTCTTCACCTTCGCTCTGGCAGAACCGCTTCCGCCGAAGGAGATGGGAATCATCCTGGGCGTCGCCGTTCTCCTCGACGCCGTCCTGATCCGGCTCACGCTGCTGCCCGCACTGCTCCGGATCACCGGGCGTGCGGCCTGGTGGGCGCCGGCGTGGCTCCGACGCGTCCTCCCCTCGATCAGCTTCGGCCACTGACACCTAGATCGCATGCACACGAAAGGAATCACCATGTCACTCGCCATCTCCACCTCTCTGTCCATCCCGTTCACCGAAGCCGTCGCACGCACCCGCGCCGCTCTGGCCGAGCAGGGCTTCGGCGTCCTCACCGAGATCGACGTCCAGGCGACGATGAAGGCCAAGCTCGGCGAGGAGATGGAGGACTACCTGATCCTCGGCGCCTGCAACCCGCCGCTCGCCCATCGCGCACTGGGCGTCCAGCGGATGATCGGACTGCTGCTGCCGTGCAACGTCGTCGTCCGAACCGATCCCGCAAGTCCGTCACGGACCCTCGTCGAGGCGATGAATCCGGACCTCATGGTCCAGGTCACGGGCGAGCCCGATCTCGAACCGGTCGCCCGCGAGGCCGCGGCGAAGCTGCGCGCCGCCATCGAGAAGCTGTCGCAGTCATGACCGAGATCGACTACTACTTCGACCCCGTCTGCCCGTTCGCCTGGGCCGCGTCGCGCTGGCTCACCGACCAGGCCGCCAGGAACGACGTCCGGGTCGACTGGCACGTGATGAGCCTCGCCGTGCTGAACGAGGGCCGAGAACTCTCTTCCGACAAGCAGAGACGCCAGATCGAGCGCTCCCGCCGTCTCGGCCGGGTCTTCATGGCCGCCGTTGCCGAAACCGGTGACGGATCGATCGGACCGCTGTATGACGCGGTCGGTCGGCGGTTGCACCACGACGGCGCGGTCATGACCCACGTGGTCGTCGCGCAGGCGCTGAGCAACGCCGGGCTTCCCGCGGAACTGGCCGCTGCGATGGACGACGAGTCCTTCGACGGCGCGCTGGGCGAGCACCATCGACGCAGCCAGGACGCGCTCGGTGAGACCGGCGGCAGTCCGATCATCGGCATCGACGGCCGGCACTTCTTCGGGCCGGTCCTGTCCGCCATCCCGGTCGGCGACGAGGCCGATGCCCTGTTCTCGTCGCTCGTCACGCTCGCACGCATCCCGGCGTTCGCACAGCTGAGGCGCCCCGCAGACGGGCATCCGGTCTTCTCGTGACCGGTTTCCCCGGCCGCCGACGCGCTCAGCCGACCGTGACCTCGACCCGCTCGTCGTAGAAACAGATCAGGTCGCGCACGGGTTCGGCCTCGGTCAACGGGTCGGTGTAGGTCCAGGCCAAGTCGACCAGTAGGTGGCCTGCCCCTTGTAGGCGCACACGGTCACGGTGTCGGACCGCTGCAGCACATCCATCCGCACGTCCGCGCGCGGGATGTAGTGGCGTGGCGGGAGGTGCGTCTCCAACAGCAGTGTCGGACGGTCGCTTTCGGCGAGCACGGTGTCCCCGATCCGCACGGCCACGTGTCGGCTGGTCGGGAGGCAGTCGATCCGCTTGAACGGATCGTGGGGATGCCCCATCACGATCTGCTCCTCCTCACGCCACTCGTCGAAGGCATTCCAGTCCAGCAGGACGTACCCGGCGAGGTCGGGATCGTCTGGCCGGAACGCGGCACCCGCGAGCACCCGGGGCCCGGCGGACACGTCGCAGCTCGAACCGGCGGCGGTGTGCATCGAGAACGGATGCTCCGGCGTCAGGATCGGCGGGTGATCGTCGACGGGGCTCACCGGAGTGGGGTGGTCCAGCGGCACCGCGACATCCGCAGCCGGAACCGCATAGCTCCCGACGACGCGGTGCGGTTCCCACACCTGGATCGCGTTGGTCGAATCGACGATCACCCGCCCGTCGACGAACGCCCGCACCCGCCGGTACATGGGCGTCCACCGCAACTGGGAGAGCTGCGCGAGCGAGGCTTGTTCCAGTGACAGGGCCATGAGCCGATGGTCCTCTTGTCTGCCGATGCACGCCAGACCCGTGCGGACGTCAGGCCGTTGACACCGACCTCCGACGGCAGGTACTCAGACCAGATGACGACCGCCCGGAGCTTCACCGAGACCCGCTACGACGAAGTGACCGTCCTCGCCTCCGGAAACGGCGGCGCGTTCCCCTACGGCAACACCGTCGTCGCCCGCGGATCGGAGGGAACCCTCGTGGTCGATCCGTCCGTCGAGGTCGACCACGACCCGGTGGGTGCCGACGCGGTCATGATCAGTCACGCCCACGAGGACCACATCGCAGGTCTCCGCCATTTCCACGCGACGAAGTGGGCCCATCGGGAGGACGTCGCAGGCGTGCGGTCCCTCCAGGCCCTGCTCGACGGCTACGGGCTCTCACCCGACGAGCGCGACGCCGTGGACGCGATGATCGGCGACACCTTCGCGCTCACGCCCGGTTTCCCGGATGCGAAGGACGTCGAGGACGGCCACGTCTTCGACCTCGGGGACATCACCGCGACGGTTATCCATCTCCCCGGTCACACGCGCGGGCACTGCGGGGTCCTCGTCGAGCCCACCGGGTTCTTCTACATCGCCGACATCGACCTCACCTCCTTCGGCCCGATGTACGGCGACCTCGGCAGCAGCGTCGACGACTATCTCGCCTCCATCGCCCGCGTCCGCGAGATCGAGGCCCGCTGGTACGGGACCTTCCATCAGAAGGGCGTCGTGGAGGGAGTAGGCGAATTCCGTTCGCGCCTGGCCGAATACGAAGCCGTCATCCACCGGCGGGAAGAACGGCTGCTCGACTTCCTCGAGCGACCCCGGACGCTGGAGGAGATCGCCGACCGCCGCCTGGTCTATCGACCTCACGTCCAGATGCCCTTCGTCGACGCCGTCGAGCGCCGCACCGCCGAACTCCACCTCGACCGTCTCATCCGGCACGGCCAGGTCGGCGAGACCGACGAGGGCGCCTACCACCGACTGTGATCGGACACCTTGTGGACAACCACCCCGCGCGATGGGCACCGGGTGCGAAGATCACCCCATGCTGACTCCTGACGACGTCCATCACGTCGCCTTCGGTAAACCCCCGATCGGCCGCCGCGGTTACAACGAGGACCAGGTCGACGCGTTCCTCGACGACGTGGAGGCCACCCTTCGCGCCCTTTATGAGCGCATCGCGTACCTCGAAGGCCGTTCGACGACCTGACATCGGATTCACCTGCGCGTTCACCCGACCTCACCTGAGCCGAGCCCGACCGACGTACTACCGTTTGTCCTGTAACTCGACTCGGAGGTTTAACTGTGCAGAAGATCGGCGTCATCGGCGGCGGCACCATGGGTGCGGGCATCGCGGAGGTGTGCGCGAAGTCCGGCAGCGACGTCGTCGTCATCGAGGTCAAGCAGGAGTTCGCCGACGCGGCGCGTGCGCGTATCGAGAAGTCCCTCGGCCGCGCCGTCTCCAAGAACAAGCTGAGCCAGGAAGACGCCGACGCCGCGCTCGGCCGTCTGCGTGTCAGCCTGGACTACGCCGACCTCGCCGACCGCGACCTGGTCATCGAGGCGGCACCCGAGAACGAGCAGCTCAAGCGCGACATCTTCGCCCGCCTGGACGAGGCCGTCGGCGAGAACACCATCCTCGCCACCAACACCTCGTCGATCCCGATCATCAAGGTTGCGACCGCCACCAAGCGTCCCGAGCGTGTGGTGGGCGTCCACTTCTTCAACCCGGTTCCGGTGATGCCGCTGGTCGAGATCATCTCGACCCTGGTCACCGACCCACAGGTCGCCGACGCCGTCGCCGGCTACGTCAAGGACACCCTGGGCAAGAACCCGGTCCGCGCGGGCGACCGGTCGGGCTTCATCGTCAACGCCCTGCTGATCCCGTACCTGTGCCAGGCCATCCGGATGTACGACTCCGGCTACGCCTCGGCCGAGGACATCGACACCGCGATGAAGGGTGGCTGCGGCTACCCGATGGGTCCGCTGACGCTGATCGACACCATCGGCCTCGACATCACCCTCGCCGCCGCGGAGTCGCTCTACGCCGAGTTCGCCGAGCCGCACTTCGCGCCGCCGGCCCTGCTGCGCCGCATGGTCGACGCCGGACACCTCGGCAAGAAGTCCGGGCGCGGCTTCTACACTTACAGCTGACCGAAAGCGGGCATAGCGCCCCAACCCGACACGATGTCGGGTTGGGGCGCTTTGTCTTTCCCTGCCATCCTGCTGTGACTCACTTCATGATCTCCTGAACACGTTGCGCCACAGCATCTCTCGGTGACGCAATGCTGCGAATCCGAAAACGCGCGTTACAAGACGGCGCATCGTGGCAACCCTCGAGGTGTACGCGTCCCCACCCAAGAGAAAGGGAGCGAGCATGACTGTTTCCACCACCACCGTCCAGCAGCAGCTTCGCGCGATCCTCGCGCTCACCCACACCGAGATCCAGGTCGCCGAGACCCGGCACGCCCAGGCCAGGACCGACGCCATCCGCAAGGAACTGGCACAGAACGCCGAGAACGCCCGCAAGCGGGCCGACCTCATCGAGGGCGCCCTCCGTGAACGCGGCGGCCTCGTCGACGTCATCCGCCCCGTGCTCGGACGCGTCGGCGCCGTCACCAAGACCCTCCTCGAACAGGCACAGCCGCTCGACGAGGCACTTCTCGACGACCTCGCCCTCGAGCAGCGACTCCTCGCCCGGGCGACCTACCTGAAGGCGCTGGCCACCGGCCAGGAGGATGCCCACCTCGTCGAGCTGGCCGACGGTCTCGTCACCGCCCACACCGCGACCGTGGAATGGCTGACCACCGTGCTCGCCGAAGAAGCGCTGGGAGGTCCGACCGCCTTGCGACGCGGTCCGAGCCAGTGGGTCAGCGGACTGGCCGCGCGGGCACTCACCGCACCCGCAGTGGGCGCCTCGTGGGCGCTCGACCGCACGGCCGAGATCGCCCGTCAGATTCCGGACCCGATCACCTTGGTGCGCAATCGTTTTGCCACCGCCGTCGACGAGGCCACCGAGGCCGCGTCGCGCGCCGGTGACGCGCTCGGCAACGCCGGCACCGCGGTCTCCAAGACCGTCGCCGCCGGACGTGACGCCGCCCTCGAGGCCGTCGAGGAGAGCGCACGCGAGAACGGCGCCGACGGAGCGGCCGATGCGCTGCATCAGCTCCGCGAGTTCACCGGCACCGTCGACGCCGAGGATCTCCCGGTCGAGGGCTACGCGGATCTCAACGTCAACGATGCGATCGCGGCGGTGAAGGAGCTCGACACCCCGCAGGACCTTCGCGTCACCCTCGCCTACGAAGAGACCCACAAGAACCGGCAGCGGGTCGTCTCGGCCATCGAGATCCGCTTCGCCGATCTGGCCAAGGAACTGGTCGGCATCGACAGCTGACACATCACGCACACGACGGCGGTCGTCACCACCCGGTGGCGGCCGCCGTCCGCTCGTCGCGCCCCATCTGTTGACGCCCGCCGCACCGATCTGCACGGGCGACAACAGCTCGGTTTTCGCCTTCTCCTCTGGGATGTGCGAGTGCGATGCCGATTCGGCCGACCGTTGACCTGAGCAGACGAAGATCGAGACCTCTTCACCACAACCGCAGGTCACGGCTGCCGCAGCGCCGTATCTTCTCAGCATGCCCCGCATCCTCCGCACCTCGGCGGCTGCCGCGATCGCCGCGGCCGCCGCACTCACCCCCATGTTCATCGGCACCACGGCCGCCGACGCGACCCCCTCGTCCGGGGTCTCGGCGGTCACACTGGCACACACCGACATCCCGGCCGGCCTCCTGCCGTTCGTCCCCAAGGGGGCGCATGTCGAGGTCCGCCAGATCAAGATCGAGCCGGGCGGGACCACCGGCTGGCACTACCACGACGCCGACATCTACGCCCTGGTCCGTCAAGGCACTCTCACCCACCCGTATGCGAACTGCAAGCCGGTCGTCTACAAGACCGGTGACATCATCGTCGAACCGGGCGGCAAGTCCAACGTCCACGAGGGCACCAACCTCGGGAAGGTTCCGGTCATCCTCGATGTCGTGTACGTGACGCCGTTCGGCAAGCCGCTGTCCGAGGACTCTCCCGCCCCGGCCTGCGCCTAGGGCTGCGCACCGGCGACCCCCGCCCGCGGTCGCCGCGGGACACGTCATCGACTCCGCCGTGCTCGGTCCTCTCGAGTACGCCGTCGAGGGGCCTCCGGGTCGGCCCGTCGCCCCAGGTCGGGCGCGCCACGCCCTGATGAGGCACATCACCGACGCGACTGCCGTCGTGTACGCGAGGTGCCGAAGCGAACCCGACCGATCGTGGTCTCCCGGGACCTACACTTCTCGACATGCGCCGTCGCCTCGTCGTGGTCCTGTCGATTCTGCTGACCCTCGCCGGGCTCGCCGTTCCGCAGGCCGCGACCGCGCACCCCGACGCCACCCTGGTCGCGGCGCGGTCAGCGGTGTTCGGAAAACACAACGTCGACCAGACGACCGGCGCCCTGCGCGCCGACCGCATCGTCTTCTCGTGGTTCGGGGTGTCGGGCTTCGCGGTCGCCATGGCCGGCCACGTCTTCCTCACCGACGCGTGGGTGCCGAACGTCTACACCGGACACGTCCCCACGAGCAGGGCCCAGATCGCGGCGATCAAGCCCTCCCACATCTTCATCGGACACGGCCACTTCGACCACGCCGCCGATGCCGCCGAGATCGCGCGGGCGTCCGGAGCACGGATCGTCGGCTCGGCCGCGCACTGCGCCCACTTCCGCACGACGGCCGCGCCCGGTGTGTCCTGCGATGCCGCGGTTCCCTCCGGCGCACGCCCCGGCAGCCTGCACATCTACCAGGGACTACCCGGGATCACGGTGCGGGCCCTGCCGCACCTGCATTCGACGATGAAGGCCCCCACGGGCGAACATGCCCCGCTTCTTCCGATCCCGCCGAGTGGTCGACTCCTCGTCCAGCCGCCGCGTCCCGAGGAACTCCGCCGACTGGCCGGCCATCTGAACGACCCCGAGGGCGGCGCGGTCCTCTACGCCTTCGAGGTCGGCGGGCGCACGGTCGTGTGGAACGACTCCGTCGGGCCGCTCGGCCAGGACCCCGCCGGCCCCGACATCGTCGCCGCGCTTCGCCGCCTTCGGCCGGTGGATCTCCATGTCGGATCCATCCAGGGCTTCAACGAGATCACCAACGGCCTCGGGGACGCGGTGGGCTACATCGACGCACTGCAACCGAGGATCTTCGTGCCCAACCACCACGACGACTGGTTCCCGGTAATCGCCACGCCGGCCGTCAGCCGCGAACGCGCCTTCCTCGACGCGCTGTCGTCGGTCGACGCCGCCCCCGAGGTCCGCTACCTGCGCGACCCCGAAGACTACCTGCGCCCCGACAGGGTCACGCTCCCGATCGGCGGCTGACGCGAACCCCGAAGCGCCGCAACGGAAAACTGGGATCATCCACCCGGGTCGGCGGGGCATATCTGCATGCGGAGCGCGCAGGATACCGGTTTCCCCGAACAGACACATCAGCACAGCGGAAGTCGACCCGGATCGTCGGTGAGCCGTCGCGATCACGCAACGGCACCGCGAATTCGGGGACGAGTTTTGATCAGATCCAGAAAAACGACGCACAGCCCCAGACGCGCTCCTATGGTGGGTTCCGTGGCATCGACACCGGACTATGCCCAGCAACTCCGGGCCGCGGACCTCAGGGTCACGCAGCCCCGGGTCGCGGTCATGCGTGCGGTCGCCGATCACCCACATGCCGACACCGACACCGTTTTCGGCGTGGTCCGCCAGACCCTGCCGAATGTGTCCCGCCAGGCCGTCTACGACGTCCTGCGGGCGCTCACCGACGCCGGACTCCTCCGCCGTTTTCAACCGTCAGGGTCGTTGTCGCGCTACGAATGCCGCACCGGAGACAATCACCATCACCTCGTGTGCCGCTCCTGCGGCGCCATCGAGGACGTCGACTGCGCGGTGGGCGAGGCCCCATGCCTGGCCGCTTCGGAGGACCACGGCTTCCTGCTCGACGAAGCCGAGGTCATCTTCTGGGGACTCTGCCCGGAGTGTGTCAGTTCAGCCCCGACCTGATCACGCCTGTGATCGCAGCCCGATCGAGTTCACCATCGAAAGGAATCTCGTGACATCCGACAGCCGCCCACCCCATTCCGACGCCGGCACCGACAGCACCAGTGAGAGCGAGAACCCGGCGATCCCGTCGCCGAAGCCGAAAGCACATGCGCCGCTGACCAACAAGGACTGGTGGCCCGAGCAGATCGACCTGTCGAGGCTGCACGTGCATTCACCGCTGTCCAACCCGCTGGGACCGGATTTCGACTACGCGAAGGAGTTCGCGAAGCTCGACGTCGACGCCCTCAAGGCGGATCTGGTCTCGCTGATGACCCAGTCGCAGGACTGGTGGCCGGCCGATTACGGCCACTATGGCGGCCTGTTCATCCGCATGAGCTGGCATTCGGCCGGCACCTACCGCATCTTCGACGGCCGTGGCGGTGGCGGCCAAGGCGCGCAACGCTTTGCGCCGCTCAACAGCTGGCCGGACAACGCCAACCTCGACAAGGCCCGCCGCCTGCTGTGGCCGATCAAGCAGAAGTACGGCAACAAGATCTCCTGGGCCGACCTGCTGGTCCTCGCCGGGAACGTCGCCCTGGAGTCGATGGGCTTCAAGACCTTCGGCTTCGGCTTCGGCCGCGAAGACATCTGGGAGCCGGAGGAGGTGTTCTGGGGCCAGGAGGACGAGTGGCTCGGCACCGACAAGCGCTACTCGGGCGAGGGTGAGCGCGAACTCGCCAAGCCGTTCGGCGCCACCACCATGGGTCTCATCTACGTCAACCCCGAAGGCCCCGAGGGCAAGCCGGATCCGATCGCCGCGGCCTACGACATCCGCGAGACCTTCGCACGGATGGCGATGAACGACGAGGAGACCGCCGCCCTCATCGTCGGCGGTCACAGCTTCGGCAAGACCCACGGCGCCGGCGACGCCGACCTGGTCGGCCCCGAGCCCGAGGCGGCCCCGATCGAGCAGCAGGGCCTGGGCTGGAAGTCCAGCTACGGCAAGGGCAAGGCCGAGGACACCATCACCAGCGGCCTCGAGGTCGTCTGGACCCCGACGCCAACCCGGTGGGACAACAGCTTCCTCGAGACCCTGTACGGCTACGAGTGGGAGCTGACCAAGAGCCCGGCCGGCGCCTGGCAGTACGTCGCCAAGGACGGCGCCGGCGCCGGGACGATCCCCGATCCGTTCGGCGGCCCGGGTCGTGCGCCCACCATGCTCGTCACCGACATCTCGATGCGTGAGTCGCCGATCTACCGCGACATCACCCGGCGCTGGCTCGACCACCCGGAGGAGCTGGAAGAGGC
This sequence comes from Gordonia paraffinivorans NBRC 108238, assembly GCF_000344155.1. Classification (GTDB taxonomy): domain Bacteria; phylum Actinomycetota; class Actinomycetes; order Mycobacteriales; family Mycobacteriaceae; genus Gordonia; species Gordonia paraffinivorans. The sequence continues at coordinate 52,434 of NZ_BAOQ01000018.1, read as the reverse complement.
CTTCGCGAAGGCCTGGTACAAGCTGCTCCACCGCGACATGGGCCCGATCGAGCGCTACCTGGGACCGTGGGTCCCGGAGCCCCAGATCTGGCAGGACCCGGTGCCGAAGGTCGACCACGAGCTCATCGACGACGCCGACATCGCGTCGCTGAAGGGCACACTCCTCGAGTCGCTCTCGCAGCAGCAGCTGATCAAGACGGCCTGGGCGTCGTTGGCGAGTTTCCGCGGCACCGACAAGCGCGGCGGCGCCAACGGCGCGCGCATCCGCCTGGAACCGCAGAAGAACTGGGAGGTCAACGAGCCGGGCGAGCTGGCGAAGGTCCTGCCGGTCTACGAGCAGATCCAGAAGGACTTCAACGACTCGGCCACCGGCGGCAAGAAGGTGTCGGTCGCCGATCTGATCATCCTGGGCGGCGCGGCCGCGATCGAGAAGGCCGCCGAGGCCGCGGGACACCCGGTCACCGTGCCGTTCCACCCGGGCCGCACCGACGCCTCGCAGGAGAGCACCGACGTCGAGTCCTTCGAGGTCCTGGAACCGCCGGCCGACGGTTTCCGCAACTACCAGAAGGCCGGCGACAAGGGCCGTCCCGAGGATCATCTCCTCGAGCGCGCCTACTTCCTCAAGCTCACGGCTCCCGAGCTCACTGTCCTCCTGGGCGGCCTGCGCGTGCTCGACGTGAACTACGCCGGCTCCAAGCACGGCGTGTTCACCGAGCGTCCCGGCGTGCTGAGCACCGACTTCTTCCGCACCGTCACCGACATGAAGTACGAGTGGAAGTCGGGCACCGAGGAGAACGTCTACGAGGTCGTCGACCGCGCGACCGGTGAGACCAAGTGGACGGCGACGGCCGCCGACCTGGTGTTCGGCTCGCATTCGCAGCTGCGCGCACTCTCCGAGGTCTACGCCCAGGACGACAACGCCGAGAAGTTCGTCAAGGACTTCGTCGACGCGTGGGTGAAGGTCTCCGAGAACGATCGGTTCGACCTCCACCGGTAGTCCCCCCGACGCCGATACCCGGCACCTCAGCGCACCCCGCGGGCACCGTCCGCGGGGTGCGCTGCCGTGTGCGCTACAGTGGATTGAGCATTTTCGCAATCCATCAATCCGTCAACTCGTGACGCCGATCGCACCAGGAGCGAGCCGTGCCCGATCCCGGCCCAGACGCGCCGCTGTATGAGATCAAGGCCAACCTCTTCAAGGCGCTCGCGCATCCGGCCCGGATCCGGGCCCTCGAGGTGCTGAGCGCGAACGGCGATCCGACACCGGTCAGCGAACTGCTGGCGGCGACGGATCTCGAACCGACACTGCTGTCGCAACACCTCGGCGTCCTCAAACGCCACCGCGTCGTGACCGCCAACCGTGTCGGGAACGCGGTCTATTACGAACTCGCGCACCCCAAGATCTCCGACCTCCTGGTCATCGCCCGCACGTTCCTCGTCGACACGCTCGACGCCCAACGCGAGCAGCTCGACGCCATTTCCTCACTCCCACCGGTGACACGCTCGTGAGCACATCATCAGCACTGACCGACACCCTCACCCGCCTCAAGGGCTTCGTCCCCCGTCGCAGCGACTACAAGGGCCTACGGCGCAGCTGGCGCACCGACATCCTCTCCGGCGTGACCGTCGGCATCGTCGCGCTTCCGCTCGCCCTCGCCTTCGGCATCAGTTCCGGCGTCGGGGCCGCCGCCGGTCTCATCACCGCGGTGGTGGCCGGCCTCGTCGCCGCGATCTTCGGAGGCTCCCACGTCCAGGTGTCCGGGCCGACGGGCGCGATGGCCGTGATCCTCGCGCCGATCGTCGCCCAGCACGGCCTGGGCAGCATCGCGATGGTCACGGTCCTGGCAGGCCTGCTGGTCCTGCTCGCCGGCGTCTTCGGGCTCGGGCGCGCGGTCACCTTCATCCCGTGGCCGGTGATCGAGGGTTTCACCCTCGGCATCGCGGCGATAATCTTCCTGCAGCAGGTGCCCGCGGCGTTCAACACCACCGCGCCGTCGGGCCAGCGCACCCTCAACGCGGCGATCGACATCGTCGCGCATGCCGACTGGTCCAAGGCGTGGGCCACCCTCGCCGTCGTCGCCATGGTCGCGGTGATCATGGTGGTCCTGCCCCGCGTCCACCAGGCCATCCCCGAGTCGCTGACCGCGGTCATCGTCGTCACGCTGATCGTCTACTTCACCGACGTCTTCGACGTGGCGACCATCGGCCAGCTGCCGTCGTCGCTGCCCGCCCCGTCGATCCCGCACGTCGACGCCGAGGCACTCAAGGACATGTCCGGCGCGGCCGTCGCGATCGCCGCCCTCGCCGCGATCGAGTCGCTGCTGTCCGCGCGCGTCGCCGCGACGATGTCTCCGACCGGCCCCTACGACCCCGACCGCGAGCTGTCCGGCCAGGGTCTCGCCTCGATCGCCTCCGGCCTGTTCGGCGGCATGCCCGCCACCGGCGCGATCGCCCGCACCGCGGTCAACGTCCGGTCCGGGGCCCGCACCCGAGTCGCCGCGATCACCCACTCGCTGCTGCTGCTCGGCGTCGTGTACCTCGCCACCGGACCGGTGTCGGAGATCCCGCTCGCCGCACTCGCCGGCGTGCTGATGGTGACGTCGTTTCGGATGGTGTCGGTCGGCACGGTCCGCTCGATCCTGCGCTCCACCCGCTCGGATGCCCTGATCTTCGTCGTCACCGCGATCATCACGATCACCCTCGACCTCATCGAGGCGGTCGAGATCGGCATCGTCGTCGCGGCGTTCTTCGCGCTGCGTCAGGTCGCCAAGCGCGCGAGCGTCACCCGCGAACCGCTGCCCGGGCCCACCCGGCCCGGTGACGAGCGCATCGCCCTGCTCCGCCTCGACGGCGCGATGTTCTTCGGCGCGGCCGAGCGCATCACCTCGGCCATCTCCGAGGGCGCCGAGCGCAACGAGTCGGTCTCGGTCGTGATCATCCGCATGTCCCACCTCGGCATGCTCGACGCCACCGGCGCCCGGTCCCTCGCCGAGATCGTCGCCGACCTCGAGAAACGGGGGATCACCGTCATCATCAAGGGCGTTCAGCCCGAGCACCTCAAGCTGCTCGACGGGGTCGGCGTCATCGACGAGTTGCGCCACGAGAACCATCTCGTCGACACCCTCGACGAGGCGATCGCCCACGCACGCAGTCACGTCGAGCGCGAGGCCGCGTGACGGTCATGCGCTGCCACCGGGTATGGAGTGGAGGGATGAAGACCCAGCGTGCCGACCCCTCCGAACGCCAGACCCGAGGCCCCTGAACGCGAGGCTCATCACAGGGGGCAGAATCAGGGGGTAGTTGTCACACGAGCACACCGCAAGCGTGGTAACGGTGAAGCCTGACTCACAAGGTCGCCGGCGACACCGGAAATTACAGACAGAATCGAGATCATCAGGCATGAGCACCCAGAAGCCGACCATCATCTACACGTTGACCGACGAAGCACCCATGCTCGCCACGCACGCCTTCCTGCCGGTGGTGCGTACGTTCGCCGGAGCGGCCGGCGTCGACGTCGAAACGAGTGACATCTCGGTCGCGGCCCGAATCCTGGCCGAGTTCTCCGATCTGCTGCCCGAAGACCAGCGGGTTCCCAACAACCTCGCACGCCTGGGTGAGCTCACCCAGAAGCCGGACACCAACATCATCAAGCTCCCCAACATCAGCGCCTCGGTCCCCCAGCTGCTGGCCGCGATCAAGGAGCTGCGGGAAAAGGGCTACGACCTCCCCGACTTCCCGGAGAACCCGAAGACCGACGAAGAGAAGGACATCCGCGAGCGCTACAGCAAGGTGCTCGGCAGCGCGGTGAACCCGGTTCTGCGCATGGGCAACTCCGACCGGCGCGCGCCGAAGGCCGTCAAGGAGTACGCCCGCAAGCACCCGCACAGCATGGGCGAGTGGTCGATGGCCTCGCGTACCCACGTCGCGCACATGCGCGGCGGCGACTTCTACCACAACGAGAAGTCGATGACCGTCGTGGGCGACCGCAAGGTCAAGATGGAGCTCATCACCGACTCCGGCAAGACCCTGGTGCTCAAGCCGGAGGTCGAGCTCACCGACGGTGACGTCATCGACAGCATGTTCATGAGCAAGAAGGCGCTCATCAAGTTCTACGAGGAGCAGATCGACGACGCCTACAAGACCGGCGTCATGTTCTCGCTCCACGTCAAGGCGACGATGATGCGCGTCTCGCACCCGATCGTCTTCGGCCACGCCATCAAGGTCTTCTACCGGGATGCCTTCGAGAAGCACGGCAAGCTCTTCGACGAGCTCGGCGTCAACGTCAACAACGGCCTCTCGGATCTGTACGCCAAGATCGAGTCCCTTCCTGCTTCGCAGAAGGAAGAGATCATCGACGACCTGCACAAGTGCCACGAGCATCGCCCCGAGCTGGCGATGGTGGACTCGGCCCGCGGCATCACCAACTTCCACTCCCCCAGCGACGTCATCGTCGACGCCTCGATGCCGGCCATGATCCGCGCGGGCGGCAAGATGTACGGCGCCGACGGGCGTCTCAAGGACACCAAGGCCGTCATGCCGGAGTCGACGTTCGCCCGCATCTACCAGGAGATCATCAACTTCTGTAAGACCAACGGCCAGTTCGACCCGCGGACCATGGGCACCGTGCCGAACGTCGGCCTGATGGCGGAGAAGGCCGAGGAGTACGGCTCGCACGACAAGACCTTCGAGATCCCCGAGGGCGGCACCGCCAACATCACCGACCTCGAGACCGGCGAGGTGCTGCTCACGCAGACCGTCGAAGAGGGCGACATCTGGCGTCTGTGCATCGTCAAGGACGCCCCGATCCAGGACTGGATCAAGCTGGCCGTGGAGCGCTGCCGCGACTCGGGCATGCCCGCGGTCTTCTGGCTCGACCCGTACCGCCCGCACGAGAACGAGCTCATCAAGAAGGTCCACAAGTACCTTCCCGAGCACGACACCGAGGGCCTCGACATCCAGATCATGTCGCAGGTCCGCGCGATGCGGTACACCCTCGAGCGCGTCGTGCGCGGCCTCGACACCATCTCGGTCACCGGCAACATCCTGCGCGACTACCTGACCGACCTGTTCCCGATCCTGGAGCTCGGCACCAGCGCCAAGATGCTGTCGATCGTTCCGCTGATGGCCGGCGGCGGCCTGTACGAGACCGGTGCGGGCGGTTCGGCGCCGAAGCACGTCAAGCAGCTCATCGAGGAGAACCACCTCCGCTGGGACTCGCTGGGTGAGTTCCTCGCCCTCGCGGTCAGCCTCGAGGACGTGGGCAAGAAGTTCGACCAGCCGCAGGCCAAGATCCTGGCCAAGGCACTCGACGCCGCCACCGGCCAGCTGCTCGAGAACGACAAGAGCCCGTCACGCAAGACCGGCGAGCTCGACAACCGCGGCAGCCAGTTCTACCTGGCCCTCTACTGGGCCCAGGAGCTGGCCAACCAGACCGAGGATGCCGAGCTGGCCGAGAAGTTCAAGCCGCTTGCGAAGACCCTCGCCGACAACGAGGACAAGATCGTCGACGAGTTGAACTCGGTGCAGGGCAAGCACGTCGACATCGGCGGCTACTACTACCCCGACAACGAGAAGACCGACGCCGTCATGCGTCCGAGCAAGACGTTCAACGAGGCACTCGCCTCGGTGGGTGTCGAGGTCTGATCCGGCACACGCCGACACCGAAGCGCCTCGGGCTTTCCGCCCGGGGCGCTTCGTCGTTCCGGGAGGAATCTCCGAACACGGCACCTCCGGACGAGGTCGTCAGAAGTGGACGCAGCGCAGCCGGGACCGGCCGCCGATCCGATCGAGGAGCTCGCGTTCGAACTCCTCGGTCAGCGACCAGCAATTCACGAAGGCCGGCGTCGCGTGGGCGCAGCACCCGAACCGCACGCGCTCGAAAGTGGTTCCCCGCGTGACTCCACAGCCGACTCGACTACCGTCGACGCCATGGCCGATGCCGATATCCACTTCTACTTCGACCCCGTCTGCCCGTTCGCGTACATGACGAGCAAATGGGTGCGGAAGGTCCGGGCCCAGCGGGAGTACGCCGTCGAGTGGCGCTTCATCTCGCTTCGGGTCCTCAACGCGCACATCGACTATGCGAAGCACTTTCCGCCCGAGTACGAGGCCGGGCACACCGCGGGCCTGCGCCTGCTCCGGGTGGCCGCGAGCGTCCGCCGCGAGCACGGACCCGACGCGATCGATCCGCTCTACGCCGCATGGGGCCGACGCTTCTTCGACGAGCACCCCGGCGGTTCGTATGCGGCGGACGGCACGGATTTCCGCGGCACCGCGGAGTACGTGACCGCCGTTCTCGACGACCTCGGCTTGCCCACCCACCACGCGGCCGCGCTGGACGACACCGGTTTCGACGAGGAGATCAAGGCCGAGACCGAGGAGGCGCTGGCTCTCACGGGTCGCGATGTGGGCACCCCGATCATCCATTTCCAGCCACCGAACGGCGTCGCCTTCTTCGGGCCCGTGATCAGTCGCCTGCCGAGCGACGAGGACGCGGTCAGGCTGTGGGATCACGTCATAGGCCTGGCGGGCTTTCCCGGCTTCGCCGAGCTCAAGCGCAGCCTGCGCGAGAAGCCGCAGCTACGGTCGTTCGGCGTCTCCGACGCCGAGGTCGGCGAGCAGGAGGACTGGCACGGCGGCAGCCGTCGCACCCAGAAGGGATAGACGACCCCGCCAACCGGTTCAGCCCAGTACCGGCATCCACCGCTCGACGTAGTCGGTGATCCGGGTGTCCTCGGTATAGGTCGAGTCGATCAGGTACAGGCCGGGCAGCGGGCACGTGGCACCGAGTTCGACCAGGACCGGCTTCAGCAGCAGGTCCGGAGCCATCGCGTGAGCCGGCCCCGCGCCGAGCATCAGCGGGACCGCGGTGACGCCCTCGAGCCCTTCCCCGGTGGCGAACTGGTCGAGGAACAGCTTCAGCACGCCGGTGTAGGTCGCCTTGAACGTGGGGCTCGCGAAGACGACGAGGTCCGACGAGGCGACGGTGTCGACGGCCGCCGTGACCTTCTCGTCGCCCCAACCGAGGAGACCTGCGCCCAATTCGATGACGTCGACGACGTGATCGGGTGCGCTGCCGGTCAGCGCCTCGGCGAGTCGGGTGGCGGCGTCGAGCGTCCGCGAACCGGGCTTCGGGTTGCCGGCCACGACGGTGGTGGTCATGAGTGGTGTCCTCCTGAGGTGTCGGCCGTCATCGGGCGGCCGCGGTCAACTGCCCGAGGTACTCCTGGGCGCGCGCGAGCGGCCAGACCTCGGCCATCTTCAGTTGCATGTCAAAGAGGTTGGCGTGAGGGATCGCCCGGTCGCGATCCCCCACCGCGTCTTCGACGACGATCGGGATGAAGCCGTGTGCATCGTATCGATCGTCGTCGCGCGAACGCAGCAGCTCGTCGACAACCCGACTGGATCACCTGTATCGACCCGCAACGGATAAGAGCCCCGGCTCTCGAATCCCGATGCGTAGTCCCGCGGTCCACTCTTGTCGGCGAGGGCGGAAGACGGTGTCTGTCATGCGTTTTCATTCATCGTGACGGAGACCGTTGACTCGGGCTCGCCGACTGGCCCACCTGGGTGGGCGCCCCCTTGCCGCTGAGCGTGGCGGTGCCCGCCGCCTTTGTCGACCCTGCGCTCCGCCTCGATCGCCGGATCACCAGGCCGATGGCGATCACGGCGATCACGGCATACACCGCCGCCGTCGTGACCGCACCGCCGATGGTGCCGCCGAGTTGCCCGGCGACACCGTCGAATACCACCATCACCCCGGCCCCGGCGTAGGCGAACGCCGAGAACCTCGACGCCACACGTCCCTGCTGGATCGCCGAGAGCCCCACCGTGTTGTACGCCAGCGCAACGCGGTACCCACCGGCCTGGCCGATCCCGCCGATAACCGTGCCCAGCACGATGATCCCGAGGTGGCCGGTCACGAGACCCGCGATCGCCACCGACCATCCCACCATCAGAAGCAGGCCTACGGAGGGAAGAGCGGTCAGGACCCGCAACCCGATCCCGGCCAGGTTCGCGATCATCGACACGAGCAGGCACGCACCCCCGACGCATTGTGCGACGAGGAGCGAGTCGCTGGCACCGGTGGCCAGGATCGCATTGGGCATCGCCCCGACCGCGAGGGCGCCGATCGCCCAGGCGAGCGCCCCGATCAGGAATGCGCCCGGATCTCGCGAACGCGAGCGATCGGCGGCGATCTCGATGTCGCAGGTCCGGTCCGACGGCACCTCGGCGGGTTCCTCGTCGCCGACCGGCATCGGGTCGCTGCCCGGCGCCAGCAGGTCGGGCGCGGCGCGCAGGCCGGCGAACAGGACCCCGAGGCACACCGCCATCACGATGGCGTGGATGGCGTACACCGTGACCAGGCGCCAGGGCAGGTAGACGGCGATGAGGATCGCGGCCATCAGTCCGGCGCCGGCGCCGATGAGCGAGCCTCTCGCGATGAACGCGCGTCCCTGCTCCCCCTTCGCGGCGACCATCATCGCCGCCGCGGCCCCGGTGCTCAGCGCCACCGAGGCTCCGGTCATCAGGCGTCCGGGGAAGAGCACCAACGGGATCCACGCGCCCGCGATCTCGACGAGATCACCGGCGATCGCGGTCAGGAACGCGATCGGCAGAACCTTGCGGGAGTGGCGGATCAGGGGCCCGCGGGCGGAGATGATCAGGATGACGATGATCGCGACGAAGTACATCGCGAACAGCACCGCGGCGGCGGCGGGTCCGAATCCGTGACGGTCCATGTACCCGGGCAGCAGCGGCGTCATCGCATTCGATCCGCAGATCGCGAGGATGAAGCCGACCCCCGAAGCCCCTGCGAGCAAACGGGTTCCGGAGTCAGAGGACATGAACGTCCTCGCGGAACGCCGAACGGCCGGTCCCGGTCGGGTTGGATGTGCGACGCCCGCCTCGCGGTGGGGCCGCCATGACCGTCGGTGTCATGAATCCTGCCTTCCGTGCCGCCGACGCCTCCCGGGCGGGAGGGTGTTGCCGCCATCGACGCACAGCAAGGACCCAATCCGATGTCTGTGACCGATCGGCAACCTGACCGTGGCGTGTGGATTGCGCAACTCGTCCGCGTCGGCGGATGGCGCTGACCTGCCGTGATTCAAAGCTCCGGACGAAGCGCGCCGGTGACGGTCGTCTCCGAACCGGTGCCGGGCCACCGTAGACGACTACCCTGTGGTCGCAACTGACAGAGAGGAGTTCGGGTGATCGGCAGGGTTCTCGCTCTGGTTCACGGTGTCCGGCCGGAATGGCGCGAAGCCGTACTCGGCACATTGCTCCCGGCGTTCCGGAACCGGGCGTTCTCGGTCGAGATCCGCGATGTCGAGGACGGACCGCTCGCCGATCCCGCCGGTTTCGACGTCGTGTGCGTGACCGGCTCGCCGGACTCCGCATACGACGAATCGCTCCCCTGGCTCCGGCCGGAACTGACCTACCTCGAGGACGCGATCGCGAGGGGCGTCCCGATCCTCGGCGTGTGTTTCGGGTCGCAGATCCTGGCGCGCGCGCTCGGCGGTTCGGTCGCGCCGAGCGCCCGGCCCGAGCACGGATTCACGACGGTCGACACCACTCGACCCGATCTGGTCGAGGCCGGCCCGTGGATGGAGTACCACCACGACACGGTCTCTGTGTCAGGCGTCGCAGAAGTGGTCGCGCGCAACGACGCCGGGGTCCAGGCGTATGTCTCGGGCCCTCACCTCGGGGTCCAGTTCCACCCGGAGATCACCCCCGACGTCTTCCGCGCCTGGCGTGAGGGTTTCACGAGCCCGAGGTCGGGCATCGACGACGGCAAGGTCGACACGAAGGGCATTGTCGCCGACATCGAGAACTCGTCCGCCGACGCCGAGGCCAGGTGCGACCGCCTCGTCGAGCGGTTCCTCGCCCACGCGGGCGTGAGGGTGCCGGCGGCGGGCTGACCGCCGCCGCCCGTCACCTGCCTCAGACCGCCGACTTGAATCCCGCGTAGCGGGCCGCCACCGGCGCGTCGAGTTCCCAGTCGACGAAGTCGTAGAGGTCGGATGCGACCTCGGTGATGACATCTCGCAGTTCGAGCGGCTCGAGCCACCGTTCGGGTATGACACCCGACCCGTCCCGCGCCCCGAGAAGGTTGCCCGTGATCGAGCCGGTGGAGTCGGAGTCGCCGCCATGGTTCACCGCGAGCACGACGCCGTGTTCGAAGTCGTCGGCGACGAGCGCGCAGTAGATCGAGATCGCGAGCGCCTCCTCACCGACCCAGCCTCCGCCGATCCGCGAGATGGCCTCGTCCGCGGCGATGCCGTCGGAGGCGAGTTTCTCGGCCAGTTCGATCGCGGCGAGGGTCTCTTCGTGCTCGCGCTTGGTGCGCAGCAGGTCCTTGGCGGCGGCGACCGCCGCGTCGAGCGTCGCACCCTCGACGCATTCGCGCACCATCACCGCGAGGACACCTCCGGGCAGCGATCCCGACGGGTGCCCGTGGGTGAGCGCGGCGATCGCGGTGCCCAGCTCGAACGTGCCCGGGGCCGACCATTCGGCTCGCGCGGCGAACAACCCGATCGGGGCGGCGCGCATCACGCCCCCACAGCCCTTGCTGTTGTTCGTCGCGGCGGTACCGGGCCTGGTGGTCGTGCGCAAGGCGCTGACGCAGGTGTTGCCGGGAGCTCGCCGGCTGTGAAGTTCACGGTGTGACGAGAGCCAGCTCGATCGCTCCGACATCGCGAGAACGCCGTGGCGCGGTTGCTCCCCCTGCGTGATCAACCAGCGCAGATACGCCCTCGCGGTGGACGCCGCGAAGCACGAGATCCCGCCGTCGCAGTCCCGCAGCCACGCCCGCAGGACCCCCTCCGCGGTGAACAGCGTCATCTGCGTGTCGTCGGTGATCGTGCCGATCCCGCCGTAGGCGGGGGCATACGAGGAGATCCCCGCCGGGCCGAACCGCTCGAGAATGGCGTCGCGCGACATGAACTCGACCGATCCCCCGAGGGCGTCGCCGGCCGCACCACCCAGAAGGCAACCAACAAAACGATCTTTCATCGCCTTCACCTGCACTTTCTTCAGTGATGCCATCAGTTTCACATGCGTCGGCGACCCTCGCACGCCACGGAACAGATTGAGGGATATGCCTCAACCGGGCGGAATCGTGGAGCCGGTCCGCAGGCGTCGGGCACCAGCCTGCCGCGACTCGAACATACGTGCGAAACTGTGGTGGTGGGCATGAAGTGGATCGGCGGCGACACCGGCAGGCCTCACCGGCCGTCGTTCGTGCGCGTCGGGCACAAGGCCGTGCTCATCGACCTGGGTGCCCTCTTCCCGAACGCGCCCCACTTCGTGGGCGAGTACCACCCCGACGGCCTGCAGATCCGGTCGGTCCACCTCGGCGTCCTCACCGAGTGGGGCCGGGACGAGTGGGGTGCCTGGTACGGCAAGGTCACCTACACGATCACCGCGAAGGACCGCCAGGAGAAGGTCACCCATTGGGTCCCCGGATGGGCTCTCCGACCGGCAGGAGACCCGCCGATCTCCCGGAGGCCGCAGTCCGACGGCCAGGTCCCGGGACAGAACCCGGACCGGCCGCCACGACCCGATCGACACCGGCACGGCGGCTGACCGCCGACGGTCGCCGCGGTTGCCGGCGACTCCGGCAGCGGGTCAGGGCAGGTCGACCTTGCTCGCCAACCACCGTCCGTCGACCTTCTCCATGGTCATCACGACGCGGCTGCGGTCGACGCGGGGTTCCGGACTCGCGGTGTTGGTGATCGACTGATCCACGAACAGCATCACCTCGACCCTGCCCGGGGACGCCGACTTCACCCCCGTTACTGGCCGTGCATAGTTGTGCAGCTCGCCCCACCCGGACGGAGCGATCGAAGGATTCCGTGTCGACCTCGGCCACTGGGTCGCCAGCGGCCCGGGTCGACTACCGCAAAGTCCGACAGTCGGCCGAGCGGATCATCCGGCCGCATCACGACCGAGTTCCCGGACTGACACTGGACAGTCCACCGCTCCTGATCCGATTCAGCTCGCTCGCGCCGATCCCGCGTGTCGGCGCTGACATCCGCGCTGGTATCTAGCTGTCACACCTTACGGGATCTATACTGGGATCGGGAGGTGATCATGATGACAGCAGCACATCCGCGGCCGGATTTGGCCGCCTATGCCGAAGCGGCACGTATGTCGCAGCCCGAACTCGTGGCTGCGTTGCGTGATCTGCTCGGCGCGAAGCTTGTGGCCTACCTGGGTCGGGTGAGCGAGACCCGGGCGGTGCGGCAGTGGGCGGAGGGCACCCGCACCATCGCCAACCCCGAGGACGTCGAACGGCTTCGGATCGCCTACCGCGCCGCCCGGCTGATCACCGAACGTGACACCCCCGCCGTCGCCCAAGCGTGGTTCCAGGGCCTCAACCCGGTCCTCGACGACCGGGCGCCGGCGTTGCTGTTGCGCGATGGCGAGCTCGCTGACGTCGGCCCCCAGGTGCTCAACGCTGCCCGCCAGTTCGCCGCGGTGGGATGAACCAACCGAGTACGTCGACGATCGGCACCCTGCACGGCCCGATCACCACCAGCATCCGGACCGCCACACCGATCTATCGGGTCGGGTACGCGCCGAGTCCGTGGGAGTGGACGCCGTGGGAGTACGCCACCGACGGCCGTTTCGCCGGGCGCTGGGATGACCCCGACGGGGTGTGGCGCACCCTGTACTGCGCCGACACTCCCCTGGCCTGCTACCTCGAAGTTCTCGCGTTCGCCCGACCCAGCCCGCAACTGATCGCCGAGCTCGACGACATCGTCGTCGACGACGAAGACGAGCAGGACTATCCCACGCTGCCGCCCGGGCGCGTCCCGCGATCGTGGTGTGGGGCACGGATGCTCGGCCATGCCACCCTGACCGGACGGTTCGCGGTGCCCGCCGACCCGGACAGCCTCGCCACCCTGCGGACGGTGTTTCGGCCGCTCGCGATCCGTTACGGTCTCGATGACCTCGACACCGCCGCTCTGCGGGACGGGCGGCCCCGCGGGCTCACCCAGGCCATCTCCCGCTGGCTCTACGCCCGCACCGACCACGGACACGCCGCGGTCGATGGCATCGAGTTCGACTCCCGCCACGGCGACCAGCTACGCATGTGGGCGCTCTACGAACGCGCCGCCGACCCCGACATCAGCCCCCACATCAACGTGGTCGACCACTCCCCCATCGACGCCGCGGATCCACACCTGGCCCGCGCCCTGACACTCCTCGGACTCGAGTGGACCCCCGCATAGAGCGGCCTGAAACAGGCTGTGCCGCATCGTCGAACGAGGATGAGGCTGGCTCGACCAGCCGTGGTAATGCCTACGACCGTCTCTTCGACACCGGGATCGCCCACCTGCACCGCTACGCCACCATGCATGGTTCCAGCTCGCCTCCCCGCGGCGCGACGATCGACGGGTTCGCGATCGGTCAGTGGGTCGTCAACCGCCGTGCCGAGTACCGGCGGGGCCATCTGTCGGCCGAGCGGATCCTGCTCGAGGTCGGTGACGGCTCGGCGTTCGCCTCTGCGGCGCATCTGGCGGCCTACGCCGGTATCGCCCCGGTGACCCACCGTTCCGGCTCGTCGATCCGTGGTGAGCACCCCGCCCGGTCGGGTAACCGCAAACTCAAACGGGTGTTGTTCCTGTCCGCTTTCGCCGCGTTACACGACCCGACCAGTCGCGCCTACTACGACCGCAAACGCGCTGAGGGCAAGAAGCACAATGCCGCGTTGATCTGTCTAGCACGCCGTCGCTGCGACGTCCTCTACGCCATGCTCAAGAACAAGACCTTCTACCGCACCCCCGCTGCTGCCCCCGCTTGACCAAACCATAGGGACACCCCCCCGCGCTCGGTGAACACACCGAGGAGATCCTGCGCGAGGCGGGACTCGACGCGCAGCGGATCGCCGAATTGAAAGAGCGTGGAGCGCTCGGCTGAGGCCGTCTCCCGACTGCCACCGAGGATGCCCAGGGTGCCGGCGGACCTCCACACCGCGCGCCCGGTCGGGCGGCACTCTCCCACCCGTCGAGGTGTGGTGTGCGGACCACCTCGACGCGCACCGCGTCGCGCATACCGGGGTTCTCGCCGCGGCCCATGATGCCGACGCGCTCTCCTAGTCGCTGGCCGGAAGGGGCTTGGCGGCCTTGATCTCCAGGGGTGTTGTCCCGATCGCCAGTGTGCCCGCTCCCGCCTTGGTGACCAGCACCTCGAGTCCCGGTGCGTCCTCGGAGGTGTAGCGTTTGCCCAACTGGGTGCCGGTATCGAGTCCGGCCGAGATGTCCACCCTCGCGACCGGCTCGCCCTTCGGCACGAGAGGCGCACCGCCGCAGGTGAGTTCGACATCGGAGTCGGGTGCGGTCACCACCACGACCTCCGTGTCGCAGGTCTGGCTGCAGAGTCTGGTACCTGGCTTCAGGGTCATGACCTCTCCTGTGCTCGTTCGAATTGCGCCACCAACCGGCGGCGCAGGACCTTGCCGGTGGCGGTCTGCGGCAGCTCGTCCCCCCAGACCACCTCGTCGGGCGTGCGAGACCCGCGCAACCGGGCACGCACGTGGGAACGCACCTCGTCCTCGGTGATGTCGGCCCTCGGATCGCGCACGACCACCGCGACGAGCCGCTGGCCCCATTCCTCGTCGGGAAGCCCGATGACCGCGGTCTCGCGCACGCCCGGGTGAGTGAGCAGCACGTCCTCGATCTCCGCAGGCGCGATGTTCTCCCCGCCCCGGATGATCGTGTCGTCGGCGCGGCCCGCGATGAACAGATAGCCGTCGGCGTCGACCCACGCCCGGTCGTTGGTGGGGAACCAGCCGTCCTCGTCGAGGACCGAGCCCTTGCCCAGGTAGGTGCCCGAGACCTGTGCGCCGCGCACGAAGAGCAACCCGATCTCGCCCGGCCCGACGGGGTTGCCGGCCTTCGCGACCCGCCCGTCGAGCGCGTCGACGATGCGCGCGAGCATGGTGGGAACGACGGTCGCCGATGAGATCGATTCCCGGGCAACCAGTTCCAGCCACTCCTCGGCGTCGAAGTCGGGCAGGTGCACGACGCGGCGGCCTCCGTAGAAGTTGGTGAGTGTCGCACCCACGGCGGCCACGTGGTACGGCGGCACGGTGATCAACGCCGCCTCGTCGGGGGCCGCGCCCGCGAAGTCCACGGTGGCGAAGACATAGGCCTGCAGGTTCTCATGCCGCAGCGGGACGATCTTCGGCTTCGACGTGGTCCCGCTGGTGTGGAGGAGGACCGCGGGCGCGTCGTCCGGGACATCGAGGGGAGGCAACGGCTCCGACGACCGCGCCATGGCCAGGAAGTCGTCGAGACCGAGGACCTGATCACGGCCGGCGACCTTGTCGCGGTAGCGCTCCTCCACGACGACCAGCGGGCGTCGGAAGTCGGCGATCAACTCCGCGAGCACCTCGTCGCCGAGCCGGTAGTTGACCGGCGCGAACGGGACGCCCGCACAGACCGAGGCGAAGAACACCTGCGGGTAGCCCGGGCCGTTCCGGCCCAGGTAGATCACCTCGGACGGGTCACGCTCGGAGATGACCGCCGCCCCGCCGCGAGCGGCGGCGACGACGTCGGCATGGGTGAGCCCGGACTCGCGGCCACCGAGAGCGATTCGATCACCGAGCCCGGATTCGACCATGTCCAGCAAGAGCCCGACGCCCATGATTCCAGCCAATCCACGTGAGATGGTGGGCAACGGCATCGGCCAGGGCGTCGTGGTCCGCGAACCCTACGGCGTCGCGGCCCTGATCACGCCGTTCAACTTCCCGCTGTCCTCAACCTCTGCAAGGTCGGACCGGCCCTCGCCGCCGGTTGCACGGTGGTGCTCAAGTGCTCGCCGTACACGCCGTTCGAGGCCCTCGTCGTCGCCGAGGTCGCCGAGGCGGCGGGGCTGCCGCCGGGCGTGCTCAACGTCATCACCGGCGACGCCGACGCCGGCGAGGCGCTCACCACCCATCCGGGGGTCGATATCGTCAGCTTCACCGGCAGCGACACCGTGGGCGCCAAGGTCTACGGCCAGGGCGCGCAGTCGCTGAAGAAGGTGGTCCTCGAACTCGGCGGCAAGTCGGCGAACATCCTGCTCGACGACACTGATCTCAACAAGGTGATGCAGAGCGTGCTCGGGGGCTTCATCACCCACGCCGGCCAGGGATGTGCGCTCATGACCCGCGTCCTCGTCCACGAATCCCTGCACGACGAACTCGTCGGTCGCATCCGCTGGATCTTCCCCGACTCCTTCACCCCGATCCCGACCGGACCGGACGCGGTGCCCACCCACACGCTGGTCATCATCCGGACGTCGGAGGTCATCTGCGTCGTCGGCGTGATCGCGTCGATTGTCTGGCTCGTGCACCGCACCCGCAAGGACGGGCGGTTCCCGACCATCGGCGTCTTCATGTTCGGGTGGTTGCTCACCTGCTGGCAGGACGTCGGGGTCAACGCGGTGCGGCCGGTGTTCTCCTACAACTCGGCGTTCCTCAACATGGGCACCTGGGGCGAGTTCGTGCCGGGCTGGGTCAGCAAGGGCCCCGAGACACCGGCGCCGATCCTCTACGAACTGGCCGACTACATGCTGTTCCTGCCGCTGGCGGTGGTGGGCATCGACAAGGCGGTGCGGGCCGCGCGCACACGTTGGCCGCGGCTGAACAAGGCCGGGATCATCGTCGCGCTGCTCGTGATCTTCTTCGTCCTGGACACCTTCACCGAACAGGTCCTGCAGCGTCAGGGCCTGTGGTCGTACCTGCGGGTCGACGGGACATGGTCGATATTCACCGGCAGTGTCAACCAGTTCCCGCTGTACGAGGGCATCTTCTTCGGCTCGGTGATCATGGTCGTGTCCATGTCGTTCTACCTGTTCCGTCGCGACGGCGACCAACTCATCACCGACGCCGGCATCGAGCGGCTGAAGATCACCCGCGGTGTGGGATTCGTGCGCGTCCTCGCCTTCAGCGCGGTGATGAACGTGATCCTCGCCGTGTTCTTCCTGGGCTTCAACCTCGTCAACATGCACGCCGACGTCGCACCCGCGGATGTGCCGAGCTATCTGCACCAGAACATGTGCGGTCTGGCCGAGAACCCGCCCTGTCCGCACATCGAGTAGCCGGTGCGGCCGCGGATCGCGTGCCGGCTCAGCGCTCGGGCTCGTCTCCGGTGACGACGGGGCGGTCGGGGTCCGACGACCACTGCGAGAACGAGCCGGGGAACAACGTCGCGTCGACGCCCGCGACCGCCAGCGCCGCGATCTCGTGCGCGGCGTTGATCCCGGAGCCGCAGTAGACCACCACGCGCTCGGCGTCCGGTCCGACGCCGAGACCGGAGAACCGGCGGCGCAGGTCCTCGGCGGGCAGGAAACGGCCGGAGTCGTCGATGTTCTCGACGGTGGGGGCGCTGATCGCACCCGGGATGTGGCCGGCGCGCGGGTCCACCGGTTCGACGTCCCCGCGGTAGCGCTCGCCGGCCCGCGCATCGAGCAGGACGGAGTCACCCGCGGCGACCTCGTCGATCGTGGCGACCGGAAGGTTCCCGGCCGTGAGCGCCACGTTTCCGGGTTTGGGCCGTCCGCCGTCACCGCTCGTGGTCCGCAGGCCCTCGGCCGTCCAGGCGGCCAGGCCGCCGTCGAGGAGTCTCACGTCGACGATCCCCGCCCAGCGCAGCAGCCACCATGCCCGTGCCGCGGCGAGGTTGCCGGAGTCGTCGTAGACGACGACGGGCACGCCGTCGTTGACACCCCAGCGCCGGGCCGCGGCCTGCAGGTCCCCGATCGCCGGCAGCGGGTGCCGCCCGCCGTCGGCGCCCGACGGCGGTGCCGCGAGTTCGGTGTCGAGATCGACGTACACCGCGCCCGGGATGTGCGCCTCGCGGTAGTGCGCGCGTCCGTCGAAATCGCCGAGCCGCCAGCGCACGTCGAGAACCACCGGCGGGGTCCCGAGAAGCTGTTCGGCCAGGTCGAGCGGGGTGATGAGTACGTCGGGCATGTCGCGAGCCTACCGATGGGCAGAATGGTCCGGTGGCTCTCATCCCCGCGGTCGTGTTCGGCCTGCTCACCTTCTGGCTGCACCGACGCCTCGTACGGGCCACCGCGCTCCCCCGGCCCTGGTCGGTCGTCGTCGACGCAGCACTGGTCGTGCTCTGGGCCCTCGCACTGGTCGGCTTCGCAACCGGGCGGTGGTTCGACCCGGGGTGGGCGCGGCCGCTCGCCTTCGCGGGGTTCGTCTGGCTGGCCGCCTTCTTCTACCTGTTCCTGGGGCTCGCGGCGGTGGGCCTGGTCTCGTTCGGTGCGAGCACGGTTCGCCGGCTCCGACGACGGTCCCGGACCGAGGGCCCCGAAGCCGATGGCGAGCCCCCGGATTCCGAGACCCCAGACGCCGAGACCCCAGACACCGAGACCCCGGACAGCGAGACCCCGGACAGCTCGGCAGCCGCCCGTCTGCGTCGTCTGCGCATCGCGACCGCCGCGGTGGTCGTCGTGGCGCTGGGCACCACCGCATACGGCATCGTCGAGGCCTCCAGGCCGCAGGTGACCGAGGTCGGCGCCGAATTGCCCGGACTGCCAGAGCAATTCGACGGACTACGGATCGCCGTGGTCTCCGACCTGCACGTGGGGCCGACCCGCGGCGCGTCGTTCACCCGGCGCGTCGTCGATCGGGTGAACGCCCGGCGGCCCGACCTGATCCTGCTGGTCGGCGACCTGACCGACGGCAGGATCCCGCTCGTCCGCGACACCCTCGAACCCATCGCGGACCTCAGCGCGCCGCTCGGCGTCTTCGGGGTGAGCGGCAACCACGAGTACTACTCCGACGACGGCGGCCGCTGGCTCGACGTGTGGGAGGAACTCGGGGTTCGCACCCTGCGGAACGACCGGGTCCCACTGACGGTCGACGGGGCCACCATCCAGCTCGCCGGCGTGCACGACGCCACCGCGCCCGAACCGTACGAACCCGATCTCCCGGCAGCGCTCGAGGGCTCCGGCCCCGACGATTTCGTCCTCCTGCTCGCCCATCAGCCCAAACAGGTCGTCGAGGCGTCTGAGCTGGGCGTCGGGCTGCAGTTCTCCGGACACACGCACGGCGGGCAACTATGGCCCATCCGCTATCTCGTTCCGCTGCAACAACCCTCGGTCACCGGCCTGGAACGCTTCAGGGACACGACCCTCTACACGACGCGCGGCGCAGGGGCCTGGGGCCCGCCGGTCCGGGTCCTCGCGCCGCCGGAGATCACGATGTTCACGCTGCAGGCGAGTCCCTGACAAAAAGAACCCACCCTTCTTCTGCCAGATCCTCCGGCCGAGAACCGGGAGAAATACCGAAGAAGGGTGGGTTCGTGACGAAGTCAGATCAGCGGTGCTTGAAGTCGGGATCCCGCTTCTCGACGAACGCGGCCATGCCCTCGGTCTGGTCGTCGGTGGCGAAGGTCGAGTAGAACAGGGCACGCTCGGCGCGGACGCCCTCGGTGAGGCCGGACTCGAACGCGCGGTTGACGGCCTCCTTGGCAAGCGCCGACGCGATGAGCGACTTCGAGGCGATGACCTCGGCGACCTCGATGGCCTTGGCGAGGGCCTCTTCCTTGGGAACGACGCGCGACACGAGACCGAGGCGCTCGGCCTCGTCCACCTTCATCTGACGACCGGTGAGGATCATGTCCATCGCCTTGGCCTTGCCGACGGCGCGGGTCAGGCGCTGCGATCCGCCGATGCCCGGGATGACGCCGAGGTTGATCTCCGGCTGACCGAAGACGGCGTTGTCGCCGGCGATGATGGTGTCGCAGAGCATCGCGAGCTCACAGCCGCCACCGAGGGCGTAGCCGGTGACCGCGGCGATGATCGGGGTGCGGGTGCGCGACAGCTCGTCCCAGGCTCCGAAGAACTGCTGGTTGGCGACCTCGGCGTAGGTCTTGGTGGACATCTCCTTGATGTCGGCGCCGGCGGCGAAGGCCTTCTCCGAACCGGTGATGACGATGGCGCCGATGCCCTCGTCGACGTCGAACTCCTTGACGACGCCCACGACCTCGTTCATCAGCTCCGAGTTCAGCGCGTTGAGCGCCTTCGGGCGGTTCAGCGTGATGATGCCGACGCGGCCGCGGCGTTCGACGACGATGGTCTGGTATTCGGTCACGGTCTTCCTTCTTTCCGTTTCGTGAGCTGCGGTGGTGGGCAGTGCCCGGTCAGGCGTCGAATGTCAGGTCGTGCGGCAGCGGCGCGAAGAACTTCTCGACACTCGCCTCGGAGAATTCTGCCCAACTCGGGTTCCGATCCTTGTCGATGACCTGCGCGCGGATTCCCTCGGCCATGTCGGGGTGCAGCAGGCAACGCAGGGAGACCCGGTATTCGCGGACCAGGGTGTCCTCGAGAGTTGCGTCACCGGCGGCCTCGCGCAGCGAGCGCAGGGTCACCGCCAGCGCGGTCGGCGACTTCGCGGCGATGGTGTCGGCGGTCTTGGTCGCCTCCTCGGTCCCGACGGCTCGGCAACGCTCGATGATCTCCGAGACGGTCTCGGCGGCAAAGGCTTCCGAGATCCACCCGCGCTGCGCGGCGAGCTTGGACTCGGGCGCCTCGGTCGCGAACCGCCCGAGTGCGGCGTCGAGGCCCGAGGAGCCGATGGCCTCGATGAACTCGGGCAGCGACTCCGACGGGACATAGTGGTCGGCGAGGCCCATCGCGATGGCGTCGGCGCCGCTCAGGTGCGCCGCGGTCAGGCCGGCGTAGAGGCCGAGGCCGTCCGGGACGCGCGAGAGCAGGTGCGTGCCGCCGACATCGGGCACGAAGCCGATGCCGACCTCGGGCATGGCCAGGCGGGTGCGGTCGGTGACCACACGGGTGTTGCCGTGCGCGGACACGCCGACGCCGCCGCCCATGACGATGCCGTCCATGATCGCGACGTACTTCTTGGGGAACCGCGAGATCGCGGCGTTGAGCCGGTACTCGTCGAACCAGAACTTCGCCGACGGCGAGTTCTCCGCGTCGAGGTCGGTGGCGTCCGGGTTGCCGCTCAACGCCGCGGCGTCGCGGTGGATGGCGACGATGTCGCCGCCCGCGCACAGGCCGCGCTCCCCGGCGCCGTAGAGGACCACGGCCGCCACCGCGTCATCGGTGGCCCAGCCGTCGAGCAGCTTCGCCATCTCGGTGACCATCTCGTGGTCGATGGCGTTGATCGACTTCGGGCGGTTGAGGATCAGCGACCTCGCCGATCCGTTCTCCTCCGCCAGAACCGACCCTGTTTGTTCCGACACGCGCGAACTCCTCTCCACACCGACAGGCCTCCACAGATGGTTGCATATCCTAGTAATAGAAGCCAGTGCCCTTGTCCGCAGCCTCCGACGTTACGGTGGCCGGATGGGCTACTCGAGAGCACGCGTCACCCACGTCGCCGACCTGACGCCCAACCTGCGACGACTCGTCTTCGCCGTCGCCGACCTGCCCGGACTCGGCCTGCCGGGTGTGGCCGACGAGGCGGTGGGCATCTACTTCCCGGCGCCCCCGCATACCTCCGCACCGGACATGGAGTGCCGGGACGGGATCTGGGCCTACCACGACGTCGACCCGGTTCCCGAGGGCCGCAACTATTCGATCCGCGCCGTCGACGCCACGGCGCGCACGGTCACCGTGGACTTCGTCGTCCACGACGCCGGTCCCGCGACGAGCTGGGCGCAGCGCGCCGAGCCCGGTCACGAGGTCGTCATGACCCACGCACGTGGCTGGTTCGCCCCGCCGCCGGATGCCCGCCGCCTGGTGCTGGCCGCGGACCTCGCCGGGCTGCCCGCACTCGCCCGCATCGTCGAGGAATGCACCCCGGACGTTCGTGTCACGACGATCGTCGAGGTCCCGACCCCGACGGACCTGGGCTACCTCGCGCGCGACGTGACGCGCGAGGTCGAGACGATCACCCTCGTCGGCGGCAACGGACGATCACCGAGCGGGCTCGCGGAGGCGATCCGCGCACTCGACCTACCGACCGCCGGCGGCTATTGCTGGTTCGCCGGCGAGGCCGCCGAGTCCCGCGCCGTCCGCAAGCACCTGCGTAACGAGTTGGGTTGGGGCCGAGACCGTTACGACGTCATCGGCTACTGGCGGCGCGACGGCGAGCGGTGGTCGCAGGCGTATGCGGAGCACAGTGCCGAGCTGTTCGCCGTCTATCAGCAGGCGCTCGCCGCAGGCAAGAGCGAGAAGGAGGCGGCGGAGGAGTTCGACGAGGCGCTCGAGCGCGCCGGCCTCTAGCCACGGCCCTCGACGTTGCGCGTCACCCGCCGGAGCAGTTCGGTCAGCGTCGCGATCTCGGCGTCGTCGAGTCCGTCGAGCATCCGTCGCTCGGCCTCGATGCGACGCGGGAACTGTTCGTCCACGAGGGCCCTCCCCTCGTCCGTCAGCGACAGGAGCACGACGCGACCGTCGCGTTCGAGGCGATGGCGCTCGACGAGTCCCATCGCCACCAGCCGTTCGACGTTCTTGGTCGTCGAGGCCCCCGATATCCCGGTCACCGATGTCACCTCGCTGGCGCGCAGCGGGGTGTCGCTGCGCGCCAGGGCGCCGAGGACGTCGAACTCGGTGCGGGTGATCCCGCTCGACGCGAGGTCGCGGTCCAGGCGGGCCAGTGCCAGTGCGGCGATCCGGACCGTCCGCCCGATGACGTCGACGGGCCTGAGGTCGAGGTCGGGGTAGCGCACCGCCCACCCGTCACGGACCTTCTCCACGACGTCGGCCTCCTCGTGGCGCTCTGACATGCGGCGATCCCCTCCTCGGACAACTGTTTTATAGATAATTTACCAATAAACTAATATGGGATGCATGATCGTCCCCTCGCCCGACCGCCTCCGCACCCGACTGCGCGTCTCACGTGGCGCGCTGGCGCATTCGGTGTCGGCGGCCGCCTGGCGGGGAGCGCTGGAGGTACGACGAGCGGATCCCACCACCGCCGTCGCGCTGCGGGTGGGGCTCGCGGTCCTGATCGTCCTGGTCGCGGGCGGACTGTCCGGGCAGACCGAGGTCGCCGGTTTCGCGGCCCTCGGCGCGCTGGCGTCGGCGTTCCTGCGCTACGAGCCGTACCCGCGGCTGGCCCGCAGACTCGCCGGGGTGGCCGGGCTCATCGTCGCCTCGACGGCATTCGGGGCGATGCTCGGCGTCACGGGCGCCGGCATCTGGGTGCAGGTCGTCGCCGTGTCGGCGGCCGCCGCCCTCGTGTACTGGCTGGTGCAGGTCGCCGGCATCACGGGACCGGGACCGGTGGTGATGATCTTCGCGGCGACGGGCGCCGCCGGGTATGCCGACACCGCGGTCGCCGCCGGCCACGCCGTCGCAGCGGCCGCGGCGGGCGGACTCGTCGGCTGGCTCGTCGCGATGGCGCCGATGCTCACGCATCCGCACAGCCCGTCCCGGATCGCGGTCGCCCGCGCGCTGGCCGCGGTGGCCGAGGTCGAGCAGCTGGGCGCCGACGCGGTTCCGGCCGCACGGGCGGCCATCGATCGCGCGCGAGATGCGTTGGCCGACACCCCCTCGCGGCGGGTCGACCGTCACGTGCTCGAACTCCTCGCGCTCGTCGACGCCGCGGAGGCCACGCTCGACGGCCGCCGAGCCGACACCGCGGCCCTCGACGACTTCGCCCGCCTGGAGGCAGAGCTCCGCAGGGTGCGCAGCGACATCCGCACACCACGGGTCGACGCGGCGGCAGCCGGACTCCCCGCGTCACGCGCCCGCGAAACACGCAGACGCACAACAGATCGCCGCCTGTGGTCCGGTGCGGCCCGCGTGGGCGTCGCCTCGCTCGTCGCGGGCGGCCTGGCGTCGGCGTGCGGCCTGGCGTCGGCGTGCGGCCTGTCCCATCCGCTGTGGGCGATCCTCGGCGCGGTCGCGACGCTGCAGGGCGTGAACTACTCCCACACCGTGCAGCGCGGCATCCAGCGACTACTGGGCAACGCGGCGGGCGCGGTGCTCGCCGCGGCGTTCCTGGCCGTCGATCCCGGCTACTGGCCGCTGGCGATCGCCGCCGTCGCCTGCCAGACCGGCGCCGAACTCACCGTGACCCGCAACTACGCCGCCGCGACGACCTTCGTCACCGGGACCGCGCTGCTGCTGACCGCGATCGGCAATCCGGTCGGGGCCGATGTCGCGGCCGCCCGCGTCGGGGACACGCTCATCGGCGTCGTCATCGGTGTCGCCTTGGCGGCGTTGAACGTTCGCGCGGACGACTGAGTTTCCCGAGCCCCACGCGGCCCGGGTGCCCCGTCCACCCCGGGGACCCTGACGGCGTCAGTACTTCGCGACCTGCCCCTCCTTGGGCGCGCGGTACATCTTCCAGACGAGCTTGGGGATGCCGCGCAGCGGCAGCGGGGCCGGCCAGTCCCGGGTCCGCATGAGGGCCTCGGTCCCGCCGTCGACGGTGACGATGCTGCCGGCCATGAAGTCGGCGGCCGGCGACAGCATGGTCATCACCCATGCGGCGAGTTGTTCGGGGGTCCCGAACTCGCGCACCGGAACCGGGAACGACGTGACCGCCTTGGCCTGCGGGCTGTTCAGCTGCGCCTCGAGCAGAGGCGTCATCACCGGGCCGGGCGCGATGACGTTGATCCGAATGCCCTGCCCCGCCCATTCGGGCTTGGTGCCCTGCCAGCGGCACCACTGGGTGACCGCGATCTTCGACGCCGCGTAGGCGACGGGCGCGGTGACGCCACGACGACGCAGGATCTGCTTGGTGGCGCGCGCGGTGTCGCCGTTGATCAGGCGTCGCACCGCACCGCGCGGGACCATCGGCGTGACGGTCGTCGAATTGGAGCCGAACACGACGACTTTCGCCTTGTCCGCGGCGGCGAGGGCCGGACGCCAGGCGGTGAGGAGTTCGGTGACCCCGAGGACGTTGACCTCGGTGATCATCCGCTCGCGACCCTTGCTCGGCCCCATGCCGGCGGCGAGGACCGCGCCGTCGAGCCTGCCGCCCGTCTTCGCCAGCACCTCGGCCGCGGCCTTCTTGCGTCCGTCGCCCGTGGAGAGATCGGCGACCACGTCGGCGTCCCTCAGGTCGACGCCGATGACCGTGTGCCCCGCGTCCCGCAGGGATGCGGCCACCGCCGCCCCCATTCCCGACGCCGATCCGGTCACCGCGTATGTGCCGCCCCCAGTGGTCATCCCAGTCCTCTCTTGAATCTCTCTTCGGTGTTCTCGTCACGCTCTCCGGCGCCGTGCCGGGTCTGCGTCCGTTCATAGGCGTCGTTGAACGCCCGCAATTCGTGCAGCAGCGCCTCGGGGCTGCCGGGTGCGAGGTCGGCGAACACCTGCTCGAGCCGCTCGGCCCGCAGCAGGCCGTCGTGCCGGAAGGCCTCGATCCCCTTCTCGGTGGGACGGATCAGCTTGGACAGCGATCCCTCGACCTCGAACCGTTCCAGGTAGCCGTGTTTGATCGCCGCGTTGACCTGCCGGTTGACGGTGGACTGCTCGAGCTCGAGCTCCGCGGTGAGTTCGCGCAGGGTGCGCGGCCGTCCGTCCGACAGGACCCACAGGATCGCGAACGCGGACTTCTCCAGCCCCACCGACGGATGGACCAGCCCCTTGCGCCGGGACATGCGCAGCAACTCGGCCGCCAGGTCTCGGTGCACCGGCGACTGCCACGGTGCGTGGTCCTCGGACATTGTCTCCTCCATCACATTCGACCAGGACAATTTACTGTCAGGTTTGTCTGTGTACGTTACATATGTATGCTGCATACCTCGAAGGAGGTCTCAGATTCGTATGAGCCATGGACACGGTTCGACGCCGGAAGCGTCACTCGACCAGCCCGACGCCGCCCCGAAGGTCCCCGCCGGAGCCGTTCTCAGCGTCGTGACACTGTGCTTCGGCGGTCTCGTCGCAGCGCTGATGCAGACGCTGATCATCCCGATCCAGCCCGATCTCCCCCGCCTTCTCGGCACGTCGATCGGCAACGCCTCGTGGATCATCACTGCCACCCTGCTCGCCGCCGCCGTCGCCATGCCGATCGCCGGCCGCCTCGGCGACATGTTCGGCAAGCAGCGCGTCCTGCTGGGCAGCGCGGTCATGCTGACCCTCGGCTCGCTGCTGTGCGCGCTGGGCGACACGCTCGTCCCGCTGATCATCGGTCGTGCCGTCCAGGGCCTCGCGATGGGCTTCATCCCCGTCGGCATGAGCCTCATCCGCGAGATCACGCCGCCCAACATCACCTCGATGGCGGTGGCCGCGATGTCGGCGACCCTCGGCGTGGGTGGCGCGATCGGCCTGCCGCTGTCGGCGTGGATCGTCCAGACCTGGGACTGGCACGCGCTGTTCTGGGTGGCCACCGGTCTCGGCATCTTCATCGTCGCCGCCGTGGGCCTGGTCCTCCCGCGGATCAACACCGCTGCCGGCGGCCGTCTCGACGTCCCCGGCGCCATCCTGTTGGCCATCGGCCTCTCGGCCTTCCTCATCGCGGTGTCCAAGGCCAACGACTGGGGCTGGACCTCCGGCACCACACTCGGCCTCGGCGCCGCCGGCCTGGCGGTGCTGGTCGTCTTCGGATTCTTCGAGCTGCGCCAGAACGATCCGCTCGTGGACCTGCGCACCACCGCACGCCCCGCCGTCCTGCTGACCAACATCGCCGCCGCGGCCATCGGCTTCGGCATGATGGCGCAGTCGATCATCCTGCCGATGCTCCTGCGCATGCCCGAGGCCACGGGTTACGGTCTCGGCCAGACGATCCTGGCGGCCGGCCTGTGGCTGGCGCCCGGCGGCCTCATGATGATGTTCTTCGCCCCGCTCTCGGGTCTGCTGATCAACAAGATCGGCGCCAAGTTCACCCTCGCCATCGGCGCGACGATCCTCGGCCTGGGCTACCTGTTCGCCTTCTTCCTCATGGACGCGGCCTGGAAGTTGATGCTGGCCTCCATCATCTGCGCGATC
The DNA here is from genome assembly GCF_000344155.1 of Gordonia paraffinivorans NBRC 108238. Lineage (GTDB taxonomy): Bacteria > Actinomycetota > Actinomycetes > Mycobacteriales > Mycobacteriaceae > Gordonia > Gordonia paraffinivorans. The sequence goes on along the minus strand of NZ_BAOQ01000018.1, from coordinate 25,575 downwards.
GGCGTCGGCATCGGATACGCCGCCATGCCCACCCTCATCATGGGTTCGGTGCCGGTCACCGAGGCCGGAGCGGCCGTCGGCCTCAACGGCCTGATGCGTTCGCTCGGCACCACGATCGCCTCGGCGGTGATGGCCGCGATCCTGGCCAGCTCCACCATCTCGCTGGGCGGCGCGCAGATCCCCGACGAGTCGACGTTCACCTGGTGCTTCGTTGTCGCGGCGGCCGCCGCCTTCGTCGGTGTGGCGATCACGCTGCTGATCCCCACCAAGGGCGCGGTGTCCGACCTCGTCGACGAGCCGGTCGAGGCGCGCCGGCACTGACCCCTACCGATGCGCAATGGCCCGGCGGTCTCCCGACTGCCGGGCCATTTGCCTTGTCCCTGCCGACGTTTCGCGCGCGACCCTCACTGGTTGTTGCGCCGCAGCGTCACCCGATATGTGTAGTGCTCGGGCAGGAAGTGGCTGACCGCGAGCTCGACGGCGCGCCCCTGCGAGTCCGAGTAGAGCCGGTCGACGCGCAGCACCGCATGCCCGACCTCGCAGCCGAGCCGGCCGGCGGTCTCGGCGTCGGCGGTCGTGGCGGTGATGGACTGCGCGCACTCGTCGATCGGATGTTGCAGATGTGGTTCGATGAGGCCGATCATCGTGAGGTCGCTCGTGGCCCCCTGCCGCACCTGGGGCGAGTCGAGCACCAGGCGCGCCACGGACTCCGGCCAGAAGACCGTGGTCACCACGAACGGCACCTGGTCGTGGAAACGCTGGAAGACGATCCGGTAGACGACGTCGGTGTCGAGGCGCAGGCGGCCCGCGGCCGCGAGATCGACACGGCGCGAAGGTGCTTCGAGGACTTTCATCTCGGTGTCGGCCGAGAGGTTCATCAGGTCCTCGATCGAGCCGAGCTGACGAAGGTACTGTCCGACGTTCTCGGTGGCGAAGGTCCCCCGCCCGGGGACGCGGTACACCGACCCCTCGGTGACGAGTTCGAGGAACGCGCGCCGGACCGTCTGCCGGCTCAGCCCGTAGGCGCGGGAGAGCTCGGACTCGGTCGGCAGCCGGACCCCGCCGCGGTAGCGGCCGGCGGCGATGTGCGAGCGCAGTTCGGCGGCCAGCACCTTGTACGCCGGCTCGGACTGCCCACCCTCACTCATCACCGGTGCTCCCGCATCGTTTCGCGCCGCGTCCTCAGATGCCGCCGCGCGCAACCAGTTGCGACGCGATGACGTTGCGCTGGATCTCGTTGGTGCCCTCGCCGACGATCATCAACGGGGCGTCGCGGAAGTACCGCTCGACGTCGAACTCGGTGGAATACCCGTAGCCGCCGTGGATTCGCACCGCGTTCAGAGCGATCTCCATGGCGACCTCGGAGGCGTACAGCTTGGCCATGCCCGCCTCCATGTCGCACCGCTCGCCGCGGTCGTACTGCTCGGCCGCATACCAGGTGAGCTGCCGGGCCGCGGTGAGCTTGGTGGCCATGTCCGCCAGATAGTTGCCGATCGACTGATGCTTCCAGATCGGCTGCCCGAAGGACTCGCGTTGCTGGGCGTAGGCCAGCGAATCCTCGAGTGCCGCAGTCGCGACACCGAGTGCACGGCAGGCGACCTGGATACGGCCGGTCTCCAGGCCCTTCATCATCTGCCCGAATCCCTTGCCCGGGACGCCACCGAGGATCGCGGTCTTGGGCACCCGGTAGCCGTCGAAGGACAGCTCGCAGCTCTCGACGCCCTTGTACCCGAGTTTCGGCAGGTCGCGCGACACCGTCAGGCCCGGTCCGTGTTCGGCCAGAACGATCGAGATGCCCTTGTGGCGGGGCTGCGCGTTCGGGTCGGTCTTGCACAGCAACGCGATCAGCCCGGAGCGCCGGGCGTTGCTGATCCACATCTTGGCGCCGTTGACGACCAGGTCGTCGCCGTCCTCCCTGGCGATCGTCGTCATCGCCTGCAGGTCCGAGCCCCCGCCGGGTTCGGTGAGGGCCATCGTCGCGCGCAGCTCGCCCGTGGCCATCCGTGGCAGGTAGGCCTGCTTCTGCTCCTCGGTGCCGAACAGGGTGAGCAACTTGGCGACGACGGTGTGGCCGCCCATCGCACCGGCCAGGCTCATCCAGCCACGTGCGAGCTCCTGCGTGACCTGCGCATAACAGGGCATCGAGACCGGCGAGCCGCCATACTCCTCCGGCACCGCCAGCCCGTAGATCCCGATCTGCTTCATCTGCTCGATCCACTTCTCGGGATAGGTGTTGGCGTGTTCCACCTCTTGCACCGTCGGCTTGACCTCTCGATCGATGAACGACCGGACGGTCTCGACGAGGAAGGCTTCTTCGGCTGACAGCGTGCTCATGGACTGGTCCCAAGGTGTCGGAGACGGAGGATTTGTACGGCCATTTTTCGGACGGCCCGCATCGATGTCAACCCTTCACAAGCCTTATCGGGTTCTGATAGAACCGGAACGGCCTCACTTTGGCCGCACATTTGTCCGACTCGGGAACCGGGTCGCCACGACACTGGGAGCAATGGTGCAGAGACGACGAGGCGTACTGGTGGCGCCTGCCTCCGACGACCGCAAGGCCCGCAAGGCACTGGCATCCGACGCCGACGAGGTGGTCCTCGACCTCGAGGACGCGGTGACGCCGGAGAACAAGGATTCCGCCCGTGCGGCAGCGGGCGAGCTCGTCGCCGAGCACGGTGCCGGCCGCGCGGTCTCCCTGCGCATCAACGCGATCGGCACCCCCTGGGCGGCAGCCGATCTCGCGGCCTGCGCACAGATGCCCGGGCTGACGTCGGTGGTGCTCCCCAAGGCCGACAGCCCGACCGACCTCCAGGAGGCCGACCGGCGCCTCGGCGGGTCCGCGGTGCGGCTGCAGGCACTGCTCGAGACGCCCCGCGGGATTCGCGACGCCGCCGAGATCTGCGCTGCGACAGACCGGCTCGACGCCGTCCTGATCGGCTATGCCGACCTCGGCGCAGCCCTCGGCCGCACGCCGGGACTGCCGATGCAGACCTGGCACGTGATCCAGGATCAGGTGCTGCTCGCAGCCCGGGCCGCCGGCGTCGACGTGATCGACGGGCCGCACCTGACCATCGCCGACGACGAGGCCTTCCGCGCCGCCAAGCGCTGGGTGCGCGACCTGGGCTTCGACGGGACATGGGTCATCCACCCGGCCCAATTGGCCACGGCCATCGAGATATTCACCCCGGACGCGGCCGCCATCGAGGACGCCCGACGTGTGCTCGAGACCCTCCACGCGGCGGCCTCGGCAGGCGCCGGCGCCGCCGAGCTCGACGGGCGGATGCTCGACGAGGCGCTTGCCGTCGCGGCCAGGAAGACCCTCGCGAAGGCAGGACTCGATGGGTGAGGCGATCGAGGTCGGCGGGCCGTACTTCGACGAGCTGACGCACGGCCAGGTCTTCGACGACGCGCCGTCGCTCACGCTGACGGCAGGCCTGGCCGCAACCCACCAGGCGATCCTCGGCAACCGGCTGCGACTGTCGCTCGACGCCCACCTGTCCGGACGCGTACTGGGCGACGGCGTGCTCGCCCACCCCGGCCTGGTCACCGATGTCGCCATCGGCCAGTCGACACTGGCGACCCACCACGTGAAGGCGAACCTCTTCTACCGCGGCCTGCGGTTCATCGGCCACCCCAGGATCGGCGACACCTTGACCACGGTGACCGAGGTCGTCGGCCTGCGGGAGAACAAGCCCAGGCCGGGACGCGCGCCCACCGGGCTCGCCGCACTGCACATGGTCACCACCGATCAGGACGGCGACACCGTCCTCGACTTCTACCGGTGCGCGATGCTCCCCTTGAGCCCCGGCGCCGATCCGGGCCGCACGATTCACGCCGACGACCTGAGCACGATCGGTACCGCCGACGACACCGCACCCGCGCTGCCCGACTGGGATCTCGCGGCCTTCCGCGAATCGGTACGCGGACGGCACTTCTCGACCGACCTGGAGGGCACGGTGTTCCGCTCCAGTGCGGATGTCGTGTCGGGCGCCCCGGAACTCGCACGGTTGACGCTGAATATCGCCGCGACCCATCACGACGAGCGCGTGGCCGGCAAGGCCGCCGGCGGACGCCTCGTCTACGGCGGGCACACGATCGGACTCGCGCTGTCACAGGCGAACCGGGCGCTGCCGAACCTCGTGACCGTGCTCGGCTGGGACTCCTGTGACCACACCGGGCCGGTCCGCGAGGGCGACACCCTCAGCTCGGAGATCACGGTGGAGTCCGCCACCCCGCTGTCCTCCGGCGGCGGGGTCCTGAAACTCCGGTCGAAGGTCGTCGCACACGGCGACGGCGAGGATCGCGATGTCCTCGACTGGCGCTACGACGTCCTGATGGCCTGACACCGAGAACCGCGACTCCCGAGAGGTCTTCCATGAGCACCAACCCGCGTCCGCTCGACGGACTCCGCATCGTCGAGGTGTCGAGCTTCGTGGCATCGCCCCTGTGCGGCCTCACCCTGTCCCAGCTCGGGGCCGAGGTGATCAGGGTCGATCCGATCGGCGGCGCCGCCGACACCAACCGCTGGCCGGTGACCGCCGACGGGAGGTCGATCTACTGGACCGGGCTCAATCGCGGCAAGAAATCGGTGACCGCGGACTTCCGTGCGCCCGAGGGCCAGAAGCTGATCCAGGACCTCGTCACCGAGAGCGGTCCCGGCGGCGGCATCCTCGTCACCAACGCCGGCGGGCGTGAGTGGATGAGCCACGCGACCCTCTCGGCGAAACGTCCCGACGTCATCACACTGGAACTGCTCGGGCGTGCCGACGGAACCCCGGGCGTCGACTACACGGTCAACGCCGCACTCGGTTTCCCGGCGATCACCGGACCCACCGACTACGCGGGCGTGGTGAACCACGTCCTGCCGGCGTGGGACGTGGCCTGCGGCCTGTACGCGGCGTTGGCCGTCACCGCCGCGGTCCGCCGACGCGACCGGACCGGCCAGGGCGCCCAGATCACGCTGCCGCTCGAGGACACCGCGCTGGCCATCGCCGGGACCCTCGGCTACCTCACCGAACCGCAACTGGGCAACGGCGCCCGTCCCGCCACCGGAAACGACGTGTACGGAACCTACGGAACCGATTTCGTCACCGCGGACGGCGGACGGTTCATGATCGTGGCCCTGACCCCTCGGCACTGGCGCGACCTGGTCGCCATGACCGGGACAGGCGATGCGGTGGCGGCCGTGGAGAAGGCACTCGGCGCCGACTTCACGAGGGAAGCCGACCGGTACACGCACCGCGGCGTCGTCACCCCGCTGTTCGCGGCATGGTTCGCCCGGCACACCACCGCCGAGGTCGAGGAGGCGCTGTCCGCGCGATCGGTGCTGTCCGCGCGGTACCGGACCTTCGACGAGGTCGTCGAATCCGGAGCGCTGGAACGCAATCCGCTGTTCACCGAGCTCGACCAGCCCGGCATCGGCCGGTACCTCGTCGCCGGACTGCCGGCGGCGTTCGACGGCGAGCACTACTTCACCGGACCCGCCCCGGAACTGGGATCGTCGACGGGGTTCTAGCTTCTGCTCACCTGTGGGCCAGGTGATCCGGTCGCGGCGGCGTCCCTCCGAACGGCGCTTGCAGCGCATTGGATTTCGCGTTGAACACGACGAAGAGGTTGCTCCGCGGGTACGGCGTGATGTTGCCGCCCGAGGCGTGCAGGCAATTGGAGTCGAAGTACAGCGCCGACCCGGCCGGACCGGTGATGGTGTCGATCCCGAGCTCGTCGGCGAGCGCCCGCACGTCCTCCTCCTCGGGAGTCCCGAACGGCGGCCGGTAGGACGTCAGCGACTCGCGATGGTAGTCGTCCGGCGTCTCGCCGACGCAGCTCACGAAGCGCCGGTGCGAACCCGGGATGATCATCAACGGACCGTTGGTCGAGAGGTTCGGCGTGAGCGCCAGTGACACGCTGAGCGCACGCGGCGCCGGCATGCCGTCCTCGGCATGCCAGGTCTCGAAGTCGGAGTGCCAGTAGAAGGGTCCGCCCGCGAACCCCGGCTTCAGGTTGACCCGGCTCTGGTGGATCGTGACCTCGTCGTCCAGGATCTGTTCTGCGACACCGCGTATGGACTCGCGGTTCACGATCTCGGCGATCGCTTCACTGAGCCGGTGCACCGCGAAGAGCGAGCGCACGTCACCACTGGAGGGCTCGCGGATCACCCTGTCGTCGTCTCCCAGGCGTTCGGTGATCGCCGTGACCTCTCCGAGGCAGGTCTCGATGTCCTCGGGGGACAGCACCTTCGGCTCGGTGTGGTATCCGCGTTCGGCGTACCGGCGGAGCTCGGGCGGCGACAGCGGCCCCGGATTCTTCATGCTGCCCCACACGGTGTTGTGCGGCCGCGGCTCGATCTGACCGCGATGCGGCAGTCGTGTTCGGTAGACGTCGACGCCCGCGGCGACTCCGGTCTCGCGGACATCGGAACGGGTGTCGATGATCTCGGTGTTCTGGCTTGCTGTTTGAGTTACCACGATCTTGCGATCCTTTCCCTCATCCGGCAGGCCGCTTGTGCGAAAAGGTGATTACGAAGCGGCAGGCAAATGATTGTGTTGTGCACAAGCGTCGGCACAACCCTCTGTCACGCCGACGCGCGAGATGCGGCCACGCTCGGCGCGTCGGGTGACGCGCCGAGGAGGTCCGCCTGAGTGCACCCTGCCAGCCGCGGACGGTCCCGCGCAACCATGCAGGTGAGAGCCGCTCTTTGGGGGCGTCAGATCCGCTGCAGCACGACGTCGCGATCGACGACGCCCGTCCCGGAGAGTTCGACGAGACCACCCGGACCACTGACAGCGAGCGACCACGATGGACGATCTCGGACGTGAAAGTCGTTGTTTCGGAAGCGATGCAGGGTCTGACGTACACGATGTCGACACTCGCCGTCCGGAACCTGCCACCCGCCTCGATCGCCGTCATCGCGGCGAGTTCGGAGGAGCAGACGAGGATTCCGCCGTGAACGCTGCCCATCCCGTTGGCGGACAACGGCGTCGGGTCCATCGTCAGCCGATCGGGCGTCGAGGTGCGCAGACCCAGTTGCTCACGCACCGGGCTCTCGGGGGCGGACAGCAGTTCTGGTGTGGCGTGGTCACCCGGCGTGCCGGGCGCCGAGACGAGGTGTGACCGCTGGATCATCGTCGCGATCGTGGCGCCCGACGCATCGGTGGCGACGCCCCTGCTCATGGCGCCGCCGTCGTAGCGGGCTACCAGCTCTCCCGAGAGATCGAGGGGAGATCCGTCCAGCGGCGGATCGGCGATGAAATCCATCCGGATGCCGAGCGACACCGGCCACTGCCCGTCCGGGCTCCCGGAGTCGACGAGGTAGCCGGTCACGTCGTCGAGGGCGACGCCGAGCGCCCCGCGGGCGATGCCGGCGTCGGGATCGGCGAGCCACGGACCGGTCCGCATCCGGCCCGTGCCCCGCTCGGCGGTGATCTCCATGCCGCGTATCCGCAGCATGACCTCCGGGCCGCCGATGTAGAACGCAGAAGTCGTGGGCATGAGGCGAACCTAGCGTGTCGCGTCTAGGCGTGGTGGCGCGATCGTGCGTATTCCAGGATCACCTCGACCGCACGAGCGGCGCTCTGGCACGCGCCCTCCATCGTGGTGGTCCAGTCGGTCCGGGTCCAGTCGCCGGCGAGAGCCAGGCCCTCGACCGCGGTCCGCTGGTCGGGGCGGATGCCGGCCGTCCCCGGCCGCTGCGCGAAGGTCGATCTCGGCATCCGGACCACGTGGCTGTGGACGACCTGCGCGCCGGCGGCCTGCGGGTAGTACCTGCGCAGCATGTCCATCTGGATGTCGGTGATCTCGGCATTGGTCTTGCCGATGAGATCGTAGGCGGCCGAGACGGTCGTCGAGTAGAACCAGTTGTCCTTCGGATCGCGACCGTGCATTCGCTGGCGATCCCACACCTGCTCGAGGACGCCCTCCCCGCCGTAGAGGATCTCGCCCCAGTCCTCCATCCCGATCGAGCGGTCGAGGTACAGGTTCACGCTCACGATCGGCACCGGGGTGAGGGTGTCGGCGGCCTCGTAGATCCTCTCGTGTCCGGGGACCTGATCGAGCATGCCCTTGACGTTCCAGACCGGGACGGCGCAGATCACCGCGTCGGCCTCGACCTTGGCCCCGTCGGACAGCGTGACACCGGTGACCTTGCCGTCGGCGACGTCGATCGACGACACGACGGCGCGATGCCGGACGTCGACGCCCGCGTCGGCGAACCTCTTCTCCGCCCCCGCGATGAACAGCGTGTCGAGGTCGACCGTCGGGAACCCGATGGACACCGGCGTGCGCGAGGCGAGCGCCCGGCGCGCCCCGGTGACCAGGAGATCGGCCGGGACCTTCGCCGACGAGATCTCGGTCTTGTCGCCGGTGAGTCCGATGACGATGCCGTCCCACAACGCTTTTCGCGCCGATTGTGGCATCCCGATACGGCGGAACCACTCGTCGGCGGTGACCTTGTCCAGCCACTCCGGCTGACGGAACGCCTGCCGGATCAACGTCGCCTGGGCCCGGGCGGTCCGCAGCCTGTCCAGACCCGTGACGCCGGGAAGGTCACCGAGTGCGGCACGGAGGCCGGTCAGTCCGCCGAACGCCGATCTGCGGGTGCCCCCACCCGGCATGCGGAACGTCATGTGCCCGGGGAACTCGACGTGCTCACGCGTGCCGACGCTCTCCAGGTAGCGCATGAGATCGGTGTAACCGCTGGCGAAGACGTGTTGGCCGTTGTCGGGGATGTCGTCGACCGCGGCGAGCGGCATCGAGATGGTGCGACCGCCCAGCGAGCCGCGACGTTCGAGCAGGGTGACGCGTTGCCCCGCCTCGGAAAGCCAAACCGCTGACGCCAATCCGGCGAGTCCCCCACCCACGACCACGCAGTGCATGCGCCTCAGAGTAGCGGCCGATCACGCTCGAATGAGACGGTTCGAGAAATCGGTCTCACTCTTCTGGACCCGCCGGAGTCATCGTGACGTCCCTCGCGGCACCGAACGCCGCGATCGCCCCGAAGACGAGCGGGAGCGCGTGAACACGGTCTCCCCCTCGCGCTGCTCGCGGGCGGTGGTACCGGTGCGGTCGGCGGCGGTCCAGTCCTCGGGCGGGTCCACGCCGTCCTCGACGGGATCGCGGTCCAGGTGATCGGCGTCGACGTCTTCGGCGCCCACCGTCACCGTCAGGTCGGGGTTCACCCATTCGGTGGCCGCCGCTGCCTCTGACGCCTGGTCGTCTGCGCTCATGCCGACAGGTGTACCCGCAGGTCACAGCTCGAAACACCGGCGCAGGCATCCATGCTGGCGAAGGGCCGCTGCACGAAGACCCATACCGGGATTGGGTCCGATCGGCCGGTTCTCTCTGCTAACGGTTGTTCGGTACTATGCAGTCTCCGCCCGAGACCGCGGCTGAATTAGTGCTATCCGTGTGCCGATCCTGCCCGATAGGCGTGCTTCCTCGAGTCCAAGGGGTAACCGTGCCAGAGACCAACGACCGCACCGCAGACATCTCCCGCATCCGTCACGTGGGAAGCTTCCGCTTCTGGTTCGACAGCGAGAAGTGGGAGTGGTCCGACGAGGTGGCGGTGATGCACGGGTACGAACCCGGCGAGGTCACCCCGACGACCGAGCTGCTGGCCAGCCACAAGCATCCCGACGACCGGCACGCCTTCGACGAGATGGTGGTGGAGATGATCCGGCGCCGCACGCCCTTCTCCAGCAAGCACCGGATCCTGGACACCTCCGGTCAGGTCCACCACGTCGCCGTCGTCTCCCAGCAGATGCTCGACGAGTCGGGCTCGCCCGTCGGCGCGGAGGGCTTCTACCTCGACCTCACCGGCTACGACGAGGAGGCGGTCAAGGACCAGGTCGACGAGCATGTGGCGCGCTTCCGGGAGAACCAGGGCGTGATCGAGCAGGCCAAGGGCATGATCTCCATGGCCTACGGCGTCAGTCCCGAGCGCGCTTTCGAGGTCATGCGCTGGCGCTCCCAGACCGCGAACGTGAAGGTCAACGAACTCGCGAAGAACATCGTCTCCCGCGTGCACAAGTACGTGGTGCTCCCCGACCCCGCGCGCCGCTCGTTCGACCATCTCCTGCTCAACGCCCACGAACCCGAGAACTGAGCCGGACTCCGTCACACCTGCACCCGCAACGGGTTTCACCGCTTCATCCATCGGGTAGACGCTGTTCGCGCGCCGGCGTCGTCGGCGCCCGGCGCCGAGTCGCCGTGATCACGCGGTCCTCCCCGGTTGAGCAGTCAGCCGTTCACGGCCTTGCGATGGATGCCCATAGGAGCAGTTGTGGACGGACGGCAGATCATCGGGTCCAGCGGTTCGGCGACGATCGATCCCGCCGGCGGTGAGATTCCCACCGCGAACGAGACCGGCTCGGCAACGGCCGCGACTACGATCCGCGTCGCCTCCGTCCCCGCGTCGCACGTGTATGTCCGACACCTCTCGCCGGTCAACGGCACGGTGAGCGAGCTCGACACGGGCAAGGTCTCGGTGACCCGCCTGGCCGACCCCGTACCGGCGGACGGGGCGAAGGTCCCGGGTGGATGGTGGCCACCGCTCATGCTCGACCCCAGTTGGATCGCACAGCACCACAACGACTTCGACGTGTTCCATATCCACTTCGGCTTCGACGCGGTGGAACCCTCGGTGATGTCGGCGGTGGTGGCCGAACTCCGCAAGCACGGCAAGCCGCTCGTCTACACCCTGCACGATCTGCGCAACCCGCATCATCCGGACCCCGGAGCCCACGAAGAGGTCCTCGACATCCTCGTGCCCGCGGCAGACGAACTGATCACGCCGACCCACGGCGCCGCGGACGCAATATCCAGGCGCTGGAACCGCGCGGCCACGGTCATCCCGCACCCCCACGTGATCCCTCCCGCCCGTTTCGGCCCACGCGAACCTGCGACCGACGACTTCGTGGTCGGCGTCCACGCGAAGAGCGTCCGCGCGAACATGGATCCGCTACCGGTCATCCTGACGCTGCTCGACGCCGCGTCGGACTATCCGGACGTGACGATCCAGATCAATCTGCACGACGAGATATTCGTTCCCGGAAACCACTGGTACAACCCCGATTTCGGAACTGCGGCACTCGCGCTGTCCAGGCACCCGTACGCGAGCGTGCGGGTCCACGAATACTTCGACGACGACCAGCTGTGGGACTACCTCCAGGGATTGTCGGTCTCGGTCCTGCCCTACCGCTTCGGCACCCATTCCGGCTGGCTCGAGGCCTGCCACGATCTCGGCACCGCGGTGATCGCCCCGTCCTGTGGCTTCTACCACGAACAACGGGACTGCTTCACCTATGAGCTCACCGAGGACCGGTTCGATCCCGACTCCCTCGTCGCAGCACTCGCGGACGCCTACGAGAACAGGCCGGTGCCGGCGCTGTGGCCGGACCGGCGCACCGAGCGGATCTCCATCGCCGAACAGCATGCCGCCCTCTACACAAGGGTGCTGCATGCGTGAGTCACTGCGGATCGCGATCATCGCGTCGAGCCGGTACCCGATCGCCCAACCCTTCGCCGGTGGCCTGGAGTCTCATGTCTGGCATCTGACGCGCGCACTCACGACTGCCGGACACGAGGTCACCCTCTTCGCCGGGGCCGGCAGCGATCTACCCGTCGACTCGGACCGGTTGCGGGGCCGCCTCTTCGAGCCGTCGGCCGCGGCCCGGGCGGATGTGTCCATGCCGCCGGCCGAGGTCCTGCACGAGCACCATTCCTACCTGTCCCTGATGCTCGAGCTGGCGCGCAACCCAGACGAGTTCGACGTCATCCACAACCACAGCCTCCACTACCTGCCCGTCGCGATGGGACCGTCGGTGCAGACCCCGATGCTGACCACCCTGCACACGCCGCCCACCCCCTGGCTCGAGTCCGCACTGACCCTCGCGCCGGGCACGCGATGCGTCGCGGTCAGCCGACACACCGCACAGGCCTGGGCGCACGTGCTGGGAACGGTCCCGGTCGTGCACAACGGGGTCCGACTGGACCGATGGACGAGCGGACCCGGCGGCGACGACCTGGTGTGGTTCGGGCGGATCGTCCCGGAGAAGGGCACGCACCTGGCGATCGAGGCCGCCCGCCTGACCGGCCGCCGGCTTCGGCTGGCCGGTCCGATCAGCGACGAGCAATACTTCCGAGATCGGGTGGCCCCGGCCCTGGGCGACCACGTCACCTATGAAGGACATCTTCGTCAGCGCGACCTGGCCCGACTGGTCGGGTCCTGCGGCGCCACGCTCGTCACCCCGGTGTGGGACGAGCCGTACGGCCTGGTGGTCGCGGAATCGCTGGCCTGCGGAACGCCGGTGACCGGCTTCGCCCGCGGCGGCATCCCCGAGGTCGTCGACGCCGGCTCGGGGGTCCTCGTGGCGCCTGACGACGTCCATGCTCTCGCCGCCGCGGCCGAGGAGGCGATCGTCCTCGATCGACGCCTCGTGCGCCGCCGCGCGGAGCAGCACTGCTCCGACGCCGCGATGATCGGCCGGTACCGGGCGATCTACGAACAGATGGTCGCCGGCAGGCGGCGTGCGCACCGGCCCAGCGTGAAGGTCCCGGCATGATCGGCTACTACGTCCACCACCAGGGACAGGGGCATTGCTCGCGGGCCGCGGCCGTCGCCGCGCACATCGGGTCCGACGTCGTGGCGTTGACCAGCGCCTCTCTGGACGACCCCGCGTTCGCCGAGGTCGTCCGTCTCGATCGCGACGACGCCGACGCGCATCCGGTCGATGTCGACGTGCACGGGCTGCTGCACTGGGCGCCCCGTCACGATGCGGGACTCCGCAACCGGATGGCCCGACTCGCGGCCTTCGTCGCCGAGCGCAGGCCGAAGGCGGTGGTCGTCGACGTATCGGTGGAGGTCACCCTGTTCCTGCGCCTCCTCGGCGTGCCCGTCGTGGTGACGGCGATGCCCGGCGACCGCGACGACCCGCCCCACCAGCTCGCGTATCGCGCGGCCGACGCCATCCTCGCCCCGTGGCCGGAGGATCTGTACCGTCCGGCATGGCTCGAGGAGCACCGTCACAAGACCACCTTCACCGGTGGCATCTCGAGGTTCGACGGACGTCCGCCGGTCTCTCATCCGAGCTTCGCCGCCGACCTCCTGGTCCTCACCGGCGCCGGAGGCGATCAGCGGTCGCCGCACCCCGCATCACGGCTCGCCGAGGACCTGCCGGATCTGAACGTCGTGACGCTCGGGCCGGCCTTCGGGACGTGGGTCGACGACCCGTGGCCCTTCCTCTGCAGCTCTCGGCTGACCGTCATCAGTGCCGGTCAGGGAAGTGTCGCCGACGCCGCGACCGCCGGTCGGCCCGCCGTGGTCATCCCCGAGGACCGCCCGTTCGCCGAGCAGCGGACCACGGCGGCAACCCTCGCCCGTGCCGAACTGGCGCTCGTCGCCTCCACATGGCCGACGCCCGAACGATGGAGGGCGATCGTCGACTCGATCGGCGATCGTGCGCCCGAATGGGATCGCTGGCACACCCACGGCGCGGCCGAGCGGGCGGCGTGGGCCGTCGAGTCCGTGGCCCACCGATGACCGAGGGACCCGACCCGGCCGTGGCGGTCATCACGATCGTCTCCGGCCGGCATGCTCATCTGCGGAGGCAACTGGATGCCTTCGCGCACTCCACCCTCGCGCCGCTCGTCCACGTCGTGGTGGCCATGGACGATCCCCATATCGGCGGCCTGGTGGACGACTGCGCCCCGCACGGTCATCCGGTCTCCCTGGTGCACGTGCGCGGCGGCGGTGACACCCTGCCACTCGCCGAGGCCCGCAATACCGGTGCAGCCGAGGCGATCTCACGCGGAGCTGGATTGCTGGTGTTCCTGGATGTCGATTGCATCCCCGACTCGGCACTTCTCGCGCGGTACCTCCGTGCGGCCACCGACGCAGGACCACGACTCCTGTTCTGCGGGCCGGTCACCTACCTACCCGAGGGCCAGCCGACATTCGACGCCCGCGAACTCCGCCGGTTCGCGGCACCGCATCCGGCCCGTCCGGCACCCCGCGACGACAGCGTCGAGTTCTCGTCGGCGATGACGTTGTTCTGGTCGCTCTCGTTCGCGGTCGTCGCCCCGGACTGGGAGGACATCGGCGGCTTCCACACCGGGTACGAGGGCTACGGCGGTGAGGACACCGACTTCGCCCTGTGCGCCCAAAGCAAGGGATGTCGGATCGCCTGGGTGGGTGGCGCCCACGCCTACCATCAGCATCACCCGGTGTCCGATCCCCCGGTCGAACATCTCCGGGACATCCTGCGCAACGCGCGGGTTTTCTACCGCCGTTGGGGTTTCCGGCCGATGGAGGGCTGGTTGAACGGCTTCGCCGACCTGGGGCTCATCGCCTACGACGCGGCCGACGACGCCTGGAAAGCGACCGGGCGGGTCAGCCCCTGACCTTCGAGAACCGGATCGTGACCGTACGACCCGAATCGGTGCCGGTCGCGTCGTCGTAGGTGATGGTGTGGCTGTCGGTCACGGTCTGCACGATGCGCCAGCCGAAGCTCGACTCGTCGAGGGTCACGCCGTCGACGAGGTCTCCGCGGACCTCGCCGGCGACACCGTTGTCCGTCATCTGGAGGGTGATCTGGATCGACGATCCCTCGACGGCTGCGGCGATGATCTGTGAGCAGATCTCATCGACCGCGACCTTGGCGTCGATCACGTCGTCGAGTACCCAGTCCTCGATGTAGAGGGCTGTTTCGACGACCGCGCGCACCAGCGCCAGGCGATCGGTGGCCGCCGGGACCCGTAGGACCGTCGGCGTCCCCCCGTCTACTGACAGCTGGGAAGTGGCATCAGGATCGGTCATCAAATGAGTCTTCTTCTCACGTCGAGTGGTGTGAATCTTCACCGGTCGGTTCATGAGTGCCCCACGCTGCTCTACTCCAAACGCGGCGACGGACATCCACGTGTCGTCGTGTTCCCCGTTACACCGTAAGGAAACGTTATCAGAGCCTGACCTGCGCAGACACGCAGAGATGGAGTCGATCACACGTCGTGGCGTTTCAGCATGGGGCCGCTGCGGTACCCGAGGCTTCACGATCACCGCCGGCGCGGCCGCGGTTCACCACTCGGCGTCGTCCGATCAGCCGACAGCTCTCGACCGACTCGGGTCGACGACCTCAACGAAAGGACCGACATGCCCGATCCCACACCGGAGCGTGAGATCGCCTCGCGGGAGGCGATCTCACGACGGCCAGAACGTAGATCCCGTGACCTCAAGGCGGTGGGACTTCTCGGATTCTTCTGCCTGGGACTGATGTTGGTGCTCGGAGGCGCCGCGATCGCCGCTGGCGCGAGCGACAACGACCTCACACCCTGGCTCGCGCTCGGCGCTGTTCTCGCCGGGATCCTCGCAGTCGTCCTCCTCGTCGGCGCCCGCACCCGGCTTCGGCGTCGTGCCGGGCTGGACGGCGAACGGGCCCACCAGGACCCGATCCAGCCGGAGACCACCGCCGAGGAGGCCGAACGGTACGAGGAGCGTTTCCACGACTTCCCCACAGATCACGCGGGCAAGCGCGCGGTCGGACGCCGTGAGCGGGTCGCGGACGACACCATCCGCGAGGACGCCGAAACAACCCGCGGAGCAACCGAACATCACCGAGAGGCCTGATCATGAGAGCAGTCACCTGGCAGGGCAAGCGGAACGTATCGGTCGAGAGCGTGCCGGACCCGAAGATCGAGGAGCCCACCGACGCCGTCATCAAGGTGACGTCGACGAACATCTGCGGCTCCGACCTGCACCTCTACGAGGTTCTCGGACCGTTCATGCGCCCCGGCGACGTCCTGGGTCACGAACCCATGGGGATCGTCGAGGAGGTGGGTCCGGAGGCCGGCGATCTGAAGGTGGGCGACCGGGTGGTCATCCCGTTCCAGATCTCGTGCGGGTCATGCCTTTTCTGCAACCAGGGACTGATGACGCAGTGCGAGACCACCCAGGTCCGCGACCAGGGCATGGGAGCCGCCCTGTTCGGGTACTCCGAGCTGTACGGCTCGGTCCCCGGCGGCCAGGCCGAGTACCTCCGGGTTCCCCAGGCGCAGTTCACCCATATCAAAGTCCCTGCCGACAAACCGGATTCACGATACGTGTACCTGTCGGACGTCTTGCCCACCGCTTGGCAGGCCGTGGCCTACGCCGAGATCCCGCGTGGCGGAACGGTCACCGTGCTGGGCCTCGGTCCGATCGGCGACATGGCCGCACGCATCGCGTCACATCAGGGGGCGCGCGTGATCGGCGTCGACCGGGTCCCGGAACGGCTGGCGCGGGCGCAGGAACGCGGCATCGAGACCATCGATCTCGATGCGGTCGACAACCTCGGTGACGCGGTCCGCGACGTCACCGGCGGTCTGGGCACGGACTCGGTGATCGACGCCGTCGGCATGGAGGCGCACGGCTCCCTGGTCAACAAGCTGGTCCAGGACGCCGTTGGCTTGCTGCCGGACTTCGTTGCGCGCAAGGCGATGTCGGAGGCCGGCGTCGACCGGCTGGGAGCCTTCTACTCGGCGATCGACGTCGTCCGGCGTGGCGGAACGATCTCGTTGTCGGGGGTCTACGGAGGGACCGCCGATCCGCTGCCGATGCTGACGATGTTCGACAAGCAGATCCGCCTGCACATGGGCCAGGCGAACGTCAAGCGCTGGGTCGACGACATCCTTCCCCTGCTGACCGACGAGGATCCGCTGGGAGTGGACACCTTCGCGACACACGAGATCCCGCTCGAGGAAGCCCCGCAGGCCTACGAGACCTTTCAGAAAAAGGCAGACGGGATGGTCAAGGTGATCTTGAAGCCCTGATCGATCTCAGGGCACTGGTTCGGAAGCTGGGGGCCCGCGCACGAGGCGTGGACCCCCAGCACCCGATCAGGCGTGAGCCCGCAACGGCTCCTCGTAATACTCATCGTCGGCAACCGCCTCACGCAAAGTCTCGAGGATGCGGGTGAGCAGCCTCGACACATGCATCTGCGAGATGCCGACCTCGCGCGCGATCTCGCTCTGCGACATCGATTTGAAGAACCGCAGAGTGAGGATCTTGCGCTCACGCTCGGTGAGCATGGCCAGTGCGGGTTGGAGAGTCACGAACTCCTCGACCATGCCGAGGCGATCGTCGTCGTCGCCGAGAGTGTCGGCCAGGGTCCAGCCGTCCGTGGACGAGCCGGCCTCGGCGTCGATGGAACTCGCCGTATACGCCGAGCGAGCCACCATCCCCTCGATGACCTCACCGACGGGTAATCCGAGATGTTCGGCGATCTCGCTGGGGCGCGGCGACCGGCCGAGGGTCTGCAACAGCTCCTCACTGGCCTTCGCGATGTTCAACGAGGCTTCCTGCGCGCGACGTGGCACCCTGATCGACCACGTGCTGTCCCGGAAATACCGCTTGACCTCACCCATTACGGTCGGAACCGCGAAGGCGAGGAAATTGTTGCCGCGTTCGATGTCGAAACGATCGACCGCGTGCATCAGACCGATCCGCGCCACCTGGCGGAGATCGTCGACCGGCTCACCGCGATCGGAGAACCGGCGTGCGACGTGATCCGCGAGCGGAAGACACCGCTCGATCACCTCGTCGCGTTTCTTGGCACGGAGAACAGCGTCGGCCTCGTTGCGGATGTCCCGCAGCATGGGGAGGACGTCGCGATAATCGTCGTGCCCGGCTTGTGTCGCCATAGGAGTCACCACCCAGACATTTCTGATCATGAGAGATCGATGGGCTGAATGCCCGAAATCCAGCATGGAGCGGATGTGCGCACGCGACTCGACACACATCAACTACAAGACAACCATGTTCCGCGCGTCACGTCCAGTCGGAAGTGACCGCCCGGTAGGTCACGGAACGATAACGACCCCCTGGTCGCGGCAACAAGAGGGTAAAGGTCTTGTTCGGGCCGCTAAGCGTCCGTAGGGTGAGACATACGGTTCAGGGCAGAGCCGGGACAAAGAGCGATCGGGCGACCAGGGCCCGCCACTCACGACGCATCACGGCTTATCTCCTCGCAAAAGGATGATCGTGAACTTGGGATGCGGCCAAAGAGGCCGGAAGACAACGGTTTTCGTCTCATGACGCGACGCTACCGAGCACAACACCCAACCGAGATGAGCAACCTCATGCCCCTCAGTACATCGACGACATTCCGGTCGGCATTCGATGCCGCAACGGAATCCGCGTCGAGAACCTCTACCCGCCGCTTCGATTCCTCGAAATCGTATTGTGTACAAGGCTTTTCCGGGAGCATCGACGCCGAGACCGGCGCCGACTTCGCCATCGCCCTCGATCGTGTCGTCCGCAGCAGGTGCGACGGAATCGTCTTGGATCTCACCGCCGTCAACTTCTTCGGCACCGTCGGCCTCGTCCTGCTCGGCACCTTCATCGACGACGCGACCAGAGCGTCGATCCCGGTCGTCGTGGCCGGCGAGCGGACCGTCTCGCGACCGCTCGAGGTGAGCGGATTGACCGCGAAGGTCCGGATCTACGAGACCCTCGAGGAGGCCGGCCGAGTGCTCGCCGACGGCGGCACCGGACCGAGCACGGTCGAGTTCGCCGTGCCTGAGTAATTCGCCTTCCCCGGGCGGGAAGTCACCGCTTCTCGACGACCTGGCGCGCCACTTCCGAGAGCTTGGTGTTCGACTCCTGCGACAGTCTCTTCAGCAGGTCGAAGGCCGCCAGGGCGTCTACCCCGAACCGTTCCATCAGCATTCCCTTCGCCTGACCGATGACGTCCCGGTTCGCCAGAGCGCTGTGGAACTGCTGGTCCTTCTGGATCGCGTTCCACGCCAGGGCCGCGTGGGTCGCGTACACCACGCCGATGTCCTCGGCGTGCAGGTCGAAGATCCCCGGTTCGTCCGCGAACACGTTGAGCGCCCCGATCCGGTTGTGGTTGGCGAAGAGCTGGAACGACAGGACGGACCGGATCGGGATCTCCGCCACCGCGCGACGCCGGTACTTCGGCCACCGGTTGTCGGCGTCCAGGTCGTCGGCGCGCACGATCCGCTCGTGCAGCGCCGCGGACAGGCACGGGCCCTCGCCGGTCTCGGCCTGAATCCGGTCGTGGATCTCCACGTACTCGTGGGTGGACCCGAGCGACTCGATGGAGCGACGATCCGTGGCCACCGTGAGTCCGGCATATTGCGCCCCCGGGATCTCGGCCAGCGCACCCTCGACGATGGTCTTGGCGATCAGCTCGTCGTCGGCGGTGTCGGCGTGCAGTTCCCGCGCCAGTTCCGCGATCCGCAGATGTACGACGTCGTCGGCTTCATGGGTCACGACGGATTCCTTCCCAGGGCGTAGCCTTCTCAGACGTTCTCAGACACTTCGGCCCTCGAGACTCCAACGTACTGCCTGCAGGCGTGGTGAAGGCGCTTTCACGGTCTGTGAACGACCTTCCGTCGAAGCGCGGGATTCTGGCACTCTGACGGCATGCTCCCGATCCTCGATCTCCGCGACGCCGACACCGATCCGGCGACCTTCCGCGCGGCGCTCCGCGAAGCGGCGCACGACCACGGCTTCTTCTACCTGACCGGCCACGGTGTGCCCCAAGAGGCATTCGACGAGGTCCTGCGACTGGCCCGGGAGTTCTTCGCCCTGCCCGACGAGGTGAAGAACGAGATCAGCCAGCTCCAGAGCCCTCAGTTCCGTGGCTACTCACGTCTCGGCGGGGAGCTGACCAACGGCAAGGTGGACTGGCGCGAACAGATCGACATCGGTCCCGGGCGCGAGGTCGTGCCGGATGCCGAGGGCTACTGGCATCTCCAGGGGCCCAACCTGTGGCCGTCGAGGCCCGAGGGTTTCCGAGAGGCGTTCGAGGCCTGGGGCGAGACCCTCTCACAGGTCGGATTGCGGCTCCTGCGCCACTGGTCGGTGTCGCTCGGGGCTCCGGAATCGTTCTTCGACACCGCCTTCGAGCACCTGCCCGCCACCCTGATCAAGGTGGTGCGCTATCCCGGGAGCCCCGATCGCACGCAGGGGGTCGGCGCGCACAAGGACTCCGGCGTCCTCACCCTGCTGCTGGTCGAACCCGGCTCCGAGGGACTGGAGGTCGAGACGTCCGCCGGCGAGTGGCTCGAGGTCCCCCCGGTGGACGGCGCCTTCGTCGTCAACATCGGTGAGCTGCTGGAGGTCGCCACGGGCGGCTACCTGCGGGCGACCCAGCACCGTGTCCGCGCGCCGCGACCGGGCACCGACCGCGTGTCCATCCCGTTCTTCTTGAACCCCGCGCTCGATGCCGTCATCCCGATCATCGAGCTGCCGCCGGAGCTGGCCGCGTTGTCACGGGGCGTCGAGGTCGATCCGAACAACCCGATCTTCAACACCTACGGCGAGAACGCGTGGAAGTCGCGGACCCGCGCCCACCCGGACGTGGCCCACCTGCACCACGGGATCGTCCCGACCCAGCCCGCCTCCGCCTACTGACCGGCCGCTCGCCGGCCGGCGCCGGAGCCAGGGCTTTTCGGTACGCCTGAGCAGAAGTGTCTGCGAAGCACCGCGCGCGCTCTATGGTTTCGACGTGTTCGACGTGCGCAAGCTGGTGGTGTTCTCCGAGGTGGTCCGTCGGGGCTCGATGAGCGCTGCCGCCGCCGCGCTGCAGTACACGACGTCGGCGGTCTCCCAACAGATCACCGCACTGGAACGCGACCTGGGGCACCAGTTGCTCGTACGCACGCCGTCTGGGGTGCATCCGACCCCTGCGGGGCAACGGCTCGTCGGCCACGCCGAGGTGATCCTGGCTGCGGTCGAGGACGCCGAGCGCGACCTGTCCCGGTCCTCGGCGCCCGAACCCGGGCTCGTACGGGTGGCCTCCTTCTCCAGCGCAGCGTCGGAGATCCTCCCGCGAGTGATAACACGATTTCGAGAAGCGTTCCCGCGCACCGAGGTCCGACTGGTCGCCGCCGACCCCGACGAGGCCGTCGAACTGCTGCGCGCCGGCGACGTCGAGGTCTCCGTCGTCACCGAGGTGCCCGGCGAGTCCCGCGGAGACTACGGGGACCTCTGTCTCACACCGCTGTTCGACGACGATTTCCATGTCGTCCTGCCGCCCGGCCACCGGTTGGCAAACGTCCGTGCGGTGCCGCTCGATGCGCTCTCCGGCGAGAAATGGGTCGTGAGTTCGGCGACCGGGACCTGCCCGGATGCGCGGGTCTTCCTGAACTCCTGCCGACGGGCCGGTTTCACCCCGTCGGTGTCGTTCCGGGCCGAGGATTACCCGACCGTCCAGGGTCTCGTCGCCGCAGAACTCGGTGTCTCACTGGTTCCCTCGCTCGCCCTCCGCAGTGCCCGGCACGACGTGGCGGTCCGACCGGTTGCCGGTCGTCCGCCGTCCCGCCGGATCTCGCTGGCCACCACCGAAGAACCCGAGGCCAATGGGGCTGTCGCCGCGCTGGTGGCCGTGGCCCGCGCGGTCGGGACACACCGCGAACGGGCCGGCGGGCGTCGGGCCTACACCGTTCCTGCACGACCTGTAAGTGTTGCTTGAACCACCACCCACAGGCGATGCCGAAACCCTAGCGTGAGCGCGAACAGTGACGTCCACGAAAGGATTTCGACGTTGACACCGACGACCACCACCGACGCCCCGGCCGTACCGGTGCTGTCCGACGAGCACGCCGCACTCGCCGCTGCCGATTCCGTCGCCGCAGTCGTCGCCGCAGGGTCGCTGCGGCGCGAACTCGACGGCGAACTCCCCACCGAGGCATTGCAGACCGTGGCCGCCTCCGGTCTCCTCGGCATCCTCGTACCCGCCGAACACGGCGGACCCGACCTGCCGCAGTCGGTGGCGGTCGAGGTGATCCGGCGTCTGGCACGGGCCGATTCCGCGGTCGGCCAGCTGCTGCTGTCGCACTATGTCCTCAGCGCAGGCATCCGCGGACTCGGACGCACCGAGCCCGCACCGACGATCTACGGCGACATCCTGGCGGGCGCGCAGCTGGGCAACGCCTCCGCCGAGCGCGGCACACGCACCGCCGCCGAGCGCAAGACCACGGTGCGCCGTCTCGACGACGGCCGCTGGGAACTGCACGGCACCAAGTACTACGCGACCGGTTCACTCGGCGCGAGCTGGATCGGTGTGGGCGCGCGCGTCGAGGGCACCGACCACGGTGCGACCGTCTTCGTCCGTCCGACCGACTCGGGGGTGACCCTCGACCTCCAGAACTGGTCGGCCTTCGGCCAGCGGGGAACCGCGAGCGGGACGGTGATCCTCGATCACGTGATCGTCGACGACCGCCTCGTGATCGACGAGGGGCCCGACCCCGATCCGGTCACCGCGGCACCGTCGGTGCTCGGCGCCTTCGACCAGGCCCTGCACACCGCCATCGACGTGGGGATCGCCCGGGCGGCGCTGGAGGACGGCGCCGAGTTCGTCCGGACGAAGTCGCGACCGTGGTTCGAGGCGAACGTCGACCGGGCGGCCGACGAGCCCCACGTGATCCGCCGCTTCGGCGAACTCACCGCCCGACTGTGGGCACTCGAGGCGTTGCTGGAGAAGGGTTCCCGGCTCATCGACGCGGCGCGGGCCGAGCCCGAGCTGACCCGGGACTCGGCTGCCGCGGCGTCACTGACCATCGCGTCGGCGAAGGCCCTCGCCCAGGAATTCGCGATCGAGATCGCCTCGGGCGTTCTGGAACTCGCCGGCACGTCGTCAACCGACGGCAAGTACGGACTGGACCGGCACTGGCGGAACGTGCGCGTGCACTCGCTGCACGATCCCGCCCGATGGAAGTACGTCCACATCGGCAACCACACCCTGCACGGCACCCGGCCTCCGCGGCTCGGCGTGCTCCTGTGAACCGTTCGCTCGCCCGACATCACCTCTGTCTCCACCGTCACCCCGAGGATCACCCATGACGAATTTCTATCTGACCGGCAGCATCAACGTGCCCGACGTCGACGCGGCCTTCGCCCTCGTCGGCGAGAACCTGCAGCCGAACGTGCTCCGCGTTCCGGACGGCGAACCCGGAGATCGCGCGAACTGGGTTCTGACACAACGGGATCTCTTCCTGGACAATCCGACACTCGACGTCGTCGGCGACCGGGCCCGGGTCAGGCCCGGCGTGGCCGTCGAGTTCGGCGACGTGGACTACCATTCCGTCGCCGCCGCGTCCTACCAGCGGTTCGTCGAGGCCCGGCGGACCGGCGTCCTGCTTCCCGAATCCCGCTTCCTGGTGTCGATCCCGACCCCGTTCAATGCGGTGAACTCCTTCGTGGAGTTCGACTCACAGGTCGAGGGTGGGTCTCGTCTGTCAGCGGAACGCGTCCTGGCCGGTGAGGGCACGCCCGATGGTCAGCTGGTGGACCTCCGACGTGCCCTCGTAGGTGAGGACGGACTCGAGGTTGTTCGCATGCCGGATGACCGGGTACTCGAGCGTGATGCCGTTGGCGCCCAAGATCGTTCGGCATTCCCGGGCGATCTTGATGGCCTCACGCGTGTTGTTCAGCTTGCCGGTGCTGATCTGCTCGGGACGGACCTCGCCGCGATCCTTCAGCCGGCCCAGGTGGTAGGCCAGCAGATGTCCCTTGCCGACCTCGAGGGCCATGTCGGCGAGCTTCGCCTGGGTGAGCTGGTAACCGGCGAGCGGCTTGTCGAAGACCTCGCGGGACTGCGAGTAGGCGATGGCCGCCTCCAGGCAGTCGCGGGCCGCGCCGATCGCACCGAACACGATGCCGTAGCGCGCCTCGTTGAGAGCGCTCAGCGGCCCGCGCAGGCCCTGTGCCTTCGGCAACATCGCCGAGGCCGGCAGGCGCACGTCGTCGAGGACCAGTTCGGCGGTCACCGAGGCGCGCAGCGACATCTTCTTGCCGATCTCCGGGGCGGAGAAGCCCGGGGTGTCGGTGGGCACCACGAACCCGCGGATGCCGCGGGCGCCCTCCTCGAGGTCGGTCTTCGCCCACACCACTGCGACGTCGGCGACGGAGCCGTTCGTGATCCACATCTTGGTGCCGTTGAGAATCCAGTCCTCACCGTCGCGCCGGGCGTTGGTGCGCATGCCGCTCGGATTCGAACCGAAGTCGGGCTCGGTCAGGCCGAAGCAGCCGATGGCCTCGCCGGCCGCCATGCGCGGCAGCCACTCGTTCTTCTGCTCCTCGCTGCCCCAGTGGTGGATCGAGAACATCGCCAGCGAGCCCTGCACCGAGACGAGACTGCGGATGCCGGAGTCGACGGCCTCGAGCTCCAGGCAGGCCAGGCCGTAGGCGGTCGCACTGGTCCCGGGGCAGCCGTAGCCCTCGAGGTGCATTCCGAGAGCGCCGATCCCGCCGAGCTCGCGGGCGATCTCACGGACCGGGAGCTTCGCGTCCTCGAACCAGTCCGCGATGTGCGGGCGCAGTCTCGCGTTCGCGAAGTCGCGCACGGTGTCGCGGATCGCGATCTCCTCGGGTTCGAGCAGCGAGTCGAGCGCGAACAGCTGCGACAGGGTGCTGGGACTGGACATCGGAACCTCCGGAGACTTCACGAGCGGTCGGTGACGAGCATCATGAGAACGTTTGCGAGAACGTTTGCATCGACTAACGTAGGTGGTCCCTGACCCCAGGTCAACAGGCGAGCCGGACAGCAGACGGAGGACTCACGTGGGCGGTGGTCGACCGACACCGACTCTCAAGGAGATCGCCCGGCGCGCAGGTGTTCACGTCTCGACGGCGTCACGCGTGCTGCGACAGTCCGAACCGACCGACGGGTGGTCGGAATCCGCGCTGCGGGTACGACAGGTCGCCGAGGAGCTCGGTTACCAGCGCAACCAGTGGGCCGCGAGCCTGCGGACGCGCAAGACCACCACCCTGGGAGTGGTGATGACCCGCCTCACCGACGGCGTGGTCGCCACGACCTATCAGGGCATCGAGCAGGAGGCGACCCGCGCCGGCTATTCGGTGCTCCTGTCCAGTCCGCCCGACGAGCCCGAGGCGCAACGTGCGGCCATCGAACTCCTGGTGGGACGCCAGGTCGACGGACTGCTGCTCAGCGGGCTGCACCGCCCCGGGAAGGACTTCATCGCGTCGCTGCGGGTCGGCGACGTGCCGATGCTGACACTGACCAGGCACGCCGATGCCGGTCTGCCGTTCGTCGGCGGCGACGACGTGCGCGGCGGGGCGCTCGCCGCACGGCACCTCATCGACCGCGGATACACCGACCTGGCGGTCATCGCGGGTCCGTCTCATGCGACGACGGCAACCGATCGCCTCGCCGGCTTCCGCGCCGAGACCGAGAAGGCGGGCCTCGCCCTGCCCGACGACCGGATCGTCGCGTCGAGTTTCGAGGTGCGCGGCGGCACGGAGGCCGGACGTACGCTGCTCGATTCACCCGACCGCCCGCGGGCGATCTTCGCCGTGTCCGACACCATCGCCGTCGGCGTCCTGGGTGTGGCCCGGGACCTCGGCCTGCGCGTGCCCGAGGACGTGGCGCTCATCGGCTACAACGACATCCCGATCGCCGCACAATTGCCGGTCCCGCTGTCCACCGTCCACTCCCCCGCCAGGGAGATCGGCGAGGCCGCGGTCCGAGGGCTGCTGGACCTCATCGCGGGGCGCGAGGTCGGGTCGCAGCGGCTCCCCGTCGAACTCGTCGCACGCGGCACCACCTGAACCTAGCCTCG
>NZ_BAOQ01000019.1 GCF_000344155.1 Gordonia paraffinivorans NBRC 108238 | reverse complement strand
GTCACGTGCAGTTGCCGCGCGGGAGCTTGGTCATGTTCCGGTTCAACCAGTTGGCGATCGCGTTCAGCGCGGCGATCCCGCCGCTCATC
Organism: Gordonia paraffinivorans NBRC 108238; assembly: GCF_000344155.1. Lineage (GTDB taxonomy): Bacteria > Actinomycetota > Actinomycetes > Mycobacteriales > Mycobacteriaceae > Gordonia > Gordonia paraffinivorans. Next base: position 111,263 of record NZ_BAOQ01000019.1, on the reverse strand, counting down.
GTTCCCGCCACGGCACTCATGGCGACCGCGGTGCGTCGGCCGTCGCGAAAGGTGAACAGCCCGATCTGGCGCACCAGGTAGCCCGACGACATCCCCGGCCCCCATCCGCCCTTGACCGCAGTGGCCCGCGGCGCGGACATGATCTCCACTCCCCACTGCTGGTTGCCGGCCACCTGCCCCATCAGCGAGAGCACGTTGCCGGCGCCGGACATGCACGGCAGATGCGCGGTGAAGGTTGCGGCATCGGGCAACGACCACACGGTCTGGCCGAAGGTCGTGTAACCCGCCCGACGCTGGGTGGCCGGTACGACCGTCGTCGTGTCGCCACCGTCACGCAACACCTCGGTGACCGCGTCGGCGGCCGCCTGTCCACCTCCCAACGACGACCACAGGGCCTCGGCAGAGGCGTTGTCGGAGTCGACGATCGCCGCGCGCGCCGCCGGACTCGGACCGTTGCGGCGTTCTGCGGCGATCGCCAGCGGCACCTTGATGGTCGACCAGGCGACCTGCGGGGTCTGGTCGCCGAGCGTCAAACCGGGAACGGCATTCCCTCCGACCGGCGCGATCGAGATGCCGACCGTCGATCCCGTTGCCGCGGCGACCTTGTCGAACCCGGCCGCCAGAGCGGCGTCGGACGCCGGCGGGACCGCGGACGAACCGGGTGTCGGGGGCTGGGTGGGGCTCGGCGGGGTCGAGGTGACCGTCACCGTCACCGGGGTGATCGGCTCCGGATCGGGTGCGTTCCCACACGCGGACGTGATCGCGGCGAGACCAAGAGCCACCGCGCCGGCCAGTGCCACCCCCGCCCTCGAGCGTGTGAGGAGCGAACCGCCCCGTGCCGGGCCTCGTGATGCCGGTTGTGTCATGTCTCGCGGGTTCGCGTTCGTGGGCTGAGCCATCAGTAGATGTGCACCACCGCATCGTTGCCGCCCCGGCACGTGACGACCGACCCCTCGGGCACACAGGTCATCGCATAGGTCAGGCCGGTCACCGGACTCGCCGCGTAGATGACGCGGGCGGTCCGCGCACCACCGGCGCGGAAGTACTCGTCGCGGACGGCGAAGGCGAACGGGCAGCTCGTGACCGAGGTCCCCACCCCGACCGTGGAGTCGCACGGTGTCGAACCGCTCGGTACGGCGGGCTGCGGCGGAGCGGGTTGCGGATTCTGCGTCTGCGGCGGGACGACGGTCTCGGTGACGGTCGGCGTCGTCGGCTCGGAAGCCGTGTCCGAGGTGTCGTCGCCCGTCCCCGCCAGCAACACGCCCGCGACCACCGCGAGACCGATGAGCGCGACGACGATCAGTCCGATGAGGATCGGGATCGCCGGCGAACGCCGACGCTCGGCCGGAGGGTACGCGGGCGGGTAGGCCGGCGGCGGCGCATAGGCGGCCGGGTACGGCTGGGGCCCGGAGAACTGCTGCCCCGTCGGGTACGGCTGGGAATCGGTGAACCGACGTGTGCCGGGGAAATCGTGGGGCTCCGAAACCTGTTGGGCACCTGAATGATTCGTGCCTACGACGGACTCCGGCCCGGTCTGGCGCACCTGGGTCTGATCGTAGGCTGGGTCCGGCGGCGCGATCACGGTCGAGGGCGCCTTGCTCAGGTTCACCGCGGAGTACGACCGCGGTGCCGGCTCCCCGGTCAACGCCGCGCGTGCTGCGCGGGCGAGTTCGGCGGCCGAGGAGAAGCGCTGTGCCGGATCGGCCGCGAGTCCGTGCCGGATGACCTCGTCCATCGCGGCCGGGACGCCGGCGGTGACGGTACTGGGCGCGGGTGGGGGCTCGAACAGGGCGGCCTTGATCGCCGAGCTCACCGTGGTCGCCGGGTGCGGCACGCGGCCGGTGAGGCACTCGAAGAGCACGCAGGCGAGTGCGTAGATGTCGCTCGCCGGGGTCAGCGGCGCGGCGTCGAACAGTTCCGGCGCCATGTACGCGAGCGACCCGACCGCGGTCCCGGTCTGGGTCAGATGCGTGTCCTCGTCGGCGTGGGCCACGCCGAAGTCGACGAGATAGGCGAAGTCGTTGGTGCCGACCAGGATGTTCTCCGGCTTGACGTCGCGATGCACGAGACCCTCGCCGTGCGCGGCGTCGAGCGCTGCGGCGACCTGCTCGATGATCGACACCGAACGCTCGGGGTCGAGCTTGGTCTCGCGGGTCAACAGCGCGCGGAGGTCCTCGCCGTGCACCAACCGCATGTCGATGAACAGGACGCCGTCGATCTCACCCCAGTCGTGGATCGGGATGACGTGTGGTTCGCCGAGGCGCGCCACGGCACGCGACTCCCGGCGGAAACGCTCCTGATAGGTCGAGTCGTCGGCGAGACCCGGGTTCAGCAGCTTGAGCGCGACGGTCCGGTCCTTCACCGTGTCGTACGCACGGTAGACCTCGCCCATGCCGCCGCGGCCCAGCAGTTCGTCGAGACGATAGGGACCGAACTGCGTGCCAACCCGGTTACCAACCATGACGAGCAGCCTATTCGGACATACCGACATCAATCTGTCCGTCGGTCGATCGCAACTCGACGGGTGCCGTCCTGTCGCGGGCCTCGCTAGGCTGACCAAGGGACCGGATGCCGGTCCGCCCGCCCCTCTCGTGCTCACGACCGACCGCAAAGGACTCCTCCGCTCGCATGCCTGCGCTGATCAAGGGCCAGAACGGCCCGCTGTCGACCTCCCAACTCGTCATCTCCGTCGACTTGGCGACCGCAGCCGACCTGTCGGCGCTGCTCGTGACCGACCGCGGCGTCGTCCGCAGCGACGCCGATTTCGTCTTCTACAACCAGCCGACCGGGCCGGGCGTCTCGCTCGAGCAGACCCCCGGCGGCCCGGGACGGCTGCGCATCTCGACCAACAGCCTCCCGGCCGACATCGACTCCGTCCGCGCCGTCATCACCCTCGCGGACCCGGGTTCGACGTTCGGCCGCTTCGCCCCGCCGGTCGCGCGGGTCTCCGACGCCGCCGGCCGAGAGCTCTACGACTACGCCATCACCGGCCTGACGACGGAGTCGGTGGTCATCGCGCTCGAGGTGTACCGGCGAGGTCTCGACTGGAAGGTCCGCGCCGTCGGACAGGGCTACGCGGGCGGCTTCGCCGACCTCGTCCGGGATCACGGCGTGAGCGTCGACGACGAGCCGACCCCACCACCGGCACCCACTCCGGCTGCGACGACACCACCCGCGTACACGCCCCCGCCGGCCACACCACCCGCGTACACGCCGCCGCCGGCCACGCCGCCTGCGTACACGCCGCCGCCCACCCACACACCGCCGCCCACGTACTCCACGCCGCCCGCGCACACCCCGGCCGCCGCTTCGCCGCCTCCCGCGCCGCCGCGGGCCCCGGAGATCAGTCTCAGCAAGGACCGCCCGGTCAGCCTGGTGAAGGGACAGAAGGTCACCCTCCGCAAGGAAGGCGGGGTGAAGCTCACCAACATCAGCATGGGACTCGGGTGGGACCCGGTCCCCCGGCGGTTCGGCCGGTCGAGCAACATCGACCTCGACGCATCGGTGCTGATGTACTCGCGCGGCCAGTGCACGGAGATCGTCTACTACGGACATCTCACGAGCGACGACCGTTCCATCGTCCATTCCGGCGACAACCTCACCGGCGAGGGCGAGGGCGACGACGAGGTGATCCGCGTTGCGCTGCAATCGGTCCCGCCGCACATCGACGCGCTGGTGTTCATCGTGACCTCCTACCGCGGGCAGACCTTCGAGGAGATCGACAACGCGTTCTGCCGCCTCGTCGACGACACGACCGGAGCCGAACTCGCCCGCTACACCCTCAAGGGCGGCATGCCGTTCACGGCGGTCGCGATGGCGGTCATCAGCCGAGACGGCGGCGACTGGCGGTTGCGCGCGATCGGTGACGGTTTCAACGCGAAGACGCCGAAGAAGGCGCTGCCCCACGTCGGCCGTTACCTCTGACGCGCCCCACAACGACGAATCGCGTTGCGTGAGTGCCCGGTCGGCGGGCACGAACGCAACGCGATCGTCGTGACGGCAGTGTTCAGATGACCCCGTGGTTCAGATGACCCCGTGGTTCAGATGACCCCGTGGTTCAGATGACGCCGTGCAGCGGCGGGTCCTCGCCGCGCAGCAGGCGGCGGCCGATGTGCTGGTACTTCCAGCGGACGGGGTCGTGCAGCGTGTGGGTGCGGGCGTCCCGCCAGAACCGGTCGAGTCCGGATCCGGCTGCCGCAGCACGCGTTCCGCTCACCTCGAACAGCGCCGACGCCACCGGCGTCGACACCCGGTCGGCGACGGCCTTGGCCCGCGCCACGGCGATCGACGCCTCCGCGGCGAGCTCGGGACGCGTACCGGCGGCCACGGCCTCGTCGACGGCCCGGCCGGCCGCGGCGAGCATGGCCTCGGCGGTGGCCACGTCGACGTCGAGTTCGCCGAAGCGCTGGACCACCAGCGGGTCGTCGACCGCGCGCTCGACGCCGGCCTCGAACCACGGGCGCGCCTTGGTGCGCACGAACTCGGCGGCCGCGTTCAGCGCTCCGCGGGCGATGCCCGTGTCGATCGCGACGTGCAGCAGCTGTGCGTACGCACCGTAGGCGGTCGGTGCGGCGGTCGCCGCGGCACGGGCGACCAGATCGTCGGCGCGAACCCCCACGCCGGTGAACCGGACGGTGCCCGAGCCGGTCGTCCGCTGCCCCACCGCGTCCCAGTCGTCGACAATCTCCACGCCTGCGGAGTCAGCCGGGATGAACGCCACGTACTCGCCGGGCGCGAAGTCGCCGACCGCCGCGTCCAGCTTCGCCAGCACCGCGAGGGTGTGCGCGTACGGCGAACCGGTGCAGTAGAACTTCTCACCGTCGAGGCTGAACCGCGTGCCGTCGCCGTCGACCGGGGTCAGCCTCGTCGAGATGTCGGCGATGGTCTTGCCCCCGCGCTCGGACTGCGCGTTGGCGATGCGCCCGCCGGCGAGCACATCGGCGAAGATGCGCTCGGCCAGCTGCTCCGGCGCGGCGAGGCGCACCAGGTTGAGATACACGAAGTGGCTGTGCGGGATCTGCGCGATGCTCGGGTCCGCGGCCGCCAGGATCGACACGACCTCGGCCAGGACACTCGGTGCGACGTCGAGTCCGCCGAACCGGGCGGGCACGGTCAGTGCGAGCAGTCCGGACGCCGAGAGCCGGTCGATCTCCTCGAATGGCAGCCTGCGATCACGATCCCGTTCGGCCGCGCCGGCCGCAAAGGACGCGGCCAGCTCCCGCGCGACGGACAGGGCCTCCTGCGTCGAGGAGATCCGGTCGGCCACGACGGGCCGGGCAGCCTGCCCCACTGCCGTCACGCGACCCCCACGGGAGCCTGCGCGGCCTCGAGCTCGCGGACGAGCGGGAGCACCTTCTCGCCGAAGTACTCGATCTCCTCCTGGAAGTGCAGGAAGCCACCGAGGATGAGGTCGACGCCGAGGCGCTTGTAGGCGACGATGCGCTCGGCGACCTGCTCCGGGGTGCCGATCAGCTGGGTGCGGAAACCGTCGTTGTACTGGACGAGATCCTCGAAGGTCGAGTCCGCCCACATGCCCTTCTTGTCGCCGGTGGCGTTGCCGGCCTGCTGGACGGCGTCCCGGAAGCCCTCCACCGCAGGACGATTGGCCTTCTCGACGATCTCGCGCAGGGTGTCGCGGGCTTCCTTTTCGGTGTCGCGGGCGATGATGAAGCCGTTGAGGCCGAACTTGACCTCGCGGTTGTTCGCGCGGGCCACGTTGCGCAGGTCGTCGATCTGCTCGGTGACGCCGTCGAAGTCCTTGCCGTTGGAGAAGTACCAGTCGGCGTACTTGCCGCCGTTGAGGCGGGCGGCGGTCGAGTTGCCGCCCTGGAACAGCTCGGGGTTCGGACGCTCGGGGGTGTTGAGCGGCTTGGGCTTCAGGGTGAAGTCGTGGATGCGGTAGAAGTCGCCGCGGAACTCCACATCGTCCTCGGTCCACACCTTGCGCATGACCTGCAGGAACTCGGCGCTGCGGCGGTAGCGCTCGTCGTGCTCGAGCCAGGGCTCGCCGAGGTGGGTGAACTCGTCCTTGAACCACCCGGAGACGACGTTGATCGCGAAGCGGCCGTTGGACAGGTGGTCGGCGGTGGCGCCGAACTTGGCCAGCACCACCGGATGCCACAGGCCCGGGTGGACGGCGGCGATGACCTTCAGACGCTGCGTCGCGAGCAGGAGCGCGAGGCTGAAGCTGGTCGACTCGTGCTGGTACTCGGCGCCGTAGCTGGCCTCGTAGCGCACCTGCGACAGCGCGTACTCGAAGCCGTTGTTCTCCGCGGTCTGGGCGAGCTTGACGTTGTAGTCGTAGTCCCAGTTGGTGCGCTGTTCGATGTCACTGGTGACCAGGCCGCCGGAGACGTTGGGCACCCAGTAGGCGAACTTGATCTGGTCCGCGATGGATTCGGTGGACATGGTTTACCTCCGCTGGTGGTCGTGGAGCGTGAGTGGAACGGGAGTGGGCGGGATCAGGAGGACGCGGCCTGCAGGCGCGGCAGGAAGGCGGTGCGGACCTCTTCCTTCGGGCGGGAGCCGCCCTCGTCGAGGAGGCCGAGGCGTGCCAGCGCGGGACGCACGCCCTCGCCGAAGTGGTAGGCCTCCTCCAGGTGCGGGTAGCCCGACAGGACGAAGTGGTCGAGACCGAGGGCGGCGTACTCGCCGATCAGTGCGGCGACCTCGTCGTAGGAGCCGACCAGCGCGGTGCCGGCACCGCCGCGGACCAGGCCGACCCCGGCCCAGACACCGGGGTGGATCTCCAGCGAGCGCGGATCGGTCGACGAACCGAAAGCCTTTCCGCGACCGTGGAGTTCGCTCATCCGGCGCTGCCCCTCCGACTCGGACCGGGCGAGGTTGCGCTGCGCCGCCTCCACCTGCGCGGGGTCGAGGGCGCCCAGCAGGCGCGAGGCCTCGGCCCACGCCTGCTCGGAGGTCTCGCGGGCGATCACGTGGAAACGGATGCCGTGGTCGAGGGTGCGCCCCTGCGCGGCGGCCAGGCCGTTGATCCAGGCGATCTTCTTCGACACGTCCTCGGGACGCTCGCCCCAGGTGAGGTAGGTGTCGGCGTGCTTGGCCGCCACGTCGCCGGCCGCCGGCGACGATCCGCCGAAGAACACCTGCGGCGTCGGGTCGGGGCGACGGCCGAGCAGCGCGTTCTCCACGCGCAGGTACTTGCCGACGAAGTCGACCGGCTCGTCGGAGGTCCAGAGGCTGCGGATGATCTCCAGGTACTCGTCGCACCGCTCGTAGCGGGCGTTCTTGGCGAGGAAGTCGCCGAAGGCGCGCTGCTCGCTCGACTCCCCACCCGTGACGACGTTGATGAGCAGTCGGCCCTGCGAGTGCCACTGGAAGGTCGCCGACATCTGGGCGGCGAGCAGCGGCGAGATCAGACCGGGGCAGAACGCGATGAGGAACTTGAGGGTCTCGGTCGAGTCGATGAGGGCCGCGGTGGTCAGCCACGCGTCCTCACACCAGAGGCCCGCCGGCGTCAGCACCGCCTTGAACCCGTTGGTCTCGGCCGCGTTGGCCAGCTGCTTCAGGTACTTCAGGTCGGCCGGACGGTCCCCGTTCATCTGGCTGCCGTGCCCACCCGCGATCAGGTTGCGGGAGTCACCATAGGTGGGCAGGAACCAGTGGAAATGCAGAGACACCGCGAGGGCACCTTTCGTCGTCGAACAGCAGGAGGACTACGGCAGGTGTGATCCCCACGGACCGGACGCGGGCCGCGCGGCAGCACACTCGCCGACGGCAAGTGTCGATCACCGGCAACAGGTGCGACCACAATTGAAATCGGCGTGACGCCAACTCGACAAGGTGCCGCCGACTACGCTATCCGGCGCGTTTCCGCTGGTGACGGCGTTGGGCCTCGAAGCGCCTGGAACCGGGATCGGACAATTCGCCGCCGCCCGGCGGACGGTGTGTCCCGATCCGGGGGGTTCGCGACGCCACCCGACCCGATGCTCAGCGGGAGGGGCGCCACTGCGCCATGCCCAGGAAGACCATCACGAGCTGCCGCTCGGTGCGTTCCACGATGTCCTTCTCGGCCCCGCGTCCGCGATACTCGCCGTCGAGGAGGTCGGCGACCGCGGTGAGCATGATCGTCACGATCAGCTCCGCGGCCGTCTCCAGATCCTCCGGCTCCCACTCCGCGAGCGCGGGCAGGCGCGCCAGGTCGATCGCGAGTTCCTTGGAGAACAAGCGCAATTCGGTGTCGATGGCGCGGCGGATCTCGGCGATGCCGCCGTGCTGTTCGCGGACCAGGAAGCGGAATTGCGCCTCGTTCTCGCGCACGTGACGCAGCAGGATCTCCAGCGATGTCTTGGCCGTCGGCATCGCCTGGCGTTCGGCGAGGTCACGCCGCCCCTCGCGCAACGCGCGCCGCAACACCCGCATCGAGTCCTCGACAAGCGTGACGCCCAGGTCCTCCATCGACGCGAAGTGCCGGTAGAAGGCCGTGGGCACGATCCCCGCCCCGCGGGCCACCTCGCGGAGGCTGATGCTGCCGAAGCTTCGCTCGGCGACGAGCGACCTCGTCGTGTCCAGCAGCGCCTCACGCGTCTGGTTCTTGCGATCGGCACGCGAGTGCGATTCACCGTTGCCCGAGGAATGACCCCGGCTCGTACTCCGCGTGCGTGCCACAGGCCGAGTCTATGTGTCCGTTTCGCACCTCCCCCGCCCCACCCCGGCATGGCGTGTGACCGCCGACACAACGGCCACGGGTTGACGCCAGGGGTGATCACGGTGTCACACTTGTCGGTGTACACATGTACACCGAATTACTCGAACGGAGCCCGCCATGAGCATCCGCAGCCCCCAGACCCGAAGCCAGTCGCGCCCGGTCGCCGCACGTTCCGGCCGATGGAACCGACTGGTCGGATCGATCGTCGAGGCGGCGTTGTCGCCGCATCCGGTCGACCGCTACCTCGAACTCCTCGACCCGATGCTCACCTGGCGCGACCTGCGCGGCGAGATCGTGCGGGTCGAGCACCCGACCGCCCGGACGGTCCGCCTGACCATCCGCCCCACGCGCCAGTGGCGGGGCCACCGCGCCGGGCAATTCGTGCAGCTCAGCGTCGTCATCGACGGTGTGCGGCACACCCGCTGCTTCTCGCCCGCCAACGCCGGGTCCGGTCCCGACGGCACCATCGAACTCACCGTCACAGCCAACGAGGACGGCCTGGTCTCCAAGCACCTGGCCCGCCACGCCCGCCCCGGCGACGTCGTCGGACTGTCCCAGGCCGACGGGGAGTTCGTCCTGCCCGAGACCGACCCGGCCTCCGCAGTCTTCATCAGCGGTGGCAGCGGGATTACACCTGTACTCTCAATGCTGAGGACGCTCGTATCGCAATCCTTCGCCGGACCGATCACCTTCGTCCACTACGCACCGACGCGGCACGATGTCGCCTACCGCGCCGAGCTCGCCGAGCTCGAGCAGGCGCATCCGCAGCTGGACCTGCGCCTGCACTTCACCCGTGAGGCCGACGACGGCCACTTCACCGTCGACCACCTCGACGGGGTCCCGGCGCTGGCCGACGCCGACGTGTTCGTCTGCGGGCCCGCCCCGCTCATGGACGCCGTGGCCGCCGCACACGCCGATCTCGGGATCTCCCGGCCCCTGCATCGGGAGGCGTTCACGCTCACCGCGCCCGTCGTCGCCGACCCGGACTCGGCAGACGGCGAGGTCAGGTTCTCGCGTTCGGGCGCAACCGCCGCCAACGACGGACGCCCGCTGCTCGATCAGGCCGAGAGCGCCGGCCTGACCCCGGAATCGGGATGCCGGATGGGGATCTGTTTCTCCTGCACCGCGGTCAAGAAGTCCGGGTGCACGCGCAACGTGCTGACCGGAGAGACCGACGTCGAATCCGACAAGCAGATCCAGCTGTGCATCAACGCGCCGGTCGGCTCGGTCGAGATCGACATCTGAGGCCACCGTCACCCCGCCGCCGAACACCCGCTCCCACATCACCTTCCGCCTACCACCTGAGGAGGCAAACATGACCCTCGAACTCACCCGCGAAACCGTCGGCGACACCCGCCCCGCCGGCGCGCCCACCACCGCCGACCACTCCGCGGACGATCCCAACACCGTGGTCCTGTCCTACGAACAGGTCGAGGCGCTCGGTCGCGACCTCGACGAACTGCGCGCCCGCGTCGTCGCCGACCTCGGGCAGAAGGACCGCGATTACCTGTACTCCGTCATCCGCGCCCAGCGCGGGTTCGAGATCGGCGGCCGTGCGCTGATGTATCTGGGCTTCTTCCCGCCGGCGTGGATCGCCGCGGTCGGCGCGCTCTCGGTGTCGAAGATCCTCGACAACATGGAGATCGGCCACAACGTCATGCACGGCCAGTACGACTGGATGCGCGAGGACTCCTACAACTCCCGCGAATTCGAATGGGACACCGTATGCCCGGCCGACCAGTGGAAGCACAGCCACAACTACCTGCACCACACCTTCACCAACATCCTCGGCGAGGACCGCGACATCGGCTACGGCATCCTCCGGATGGCCCGCGACCAGAAGTGGAATCCCTACTACCTGGGCAATCTCGGCTATGCCACCGCGTTGATGCTCCTGTTCGAGTGGGGCGTCATGCTGCACGACCTCGAGGCGGAGAACGTCATCGCGGGCAAGCGCAAGTGGAGTGACGTCAAGGGTCTGCTGAAGGGCATGTGGCGCAAGGCCGGTCGCCAGGTGCTCAAGGACTACGTCGTGTTCCCGGCGCTGACGGGACCGTTGTTCATCCCGACGCTGCTCGGCAACGCCACCGCGAACCTCGTCCGCAACGTGTGGACGTACTCCATCATCTTCTGCGGCCACTTCCCCACCGGCGCACAGACATTCACGTCGGAGGAGTGCGCGAACGAGACGCGTGGCCAGTGGTACCTGCGCCAGATGCTCGGTTCGGCCAACATCACCGGCAGCCCGCTGTTCCACGTCATGAGCGGCAACCTGTCGCACCAGATCGAACACCACCTCTTCCCCGACATCCCGGCCTGCCGCTACCCCGAGATGGCCGAGGAGGTCCGCGAGATCTGCGAACGCCACGGCCTGCCCTACAACACCGGGCCGCTGAGCCGGCAGCTCGGGTCGACCTGGAAGAAGATCGCCAAGCTGTCGCTGCCGAACTTCATGACCCGTGACGACGACGACCTCACCGTCATCGTCGAGCGCGAGCCCGCGTCGGCGGCCTGAGCAGCGCGGACGTCGGCTCCCGCCGACCGCTCGGCGAACGCCGTTTGAGCGGCTGGTCCCGCGGGTACGCTCGGGACCAGCCGCTCTTCCATGCACACGGGCGGCGTCGACGGCGATCGCGGGAACCACCCGCGAATCCACGGCAGACATCCCGCGAATCCAGGGGGCACGAGATGATCGACAACATCGAGCGGAACAAGGACCTGTTGCAGGAGCTGATCGAATCGACGGCCACGCACGTGGGTCGCATCGCGACGATCATCACCGGCGCGGTCGTCGGGGTGACCCGGGAGATCGGCGAGATCGTCACCGACGGGTTCGAGATGCGGGAGGCCGCCCGCCGGGCCAGGGCCGACGACGAGGACCGCCGAGCCGACGACTCCATCCTCGACGCCGAGTTCGCCTACGCGGAGGTCACCGGCGAAGTCGATTTCTCGCGGCCGTTCGCCGACTCCGAACAGGCCGGGCAGGTCACCGGGACCGAGCTCGACGATCTGCCGGAGCGCATCGACGTCGGCGAGCAGACCGGCATCGACCAGGAGGGCGAGATCTCGCGGAACGCCGAGACGGCGACCGACGGCGGCGTGACCGGACAGGACGAGCCGGACGTGGCCGACCCGCGCGAGATCGCGGCCGAGGAGCCGCGCATCGACCCCGACACCGATCATCTGTGAACGAGGGCTTGTGAGACCGACCTCACCGTCTTCCGATCTGCGTGGATGGAACCTTTGCCAAGGCGCGTTGACGTCCGTAGCTTGTTGCTGATCGTCCAGCGCGGGTCACTCCGCAGATTCGAGAGGTACGTCGATGTCGGCGCGTGAGGTCTTCTCCTTCCCCAACCCCGTCAACGACTATGCGGCACGCACGACCGCTGGTCTGGTCGTGGTGTTCGCCATCATCGCGATCGCGGTGAACAACCCCGTTCTCTACGGTCTGCTGGCCCTCGGCTTCGTGCTCCGCGTGGCCTCGGGTCCGACGCTCTCCCCGTTCGGTCAGCTCTCGGTGAAGGTCCTCGTCCCGAAGCTCGTCCGCAAGGAGAAGCTGGTCCCGGGTCCGCCGAAGCGCTTCGCGCAGGCCATCGGTCTCGTGGTCAGCGGCGCGGCCTTCGTGCTGAGCCTGTTCGGCCTCGGCCTGGCCGCCCAGATCGTCACCGGCGTGCTGGTGGTCGCCGCGAGCCTGGAGTCGGTGCTCGGATTCTGTCTCGGCTGCACGATCTTCGGCTTCCTGCAGCGTGCGGGAATCATCCCGGAATCGGTATGCGAGGCCTGCAACAACATCTCGCTGCGCAACCCCGCGGCCGCGGCGTAGCGTCGCACAGTTCACCGACGAAGCCGGCACCCTCATGGGTGCCGGCTTCATACGTCTCGGGCCGATCTCTGGCTAGTCGGACTTGACCGCGCGATCGGGCACGGTCATCGCCATGAGCATGATCTCGGTCTCGGTGTACTCGCGGCCCGGGTGCTCGGCCGCCAGGTGCGCCTGCACCTTGGCGACGAAGTCGTCCTCGAGCGCGGTGATGGACTCGCCGCAGGGGCAACGCAGGTTGTATGCCATGGCTCACATCTTATCCGCGGATGTGAGACCCGCTCGACGGGCCCGAACGGGTTCCCGCCGACCCGATCCGAGCGACTCAGTCGAGGATGCCGAGTGCGATCCCGTCGAGGATGTCGTGTTCGCTGACGACCAGCTCGGTGATCCCGGCCCGCTCGGACAGGGTCCTCGCCAGCTCGAGGGTGACGATCGATCCCCCGCCGATCACGTCGACGCGTCCCGGGTGCATCGGCCCCAGGGCCGCCCGCTCGGCGCGCGGCATGTGGATCAGGTCCCAGCAGATGCGATCGAGATCGGACAACGAGACCCGCGACAGGTGGATCCTCTCCGAGTCGTAGTCGTCGAGGCCTGCGGCGAGCGCGGCGAGCGTGGTCATCGTGCCCGCGACGCCGACCCAGGTGCGCGCCGAATCCACCGGCACGGCGGCGAAGGCCTCGGCCAGCCGCTCGGCCGCGAAGACGCGTGCGGCGTCGATCTCGGCGGCGGTCGGGGGGTCCGACGGCAGCGCGCGTTCGGTGAGTCGCACGCAGCCGATGTCGGCCGAGTACGCGGCGTGGACGCCGTCGGCGTCGCCGATCACCACCTCGGTCGATCCGCCGCCGAGGTCGGTGACGACGAAAGGTCCACTGGCGGGGTCCAATTCGCCGACCGCGCCGCGGAACGACAGCCGGGCCTCCTCGTCGCCCGAGATCACCTCGGCGATGGCGCCGTCGGCGACACACCCGAGCAGGTCGGCGGTCATGGCGAAGAACTCGTCGCGGTTCGACGCGTCGCGGGTCGCCGAGGTCGCGACCATCCGGACCTTTTCGACCCCGAGCGACTCCATGATCTTGACGTAGTCGGCGAGCGCCACGCGGGTGCGCTCGATCGACTCGGGCGCGAACCGGCCGGTGGCGTCGACGCCGAGACCGAGACGGACGATGCGCATCTCCCGGTGCAGGTCGACGAGCCGGCCGTCGGGCCCGGGCTTCGCCACGAGCAGGCGGATGGAGTTGGTGCCGCAGTCGACGGCGCCGACGACCGTCACGAGCCGTCTCCCGCCCCGTCGGTGTCGCGGACCTCCGGCGGCAGGGTGTCGGGCCAGTCTGCGGGGATCGCCGTGCCGCGCAGCCCGTGTGCCGCGGCGAGGGCCACGGCCTCGTCGCCGAGCGGGTTGACGCCCGGCCCCTTGGCGAGCGAGTGCGCGATGAGCACGTGCAGGCACTTCACCCGGTCGGGCATGCCGCCGCCGGTGAAGTCGGTGCCGAGCGGCTCGATGGCGTCGCGCTCGGCCAGGTAGGACTCGTGCGCGCGGCGATAGGCCTCGGCCAGTTCGGGATCGGACTGCAGGCGCGCGGTCATCCCCTTCATCACCCCGGCCGACTCCTGGCGGCTCGCCTCGGCGGTCAGCCGCGGGTCGGTCAGGTAGTACAGCGTCGGGAACGGGGTTCCGTCGGGCAGCCGCGGCGCGGTCTTCACGACCGCGGGCCGACCGTCCGGGGTCCGGTAGCTGATCTCGATGACCCCGCGCGGCCGGCGTCCCAACTGCTGTTCGACGACGGCGAGATCTTCCTCTGACACGCTCACGTCCGGTGCCTCACTGTGATCGGGTGTCTGGGCGAACTGGGGGGTGCGGGCGATGACCTCCGGGCGGGAAGGGTGACCGGGGCATCGCTCACTGCGCGGAAGGCGGCGTCGACAGGGTGTCCCACAGGTTGCCGTACCAGGGAGCGCGTGCCCGCTTCTCCGCACGCTCCTGCGCCTCCCGGCGCGCTTCGTCGGCGGGGAACAGCATCACCAGCGGGATCTCCCCCGGCTTGACGAACTGCAGGCGTGCCCGCGCCTGTGCCTCGATGTACGCGGGGTCGTTCTGCTCGTTGACCTTCTGCTGGTAGTCCGCGACCTCGCGTCGCAGCTGCTCGTTGGCCGCGGCCAGCTGGTTGAACTCCGACCGCTGGCTGAAATAGGTGCGCAGCGGCATCGCGAGCGTCAGCGCCACCACGCACACGACGACCACGGTGATCACCAGTGTGGCGACCGTGGCCGGGGTCATCTCGAGGCGGCGCAGCCGGGCCGCGAAGCCCGACGACACCCGCGAGCGTCCTGGTGCGGCCGCTCGGCGTGACGTCCGGACCGCGGTGTCGGCCGAGACTGCCGAGTCGGCAGCGGTGACCGGCTCCGTCTCGCCGGTCTCGGTGACCGAGACCGGCGGGACGGGACGGATCGGTCGGCTCGGCCGCTCGTGGCGTCGCGTGCGACGGGCGTCGCGCGTGCGGGGATCGACGCGGCGATCCCGGGCACGGCGACGCCCGTCACCGCGGTGACGTCGCTCCGAAGCCATGTGAACAGCTAATCACGAACCAAACGAGAAACGCGGGAAGGCGAGATCGCCCGCGTAGCGTGCCGCGTCGCCGAGGCCTTCTTCGATGCGGAGGAGCTGGTTGTACTTGGCGACGCGCTCGGAGCGGGCGGGGGCGCCGGTCTTGATCTGTCCGCAGCTGCACGCGACGGCCAGGTCGGCGATGGTGGTGTCCTCGGTCTCGCCGGACCGGTGGCTCATCATCGTCTTGTAGCCGTTGTTGTGGGCGAGCGCGACGGCGTCGAGGGTCTCGGTCAGGGTGCCGATCTGGTTGACCTTGACCAGCAGCGCGTTGGCGATGCCCTTGGAGATGCCCTCCTCGAGACGCTCGGGGTTGGTGACGAACAGGTCGTCACCGACGAGCTGCACCTTGTCGCCGATGGCCTCGGTCAGCTTGGCCCAGCCGGCCCAGTCGTCCTCGGAGAGGCCGTCCTCGATCGACACGATCGGGTAGTCGCTGATCAGCTTCTCGTAGAACGACACCATCTCGTCGGCGCCGAGCTCCTTGCCCTCGAGCTTGTAGACGCCGTCGGAGTAGAACTCGGTCGACGCGGCGTCGAGCGCGATGACGACGTCGCGACCGAAGTTGTAGCCGGCCTTGCCCACGGCCTCGCCGATCGCGGCGATGGCGGCCTCGGTGTTGGGCAGGTCGGGGGCGAAGCCGCCCTCGTCACCCAGCGCGGTGTTGAGCCCCTGCTTGTGCAGGACCGACTTGAGCGCGTGGTAGACCTCGGCGCCGCAGCGCAGGGCCTCCTTGAAGGTCGGCGCGCCGACCGGGGCGATCATGAACTCCTGGAAGTCGATGCCGTTGTCGGCGTGCTCGCCGCCGTTGATGATGTTCATCATCGGGACCGGCAGGATGTGGGCGTTCGGTCCGCCGATGTAGCGGAACAGCGGCAGGCCGGCCGACTCGGCCGCGCCCTTGGCCACGGCCAGGGACACACCCAGGATCGCGTTGGCGCCGATTCGGCTCTTGTCGGGGGTGCCGTCGCAGTCGAGGAGGGCCTGGTCGACGAGGCGCTGCTCCTCGGCCTCGATACCGATCACCGCCGGTGCCAGCTCGCCGAGAACACCCTCGACGGCCTTGGTGACACCCTTGCCCAGGTAACGCTCACCGCCGTCACGCAGCTCGACGGCCTCGTGCTCG
Source organism: Gordonia paraffinivorans NBRC 108238 (assembly GCF_000344155.1). GTDB lineage: Bacteria > Actinomycetota > Actinomycetes > Mycobacteriales > Mycobacteriaceae > Gordonia > Gordonia paraffinivorans. The sequence goes on along the minus strand of NZ_BAOQ01000019.1, from coordinate 95,044 downwards.
CCGGTGGATGCCCCGGACGGGACAGCGGCGCGGGTGAAGGTGCCGTCATCCAGGACGACCTCGACCTCGACCGTCGGGTTTCCCCGCGAATCGAGAATCTCGCGCGCACCTACCTGCTCGATGATTGCCACGACTGAACTCCGATCTCGGTGGACGTGCCGGCTCTCGTGCCGGTCGGTAGGTCAAAGAGTAGTGGCTGCACCTGTGGTCCACGAGACAAGGTCACCGCGTTCGGCCGCGCGGCGCGGACCGTCGCCCGAAGACGCCTGTCAGAACTTGACGTTGACCGAGTAGGCGTTGGCGTGATCGCGGACGTCGAGCACGTAGGCGCTCGAGTTGTTGTAGGTCCGGACCGCCTTCTCCCAGCCCTCCGGCACGGTCATGTCGTTGCCCGAGGACACGCACAGGTAGCGGGCGGCCGACAGCGCCGCGTCGTCGATGTTGTCGGGGTCGGGCACCCCGTCGCCGTTGGCGTCGACCCCGAACCGCTTCCAGGTCTCCGGGATGAACTGGAAGGGACCCATCGCGCGGTCATGCGTGGCGTCGCCGTCGAGCCGGCCGCCGTCGGTGTCGACGATCTCCATGTTCCCGCGCGTGCCGTCGAGCTTGGCGCCCCGGATCGGCGGGCTCACGTCGCCGTTGGCGGCGACCTTCGAGCCGCGGTGTCGACCGTGCTTGCTCTCCACCCCGGCGATGCCGGCCAGCGTCGTCCAGGTGATGCCGCATTCCGGGTGCTGCTGCCGCTGGATCTCCGCGGCGTTGCCGTAGGCCTGCAGCGAGACGAGGGGGATGCCGGTCGCCTCGGCGATCGGTTCGGCCCACTCGCGCATCAGGTCGGCGGTGCGGCCGGGTGCGTTGATGTCGATGTAGGGCTGCGTGACGCCGGGGCCGGGCGGTATGCCCTCCGGGATGTCGGGCCGACTGAGCGACGGGATGTCGATGCAGCCGGCCAGCAGCGACGACGCGATCGCGACACCTCCCGCCACCAGTCCGTCCCGCCACCTGCCGCGATGGCGTCGCCCACCGTGCACCCGCATTCCCCGCTCACTCCCGTCTCGTCGTCGAGATGTTCGATGTCGTCGGCACCACGCGGTGAGAAGAAGTCCCCCGACCGGCCGCGCGCCGACCGTCCACGATCCCACACGGCTCGCGGTCGGCTCGCACGCAACTCACATGTGTCGGGCACGTGACCCGGCGACATCACACTCGCAAGGACAACTGTCGACGCCCGTGTTCGGTTCCCGGGCCCGAGGCCGGCGTCCGGGACGTCGTCGATCACCGGTTGAGGCGAACTGCCCTATTCCCCTCCGGAGCGAGAGGTCTATCGTTCTTCTGGTTAGCCTCACCAAACCCATGACGCCCGGCGGAGTCGGAGCAACGGAGACGCCCGGCGGCGTCGGAGAAACGGACAACTGGATGGATCACCTGTCGGCACTGACCGCGAGCAGCACGAGCGTCCTCGCCGAGGGCCCGTCGATCTACACCCAGATGTTCGGCAGCGGTCTCATCGGCCTGCGTGAGGGACTCGAATGCGGGATCGTCGTGATGGTCCTGATCGCCTTCGTCGTCAAGACCGGCCGCCGCGACGCCCTCAAGTGGATCTGGGCCGGGGTCGCCGCCGCGATCGCCATGACGCTCGGGGTGTTCCTGGGCATCCACTTCGGCACCTCGACGATGACGCCGCTCGCGGCGGAGACCATCGCAGGCGTCGCCTCCCTGGTCGCGGTCGCGATCGTGACCTTCATGGTCCTCTGGATGAGCGAGGCGTCGTCCCACATGTCCGCCGACCTGCGCAGCGGGATGAGCAAGGCACTCGTCGCCGGCGGGGCCTCGATCATGGGCCTGTCCTTCCTGGCCGTCGGGCGCGAGGGGTTCGAGACGGCGCTGCTGATGGTCGGATACGCCGAGAGCGTCTCCGGCGGGCTCTGGCCGCTGCTCGGGCTCGTGCTCGGCATCCTCGCCGCCGTCGTGGTGACCGTCCTGATCTATCGCGGCGCGATCCGGATGAACTTCTCCGTGTTCTTCACCTACACCGGGCTGTTCCTGATCATCGTCGCCGCGGGCATCCTCACCTACGGCATCCACGCCCTTCAGGTGGTCGGCTGGCTGCCCGGCGCCGACGCCGTCGCCTTCGACATCTCCGGCGTCTACGACCCGTCGTCCTGGTACGGCACGATCCTCGGCGGCATCTTCAACGTCCAGCCGGATCCGACCGTGCTGCAGGTGATCGCGTGGATCGCCTACGTGGCCGTGGTGACCACGATCTTCCTTCGTCGGCAGCGCTCCGCCCACCCGGCGACCGGCAAGAACCAGACCCCCGAGCAGAGCCCCGCGACCGCGGAGGCCACCAGCGAAAGGAACTCTCAGTGAACCGTAGGACCCTGGCGGCCGCAGGTGCGGCCCTGGCGGTGATCACCCCGATCGTCCTCACCGGCTGCACCTCGAAGGGCAGCTCAGAAGGTGCGATCGTGGTGACCTCCACCGACGACGCCTGCGACCTGGAGACCACCGAGGCGACCACTGGCGAGGTCGATTTCACGGTCACCAACTCCGGCAGCAAGGTCACCGAGTTCTACGTCTACGGCAACAACAACCGCGTGCTCGGCGAGGTCGAGAACATCGGTCCCGGCGTCACCGGCAACCTGACCGTCGAGATCGTCGAGCCCGGCACCTACACGGTCGCGTGCAAGCCCGGCATGGTGGGCACCGGCATCCGCACCGAGATCGAGGTCGGCGGCGAACGCAAGGAGAAGGCCGAGGTCCCCGCCGACGTGATGGCGGCCAAGGCCCAGTACCTCGAATACGTCCGCAACCAGCTCAACACCCTCGAGGCGCAGACCAAGACCTTCGTCGACCACGTCAAGAGCGGCGACCTCGACGCCGCGCGGGCGCAGTACGGACTCGTCCGCACCCCGTACGAGCGGATCGAGCCGGTCGCCGAGTCGTTCCCCGACCTCGACCCCGCGATCGACATGCGCTGGGACGACACCGAGGACGGCGCCCAGCCGTTCACCGGCTTCCACCGCATCGAGCGGTACCTGTGGCCGCCGCAGCCCGCCGAGATCGGCGACGGCCCCGGCCAGATCACGCCGTCGGATGCCGCCAACGCCAAGGCCACCGACAACCCGCAGAACATCGCCAAGGTTGCCGACCAGCTCCTCGCCGACGTGACGACGCTGCGCGAGGAGGTCAACAAGCCCGACTTCGAGTTCGAGACGCTGTCGTTCGTGAAGGGCCCGCAGGCGCTGATCGACGAGGTCGCCGCGACCAAGGTCGAGGGCGAGGAGGACCGCTACTCCCACACCGACCTGTGGGACATCGCCGCCAACATCGACGGTTCCGAGACCGCGATCGCGACCATGCAGCCGATCATCAGCGCGAAGAACCCGGCGCTGATGGACAAGATCACCGCCCAGTTCCAGACCGTCCGCGACACGGTGAACTCCTACCGCGAGGGCGACGGATACGAGTCCTACACCAAGGTCACGCCCGACCAGCGCAAGGAACTGTCGAACCAGATCGACGCGCTCTCGGCCACTCTGTCGCAGGTCCCGGGACTCGTCCTGCAGCAATGAGCGAGCGGGAACAGGGTCCGGGCGAGGAGACCACCGCCGAGCCCGCCGCACGCGGCGGGCGGCGGGGCCTGTCCCGCCGCGCCATCCTCGGCGGGACCGGCATCGGGCTGATCGCCGCCGCGGGAGGGGCCGCCGTCGGTCGTGCGACGACCCCACCCGCCGCGCCCGACAACCAGATCGTCGAGTTCCGGGGGCCGCGCCAGGCCGGTATCACGACCGCCGCGCAGGACCGGCTGCACTTCGCGAGTTTCGACGTCATCACCGACTCGCGGGACGAGCTGATCGCGGTGCTGCGGAAGTGGACCGAGGCCGCCGAGCGCATGACCCGCGGCGAGGAGACCGTTCCCGACGGCGCCACCGGCCTCGGTGAGTACTCCGTGCCGGCGGACACCGGAGAAGCGCTCGGGCTCAAGGCCGCTCATCTCACTCTCACCTTCGGCGTCGGGCCTAGCCTGTTCGGCCCGAGCTCGTCGAATCCCGATCGGCGCGACCGGTTCGGCATCGCCGACCGCCGGCCGCCCACGCTCGTCGACCTGCCGATCTTCGCGGCCGAGAAGATCGATCCGAACCGCTCCTACGGCGACATCTGCGTGCAGGCCTGCGCCGACGACCCGCAGGTCGCCGTCCACGCGATCCGCAACCTGGCGCGGATGGCCTTCGGCGTCATGGCCGTCCGGTGGTCGCAGCTCGGCTTCGGCCGCACGTCGTCGACCACGCAGTCGCAGGAGACGCCGCGAAACCTGTTCGGTTTCAAGGACGGGACGGCGAACATCCGCGCCGAGGACACCGACCTGCTCGATCGCTGGGTGTGGGTCGCACCGGAGGACAACCCGCCCGGCGCGCAGTGGATGACCGGCGGCACCTACCTCGTCGCCCGCCGCATCCGGATGGACATCGAGCCCTGGGACCGCGCCAACCTGTTCGAGCAGGAGCAGGTGGTCGGGCGCACCAAGAAGACCGGCGCCCCGCTCGGCCAGAAGGACGAGTTCGACGAGCCCGACTTTCAGATCACCTCGGGCGGTGCGCCGATCATCCCGCGCAATTCCCATGTGCGGCTGGCCAATCCGAAGAACCTCGGCGGCGTGCGCATTCTGCGTCGCGGGTACAACTTCACCGACGGCACCGACGGCTTCGGCCACCTCGACGCCGGCCTGTTCTTCATCGCCTTCAACCGCGACACGGGCAAGCAGTTCGTGCCGATGCAGCAGATCCTGTCGCGCCAGGACGCGATGACCGAGTACCTGATCCCGAACGGTTCCGCGCACTTCGCGATCCCGCCGGGGCTCGAACGCGGCGAGTGGTGGGGCCAGCGGATCTTCGAGTGATCCCGGCCGGGGCTCAGTTCCCCAGCACGCTCTCCCAGGCCTCGCGCGAATCCAGTTCGACGCCCTGTTCTTTCGCGCGGGCCTCGGCCACCCGCACGGACTCCATCAGTGCCAGCGCGCGGTCGCGGGCCTGCGCCTCGACGCTGTCGTCGTCGGCCGTCACGGTGACCGTCCACGTCTCGGCCGGGATGGTGTCCACCGGATACGAGGCGGCGGTGAGGCGTTCGAGGATCTTCTGCAGCAGTGCCAGCGCCGGCTGGGTGGTGGCGACCCCGTCGAGCACCGAACCGCGCTTCTTCTCCGCGGCCTTGCGCTCCTCCCACTCCCGGATCTGGGTCTCGAGATCGGAGTGCGCGCCCGACAGCACGCCGGGGGTCCGGCCCATCACCTTCGTGGTGAAACTGCGTGCGACGTCGTCGATGTCGAACGGCGACTCCGGGTCGTCGGCGGCGATGCGGGCGTGGAAGAGCACCTGCAGCAACAGGTCCCCGAGCTCTTCCTCGAGTTCGGCGGCGTCGCCGGCGTCGATCGCGTCGAGGAGCTCGTAGACCTCTTCGAGCAGGTAGCGGCGCAGCGACCGGTGGGTCTGCATGCTCTCCCACGGTCCGTTGCGGCGGAGTCGGTCCATGAGGGCGACCGATTCGAGGAGCGCCATGCCCGAGACGCTCCGCACATCGATCACCTGCTCGCCGCGGGCGACGCGGGCGCGGACGAGGCGGTGATCGGGGTCGGTGCTGACCAGCACGGAGTCGGGCGGGGTGTCGGCGAGCACCTCGTCGAAGACCGCCTCCACGCCGTCGAACTCCCACAGCACGGTGCCCGGGACGTCCTCGGTGACCCGGACCGGTCCTCGCAGATACCTGCAGGCCCGCAGCGGGATCAGCTCCGGCCGCACGGAATCCAGCAGCACCACCGTCATTCGTCGTACGCCCTTTCTCGACCCCCCAACGATCTCGTCCGCCCCCGGATGTCCGTACGCGGCGTCAGCCGGTCGGTTGCGGCTTGATCTGCGTCAGGAACGTCGTCAGGTACTCGATCAGCTCGTCGTCACGCAGACGAGCCGAACCCACACCCCCGGTGCGCGGGATCGGCAGCGTCACCACCGAGGTGGTGGCCCGGTACGACGCCGACGAGTACAGGCGCTTCAGGCGCACCTGCTCGCTGTCGAGCAGCGGCAGCGGCGAGATCTTGACACCTTGTCCGGCCAGGCCGATCTCGGTGATCCCGCGTTCCCGGCACCGCAGGCGCAGTCGCGCGATCGACGCCAGGCGCGTGGTCTCCACCGGCGGCGGACCGTAGCGGTCGGCGAGTTCGGCCATGACCGCGTCGACCTCGGCGTCGTCGGCGGCCGAGGCCAGCTTGCGGTAGGCCTCGAGGCGAAGACGGTCGGAATCGACGTATTCGACCGGGATGTGCGCGTCGACGGGGAGGTCGATGCGCACCTCGAGGTTCTCGCGCTGCTCGACCGGCTTGCCGTCGGCGGCGGCGCGGTAGGCCTCCACCGCCTCGCCGACGAGCCGCACGTACAGGTCGAAGCCGACGCCGGCCACGTGGCCGGACTGTTCGGCGCCGAGAACGTTTCCGGCGCCGCGCAGCTCGAGGTCCTTGAGCGCGACGGCCATGCCGGCGCCGAGCTCGTTGTTCTGCGCGATCGTCGCAAGCCGGTCGTAGGCGGTCTCGGTCAACGGACGGTCCGGGCTGTACAACAGGTAGGCGTAGCCGCGTTCGCGGCTGCGGCCGACGCGTCCGCGGAGCTGATGCAACTGCGACAGGCCGAGGTTCTCGGCGCGGTCGACGATGAGGGTGTTGGCGTTGGAGATGTCGAGACCGGTCTCGATGATCGTCGTGCAGACCAGCACGTCGTACTCGCGGTTCCAGAACCCGTTGACCGTGCGCTCGAGCTGGTCCTCCCCCATCTGGCCGTGCGCGACCACGACGCGGGCCTCGGGCACCATCGCGGCGATCTCCTTGGCCGTCTTGTCGATCGTCGACACCCGGTTGTGGACGTAGAACACCTGCCCGTCGCGCAGCAGCTCGCGGCGGATCGCGGCGGCGACCTGCTTGGCCGAATAGGCGCCCACGTAGGTCAGCACGGGGTGGCGCTCCTCCGGCGGGGTGAGGATCGTCGACATCTCCCGGATGCCGGCCATCGACATCTCCAGGGTGCGCGGGATCGGGGTCGCCGACATGGTCAGCACGTCGACGTGGGTGCGCAGGGACTTGATGTGTTCCTTGTGCTCGACGCCGAACCGCTGCTCCTCGTCGACGATGACCAGGCCCAGGTCCTTCCAGGTGACACCGGTCTGCAGCAGCCGGTGCGTGCCGACGACGATGTCGACCTCGCCCTTGGCCATCGCGTCGATGATCTCGCGGGACTCCTTGGCGTCGGTGAACCGCGAGAGGCCGCGGATGCGCACCGGGAAGCCGCTCATGCGCTCGGTGAACGTCTGCAGGTGCTGCTGCGCGAGGATCGTCGTCGGCACGAGTACGGCGACCTGCTTGCCGTCCTGCACGGCCTTGAACGCCGCGCGGACCGCGATCTCGGTCTTGCCGTAGCCGACGTCGCCGACGATGACGCGGTCCATCGGGACCGGCCGTTCCATGTCGGCCTTGACCTCCGCGATCACCTGCAGCTGGTCGGCGGTCTCGGTGAAGTCGAAGGCGTCCTCCATCTCCTTCTGCCACGGCGTGTCGGGCCCGAAGGCGTGGCCGGGCGCCGCGTGCCGCGCGGCGTAGAGCTGGACGAGTTCGCCGGCGATCTCGCGAACCGCCTTTCGCGCCTTGCGTTTGGTGTTCTGCCAGTCCGACCCGCCGAGCTTGGACAGCGCCGGCTGCTCGCCGCCGACGTACCGCGACAGCTGGTCGAGCGAGTCCATGGGCACGTACAGCCGGTCGGCCGGCTGGCCGCGCTTGCTCGACGCGTACTCGAGCACCAGATACTCGCGCCGGGCTCCCGACACGGTCCGCTCGATCATCTCCACGAACCGGCCGATGCCGTGCTGGTCGTGCACGACGAGATCGCCGGCCTTGAGCGCGAGGGGGTCGACCTGGTTGCGGCGTTTGGCCGGGAGTTTGCGCCCGTCACGGACATTCGCGACCCGGGTGCCGGTGAGGTCGGCCTCGGTGACCACCACGAGCCCGGAGTCGGGGCAGACCAGGCCGCCGCGCAGGGTCGAGTGGAAGACGGAGACCACGCCGGGCTCGGGACGGTGCCCCGCTTCGGCGATGACGTAGGGCACCTCGGCCTCGGAGAGTCGCTCGCCGACGCGCTGGGCGGTGCCCTTGCCGGCGACGACGATCGCGGCGGTCTTGCCGTCGAGGACGTGGGCGCGCAACTGCGCGAACGTCGCGGCGATCTCCTTCTCGTCGCCGCGCGGGGCCGGGCCCGGGGCGAGGTCGAGTTCGAGTTCGTCGCCGACGCCGGTGGACAGCGGCGAGACCGTCCACCACGGCAGCCCCGCCTCGAGCGTGGCGGCCCGCACCTCGTCGAGGGGCCGGTAGGCGCTGGCCTCGAGATCGATGCCGAAGCTGCTCGTCGCGCGGCCGTCGAGCGGCGCGTCGGCCCCCATCGCCGCGGCCGTCCAGGACGCCTCGAGGAACTCCGCACCGGTCTTCGACAGGTCGGCGGCGCGGGTGCGCACCTTCTCCGGGTCGAGGACGAGGACCCGACTGCCCTTCGGCAGCACCTCGGTGAGCAGTTGCATCTTCCCGTCGACCAGCGCGGGGATGAGCGCCTCCATGCCGTCGACCGGGATACCCTCGGCGAGCTTGCCGAGCATGTCGACGAGCGTCTGGTCGTCCGGGTTCTCGGCCGCGAGTTCGCTTGCGCGCGTGCGGACCTCCTCGGTCAACAGCAACTCGCGACCGGGGTGGATGCGCACCTGCGGGACGTCGATCTCCGGCTGGCTGCGCTGGTCGGCGACGGAGAACGCGCGGATCTCGGTGATCTCGTCGCCCCAGAACTCCACGCGGACGGGATGGTCGGCGGTGGTCGGGAACACGTCGAGGATGCCGCCGCGCACCGCGAACTCGCCGCGGCGCGCGACCATGTCGACCCGCTCGTAGGCCATCTCGACGAGCTGGGTGAGCAGGCCGTCGAAGTCGAGTTCGACACCTTCCCGCAGGGTGATGGTGGCGACGTCGCCCAGTCCGGGGGCCATCGGCTGCACCAGGGACCGGACCGTGGTGATGACGACGCGCAACGGGTTGTCGCCGGGGTTCGCCAGCCGGTGCAGGACGGCGAGGCGTTGTCCGACGGTGTCCGCGCTCGGCGACAGGCGCTCGTGCGGGAGCGTCTCCCACGAGGGGAACTGCGCGACTGCGTCGGCGTCGGCGAGCATCTCGCGCAGCTCGGCGGTCAGGTCGTCGGCCTCGCGTCCGTTCGCCGACACCACCAGCAGCGGCGCATCGGCGGCGACGGAGGCCAGGCAGGTCACGAGGAAGGGGCGCGCCGCATCCGGAGCGGTGATCTCGAGCAGTCGCTCGCCGAGACGCTCGTGGACCTCGCGGAACGACTTGTCCGCACACGCGAGGGAGGCCAGACCGGACAGGGCACGAGGCGTCGACACTCCGCCGATTGTATGTGCCCTGCCCGGCGTCGCCGCACGCCGGTCGTTCACGCCAGCAGGCTCTGCCCCAGGGCCTGCCCCCGACGCGCGCCGGGCAGGATCGCGTAGACCCCGGACCCGATGGGCGTCGTCCACTCGTTCAGCGCGTCGTGCTCGGCCAGACGGGCCTGCACCGGCGCGAACTGGGTGTCGACGTCGCGCTGGTAGGCGGCGAACAGCAGCCCGCTGTTCGATATCGGCAGCACGCCGTCGGGTCCGGGCTCGGGCGGGTCGTCGTAGTTGTAGCCGCGACGCAGGAACTGCTCGGCCGGCGTCCGGTGGCGGGCGCGGGCGATGTGCGACGACGCCGGGATCGCGGGCAGCCCGTCGACGAGCTTGTCGAAGTCGGGGTCGTCGTGTTCGCCTCCCCCGCTCAGCGGCGCCCCGTCGGAGAGGCGCCGACCGACCGTCAGCTCCTGGCTGGCCGGATCGAGCTCCTGCCATCGGTCGAGGTCCATGGCGATCCGCCGCAGCACCATCGACGTCCCGCCCGCGAACCACGGCTGCTCGCCACCGTCGTCCCAGACGAGCGTGTCGAAGTCGCCGGGACCGAGGTTGACCGTCCCGTCGACCTGCCCCATCAGGTTGCGCATCGTCACCTTCTCGTCCTGGCTGCCGCGCGCGTTGCGGAACCCGCGCTGCACCCAGCGCAGACGGATCCGCCCGGCGACGTTGGACGTCAGCACACGGGTCGCGTGCGCCACGGTGATCGGATCGTCGGAGCAGATCTGCAACAGCAGGTCGGTCTGCGGCCAGCGCCGCTCGTCGAGCCGGTCGATGGGATACGCGGGAAGCGGATGCAGCCACCGGGGCCGCCGGCCCTCGAGTCCGGTCCTCGTGAAGGAGCCGGGTCCGAGGCCCACCGTGACGGTCAGCCGGGCCGGCACGCGGGCGAGTTCCGGTTCGCTGTCGGCCAGTGCCGGAGCACCCCTCGTGAGCCTGGCGGCGTCCTCGGTCCAGACGCGGAGTATCCCGGCGAGCGCCTCCCGCGCCTGCCGCTCCGAATCCGCCGCGAGATCGAACCCGATGTAATTGACGTGCGCGGTGGGCGGGGTGGTCACCCCGGCCTGGTGCTCGCCGTAGAACTCGATGACGTCGCCGCCGTGCACACTCGCCCCGGCGCTGTCCGCCGAACGCGCGATCGCGGTGGCGCCGACGCCGAGGCCGGCCGCGCCCGCGACGCCTGCGATCAGGCTGCGTCGCGAGAGTGCCGGACCCCGGCCGCGCTTTCCCCGTTCCCGGTGATCGCGATCGTCATCCGTCATTGGAACCGCCCGAGCCGTGGCCCGGCGCGTACTCCTCGTTGGCGCCGCGGAAGTCCCGGGCATCGGCCACGAGGTCCTTCTGGGAACCGTCGCCGAAGCGCAGCGTGACGGTGATGGCCTCGCCGGCCAGGATGGGCCCCTTCAGGTCCATCAACATGATGTGGTTTCCGCCGGGCTCGAGGTCGGCGGTGTCGCCGGCCGGGATCTTCAGGCCGCCGTCCACCTGCCGCATCGCCATCGTGCCGTCGGCGTTCATCGCCATCTCGTGCACCTCGACGCGTCCGGCGACGCCGGTCTTCCCGCCGACGAGGGTCACCTCCTCACCGGAGGTGTTGGTCAGCTTGCCGAACACACCGGTCATGTCCTTGTCGGTCGCCTTGATCCATTGGTCGCTGATGGTCACCGACTCGGCCTGCGTGGCCTCCGTGTCGTCGGAGCACGCGGTCGCCGCCAGGGGCAGCGCCAAGGCCGCCAGGATGGCCAGCGGACGGCGGGCACGGGTGATGAATGAAGTTGTGCGCATGAGCGTTTCGCCTTTTCGGATGCGTGGGTCACCACCGACACGCGGTGCGTCGCCGGCGGGAGGAAGGAAGAGATACGGGGTCAGGCCGAGACGACCGGTGGACCTCGCGTACCGATACCCGAGAGGCGGAACCGGGTCCGCAGCACGATTTCGGCGCCCGCGACCACGGGTGCGCCGCCGAGGACCGGCAGCGATCGACGCGACGCCGAGGCGAGGATGCGCGATCCGATGCGGCGGGCGCATTCCTGGCCGCCGACGAGCAGCACCGCGGCAGTCAGCAGCGCCGCGGCGTGGAGGACGAGCATGGTCGGGCCGGGCACCAACGGCGTCGCCGCGTGGTGACCGCCCGAGTGCATCGCGAGATGGCCGAGCACCTGCGCGACGGCGAGGGCCGAACCGACCGAGGCGATCTCGGCGGACCTGCTGCGGATGTGGCCGACGGCACCCAAGGCCGGGCCGACACCGGCGCTGACCGCGATGACGAGCATCACCTGCGCAGTGGTCGGCAGCCCCCCGCCGGCGAGCGCATGCGCTCCGATGCTCAGCGAGGCCGACGCCATGGCGGCGCCGGCCGACCAGTGCACGCGCACAAGTCGGCCGGCCGGATCGGACGCCCCACGCATGGCCTCCAGCCTACTCCCTGGTACTACCGGCAGTAGTAGAGAGGTGACCGGCGCCCGCCGCTATTGTCTGGGGTCATGCAGGCAGCCCAGACAGGCGAGCGGGTGACGGTGCGCGACGCGACCGAGGACGATCTCGCCGGCGTCGCCGACATCTACCGTCACTACGTGGAGAACACGGCCGCGACCTTCGACTACGTGGTCCCCTCCCACACCGCCTGGCTGGTGAAGTACCGCACGATCCGGGACGCCGACCGCCCCTTCCTGGTCGCCACCCTGCCGGCCGAGAGCGGCGAGCACGTGGTCGGCTATGCGTATCTCGGGACGTTTCGCACGATGCCCGCCTACGACTGGTCCACCGAGGACTCCATCTACGTCCGACCCGGCTACGGCGGACGCGGCATCGGGTCGGCGCTGATGTCGGGCATGCTCGGGCGCGCCGACCGGGAGAACGTCCGGCAGATCGTCGCGGTCATCGCGGCCACCGGCGGCGAGGGTTCGATCGCACTGCATTCCCGTTTCGGTTTCGCCGAGGTGGGCAGGTTGCGCTCGATCGGACAGAAGGCCGGGCAGTGGATCGACTGCGTCTACATGCAGAAGGACCTCTGGTCCGACGGCTGAGGCCGGCTCACCGCTGGAGTCCGGCAACCTCGGCTGCGGCGTCGGCCAAACCGACCCCGGTGCCCTCGTAGATGTGGAACGCCACATCGGCGCCCCGCCGCAGGAGTTCCTCGCGCTCGTCGTCGTACTGCGCGACGACGGCGACCGACCCGTCGAACTGTCGCCGCTCGAGCCGGTCGAGCGCGATCAGATTGGAGCCGTGGAAGGGCATCGCGAGCACCAGCAGCTCCAGCCCGTCGACACCGACGCAGCGTTCCCAGAAGTCGGTCTCGGTGGCGTCGGCCTCGATGACGTCGAAGCCCCGTTCACGGAGGTCGGCGACCTTGATCGGGTCGTTCTCCACCCCGATGACCTCGAGGCCGTACTCGTCGACCAGGCGCCGGTACGCAGAACTGCCGACCCGGCCCAGGCCGAGGACCATCGCGCGTGCCTCCGAGAGGTCGATCGGCGCGTCGTCGGGGTGGGCGCGGGCGGCGGCCGTGGTGGGCACGAACGCCGACAGGCGCGCGACCCAGCGGGAACCGCGCCGGTTGACGAGAGTGGACACCACGAAGCTCGCCGCCACCGCGACCGAGATCACCACGAGCCAGTCCTCGCCGACGAGGTCGGCGTCGACACCGGTGGAGATCACGATGAGACCGAACTCGGAGAAGTTCGCCAGGGCGAGACCGGCGAGGATCGAGGTGCGCCTGCGCAACCCGAACATCGCCAGCAGGAAGGTGAACAGCGCCGCCTCGATCGGGAGCAGGACGACCAGGATCAGGCCGAGCGCGACGGTCTCGAAGGTCGGGGTGACGTGCAGGCCGATCGAGACGAAGAATCCGACCAGCAACAGTTCGCGCAACCCGAAGAGGGTGCGCGACAACTCGGCCGCCCGCGGGTGGGATGCCAGGAGCAGGCCGACGATCATCGCCCCGAAGTCGCCCTTGATGCCGACCGTCTCGAACAGCCAGTAGCCGGGGACGAACGCCATCGTGACGCCGAACAGCGCCTGGAGTTCGCCGTGCCCGAGGCGATTCCAGAGTTTCTGGACGATCCAGGCGCCGGGGATCAGCAGGATGAGCGCGAACGCCCAGAGGCTCGGCGGCTCGCCGCGCATGGCGGTCAGGTAACCGACCGCGACGACGTCCTGCAGCACGAGGATGCCGATCGCGATGCGCCCGTAGAGCGAATGCGATTCGGAGCGCTCGTCGAGGACCTGCACCACGAACACCGTGCTGGAGAACGACAGCGCGAAACCGAGGAGCGCCAACGTCTTCCAGCCCTCCCCGGCGATCGTGCCGAAGCCGATCGCGGCGAGGAGCCCGAGGAATCCGGTGGTGAGACCGAGGATCACCAGCAGGTTGACCGCGGTGGTGAGGAACACCTCGCGCCGGAACAGCATCCGCACGTCGAGCTTGAGGCCGATGGTGAACAGCAGGATCGTCACGCCCAGTTCGGCGAAGGCGTCGATGATCGGCAGCTCCTCGATGCCGGGCGCGTGCAGGATGAAGCCGGCCGCCAGGTAGCCGACGAGGGTGGGCAGTTTGATCAGGCGCGCGAGGAACCCGCATCCGAAGATGACGACGAGGTAGATGGCGATCGTCTCCACGCGGTCAGTTCCTCCGTTCTCCGCCGCTCCGCGCTCGTGCAGCGTTTGTCGAAACGGTATCGGGCGCAGGTCGCGGCGCTTCGGCCACACCCGCCCGACGGTCCGGCGCGGAGACCCGACCGGAACAAAACGGACCGCAGTCCGGTTAGAATCGGGCATGACCAGCATCCCGACGCGCCAACCCGCGCTGTTCCTCTCCCACGGGGCTCCGCCCCTGGTGGACGACCCGACCTGGGTCGGCCAGCTGCAGACTCTCGCCGGCACCCTGGCGAGGCCGACCGCGATCCTCGTCGTCTCCGCACACTGGGAGGCCGCTCCCCTGACGATCGGCTCCACCGACTCGCAGACGCCGCTCACCTACGACTTCGGCGGCTTCCCCGAGAAGTACTACCGGGTCCTCTACCCCTCGCCCGGCGCCCCCGACCTCGCGCGACGCGTGGCGGCCCTGATGCCCGACGGCGAGCCGATCGCCCACGATCCGCGGCGCCGCCTCGACCACGGCGCCTACGTGCCCCTGACGGTCATGTACCCCGACGCCGACGTGCCCGTGCTGCAGATCTCGCTGCCCACACTCGACCCCGAGCGCCTACTCGAGCTCGGTCGGCGCCTGCGCCCGCTGCGCGACGAGGGCGTGCTGATCATCGGCTCCGGCTTCACCACGCACGGCCTGCCGTTCCTGCGGGACTGGCGTCCCGAGGCCACTCCCCCGGGCTGGTCGGCGGAGTTCGACGCCTGGGCGCGGGAACGACTCGAGGCCGGGGACGTGGAATCGCTCGTCAGGTTCCCAGAGACCGCACCCGGCATGCCCTTCGCCCATCCCACGGTCGAGCACTTCGCGCCGCTGTTCGTCGCACTCGGCGCCTCCGACGACGCCGAACAACGCCCCGATCAGGTCATCGACGGGTTCTGGATGGGACTGTCCAAGCGGAGCCTGGTGTTGAGCTGAGCCCGCCCCCGCGGCGCAAGCCCGGACCGCGCCGTTCGGGCTACCGGTCGGCGTCGTCCGCGGTGGTCCGCTCCACCGGGTCGACGTAATCCGGGCCGACGAGCCTCGGGTCGGGATCCAGCCTGGTCAGTCCGTTCCAGCACAGGTTGACCAGGTGGGCGGCCACGACCTCCTTGGACGGCTCGCGGACGTCGAGCCACCACTGCGCGGTCACCGACACCATGCCGACGAGCGCCTGCGCGTACAGCGGCGCGAGCGCCGGGTCGAAGCCGCGCCGTTCGAAGTCGCCGGCCAGGATGTGCTCGACCTGGCTCACGGCGTCGTTGAGCAGACTCGAGTAGGTGGCGTTCTCGTTGCTCGACGCGGTGGATGCGCCGCGAACGAGGATGCGGAAGCCGTCGGTGCGCTCCTCCATGTAGGTCAGCAGCGCGAGGGCCACCTGCTGGATGCGGTACAGCGAGCGGTTCCTGGTCAGCGAGGCGGTGATCATCTCCAGGAGGGTCTCCATCTCGCGGTCGACGACGACCGCGTAGAGGCCTTCCTTGCCGCCGAAGTGCTCGTAGACGATCGGCTTGGACACCCCCGCGCGCTGGGCGATCTCCTCGATGGAGGTTCCCTCGAACCCGCGCTCGGCGAAGAGCCCGCGGGCCACCTCGATCAGCTGCAACCGCCGCTGGGCGCCGGTCATGCGGGCCCGAGGCGCGCGCTGTACCTCGGCCGATCCCTCCGTCGGACGTCCGATCGTCATTCGCCCAGCCTAGGACGGGACGCGCCGGAATCACGAATAATGCGCCACGAACCCGCGGCGCGCGCTCAGTACAGGCTCGACCAGTAGTCCCAGAACCGCACCGCGATGAGGACGATGACGACCGCGACGACGCCGACGAGGACGAGGGCATGACTGCGGGCCACCGCGAGCGCGAGCCCGGACCGCGAGGTGAGACCGCTCGCGTGGAGGTTGCGAACGCTGACGAAGACGAAGATCGGCAGGGTCATCGCCCACACGACCATGCAATAGGGGCAGAGCGCGCCGATCGTGTAGAGGCTGGTGTAGATCAGCCAGCACACGAACGCCATCGCCAACGTGACGCCGATCTGCAATCCGGCCCAGTACCAGCCGGCGAGGCGTGCGCCGGCGAGGATCGCGACGCCGGTGGTGATCACCACCGCGAACCCGGCGATGCCCAGCAGCGGGTTGGGGAACCCGAACACCCCTGCCTGCGGCGTCGCCATGACCGACCCGCAGCTGAGCACGGGACTGAAGTTGCACGACGGAATGTAGTCGGGGTTCTTGAAGAGCTCGATCTTCTCCACGGTGAGCGTGAACGACGCGATGAACGCGATCAGGCCGCCGACGGTCAGCACCCAGGCGACGATCCGGGTCCAGGACCGGACCGCTTCGGCGAGCAGCGCCCGATCGTCGGGCTCTGCGCCGGGGCCGGTGTTCTCGTGGTCGGTGACGGTCTCGCTCACCCATCCAGGATGACACCGTTCGCGGTCGTCGCAGGCGGCCGGTGGGTGCCGAATCGTGCCGACTCCGCGGATCGCGCAACCGATGGACCCGGCATGAGCGAAATGACACACGCCCGCGCCGAAATGTGCCCTCCCCTACTCGCCGATGCGTAATGTCGGATATGCCACCTGGGGATGGGAAACGATCGTGCAGCTGTGGGACTACATCGGGAACAACGCTCGTTCCCTCACGTTCTTGACGTATCAGCATGCCTCGCTGTCGTTTCAGACCGTGCTCGTCGGCACCCTCGCCGCCATCGTGATCGCGGCGCTGGTGTACCGGCTTCCGCTGGTGAGCGCGCTGACGCTGACGTCGAGTCGTGTGGCACTGACGATTCCGTCGCTGGCCCTGCTCGCGTTGCTGATCGTCCCGTTCGGGCTCGGGGTCACCCCGTCGTTTCTCATGCTCGCGTTCTTCGCGATGCTGCCGGTCATCGGCAACGCGGTGGTCGGCCTGCGCTCGGTGCCGCCGGCGGTGGTCGAATCCGCACGGGGGATCGGACTTCCGCGCTGGCGCATCCTGCTCACCGTCGAACTGCCCATCGCGTGGCCGGTGATCCTCACCGGGATCCGCGTGTCCACGCAGATGATCGTCGGTGTGGCCGCGATCGTCGCCTACGTCCTCGGACCCGGCCTGGGATCGCTGATCTTCAACGGCCTCGCCCGCCTCGGCGGCGCCAACGCACTCGAATCCGCGCTCACCGGAACCATTCTCATCGTCATCATCGCGCTCGTCTTCGACGCCCTCCTGGTACTGCTCGGCCGGCTCACCATCTCCAAGGGACTCTCATGACGGACTCCACCACTGCCCCGACGTCGAAAACGACGACCGCCCAGGCATCCTCGCAGCGTTCCGACCGGGTCGTGACAGGCGAGTCGATCCGGCTCGACGGAGTCGTCAAGCGCTACCGGGGCCAACCGAAGCCCGCCGTCGCGAAGCTCGATCTCGAGATCGAGGCCGGCGACATCGTCGCCTTCGTCGGACCGTCCGGCTGTGGCAAGACCACCACGCTCAAGATGATCAACCGGCTGATCGAGCCCACCGAGGGCCGGATCTACATCGGCGGCCGGGACGTGACCGAGGAGAACCCCGACAGGCTCCGCCAGTCGATCGGCTACGTCATCCAGTCCGGCGGACTGTTCCCGCACTGGTCGGTGCGCAAGAACATCGGCGCGGTCCCGCGAATGCTCAAGTGGGACAAGAAGCGCATCGACCAACGCACCGAATACCTACTCGACCTGGTCGGTCTCGACCCCGCGGTCTTCGCCGACCGGCTACCCAAGGACATGTCCGGCGGCCAGCAGCAGCGTGTGGGTGTCGCCCGCGCGCTGGCCGCCGACCCGCCGGTGCTGCTGATGGACGAACCCTTCGGCGCGGTCGACCCGATCACCCGGGCCCGCCTACAGGACAAGCTGATCGCGATCCAGCAGGAGCTCGGCAAGACGATCGTCATCGTCACCCACGACTTCGAGGAGGCCACCAAGCTCGGCGACAAGGTCCTCATCCTCTCCGCGGGCGGACACGTCGAGCAGTACGCGCCGCCGGAGGAGATCCTCGCCAACCCGGCCACGCCGTTCGTCGAGGAGTTCGTCGGTTCCGGGGCGACGCTGGCGCATCTGACGCTGACCCGGGTCCGCGACGTCGAGATCAAGCCGGTGGTCACCGCGCGCGTCGGCGAGGCGTCCGGCTCGGTCATCGCACGCACGAAGGCCGCCGGCGAGGACTGGCTGGTCGTCGTCGACGCGCACGGCCGCCCGCGGTCGTGGCCGACCATCGACGAGGTCTCGACCAAGCCCGAGGTGTCGGACTACCTCGACCCGCGACTGCCCGTCGTGGCCCAGTCGTCGACCCTCAACGACGCGCTCGACTCGATGCTCGCCACCAGTCAGGGCGGCGTCCTCGTCACCGACGGGCACGGCGCGGTGGTCGGCGCGTTGACCATCGCCTCGGTGATGGAGAAGATCCGCGGCCAGCTCGCCGATGTCCGCGACGACGACACCGTCGGATATGTCGAGCACACCGAGGGCACGGCGCCGGTCGAGACGCCGGTAGTCGCAGCCGACGACGAGCCGGCCGACGAGACGGGGCCGCGATGACCTCCCTCGCCACCGGGGCCGGCGAGACCACCGCGTCGGCGGCACCTGCCCGCAGCGGCTTCCGGCGCCGACTCGCCAAGGTGCCGATCGACGTCTGGTTCGAGCCCCTGGTCATCCTCGTCGTGGGCGTCGGTTTCGTGATCTGGTATCAGAACACCGATTTCACGGCGACCGAGAGCGCGTCGATGGCCTGGCCGGCGCTGAGATCGACGATCCTCGACCACATCCGGCTGACCCTGGTCGCGACGGTGATCGTGGTGTGTATCGCCATCCCGCTCGGGATCGCGCTCACGCGCCCGTCCCTGCGGTGGCTCAACCCGATCGCGGTGAACATCGCCAACATCGGGCAAGCCGCACCGGCCATCGGCCTGCTGGTGCTCTTCACGTTCTGGCTCGGCACCGGGTTCAACACCGCGGTGGTCGGCCTCGTCGTGTACGCGGTGCTGCCGATCCTCCAGAACACGATCGTCGGGTTGCGGCAGGTCGACCAGCGCACGGTCGAGGCGGCGCGCGGCATCGGCTTCTCCGGTTTCCGAACGCTTCTCCAGGTCGAGTTGCCGCTGGCCGTCCCGGTCATCCTCAACGGCGTGCGCACCGCGCTCGTGATCCTCGTCGGCACCGCGACGCTGAGCACCTTCATCGGGGCCCCGAGCCTCGGCACGCTCATCACCACCGGGATCACCCTGTTCCTGCCCAAGCTGCTCGTCGCCGGCGCCATCCTCGTCGCGCTGCTGGCGATGACGATCGACTGGCTCGGACGCCTCGTCGAACTGGCCGCGACGCCGCGAGGTGTCGCATGATCGCGCGGCGCGGGAGATCGACCGCGACCGTGGCACTGACGACGCTGCTGGCGGTGATCCTCGCCGCGTGCGGGCTCGTCAGCTCGTCGGGTGCGTTCCGGGAGGCCTTCCTGGCCGACGGCTCGACTCCGTTGGAGGACACCAAGGTTCGCGTCACCTCGAAGAACTTCACCGAGTCCGTGCTGCTCGGCAAGATCACCGCGACCTACCTCGCCGCGGCGGGAGCAGCGGTCGAGGACCTGACCAACGCACCGGGTTCGATGTCGTCGCGTCAGGCGCAACTCAACGGCGACGCCGACATCCTGTGGGAGTACACGGGTACGGCGTGGCAGACGTATCTCGGCGAGACCGACACGATCTCCGACCCGGACGAGCTGTGGCGACGCGTCCGCGACGCCGACCGCGCCAACGGCGTGGAGTGGCTCGAGCCCGCGTCGTTCAACAACACCTACGCGTTCGCCGCGTCGTCTCCGACCGCGCAGCGACTCGGGGTGAAGACGATGTCGGACATCGCGAAACTGCCCGTGTCCGAACGGACGTTCTGCATCAACGACGAATTCCTGAGCCGCGCCGACGGCATGGTGCCGATGCTCGAGGCCTACGGCATCCCCCTCGGCAGCCCCGACGGCGTGCCGAAAGGCAATGTGACGACCATGGATTCGGGCGTCGTCTACACCTCCACCGCCCGCAGCGCACCGTGCAACTTCGGCATGGTCTACTCCACCGACGGCCGCATCAAGAACCTCGACCTGGTGGTGCTGGAGGACGACCGCAAGTTCTTCCTGCCCTACAGCGGCTGCGCGGTCATCAGCTCGAGTCTCAACGAGAAGTCACCGGAGATCGCCGAGTTGCTGGCGCCGGTGTCGAAGAAGCTCACCGACGAGCTCATGCAGGAGCTCAACGGCCGCGTCGACATCGACGGCGAGGACCCGGCCGACGTCGCCTACGACTGGCTGAAGGCAGAGGGCTTCATCGCCTAGACGTGGCGCCGAGGGACGCGGAGCGAGACGACAAGCTGCGAAGGGCCGGTGACCGAGCGCCCCCGACTCGAACTCTTGTCGCCCGCGACATCACCCCGGCGCGGCGACGTCGACCGGGGTCGCCGGCACGGATCGAGGTCGCGGGCGATATCGATCCCCCACCGGCACCATCGGCCTCCGTCGCTCGTGACCACGAGGATGGTCTCAGGAGAGACCCAGCGACCCCCAGGCGTTGTCGGCGCCGCAGTTCTTGGCCTCCGTCGGGGTGCGGTACGAGGGGATCATCGTGAAATCGGTGAACGTGACACTCCCGTGGCGGGCCTCCAGATAGATGTCACCGAGGTACGAGAGACCGAAGTCGTCGAAGGTCTTCGTCACGCAACCATCCAGCCAATAATCGACCTTGCCGTCGTCGCGCAGACCGATCCGCATCGTGTGAATCCCGGGCTTACGACCCACATCCACATAGGGGATCTCGTTGATGGTCGCGGTGTAGCGCTGCGCGATGTAGTCGTCCCAGGGTTCGGGATGCGTGGCGTCCACCGGACGCGGATTGGTCGCCACACCGAACCACGCGACCGCGAAGGGAGTCTCCGTTGTTTCTTTCTCGACGACGTAGACGCTGGGCTTCGGATGGCCTGATCCGTGGTCGATGTAGGTCGCCTGGAACGCAGTACCGAGACGACGCGACGCCACCGGCGGCTCATAATGGGCCGTTCCGGAGTCGACCACGAGATTGCCGCCCTCGAGTCTCACCGAGCCGTTCCAGGTGACCCCCTTCCAGGTCACCTCGTCGGCAGTTGCCGGCGGGGCGAACGCCACCAGCGGGATGACGGCGGCGACTGCCGCCACGAGCGCACGCTTGGCGATTCTGATCATGTCGTCCTCCCCGAATCGGCAACGCAGGCAGGTCTCGCGACTCTTTCGAGAGTGCAGGATAATCTCGGACATCCCGGTTTGCTCGACATTCGTCGGACAAGCCCCCTTCTCCGATGCCCTCGCGATGCCGCCGAGATGTGTTGGCATAGTGGGACTGTCGACCGACAGGCACCGCCGGGCAGAATCGCCCTTCGCCGGGTCCGCTTCGAGATCGACGTCCCGCGACCGCTCAGGACGGCCCGGCGATCTCGGGTTCGGCAGCCCGACCCGTGCCGCGGACGGTGTCGCGAGAGCAGCAAGGTCGCGCTGACGACCCCGGACCACCGACGCCCACAACCTGGCGGAGTGCAGCGCGTCGAATCAGGATCGCCGCCCCCACGCTCGGCACCGCGCTTCTCGATGCCGCTCGGGGTGTCGTACACGGGGATCATCGCGAAGCCGGTGGATGCGACGCTTTCGTTTCGGGCCTGCAGGTAGATGTCGCCGGGGTACGAGAGACCGAAGTCGTCGAAGGTCTTCGCCACACAGCCGCCCAGTCGACCTAGCCGTCGTCGCGGAGACTGATCCGCATCGTGCGTCCCCCGCGTACGACCCACATCCACATGGCCGGTCTCGTTCACGTCGTTGTAGCGCTGTGCGAGGTGGTCGTCTCTGGGTTCGGGATGCGTGGAGCCCACCGGCACACGTTGGTGGATACACCGAGATTCGTTGCAGCAGTGGGACACTCGAACAACAGACGGATGAACCGGCCGAGTGGCGATGCCGCGGATGGTGCGGACGTGAATGCACGCGAGGCGAGCGGGTGGACGCCCCTGCACTTCGCCGCGCAACAGACGCACGTAGAGGTTGCAGAGAAGCTGATAAACGCCGGGGCCGTAGTCGACGCTGTCAGCGACCTCGGCGAGACCCCCTCGGCATTGCCGCGCCGAAGGGCGGACGTCCAGTGGCCGACGACGTTGTACGAGTACTCCGCAGCGCGGGCGCCGACCGAACAAACCTGATATGTACGGCGACCGCCGCTCTCAATGTCAAGGACAGCCAACAAGGACTTCCCGGTGATGGCGGGGTTCGCAGACCTTCAGTGAAGTGCGTGGGAGTGCTACACGGACACTCGCGCCTGGCTCCCCCACCAGGACTCGAACCTGGAATGCCTGAACCAAAATCAGGAGTGTTGCCGATTACACCATGGGGGATCAACGCGCAGACGATTGTGCCACAGGCGCAGGAACGCCTCGCCCGGGCACTCGCCGGCGCGACCTCGTTTCGGCGGTGCGACGTCGATCGAAGTCGCACCGCCGAAACGAGGTCTGGCAGTCGTCAGTCCTTCGGGCCGCCGGCGACGTAGATGACCTGGCCGGAGACGAAGCCGGCGCCCTCGCTGATGAGGAACGACGCGGTATGGGCGATGTCCTCGGGGACGCCGACGCGGTTGACCGGGATCTGGGCGGCGGCGGCCTTCTTGAAGTCCTCGAACGGCACGCCGATGCGCTCTGCGGTGGCGGCGGTCATCTCGGTCTCGATGAAGCCGGGGGCGATGGCGTTGGCGGTGACGCCGAACTTGCCGAGCTCGATCGCGAGGGTCTTGGTGAAGCCCTGCATGCCGGCCTTGGCGGCCGAGTAGTTGACCTGGCCGCGGTTGCCGAGCGCCGAGGTCGACGAGAGGTTGACGATCCGGCCCCAGTTGGCGTCGACCATGTACTTCTGGGCGGCCTTGGTGACGTTGAAGGCACCGCGCAGGTGGACGGCCATGACGACGTCCCAGTCCTCGACGGTCATCTTGAAGAGCAGGTTGTCGCGGGTGATGCCGGCGTTGTTCACCACGACGGTCGGAGCACCCAGCTCGGCGGCCACCTTCTCCACCGCGGCGTTGACCGAGTCGGCGTCGGCGACGTTGGCGCCCACGGCGATGGCCTTGCCGCCCTTGTCGGTGATCGCCTTCACGGTGTCGGCGCAGGCGTCGGCGTCGAGGTCCAGGACGGCCACGGCCAGACCGTCGTCGGACAGGCGCTTGGCGATCGCCGCGCCGATACCCCGGGCGGCGCCGGTGACGATGGCGGTCTTCTGCGTGCTCATTGCATACCTCCGTTGGTCGATGGGCACCGGGAGACACCCCGGCACACGTGCGGCCCGCCTCCCCGCCCGCGGTCGAACGGCACGACTCACCGATCGAACGCTCGGGGAAGCAGATCTCTTGTGTTCTATCAGCTGCGACCGTCGAACAACAGGGGATGAAAAGTGCAACCCGCGGGCGCATTCGTCCCAAAAGGCGCGGCGCGTGTCCACCACCGACTACCGGTGCGTAGGATCGCACCCGACGTGAACACCGATCAGGAAGAGGGTGGACATTCGATGTCGGGAACGTCGTCGTCGGTGGCCGTGATCGTGTTGGCCGCGGGCGCCGGTACCCGGATGAAGTCCAAGACCCCGAAGATCCTCCACACCATCGCCGGCCGAAGCCTCGTCGGACACGCCCTCCACGGCGCCGCCGGGCTCGACCCCGACCATCTGGTCGTCGTGGTCAGCCATCAGCGGGAGCGGGTCGTCGCCGCCGTCGAGGACATCGCGACCGAGCTCGGCCGCGAGATCGGCATCGCCGAGCAGGACGAACCCCGCGGCACCGGCGACGCGGCCCGCGCCGGACTCACCGCCCTCCCCGAGGGCTTCGACGGCACCGTCGTCGTCACCGCGGCCGACGTCCCGCTCCTCGACGCCGACACCCTGCGCGCCCTCATCGAGACCCACACCGCCGGCGACGGCGCCGCGGTCACGCTCACCAGCTTCATCGCCGACGACCCGACCGGGTACGGACGCATCATCCGCACCGACGACGGCGCGGTCCGGGCCATCGTCGAGCACAAGGACGCCACCGCCGAGCAGCGCGCGATCGACGAGGTGAACGCCGGTGTCTACGCCGTCGACGCGGGGGTCCTGCGCGACGGCCTGTCGAAGCTGTCGACCGACAACGTCCAGGGCGAGTACTACCTGACCGACATCGTCGAGATCGCGCGCGAGGCCGGCCAGACCGTCCGCGGATTCACCGTCGACGACCCGGTCCTCGTCGCCGGCTGCAACGACCGCGCCCAGCTCGCCGACCTCGCCGCCGAACTCAACCGGCGCATCGTGCGCCGCCACCAACTCGACGGCGTGACCGTCGTCGACCCGGCCACCACCTGGATCGACATCGACGTGACGATCGAGCCCGACGTCCGGATCGAGCCCGGAACCCAGCTCAAGGGCCGCACCCACATCTCCACCGACGCCGTGATCGGCCCCGACACCACGCTGACCGACGTCACCGTCGGCGAGGGCGCCCAGGTGATCCGCACCCATGGCAGCGACGCCGTCATCGGCGGCAACGCGAGCGTCGGGCCGTTCGCCTACCTGCGCCCCGGCACGCTCCTGGGCGTCGGCGGCAAGATCGGCACCTTCGTGGAGACCAAGAACGCCACCATCGGCGACGGCTCGAAGGTCCCCCATCTCACCTACGTCGGCGACGCGACCATCGGCGAACACTCCAACATCGGGGCGTCGAGCGTCTTCGTGAACTACGACGGCGTCAACAAGCACCGCACAGTGATCGGCAGCCACTGCCGGACCGGTTCGGACAACATGTTCGTCGCCCCCGTGACCGTCGGGGACGGGGCGTACACCGGCGCCGGAACCGTCGTACGGCAAAATGTACCGCCGGGAGCCCTTGCGGTCTCGGCGGGAGCACAGCGTGTCATCGAGGACTGGGTCGTGAACAAGCGGCCCGACACCGCGTCGGCACGGGCGGCACTCGAGGCACGCGACAATGTGTCCGAGGCACGCGACAAGGACTCCGGGTCCGCCTAGCGAACCCGCAGACGGTGCCCGTCCCCGTCGGGCATCACCCAGCAGAAGATCGACATCGAAACGGACAGAAGAGTTTTCATGACCTGGACCACCGACAACCAGAAGAACCTGATGCTGTTCTCTGGTCGTGCCCACCCCGAACTGGCTGAAGCCGTCGCCGAAGAACTGGGCATCAAGGTGACACCCCAGACGGCACGCGACTTCGCCAACGGCGAGCTGTTCGTCCGTTTCGAGGAGTCCGTCCGCGGCTCGGACGCCTTCGTGCTGCAGAGCTGCCCCTACCCGATGAACCAGTGGGTCATGGAGGCGCTCATCATGATCGACGCGCTCAAGCGCGGATCGGCCAAGCGCATCAGCGTGATCCTGCCGTTCTACCCCTACGCGCGTCAGGACAAGAAGCACCGCGGCCGTGAGCCCATCTCCGCTCGCCTGATCGCCGACCTGCTCAAGACCGCCGGCGCCGACCGCATCATCACCGTCGATCTGCACACCGACCAGATCCAGGGCTTCTTCGACGGCCCGGTCGACCACATGCACGCCCTCGGCCAGCTCGCTCAGTACGTCTGCGACAACTACGGCACCGACAACGTCACCGTCGTCTCCCCGGACTCCGGCCGCGTCCGCGTCGCCGAGAAGTGGGCCGACGCCCTCAACGGCGCTCCCCTGGCGTTCATCCACAAGACCCGCGACCCGCTGGTGCCCAACCAGGTCAAGTCGAACCGCGTGGTCGGTGAGGTCGAGGGCCGCACCTGTGTGCTCATCGACGACATGATCGACACCGGCGGCACCATCGCCGGCGCGGTCCGCGTCCTCAAGGACGCCGGTGCCGGCGACGTCATCATCGCCACCACCCACGGCGTGTTCTCCGACCCGGCCGCCGAGCGTCTCGCGAACTGCGGCGCCAAGGAGGTCATCGCGACCGACACCCTGCCGATCCCGCCGGAGAAGCGCTTCGAGAACCTCACCGTGCTCTCGATCGCCCCGCTGCTCGCCCAGACGATCCGCGAGGTCTTCGAGAACGGCTCGGTCACAAGCCTCTTCGACGGCAGCGCGTAGGCCCTCCGTTCTCTCACACGCCGCGCCCGGATGCTCACACGAGCCTCCGGGCGCGGTCGTTTCCACCCACCCCTCGACGACTCCGCGGCACCCGCCCCCGAACCGGGCACGAAAACGCCGGTCCGCCCCGGCCCCTCCGCCGCCCGATTCGCCGTTCGCTGGGTACCGTTGACGACGTGGACGCGACGATCTATCACAACCCGAAGTGCTCGACCTCCCGCAAGGCGCTGCAGGCCCTCCGCGACGCCGGGATCGAACCCACCGTCGTCAAGTACCTCGACGAGCCCTACACCCGCGAGCAGCTGGTGAAGCTCTTCGCCGATGCCGGCCTGGCCCCTTCCCAGGCGGTCCGCAAGCGCGAGGCGCTCTACAAGGAACTGGACCTGGCCTCCGCCACCGACGACGAGATCCTCGACGCGATGGTCGCCCATCCCATCCTCGTCGAACGTCCGATCGTGGTGACGGACAAGGGAACCCGCATCCCGCGTCCGTTCGAGAAGCTCGACGAGATCCTTTGAGACCACGCTGACCCCAACCGGGGCGCCTTCTTCCCCGCCCCGGGGAGACGGCGTTAACATCCCGGCGGCGCCCGGCCTCGGTCGAGGCGCCACCCATCCCCTTCGAGTCATGGAGGTTTCATGAGCGGGTACGAGCCCAAGATGATCATCCTGTCCACCGAGAACCTGGACGAGTCGATCAAGTTCTACACCGAGACCCTCGGATTCTCCCTGAAGTTCCGCGACGGCGCGCACTTCGCCGCACTGGACGGCGGCGCGGTCACCATCGCCCTGGCCACCCCCGTCGACCACCCGATCCCGGGCAAGATCGTCCTCGGCATCAAGACCGCCGACGTCGACGCCGCTGCCAAGGCCATCGAGGACAACGGCGGCGCGATCATCAAGGGCCCTTACGACGACGCCCACGAGCGCCGTGCCGTGGTCTACGACAACGAGGGCAACGGCCTCGTCTTCTACAGCCCGCTGAAGCGCTGACGAACATCACGTCCCTCCGCTGGGCACCCGCCGCGTGTGCGGCGCTACCGTGACGACGTGGATCTACAGCTGACAGGTAAACGGGCCATCGTGACCGGCGGCAGCAAGGGCATCGGGCTCGCGGTGGCACGCGGGCTGTCCGCGGAGGGCGTGGACGTGGTCATCGCCGCCCGTTCGGCCGAGCCTCTCGAGGCCGCCGCACGGGCGGTGGCGGCCGAAACCGGTGGCCGGGTGATCCCGGTCCCTACCGACACCGGCGTCGACGAGCAGGTCCGCGCGCTCGTCGACCGCGCCGTCGACGAACTCGGCGGCATCGACATCCTGGTCAACTCGGCGGCCACCCCGTGGAGCGCGGGCAAGCCCGCCGACTGGGCCGCCACCTCCGACGACCTGGTCCGCCGCGAGGTCGAGATCAAGGTCCTCGGTTACCTGCGCGCCGCCCGGGCCGTCGCCCCGCACATGATCTCCCAGGGCTGGGGCCGCATCATCAACATCAGCGGACTCGGTGCGCGACAAGCGAACTCGATCGCCCAGACCATCCGCAACGTCAGTGTCTCCGCCCTGACGAAGAACCTGGCCGACGAACTCGGGCCACACGGCATCAACGTGACCGTCGTCCATCCCGGCCGCACCCGCACCGAACGGCTCACCGACCGTCTCGCGAAGAAGTCCGCCGAGACCGGGGTGCCGGTGGAGGAACTCGAGGCCGAACTGGCCACCAACTCGCTGCGGCGGATCATCGACGCGAGCGAGGTCGCCGACGTGGTCACCTTCCTCGCCTCGCCGCGCAGCATCGCCATCAACGGCGACGCGGTCGCGGCCGGCGGCGGGATCCCGGGGCCGGTCTTCTACTGAAACCCCAACTCCTTACCGACCCCGCAGAACGAGGTCGACGGGGGCACTTTCGCGCTGACCGACGTCGTGGGGGCGGTGGCGAGCGGCCAGAGCGACGATTCGCCCGACGCCGGCCGACTCGCCGAGGCGGCCGAGCACCTTCGGGACTCGACTCAGCCGACGGCCGATACCCGCCACCGCATGGCCGGCGACCACGCTGCAGCACGATCGCCGGCCGACCGATCGCGCTACGGGCACTCTGCACGACGACGACCACCCCTACGGGTTCGGCGTCGGCCGCGCCCACCGCCGGCGATCGACGCCGGCCGGAGTTCATCCGCGAGCGCTATCTACCGTCCCGTGCAGGCGCCGGCCACCAGCGCACCGGCCCTGGTCTGGTACCACCGCGGCGGGATGATCATGGGGTCGCTGCCCTCGTTCGCACCGCCGATCAGAGCTCACCCGCGAGCGCTCAACCCCGCCAGAGCTCACCGGCGGACGCTCACCGCCAGGCCCTCACCGCCAGGCCCTCACCGGCAGGCCCTCACCGCCAGGCCCTCACCGCCAGGCCCTCACCGCCGGCCAGAGCTCACCGTCAGGCCCTGACCGCCGGACGCAGCTCACCGCCGAAGGCTCAGCCCCTGCCGACGACCGCCGGTGCGGGACCCGGCAGCGGCTTCTGCAACGACGGCACGGCCAGCGCCGCGATTCCGCGGACGAGCGCCTTCGTCATGTCGAAGTAGTCGAAGTAGTCCCGCCACACCGCGATGCGGCCCTCGCGGACCTCGAAGCGTCCGCACACCCAGAACTGCAGGTGCAACCTGCCGAACCGCAGTTCGTCGACGCGCTCGGTCAGCACCACCCCGGCGTCGTCCGAGCTCACGTTGATCATCCGATAGTTGAAGCCGATCCAGGGCTTGCTGCCGACCCCGCCGAGGACGCCCGCGACCTTGCGCTTCCCGTGGATGGTCGGCAGGGACACGCTGGTGTAGGCGATGTCGTCGTCGACGTTCTCCATCGCGGCGGCGGTGTCGCCGCGTGCGAACGCATCCAGGAAGTCGGTCACGATCCGGATCGGGGTGTGTGAGGTCATGTCCCGAGTATGGCGGCTGCCACTCTCTGGAGGTACCTGATGTGACATCTGGGCAGGTCATCGACTATCCTGGCCCAGTTGTCTCGGCGAGGGTGACGTTGTCACCGTGATCGGCGCGACCACCGCTGCTCCTCCGGGCGCCCTTCTGCGCGGCCCCGCGGGTGTCTCGCGGTCGGGCTCCGTGCCCGTTGCTCGTCGCGACGGACAAACGACCGCAACACCGATCAGAGGAGATCACCATGGCCACCAAGGCCGAGAAGCTGTCTGTCACCGCCCGCACCGAGAAGGGCAAGGGCGCCGCCCGTCGTGCCCGTCGCGAGGGCAACGTTCCCGCCGTGCTCTACGGCCACGGCACCGACCCGCAGCACCTGAACCTCCCGGCCCGCGAGTTCGCCGCGATCCTGCGCTCGCACGGCGCCAACGCCCTGATCGACCTCGACATCGAGGGCACCAGCCAGCTCGCGCTCACCAAGCAGGTCGACGTCCACCCGATCCGCAACTTCATCCAGCACGCCGACCTCCTCATCGTCCGCCGCGGCGAGAAGGTCACCGTCGAGGTCCCGGTCGTCGTCGAGGGTGACGCCGCCCCGGGCACCCTGGTCGTCCAGGACGCCACCAACATCGAGATCGAGGCCGACGCGCTCGAGATCCCCGAGAACGTCACCGTCAGCGTCGAGGGCCTCGAGGCCGGCACCATCATCCATGCCTCCGACGTGCAGCTGCCCGAGGGCGTCACCCTGGTCTCCGATGCGGAGCTCCCGGTCGTCTCGGTCACCGAGGCGCAGCGCGTCGTCGCCGAGGACGAGGGTGCAGAGGAAGCCGAGGGTGAGGCTGCCGAGGCTTCGGAGTAGTCCGGACCCGAACTACTCGACCCGAGTGGTGAAACTGATTGTCGGGCTCGGCAACCCCGGGCCCAAGTACGAGAAGACGAGGCACAACGTCGGCGCGATGGTCGTCGACGGCCTCGCCTCCTCGGCAGGCGAGCGCTGGAAGGTTCACAAGAAGTCCGGCGCAGAGGTCGCCGAGGTCCGCCTCGGCGGCCTGCCTGTTCTTCTGGCCAAGGCCCGCGTCTATATGAACGAGTCGGGCCGGCAGATCGGCCCACTGGCCAAGTTCTATTCCGTCGACCCCGCCGACCTCATCGTCGTGCACGACGAACTCGACATCGACTTCGGACTCGTGCGCCTGAAGAAGGGCGGCGGCGAGGGCGGCCACAACGGGCTGCGTTCGATCAGCCAGGTCATGGGCACCAAGGACTACCTGCGGGTGCGCATGGGCATCGGACGGCCGCCCGGGCGGCAGGACCCCGCCGACTTCGTGCTCAAACCGTTTCCGGCCGCCGACCGGGCCGAGGTCGAGCTCCTGGTCCGAAACGGTTGCGACGCCGTCGAACTGCTCGTCACGCAGGGTCTCGAAGCCGCTCAGAACACCGTTCACGCCTGGTAGCGCGAACCCACCCTCATCTGTTCGTCCCCGGCCGTCTGCGGGTTCCGCCCGCACCGACGGCGCCCTCCCCCTCACGAACACCTGTCCGCCGGACCGCCCCATCGGTAACGATGACGGGTCGGGGTGCGGTACTTCCTAGTAGGTGGCCGGGTGAGTACCGTCATATGCCGGGTCACATATCGGAAGGAAGACCATGGCAGTCATCGCGGACACCACAGGCATCAAGAACATCGGCATGCTCGGCATCGGCGCCTACCGGCCCGAGCGCGTGGTCACCAACGAGGAGATCTGCCAGCACATCGATTCCTCCGATGAGTGGATCTACACCCGCACCGGCATCAAGACCCGCCGCTTCGCCCGACGCGACGAGAGCGTCATGGAGATGGCCGTCAACGCCGGACGCAAGGCGATCGCGAACGCCCTGCTTCACGGTTCGGACATCGACGCGGTGATCCTCGCGACCAACACGCACCTGCTCCTGACCCCGGCGGGTGCGACCAAGGTCGCCACCGAACTCGGCGCCAACGGCGTCCCCGCTTTCGACGTCACCGTCGGTTGCGCCGGCTTCGGCTACGGCATGGCCCTGGCGTCGGACATGATCCGCGGCGGCAGCGCCACCCACGTGCTGGTCATCGGCGCCGAGCAGCTCTCGGTCACGCTCGACATGACCGACCGCACCAACTGCTTCATCTTCGGCGACGGCGCCGGCGCCGTGGTCGTCGGCCCCACCGAGGAGCAGGAGCTCGGCCCGGTCGTCTGGGGCTCGGACGGCTCGCAGTTCAACGCCATCCGCCAGGACCTCGACTGGGTGACCTTCCTCGACAGCGACCGCAAGCAGCGCCCCTACCTGCGCCTCGAGGGCACCGCGGTCTTCCGCTGGGCCGCCTTCGAGATGGGCAAGGTCGCCCACCGCGCCCTCGAGGCCGCCAAGATCGGCGCCGAGGATCTCGACGTCTTCGTCCCGCACCAGGCCAACGCCCGCATCAACGAACTCCTCGCCCGGAGCCTGAAGCTGCGCGAGGACGCCGTCGTCGCCAACGACATCGAGTACACCGGCAACACCTCCGCAGCGTCGATCCCGCTCGCCATGGAGGACCTGCTCTCCACCGGCAAGGCCCAGCCCGGCCAGACCGCCCTGCTGCTCGGCTTCGGTGCCGGGCTCTCGTACGCCTCGCAGGTGGTCAAGCTGCCGCCGGTGCCGTTCGAGTAGGACATCAGCGTCGCCGACAACTTTTCACAGATGCGGGAGTTGGTTTCGGAGAGCGGAACCAATTGCCGCATCTGTCGTCAGACGTCGAGCGCCGTGCGGACGCACGCGACGACGTACTCGGGCCGCTCCTGCAGATCTGCCCAGGTGAAATTGAGGACGGTCCATCCGAGCGCGATGAGTTCGTTTCGGCGCCGACGGTCGCGCTGGAACGTGTCGGCGTCGCGATGGAAGGCCATGCCGTCGATCTCGACGGCCAGCAGCGCGTCGAGGTAGGCCACATCCACGAAGTACCCGCCGACGGGGTGGTTACAGACGAAGCCGCTGAGTCCGGCTTGGCGCAAGACCGCAACCGCCCGACGCTCCGCCTCCGACCGAGCACCCTCGCCGACGCGCGCGATCAACGCTGCGATCTCCGCGGCGTCTTCCTTGTTTCGACGACGGCGCCCGGCCTTGCACAACTGCTCGATCGAGACACGGCGCAGGAGCAGCGCGTTGTCGAGGATCTGGCTGTCTCCCTCCACCGCCGCCTCCAACACCGTCAGCGGCAAACATGTGATCGGCAGATGATCCCTCGTGACCGTCTCCGCGTCGTCGAGTGTCCGGTAGCGCACCCGGACGTCTTCGATCCGAGTGCCGTGACGGCTGCGAGGCGCCGTGACGGTGAACCTCTTCGGCGGATCGTCGACGATCTTGTGCCACCAGGCGGCCCCCAGCCCGGACAAGACGGCGTTCTTGCCGGCCGCGGCCACGGCCAGGCGTGCTCGGGTCCGTGCGGTGACGGGATGGTCGGCGAGGGTGTAGACCCCGCGCGAATGCGGCGTCCAGAGTCCGGCCTTCAAGCGCCGGTGGACTCCTGACCTGGTGAGTCCATGTTCGACGGCGTCGCCGATGGTGAACACTCCGTCACGGCCGAGTGCGTGGCGTCGAAGGCCCGGTGGCGTCTGCACGCGGATTGGACGCCGCCGAGCCCTGGCCGGTTCCGGCATCTGAGATTGCGGCATCTGGTCTCGCCATCCGGCACCAGTTGCCGCACCTGCCGTGTGGCCGCCGGTTTGGAGGCCCCCGACCAGCCGAGTAGCCTCGGATCTCGTGAGTTCTGACGTCGCATCCGAGGTCAAGCGCCGACGTACCTTCGCGATCATCTCCCATCCGGACGCCGGTAAGTCGACGATGACCGAGGCGTTGGCGTTGCATGCGCGCATGATCAGCGAGGCGGGTGCGATCCACGGCAAGGCCGGACGCAAGTCCACCGTCTCCGACTGGATGGAGATGGAGAAGGCCCGCGGCATCTCCGTCAGCTCGACCGCCCTGCAGTTCAACTACCTCGCCGAGCACAGCGAGCCGGGTGTCCCGAGCGTCATCAACCTCGTCGACACCCCCGGCCACGCCGACTTCTCCGAGGACACCTACCGTGTGCTGACCGCGGTCGACGCCGCGGTCATGCTCATCGACGCGGCGAAGGGCCTCGAGCCGCAGACGCTGAAACTGTTCCAGGTGTGTCGCCACCGCGGCATCCCGGTCATCACCGTCATCAACAAGTGGGACCGGCCCGGCCAGACGCCGCTCGAGCTGATCGACGAGATCACCGAACGCATCGGCCTGGTGCCGACGCCGCTGTTCTTCCCGGTGGGCATCGCCGGCGACTTCCGCGGCCTGCTCGACCGGCGGACCGGCGAGTACGTCCACTTCACCCGCACCGCGGGCGGCGCCAAGATCGCGCCCGAGGAGATCATGAGCGCCGACGCCGCGGCCGAGCGCGAGGGCGACGCGTGGACCGCGGCCGTGGAGGAGAGCGAATTGCTCTCCGAGATGGGCCAGGACCACGACCAGGAGCTGTTCCTCGCCGGGCAGACCTCGCCGATGATCTTCGCCTCGGCGATGCTGAACTTCGGCGTGCGCCAACTGCTCGAGACCCTCGTCGAACTGGCGCCGCCGCCCGGCCCGCGCACCGACGTCGAGGGCGGCGAGCGGCAGGTGACCGACCCGTTCTCGGCCGTCGTCTTCAAGGTGCAGGCCGGTATGGATGCCAGCCACCGGGATCGCCTGGCGTACATGCGGATCGTCTCCGGCGAGTTCGAGCGCGGCATGGTCGTCACCCACGCCCAGACCGGAAAGCCGTTCGCCACCAAGTACGCCCAGGCCGTGTTCGGGCGTGACCGCTCGACCGTCGACACCGCCTACCCCGGCGACGTCGTCGGCCTGGTCAACGCGACCGCACTCGCCCCCGGCGACACCCTGTACGACGGCCCGAAGGTCCAGTTCCCGCCGATCCCGTCCTTCGCGCCCGAGCACTTCTCGGCGCTGCGCGCGACGACGGCCGACAAGTACAAGCAGTTCCGCAAGGCGATGGATCAGCTCGACAGCGAGGGCGTCGTGCAGGTGCTGCGCAACGACACGCGCGGCGAGATGTCGCCGGTGCTCGCAGCCGTCGGCCCGATGCAGTTCGAGGTCATGACCGCGCGCATGAAGGCGGAGTTCAACGTCGACACCATCATCGAGCCGCTCGGGTACACGATCGCCCGCCGGACCGACGCGGAGAGCGCACCCGAACTCGACCGTCAGCGGGGCGTCGAGGTGTTCACCCGCACCGACGGCGCGATCCTGGCGCTGTTCAGCGACAAGTGGCGACTGCAGTACATCGAGAAAGAACATCCCGACCTGACGCTCGAGCCGCTCGTCGCGGCGGCGGACTGACCGTTGCACCGATGAGGCTTCCCAGCGTGTGCACCCGCGCCCTCGGCGTGCTGGCCTCGGTCTCGGCGGTGGCCGTCCTCGTCGGAGGGTGCGGCGCAGACGAGACCCCGAGCGCCGGGTCGTCGGCGACGACCACGACCCCGGCCTCGCGCCCCGTCGATCCGGAGGCGTGCGCACAGACCCCGCCCCAGGGTTCGGTCGACCGCAGCGGCCAGAACCTGAAGTTCTCGACCGGGAGCATCCGAATCGCGATCTCGCAGGCTCCCCCACCGCCCGGATCGCCGCCCGGGGCCACCACCTCGGCGACACCCAAGGCGACGGAATCCGGCGCGCCGGGACCAGATGCCGAACCCGAGTCGCGCTGCTACGAGTTCGAGCGCTGGGGCCCGCAGCAGCCCGACGTCCCTCCGGACTCACTCCTGTTCGTGTTCAAGGGCGCCGGGACCGACGGCGCCCAGATCGAGTTCGTCATCAGCGAACTCACCGGAGGGATCGTCCCGCCCGCGGGCGGCGGTCCCCGTCCGACGGCCGGCCCGCTGCTGCGGCCGATCAACGCGCAGATCGGTGTGTCGGTCGACGGCGTCTACCACCACTCGCCCGCCTGTCAGCTCGCGCTGACCGCGATGTCGGGCAAGCTCGCGGCCGGCTCGTTCACGTGTCCGGCGGCGACGCGGGTCGACGCGAATCCGTTCGCTCCCGACGACGACGTGCCCTTCGACGCGGACGAGTCGTCGGCGGCGCCGCAGCCGGATCCGGGGGCGACGGCCGACACCGTGCTCCTCGGCGGCTGGTTCGAGCTCAGGCCGTAGCGAGCGGACTACACCGACTCGCCGACGATACGCGCCACCAGCTTCGGGTCGACGTCGTCGACGGAGGCCGGATCGAACCTGGGGTTGCGATCTTTGTCGACCAACACCGCCCGCACGCCTTCGGCGAAGTCGTGCGTCTTCGTGATCTGTTCTGCCGCATGCAGTTCGCGGTCGAAGCACTCGTCGAGACCCGAGTGGGCGCCCGCGTCGAGCATCGCGGCGGTGACCCAGAGGCTCGTCGGCGAGGCCTTCTCGAGCAGTCCGACCATCTCCTGCGCCCACTCGTCGCCGACCGCGCCGCGGAGGCCGCCGATGATCGCGGCGACGTTGTCGTCGGCGAAGTACTCCCCGATCTTGCGCAGCGGCACGTCGCTGGTTTCCGACGTCCCCGACTTCGCCAGCGCGTCGACGAGGTCCTCGCCGGCGCGGATCGATCCGGCGACCGCGGGCAGATCGGCCGAGGACACGAAATGCGTTGCGAGACCGATGGCCACGGCGTCGATGCCGTGGATGCGGGCACCGGTGAGACCGAGCCACATGCCGACGCCGTCGGGCAGCCGGGGCAGGAAGTAGGTGGAGCCGATGTCCGGGAAGAAGCCGATCGCGGTCTCGGGCATCGCGATCATCGCCTTCTCGGTGACCACGCGGATCTCTCCGTGGACGCTGATGCCGAGGCCTCCGCCCATCGCGGCGCCGTCGATGAGGGCGACGTAGGGCTTGGGGTATTCGGCGATCAGCTGGTCGAGCCGGTACTCACTCCGGAAGTACCGGCTGATGGCGGCGGAGTCCCCGTTCAGCGCGTACTCGCGGATCGACTTGATATCGCCGCCCGCGCAGAAGGCGCGGTCGCTCACCGAGGTGACGAGGACCGTCTCGATCGAGTCGTCGTCGCCCCACTCGCCGAGAGTCCGGTACATCTCGTCGATCATGGTCTGGTCCAGCGCGTTCAGGGCCTTCGGCCGATCGAGGACGATCTCACCGACGCCGTTGCTCACCGAGGTGCGGATGAAGGACATGCCCTCAACCGTAGCGATGTCACCGGTGGAGGCGACGCGGTGGGGAAAACCGGCGGTGGGAGCGCGGGTCGGGAAGAACCCGGCCGGGAAGTACCCCGTCGAGAAAACCCGTTGGCGGGCCACGCGTGCCGCGCTACCGTGGAGTTGTCGTCGCCTTCGGCGGCTTCCCGACATGCGAGGAGTGATCTCACACGATGAACAGCTGAAGTGGCCCCGGCCGGCGTGATCTCGCCGGTGAATCCCGACCACTTCAGGAGTCCGTGTGTCTGCTTCCACCTCCCCTTTCCGCAACCCGTCGACCGCATCGTCGGTCTTGTTGTCCGATGTCTCGTTCGCCTGGCCGGACGGCACCGCCGTCTTCGACCACCTCGACCTCACGCTGAACGCGGGGACGTACTCGCTCATCGGCGCCAACGGCGCAGGCAAGTCTACGTTGCTGGCGCTGCTCGCGGGTCGCCTCGAACCGGCGTCGGGCAGCATCACCCTGTCCGCCGGTGCCGACGCCGAGGTGGGCCTGGTGACGCAGGACCCGCAGTCCGATCCGCGCGCGACGGTCGACGCCGCACTGGGCATCGCAGACGTCCGGTCGGCGCTTCGCCGCATCGAGAACGGATCGGTCGACCCCGACGACTTCGAGATCGTCGGCGACGAGTGGGACGTCGAAGAACGGGCCCTTGCCCTGCTGGCACAGATGGGCCT
Organism: Gordonia paraffinivorans NBRC 108238; assembly: GCF_000344155.1. Lineage (GTDB taxonomy): Bacteria > Actinomycetota > Actinomycetes > Mycobacteriales > Mycobacteriaceae > Gordonia > Gordonia paraffinivorans. The sequence continues at coordinate 58,020 of NZ_BAOQ01000019.1, read as the reverse complement.
GCCGCCCGACCTCGACCGCGCCGTCGGCTCGATGTCCGGCGGCGAGGCGACGCTGCTGTCCATCGTGGCGGCCCTCATGCGGCGCCCGTCGCTGCTCCTGCTCGACGAGCCGACGAACAATCTCGACACCGACTCGCGTGCACGGCTTTTCGACGCCATCGAACACTTCGCCGGCACGGTCGTCGTGGTCAGTCACGACCTCGAGCTCCTCGAACGCGTGGATGCCACCCTGGAGCTGTACCGGGGCGAGGTGCGGGTGTTCGGCGGCCCCTACTCGCATTACCGCGAGGTCGTCGACGCCGAGCAGCAGGCCGCGGCGGCAGCGGTCGCCAACGCCGCCGGTGACCTGCGCAAACAGCGGCGCGAGCTCGTCGAGGCGCAGATCAAGCTCGATCGCCGCGCTCGAACCGCAGCCACCGCGGAACGCGAGAAACGGGTGCCGAGGATCATCGCGCACAAGCGCCGCAGCGAGGCCCAGGTGTCGGCGGGCAAGCTGCGGAACATGCACCGGACCGACGTCGACGAGGCGGCCACACGCCTCGACGCCGCGCGCGAGGAGGTCCGCGACGACCGCACCGCGCGGATCGTCGTCCCCGAGGTCGAGGTCGCCCCGCGCGCGCAGGTCGTCGTCGACGACCGGCTGCGCGTCGACGGGCCCGAGCGGATCGCGCTCACCGGCCCGAACGGAGCGGGCAAGTCCACGCTGATCGCCGACCTGATCGACCGCGAGCGGATCGTCGTGCCCTACGCGTTCGTGCCGCAGCAGATCGTCTTCGACGACCCGTCGGCGTCGATCGCCGGGCATGTCGCGGCACGCCATCCCGACATCTCCACCCAGGAGGTGCGGGCGCACCTGGCGCGGTTCCTGTTCCGCGGCAACCGCGCCGAACGCACGCTGGGCGAGCTGTCCGGGGGCGAGAAGCTGCGGGTCGCACTCGCCGACGCGCTCCTCGGCGACCCGACCCCGAAGCTGCTGATCCTCGACGAGCCGACCAACAACCTCGACCTCGACACGGTCACGCAGCTGGTCGGGGCATTGGAGAGTTGGCGGGGCGCCCTGGTGGTCGTGTCCCACGACGCGGGGTTCCTGGCGCGGATCGGGATCGAACGGCGGGTCGTGCTCACGCGGCAGGAGCGAGCCCGGTGAAGAACCTCCGGTTCTCCCCGGCCGGCAGATCCGGCCCGCAACCTGGCGATCCATAGGTTGTCCCTCACGGCCCCTGAGCCGCGGCCCCATTGAGCGCGCCGCCTCATCCGTGGTCGGATGAGTTGTTGCGCAACACATGAGGGGCGCGTGCCGCGCCGGACGCAGGAGGTCTGATGACCGCGATCGAGGTGACCGGTCGACGTCAGCAGCAGGCCTGGGCCGACAAGGTCCTCCCGCCGGTGGAGGAGGTCCGGCCCGGCCTGTGGTCCATCCCGGTCCCGATGGGCCCCAATCCGCTGCGCTACGTCCTCGTCTATGCGCTCGCGACGCCCGACGGCGGTCTCGCGCTCATCGACGTCGGCTGGCCGTCGGACGAGTCGTGGGATGCCCTCGTCGCGGGCATCCGCGGCACCGACCACGACATCACCGACGTACACACCGTCGCCGTCACCCACCTGCACCCCGACCACTTCGGGCTCGTCCCGCGCCTTCTGGAGCACACCGACGCCGAGCTGTGGATGCACCGCGACGACGCCCGCCATCTGCGGTACCACTCCGACGACGAGATCGAGCGGCAGCTCGACGCGGCGCGTGCCGAACTCCGCGACCTCGGAGCCCCGCCCGACGTCGCCGACCTCGGCTTCATCGACTTCGTGCGGCTGCCGGACGGTCGCACCATCGACCGCGAACTGACCGGCGACGCCCCGCTGGAGGTCGACGGCTGGAACCTGCGCGCGATCTGGACACCCGGCCACACGCCTGGTCATCTGTGCTTCGTCGACGACGACGCGGGCGTGATCTTCACCGGCGACCACCTCCTGCCGCGCATCAGCCCGAACGTGGGCACCAATCCGATGCAGAACGACTCTCCGCTCGCCGACTACCTGATCTCGCTGGCGAACACCGAGAAGATGCGCGACCACGAGGCCCTGCCGTCGCACGAGTATCGGTTTCGCGGACTCGGCGCACGCGTGACGGGCATGCTCGCCCACCATGAGGATCGGTTCGCCGAGATCACCGAGGCCGTCGTCGCCCGGCCCGGGTCGACGGCGTGGGAGATCACCCAGGCCGTCACCTGGTCGCGCCCGTTCGCCGACCTGAACCTCACCATGAAGCGTCTCGCCCTGCGCGAGACCGACGCTCATCTCCTGGTGCTCCGCGAGCGCGGCGTCCTCACCGCGACCGAACCCGGCCGCCTGTCCGACGAGGCGACCGAGCCGGGGCGCTGGTATCCGGCCCCGGTGCCCGAACACCGTGCCGCCGAACGCCCGGCCGCAGGCGGTCCTGCCCTTTCGACCTGACCCGCGAGACCATTCGCCGACGGTCCGCGGTGATCTGCGGATCGACGACCCCGCAACAAACAACCCGCAACAACAGGAGAGTGATCCATGAGCGCTGTGCTCACCGAGTTCGCCGACGGCGTCGCCGTCATCACCATCAACCGCCCCGAGGCCAAGAACGCGGTCAACCTGGAGGTGTCCGAGGGCATCGCCGCGGCGATCGACGAACTCGAGAGCCGCGACGACCTGACGATCGGCATCCTCACCGGGGCGGGCGGCACCTTCTGCGCCGGCATGGATCTCAAGGCCTTCGCACGCGGCGAGCAGGTGTCGCTGCCCGACCGCGGATTCGGCGGTCTCACCGAGGCCCCGCCGAGCAAGCCGCTGATCGCCGCGGTCGAGGGCTGGGCGCTCGCCGGCGGCTGCGAGCTCGCGCTGTCCGCCGACCTCGTCGTGGCGGCCGAGAACTCGAAGTTCGGCATCCCGGAGGTCAAGCGCGGCCTGGCCGCCGCGGCCGGAGGCCTGCTGCGCCTGCCGAAGATCCTCCCCTACCAGCTCGCGATGGAACTCGCCCTCACCGGCGATCCGCTGACCGCCGAGCGCGCACACCAGTTCGGACTGGTCAACCGGGTCACCGAGCCGGGCAAGGCCCTCGACGGCGCCCGCGAGCTCGCGGCCACCATCGCCGCCAACGGCCCGCTCGCGGTCAAGGCCACCAAGCAGGTGACGTCGATGGCGATCAACTACACCGACAAGGACCTCATCAAGAAGCAGTGGGAGTACCTGACACCGGTCTTCGCCTCGGAAGACGCGCAGGAAGGCGCCCGCGCCTTCGCCGAGAAGCGCGCGCCCCAGTGGAAGGGCCGCTGAGCAACACCGCCCCCGCCGCCCGACAGGCCGGCGGCGGGGTCGCTCCTCCCCGTGTGGGTGACTCACTAGAGTGACCGGTGTGGACCTGCACCTGGTGACCTACTTCGTCGCGGTCGTCGACCATGGTGGGATCACGAAGGCCGCACAGTCGCTCTACATCTCCCAGCCGTCGCTGTCCCAGGCCATCCGCACCCTGGAGAAGCGGCTGGGTGTCACCCTGTTCGATCGCGCCGGGCGTCGTCTCGAACTCACCGAGGCCGGACGCAGGTTCGACGATGCCGCCCGGCGCATCCTCGCCGACGTCGACCGCGCCAAGCAGAAGGTCGACGCGGTGCGGGAGCTGAAGGCGGGCCGGGTCGACGTGGTCACCTACTCCGCCTTCAGCATCGATCCGCTCGTCGACGTCGTCCGCCTCTTCCGCGAGCGGTTTCCGCGTCTCGCCGTGCGCGTCCTGGCCGCCGACGGACCCGCCGGGGTCCTCTCGGCCCTGCGCGCCGGCGACGCCGAGATCGGCGTCATGGATTCCTCCGCGGAGCACGCTACCTTCACCGCGATACCGATCACCGAGCAGGAGCTCGTCGTCGCCGCCGCTCGCGACCTGGTGCGCGATCTCCCGGACACCGTGCCGCGCAACGCCATTCGTTCGGTCCCACTCGTCATCGACCACAGCGACCAGAACACCGCCGCCCTGTTCGCCGATCTCGTCGACGACGAGGCCCGCAACGTCGTCGTCGACTGCGCGATGCCGGCCGCGGTCTGGAGCCTCGTCGAACACGGCACCGCGGCAACGGTTCTCCCGCGCACGGTGGCCTCGACGCAACTCGCGGGGGCCCGGCATCTGACCCTCGATCCCCCGTTGCGCCGGCCGTGGGATCTCGTGCTGCGGTCGGGTCTGCCCTCGCCGGCGGCGGTGGCCTTCATCGCCGCGGCACGAGCGCACGCCGGGATCGACTCCGCACCGGAACACCGGGATTGGTAGGGGATCGTGGAACTACGTCAGGTCGAGTACTTCCTCGCCGTCGTCGAGAACCAGGGAATCGGCGGTGCGGCAACGGCTCTCGGAGTCGCTCAGCCGACCGTCTCCCAGGCGCTGCGAGCGCTCGAGCGCGAACTCGGCGTGCAGCTGTTCCACCGGATCGGACGCGGGATGGTGCTGTCGGCCGCGGGCCGGACGATGGTCGGCCCGGCCCGGCAGATCCTCCGCGACGTCGACGCGGTCACCGACCTGCTCGCCGCGCACGAGGACGAACTCACCGGCCACCTGGAGCTGGTCGCCTCCCCCGCGACCGCCGTCGGCGAGGTGGTGGACCTCATCGCGCGGTTCCGGGCACTCTACCCGCGCGTGACGGTGCGTCTCGGCGAACTGCGCGACGAGACGCGTGCCGCGCAGACCATCGAAGACGGCAACTGCGAGTTCGCGGTCGCCCACCTGCCCATCGCCGGCGACGGACTCGAGGTCGTCGTGCTCGGCGAGAAGGAGTACGTGCTGGTCTATCCCGAGGACACCGAGGTGCCCGACGGCCCCATCCCGCTGGGCGACCTGCCCGACGTCCCCATGGTGTTCGTGCCGCGCGGCCATTCCGTCGGCGACGAACTCGAGGAGGCCATGCGCGTGGGCGGCCGACGCCCGCCCCTCGCCGTGCTCTCCGAGCACCGCGAGGAGCGACTTCCCATGGTGCAGGCCGGGATCGGGGGCACCCTGGTCGACCGGTCGATGGCCGAGGCGGTCGCCGACCGGGTCGTGGTCCGGGAAACCGAGCCTAGATTCGTCCGACCGTTCGCGATCGCCTTCGACCCGGCATCGCTGTCCCGGGCAGGTCAGGCGTTCGTGGAAGTCATTCGCGGACAGGCGAGACCAACCGCCGACTAGCGCACCCGGACGGCGCCGACGCCGCGTACGGAGGACTGGAACACCGGGCCCCACCGGCTCGTCGGCCGATGGGACCCGGTGAGTCTGTCAGGCGACGCGCTCGAACACCGCGGCGAGGCCCTGGCCGCCGCCGATGCACATCGTCTCGAGTCCGTAACGTCCCTCGCGGCGGTGCAGCTCGCGGGCGAGCGAGGCCAGCATGCGCCCGCCGGTGGCCCCGACCGGATGACCGAGCGAGATGCCCGAGCCGTTCACGTTGGTGCGGTCGAAGTCGCCGCCCTTGCCGAAGCGGCCGAAGCCCCACTCCCGGGTGACGGCGAGCGCCTGGGCCGCGAAGGCCTCGTTGAGTTCGATGAGGTCGATGTCGGCGAGCGTCAGCCCCGCCTTGGCCAGCGCCTTCTCGGTCGCCGGCACCGGGCCGATGCCCATGGTGCGCGGCGGGACCCCGGCCAGCCCCCACGAGACGAGCCGGACGAGCGGACGCAGCCCCAGGCTCTCGGCCACCTCGGAGGTGGTCACGATCGCCATCGACGCGGCGTCGTTCTGGCCGCTGGCGTTGCCCGCGGTGACCGTGGCCTCCGGGTCGGTCTTGCCCATGATCGGCTTGAGCTTCGCCAGCGACTCGAGCGAGATGTCCGGGCGCGGATGCTCGTCGGTGTCGATGATCTGATCGCCCTTACGGCTCGGAACGGTGACCGGGACGATCTCCTCGGCCAGCACTCCGTCCTTCTGTGCGCGGACCGCTCGCAGGTGCGATTCCAGGGCGAGCTCGTCCTGTTCCTCGCGGGAGATCTCGTACTCCTTGCGCAGGTTCTCGGCGGTCTCGATCATGCCGCCGGGCACCGGGTGGAACCGGCCGCCCGCGGTCGAGCGGGCACGGACCAGGCTGTCGTGCATGGTGACGCCGGTTCGCGCTGCGCCCCAGCGCATGTCGACGGAGTAGAACGAGGCGTTGCTCATCGACTCGGTGCCGCCGGCGACGACGAGGTCGTTGTCACCCGCCGACACCTGATAGGCGGCCTGGATGACCGCCTGCAGCCCCGAGCCGCAGCGGCGGTCGATGTGCATGCCGCCCACCGTGATCGGCAGTCCGGCGTCGAGCGCGACCACCCGGCCGATGGCCGGCGCCTCGCTGTTGCCGTTGCAGTGGCCGAGGATGACGTCCTCGATCTCCTCCGGGTCGATGCCCGTCCGCTCGATGAGACCCTTGAGTGCGGTGACGCCCAGGTCGACCGCGGTGAGGTCCTTGAACATCCCGCCGTAGCGCCCGATCGGGGTCCGGACCGGCTCGCAGATGACGACGTCTCGCATGGTTGACCTTTCGGAAGAGACTGTTCGGATGGGACGGCTGGGATCGCCGTTCACATGAAGCGGCCGCCCGTGACCTCGAGGACCGTGCCGGTCATGTACGAGGACATGTCCGAGGCCAGGAACAGCGCGACGCTCGCCACCTCGGCGGGTTCGCCCGCACGCTGCATCGGGATCTCCGACATCTTCTGGTCCCAGGCCTTCTGCGGCATGGCCTCGGTCATCGCCGAGCGGATGAGGCCGGGCTGGATGGCGTTCACGCGCACCCCGTGGTGTGCCATCTCCTTGGCCGCGGCCTTGGTCATGCCGACGATGCCGGCCTTGGCGGCCGAGTAGTTGGTCTGGCCCACCATGCCGACCTTGCCCGACAGCGACGAGATGTTGACGATCGCCCCGCGCTTGGCCTCGCGCATGATCGCCGCGGCCTTGCGGGTGCCGTTCCAGGTGCCCTTCAGGTGGACGGCGATGACCAGGTCGAAATCCTCCTCGGTCATCTTCCGCATGGTGGCGTCACGGGTGATGCCGGCATTGTTGACCATCACGTCCAGGGAGCCGAATCCCTCCACCGCCTCGGCGAGAAGCGCGTCGACCTCGTCGGCCTTCACGACGTCGCACCTGACCGCGCGGGCGACCTCGCGCCCGCCGAGCCCGTCGGCGGCCGCCTGCGCGGCGTCGAGGTCGAGGTCGCCCAGGACCACCCGGGCGCCCGCGTCGACGAAGGCGCGGGCGATCTCGAGTCCGATGCCCTGCGCGCCGCCGGTCACGACGGCGGTGCGTCCATCGAGCAGCGGCTGCGCGGCGGTGGAAGACATCTTCGGGTCCTTTCGGTGGACTTCACGCGGTGGACGTGGCGCTCTCGGTGGCGTCTCGCTCGGTGTCGCCTCGCGGACCGGCACGCCGTCGCTCGGCGGGTGCGCCCGCGGCGATGTCTGTAATCTAGCCCGCTCCGGCCGCATCTCGGGCCTGCCGTCTCATACGCAACGGCTATCGGAGCGATCCCGCTTTCGTATTGGACCGCCCACCGGCCCACGGGAAGAGTGGGACACCATGACCGGAGTGAACCAGCGAGCCGGCTCCCAGGTGAGCGACGAGGACTTCGCCGACATCCTGTCGGCGACCCGCGAATTCGTCCGAGGCGTCGTCGTGCCGCGCGAGCAGGAGATCCTCGACACCGACGCGATTCCCGACGACATCCGCCAGACCGCCAAGGACATGGGGCTTTTCGGCTACGCGATCCCGCAGGAGTGGGGCGGCCTCGGCCTGGACCTCGCGCAGGACGTCGAGCTGGCGATGGAACTCGGCTACACCTCGCTCGCGTTGCGCTCGATGTTCGGCACCAACAACGGCATCGCCGGTCAGGTGCTGGTGAACTTCGGGACCGACGAGCAGAAGTCGCGCTGGCTGGAGGAGATCGCTTCCGGCGAGGTGGTCGCGTCGTTCGCGTTGACCGAGCCCGGCGCGGGCTCCGACCCCGCAGGCCTGCGCACCAGGGCCGTGCGCGACGGTGACGACTGGGTCATCACCGGAGAGAAGCGGTTCATCACCAACGCCCCGCTGGCGAACCTGTTCGTAGTGTTCGCCCGGACCCGCCCGGCCGACGAGAGCGGCACCGGCATCGCGGTGTTCCTGGTGCCGGCGGACTCCCCCGGCCTCACCGTCGGCGCCAAGGACCGCAAGATGGGCCAGGAGGGCGCCTGGACCGCCGACGTCCACTTCGACGGTGTGCGCGTACCGGATTCGGCACTCGTCGGCGGCAGCGAGGATGTCGGTTACCAGGCGGCCATGCTGTCGCTGGCCCGCGGCCGCGTGCACATCGCCGCGCTGTCGGTCGGCACCGCCCAGCGTGCGCTCGACGAGTCCGTGGCGTGGGCGGCCACCGCCACCCAGGGCGGACGACCGATCGGCGAGTTCCAGCTGGTCCAGGCGATGCTCGCCGAGCAGCAGACCGGGGTGATGGCCGGCCGCGCGATGGTGCGCGACGCCGCCCGCGCCTGGGTGGAGAACACCGATCGCCGCACCGCGCCGTCGGCGGCGAAACTGTTCTGCACCGAGATGGTCGGCAAGGTGGCCGATCTGGCCGTCCAGATCCACGGCGGCAGCGGCTACATGCGGGAGGTCCCGGTGGAGCGGATCTACCGCGACGTCCGCCTGCTCCGGCTCTACGAGGGCACCAGCGAGATCCAGAAACTGATCATCGGGCGCAACCTGTTCAAGCAGGGACTGAAGAACGCGCAGCGCTGAGCAACCCGCGACGACACGGCCCGGCGTCGCGACGAGCGCGACCCTGGGCCATCGTGTCGTGCGATGTCAGCGCGGCGCCATCCGGATCGCGCCGTCGAGACGGATCGTCTCCCCGTTGAGGTAGGTGTTCTCCAGGATGTCGGCGGCCAACCGGCCGAACTCCTCCGGCCGTCCCAGCCGCGACGGGTTGGGAATGCTGGCCGCCAGCGAGTCGCGCACGTCCTCACGCAGGCGCGCGAGCAGCGGCGTGTCCATGGTGCCCGGCGCGATGGTGTTGACCCGGATCAGCTTGCTCGCCAGGTCGCGCGCGGCCACGATCGTCATGCCGACGATGCCGGCCTTGGACGCCGCGTAGTTGATCTGCCCGATCTGCCCCTCGAAGGCGGCGACCGAGGCGGTCATGACGATCGCGCCCCGCTCGCCGTCGATCGGCTCCTGACGGGCTATGCGCTCGGCGCCCAGCGACAGCGCCAGGAACGACCCGACCAGGTTGAGGTTGATGACGAACTCGAAGTCCTCCACCGAGCCGGCCTTGCCGTCCTTGTCGAGGATGCGCATCCGCCGGCCCGCTCCGGCGCAGTGCACCAGACCGCGCAGGCCGCCGCGCTCGTCGGCGACGTCGAGTGCCGCGGCGAACTGTTCGGCATCGGTGATGTCGGCCGCGGCGAACACCGCCGCCGGGCCGAGTTTCTCGGCGACCGCCGCGCCGTCGGACGTCGGCAGGTCGATCAGGGTGACCAGGCCGCCGGAGTCGACGACGCGCTCGGCGGTGGCGAGGCCGAGACCGGACGCGCCGCCGGTGATCGCGACGGACTTGCCCTTGAGCTCCATCGGGTTGTCGTCCCTTTCGGTCGTGGGTGGAATCCGGATCAGACGAGTTCGAGGATGGTGGTGTTGGCCATGCCGCCGGCCTCGCACATCGACTGCAGTCCGTAGCGGATCCCGTTGTCGCGCATGTGATGAACGAGCCGGGTCATGAGGATCGCTCCCGACCCGCCGAGCGGGTGGCCGACGGCGATCGCGCCGCCGAGCGGATTGAGGCGATCGAGATCGGCGCCGGTCTCCGCCTGCCACGCCAGCGGCACCGGCGCGAAGGCCTCGTTGATCTCGAAGGCGCCGATGTCGTCGATCGACAGGCCGGAACGCTTGAGCGCCTTCGCAGTCGACGGGATCGGGCCGGTCAGCATGATCACCGGGTCGTCGGCGGCGACCACGGCGGTGTGGATGCGGGCGATGGGCGACAACCCGTGCGACCTCGCGATCTCCGAGGTCGTGATGAGCAGCGCCCCCGACCCGTCGGAGATCTGCGACGAGTTGCCCGCGTGGATGACGCCGTCCTCGGCGAACGCGGGCTTGAGATTGGCCATCGTCTCGAGGGTGCCGCCACGCCGGATCCCCTCGTCGCCTTCGAGGACGCCGGGGATCGGGGCAAGCTGGCCGTCGAAGGCGCCGCGATCGGTGGCCGCTGCCGCGAGTTCGTGCGAGCGCAGGGAGTACTCGTCGAGGCGGGTGCGGTCGAAGCCCCACTTCTTGGCGATCTCCTCGGCGCCGAGGCCCTGGCTGAAGCGGTCGACGCCGTATCGGTCGAGGACGGTCGCCGGCTGATGCTCGCCGTTGGGGGCCGCGCTGCCCATCGGCACCCGGCTCATCGACTCCACGCCGCCGGCGATCACGATGTCCTGCTGGCCCGAGATGACCGCCGCGGCAGCCATGCTCACCGCCTGCTGGCTCGACCCGCACGCCCGCGTGACCGTGGTGCCGGGCACCGACTCCGGCCAGCCCGCGGCGAGGATCGCCGTGCGGGCGATGTTGCCGGCCTGCTCGGAGGTCTGGCTCACGCATCCCCAGACGACGTCGTCGACGACAGCGGGATCGATCCCGGTGCGCTCGACGAGTGCCTCGAGGACGTGGGCGGACAGGTCGGCCGGATGGATTCCGGACAGGGCTCCGCGGCGGCGTCCGATCGGGGCGCGCACCGCGTCGACGATCACTGCATCGCGCATGGGATCTCCTCGAGTGATGGGTTCGGATGGCTCGGGTACGTACGCCGCCGTGGCGTGGAACACACTGCGGCCCATCCGAGCCGACCACGCGCGAGCGGCGGCGGACAAGTCGATTCCCGCTCACGGACGATGAGGCGTTGCCTATGGCTCGCCGGCGGCACGTCCGGGCAGCAATTTCGCGTCGGCTGCGGAACGGGCCGGCGATCATTGGCAGGTGCTATCGCACCGTTAGCCCATCGCGTCTTCTTCGCCCGGCGGGCGGCGGGCATGCTGGGGATGTTGCGTTCCGCCGGTGCCGCCGCGCCGATTCATGCAGGGGAGAGAACCGAGCACCATGACCCGTCTCGCGCAGACCCCGGGCCTCACCGACGTCCAACAGGAGATCGTCGCCAACGTCCGGTCGTTCGTCGACAAGCAGATCATCCCGAACGCGCAGGAGCTCGAGCACGCCGACGAATATCCGCAGGAGATCGTCGACGACATGCGGAAGATGGGGCTGTTCGGGCTGATGATCCCCGAGGAGTACGGCGGCCTCGGGGAGTCGCTGCTCACCTACGCGCTCTGCGTGGAGGAACTCGCCCGCGGATGGATGAGCATCTCCGGCGTCATCAACACCCACTTCATCGTCGCCTACATGCTGCGCCGGCACGGCACCGGCGAGCAGAAACAGCGATTCCTCCCCCGGATGGCCACCGGCGAGGTGCGCGGCGCGTTCTCGATGTCCGAGCCCGAGCTGGGCTCGGACGTGGCGGCGATCAAGACGACCGCCAGGCGCGACGGCGACACCGGCTACGTCATCACCGGGCAGAAGATGTGGCTGACCAACGGCGCCTCGTCGACCCTGGTCGCAGCCCTGGTCCGCACCGAGGAGGGCGCGGACAAGCCGCACCGCAACCTCACCACCTTCCTCGTCGAGAAGCCGGCGGGCTTCGGCGAGGTGCTGCCCGGCGTCACGATCCCGCGCAAGCTGGAGAAGCTGGGCTACATGGGAATCGACACCACCGAGCTCGTCTTCGACGATTACCGCGCGTCGGCCGACGACATCCTCGGCGGCGTGCCGGGCAAGGGATTCGGACACATGATGGACGGCATCGAGGTCGGCCGCGTCAACGTCTCGGCCCGCGCATGCGGTGTCGCACAGCGCGCCTTCGAACTGGCGATCCGCTACGCGCAGCAGCGTTCCACCTTCGGCAAGCCGATCGCCGAGCACCAGGCCATCGCGTTCTCGCTGGCGGAGATGGCGACCAAGGTGGAGGCCGCGCACCTGATGATGGTCAACGCCGCGCGGCTCAAGGACTCCGGCGAGCGCAACGACGTCGCCGCCGGGATGGCGAAGTACCTGTGCAGCGAGTACTGCGCCGAGGTGACCCAGGCGAGCTTCCGCATCCACGGCGGCTACGGCTACTCCAAGGAGTTCGAGATCGAGCGCCTGATGCGCGACGCCCCGTTCCTGCTCATCGGCGAGGGCACCAGCGAGATCCAGAAGCAGATCATCTCCAAGGGCCTGCTGCGCGAGTACCGCGAGCACTGAATTCCCGACCTCGACTCGCAAGGCACACAACCCGTTAGGACATCTCCATGCAGCGTCGCATCTTCACCGAGGACCACGAGGCCTTCCGCCGGACGATCCGGGACTTCATCGCCAAGGAGGTCGTGCCGGTCTATCACGACTGGGAGAAGCAGGGTCACCCGCCGCGCGAGTTCTACAACCGCCTCGGCGAACTCGGCGTCCTCGGCATCGAGGCGCCCGAGGAGTTCGGCGGCGGCGGGGTCAAGGACTTCACCTACTCGATGGTGATCGCCGAGGAGACCTCCGCCGCGGGCGTCACGTTCGGCAGCTACTCGGTGCACTCCAACCTGATCCTGCCCTACCTGATGGAGTACGCGACGCAGGAGCAGAAGGAGCGCTGGCTGCCCGGATTCTGTTCCGGCGAGCTGATGTTCGCGATCGCGATGACCGAGCCCGGCACCGGGTCGGACCTCGCCAACATCTCGACGACCGCCAGGCTGTCCGAGGACGGCTCGCACTACGTCCTCGACGGCGCCAAGACCTTCATCACCGGCGGAGCGCTCGCCGACCGCGTCCTCGTGGTCGCGCGCACCTCCCCGTTCGATCCGGCGAATCGTCGTGCGGGCCTGTCCATCCTGGTCGTCGACACCTCGTCGGAGGGATTCTCGGTCGGCCGGAGGCTGGAGAAGATCGGGCTCAAGGCCTCCGACACCGCCGAGCTGTCGTTCGACTCGGTGAAGGTGCCCGTCTCCGACCGGCTGGGCGAGGAGGGCGCCGGTTTCACCTACCTGACCCACAACCTCGCGCAGGAGCGTCTCACCATCGCCATCGGGGCGTCGGCCACCGCCGCCGCGGCCGTCAAGCACGCGATCGACTACACGAAGGAGCGCGACGTCTTCGGCCGGCCGGTCGCGTCGTTCCAGAACACCAAGTTCGTGCTCGCGGAGTGCTCGGCCGAGGTGGAGGCCATCCGCGCCATCGTCGACCGCGCCCTCGAGCTCCACAACGCCGGTGAGCTGACGGTCCCCGACGCCGCCCGCGCCAAGTTGTTCGCCACCGAGACCGCCGGGCGCGTCATCGACAAGTGCCTGCAGCTGCACGGCGGCTACGGCTACGTGCTGGAGTACCCGATCGCCCGGCTCTACGCCGACACCCGCGTCACCCGCATCTACGGCGGCACCAGCGAGGTCATGAAGACGATCATCGCCAAGGATCTGGGGCTCTGACGGCTCCTCGTCGTCGATCTCGTCGCGTGGCGTCCCGGTCTGCGGGACAAGGCGCGACGTGATCGGCAGCGTGTCACGTTCCCCGTAACGCCGGGCCCGCAGATCGCGACATCCGTCCCGAAGGCTGCACTCGTGACGCGCCCTGAGCGCCACGAGAGGCGTGCCTTAAGATTTCCTGAGCGATCAGCGAGAAGGTGCGGAGAACAACTTGGTGCGGGAGTATCGGCGCGGCTGGCGCCTGCTGGTGACGGTCCTGTTGAGCGCGTTCGTGACGACGCTGGTCATGACGACGGCATCCCCCGCACAGGCCGCGCCCGTGCGCTACACCGGCGGCCCGTACATCGCGATGGGCGACTCGCGCGCCTCCGGCGCCTTCTACAGCCTGAACCCCGCGTACTTCAACGGATGCAAGCGCTCGACGCTGAACTACCCGCGGTACGTGGCGATGATGACGCTGCCGCGCCACTTCGTCGACACCTCGTGCTCGGGTGCGCAGTCGGTCCACCTCTACCGGCAGCCCCAGCACACACCGGGCGGGACCAAGCCCATCCAACTGAACTCCGTCCCGCGGGACGCGCAGCTGATCACCGTCAGCATCGGCGGCAACGACATGCAGTGGATGGCGGTCCTCAACCAGTGCAAGATCAGCCGGCCGTTCACCGACCGAGGCTGCCGGCACAGCGCACGCCTGGAGAACGAGGTCAGGACGCGCATCCAGCGGATGGAGGACCGCGTCACCCCCGCCTTGAGCGCCATCCGCAAGAAGGCCCCCCGGGCGCAGATCATCGTGGTCGGTCTCGGCGGATTCATCGGCAACAACGGCTGCTGGCCGCTCGTCCCGCTCAGCGACCCCGACGCCCGGTGGATGCGTCAGGTCTTCAACCGCGCCAACGACGCGCTGGCGCGGGCCACGCGCAAGGTCGAGGGCACGTTCGTCGACGCCAATCGCGGCTCGGCCGGCCATGACGCCTGCAACGTGGTCAACCCGTGGTACGAGAGCGCGCTCTCGAAGAAGATCGCGCTTCCCTACCACGTCAACCAGGCGGGCTCCCTCGCGATCGCCATGATGGTCAACAACGCGATCCGCCGGTAGCCCTGCCACGACGATCCGCCGGAGCCCGGGCCGCGACCGGTCACTAACCTGGTCGGCGTGGCTCATCTTCTCGGCGCGGAAAACCTCGGACTCGAATACCCGACGACCAAGGTCTTCGACTCGGTGTCCCTCGGCGTCAACGAGGGCGACCGCATCGGCATCGTCGGCCGCAACGGCGACGGCAAGTCGAGCCTCCTGGCCATGCTCGCCGGCCGCAGACAGCCCGACTCCGGCCGGGTGACCGTGCGCGGCGGCGTCCGCATCGGCGTCCTCGACCAGGTCGACCGCTTCGACGACGACGAGACCGTCGGGCACGCCGTCGTCGGCGACCGCCCCGAACACGAGTGGGCCGGCGACCCGAAGGTGCGCGACGTCATCGGCGGACTCCTGCGCGACGTGGACTGGGAGGCGAAGGCCGGGTCGTTGTCGGGCGGTCAGCGGCGCCGCGTGTCGCTCGCGCGGCTCCTGGCCGGCGAACACGACGTCCTCGCCCTCGACGAGCCGACCAACCATCTCGACGTCGAGGCCATCACCTGGCTCGCCGAACACCTCAAGCGACGCTGGCCGGCCAACCAGGGCGGCCTGCTGGTCGTCACCCACGACCGCTGGTTCCTCGACGAGGTGTGCACCATGACGTGGGAGGTCCACGACCGGATCGTCGAGCCCTTCGAGGGCGGGTACGCCGCCTACATCCTGCAGCGCGTCGAACGCGACCGGCAGGCGGCCGCCACCGAGGCCCGCCGCCAGAACCTGGCCCGCAAGGAGCTGGCGTGGCTGCGTCGGGGCGCCCCCGCCCGCACGTCCAAGCCCAAGTTCCGGGTGGAGGCCGCCAACGCGCTCATCGCCGACGTCCCACCCGTCCGCGACAAGGTGGCCCTGCAATCGCTGGCCATCTCGCGTCTGGGCAAGGACGTCGTCGACCTCCTGGACGTCTCGGTCTCCTACGGCGACCGCGAGGTCGTCTCCGGCATCGAGTGGCGCCTCGGCCCCGGCGAGCGCACCGGCATCCTGGGTGTCAACGGCGCGGGCAAGTCGACACTGCTCGGCCTGATCGCGGGCACGGTCGAACCGACCGGCGGAACCGTCAAGCGCGGCAAGACCGTCAAGGTCGCCACCCTGACGCAGCGGCTCGACGATCTCGAGAAGTACCTCGACGACCCGGTGCGCGTGGTGATCTCCAACCTCAAGGCCACCTACTCCTTCGGATCCGGCTCGAAGGCACAGGAACTCACGCCGTCGCAGCTTCTCGAACGGCTCGGCTTCGACACCGCCCAGTTGTCGACGCCGGTCCGCGACCTGTCCGGCGGCCAGAAGCGGCGCCTCCAGCTGCTGCTCATCCTCCTCGACCAGCCGAACGTGCTGATCCTCGACGAGCCGACCAACGACCTCGACACCGACATGCTCGCCGCCCTCGAGGATCTCCTCGACTCGTGGCCGGGCACCCTGATCGTTGTCTCCCACGATCGCTACTTCCTCGAGCGCGTCACCGACCAGCAGTACGCGGTGCTCGACGGCAAGCTGCGTCACCTGCCCGGCGGCGTCGACGAGTTCCTGAAACTCCGTGCGGCCCAGGAGAAGGCGGAGTCCTCGCCGAGGTCGGGCCCGATGTCGCCGGACGCCCCGGCCGACAAGAGCGGCGGCGGTTCGTCCCTCAGCGGCGCCGAACTGCGTGCGGCGAGCAAGGAGCTGGCGTCGTTGGAACGACGGATCGACAAGCTGCACACCAAGATCGACGACGCCCGTACCGCCCTCGCCGACCACGACCAGTCCGACTATCAGGGTCTGGCCGCCGAGACCGAGCGCATCCGCGAGATGGAGGCCGAACTCGCCGACCTCGAGGAGCGGTGGATGGAGCTGGGCGAAGCACTGGAGTGAACGGCTAGCGCCCGAACGCCTCGCGGATCGCGCTCATCACGTCGGGCAGCGATCCCTCGACGACGCTGCTGTGGTTTGCCCGGGCGTAGGTCTTGAGGTCGACGTCCACGCCGCCGCGGCTCATCGCCGACCGCAGCACGCGGCTCAGCGGGTACGGCAGGACCGGGTCGAGCAGGCCGTGCGCGATGGTCACCTTCGACGGGTAGCCGGAGGTCGGCACCTCGGCGTAGTCGCGCAACGCGTCGCGGAACCGGGAGTCGGCGGTGAACGCCGACGCCACCAGCGACCCCGGCGACACCGACCGCAGCGCCTCGACCACATCGCCGTTGCAGCGGCCGCGCGAGCGGTCCAGGAGACGTCTGCCGCTGTCGGTGAGGAAGTCGGCGACCCGCAGGTCGGGGTGGGCGTGGTCGAGACCCGACAGCATGTAGAGGAACGGCGCGCTGAGGACGTTGAGCGCTCCGAGCCCCGGGACGCGCGGACCGAAGACCCGGAAGAGCTCCTCCAGCGACGAGGCCGGGGCGATCGCGACCGTGCCGGCGACCGGCAGTTCCGGCGCATACCTCGGCGCGCGATGCGCGGCGTGCAGGGCCGCGTGCCCGCCCTGCGAATGCCCGACCGACACCCAGCGCGTGCCCAGCGAGTCGTCCACCGACCGCGCCGCGCGGATCATGTCGATCACCGAGTGCGCCGCCGCGGCTCCCCCGAGGTAGTCGGTCTCCCCGGCCGAGCCGAGTCCGGCGTAGTCGGTCGCGGTGACCGCATAGCCCGCCTCCAGCGCCGCCCGGACCGGCGCCTCGACTCCGTCACCGAGTCGGTGCTTGGTGGGGGCGCATTCGTCGGCGATGCCGACGGTCCCATGGGCCCAGGAGACGACCGGCCAGCCGCCGGCGGGCGGCGTGCCGCGCGGAACCCAGTAGACCCCGCTCGCCATCGCGGGTCGCCCCCGCTGGTCGCGGGTGGCATAGGTGAGGCGGGTCCCCTCCGCCGCCGCCGACGGCAGCTCGGCCGCGGGGACCTCCTCGGTGGTGAACACGAATCCGTTGGCGGGTGCCGCGGCCGTGGCCGACGGGGTCGCCACCATCGCGATGCCGACCAGCATCGCGGCGACGAACGACGTCCACGTCAGGGCTCTGCGAAACACCCGGTCAACTGTAATGGCAGTCGGCGTCGGTCCAGGTCAGGGGATTCGCACACGACAAATCGGGCACTCGGAGGTGCACGCCGAGGGTCAGCCGTCGCCCAGCACGCGGGTCCCCGGCGCCGGGCCGCTCGCGGTGCGCACCGACCGCGCGACGCCCGCGCCGGAGAGTTCGGCGGCGACGTTGACCGCCGACTGTTCGTCGGCGCACAGGAACGCACACGTCGGCCCGGACCCCGACACGATGCCGTTGAGGGCGCCGGCGTCGACCCCGGCCCGCAGGGTCCGACGCAGGGAGGGTTGCAGGCTCAGCGCCGCGGGCTGGAGGTCGTTGTACAGCAGCGGCGCCACCGCGTGCGGATCGCCGGATGCGAGTGCCTGCATGAGTTCGTCGGGGCGCCGGAGCAACTCGTCCTCGTCGAGGTCCTGCCCGGACCAGCTCTCGCGCAACCGATCCAGCTCCCGGTACACCGCCGGTGTGGACAGGCCCTCGCGGGCCAGCGCCAGCACCCAGTGGTACTCGCCGCGCGACAACACCTGCATCAGCTGCTCCCCGCGTCCGGTGCCCAGCGCCGTGTTGCCGTGCAGCGCGAAGGGCACGTCACTGCCCAGGTCGGCCGCGATCTCGGCCAGCTCGTCACGGGAGATGTCGAGTTTCCACAGCTGCGCCAGGGCCACCAGGGCGCCTGCGGCGTCGGCACTGCCGCCGGCCATGCCGCCGGCCACCGGGATCGTCTTGGCGATGTCGATGGCGACCTTCGCCGGCCGTCCCGCCCAGTCGGCCAGCGCCACCGCCGCACGCGCCGCGAGGTTCGACGAGTCGGCGGGAACGGAGTTCGCCCACTCGCCGCGCACCGCGATGGTCAGATCGCTCGCACGGGCGACGCGGATGTCGTCGTGCAGCGACAGCGCCTGGAAGACGGTGACCAGATCGTGGTAGCCGTCGTCGCGCCGTGGACCCACCCCGAGATGGAGGTTCACCTTCGAGGGGGCACGCGCGATCACGGAGCCGGAAACCACCGACAGCGACGTTGGCGACACAAGTGACCAGCCTAGTACCGGCACCCGCCGTCCGTGCCCGGCCGACACGGCCGCCCCGCGCCGGAGGCCGGCGCCGTCGGCCGGTTGCGTCAGCGACTCACGGCCGCCAACCCCGCTCCGCCAGTTCACCGACGTGTTCGACCACGAGCACCGCGCCGGCGTCGCGCAGTTCCGCCTCGGCGAACCCGCCCGACATCACGCCGACGCAGTCGGCCGGGAGCCGGTGGGCCGAGGCGACGTCCCACACCGTGTCGCCGACGACGACCGCCCTGGTCCCGCCGGACTGCTCGAGCGCGACGGACAGGATGTCGGGGGCCGGCTTCGACGAGTCGGCGTCGTCGGAGGAGGTCACCGCAGCGAGCGCATCGCGGTCGAGGTCGAGCACTTTCAGTGCGGCGTCGGTGAATTCGGCCTTGCCCGAGGATGCCAGTGCCACTCGGAGGCCGCTGTCGACGAGCGACCGGACGAACTCCCGCGCGCCGGGGCACGGGCGCAGGTCCCCGACCATGCCGCGGTAGTGCCGCTCCCAGTCGTCGCGCAGGGTGTCACCGAGCGCCTCCTCCACATCGGCACCGCAGATCTCGGCGACGAGCCGATCGCCGCCCATGCCGATGGCCCGGTGGACCCGCCACCACTGCGGCGCGAGGTCGCGCCCGGTGAAGGCCTTCATCCACGCCACGGCGTGCAGGTAGGTGGAGTCGACGAGGGTCCCGTCGACGTCGAGCAGGACGGTGTCGACCGCCGTGGCGTCGTCACCTGCGGACATCGCACCCGTTCTCCGACTGTTCATGGCGCGCCGTTTACCCCGGTCCCGGTGTGGCTACACCCGAGAGACCGGTATGGCCGCAGCCCGAGAGACCGGTCTGGCCACACCCCGTGTGACCGCGTGGCCGCACCCGACGTGACCGACCCCGACCCCAGGAGCCCACATGCCAACCCGATTCGGCTACACCCTGATGACCGAGCAGGCCGGACCCAAGGACCTGGTCCGCTTCGCGGTCGGCGCCGAGGAGGCGGGCTTCGACTTCGAGGTCTCCAGCGACCACTACTTCCCGTGGCTGTCGTCGCAGGGGCACGCGCCGTACGCGTGGTCGGTGCTCGGTGCGGTCGCGCACGCCACCGAACGGGTCGAGCTGATGACCTACGTCACCTGCCCCACCGTCCGCTATCATCCGGCGATCGTCGCCCAGAAGGCGGCGACACTGCAGATCCTCGCCGACGGCCGGTTCACGCTCGGTCTCGGATCGGGCGAGAACCTCAACGAGCACGTCGTCGGCCAGGGGTGGCCGTCGGTCGCCGACCGTCAGGACATGCTGGCCGAGGCCATCGAGATCATCCGGAAACTCCACACCGGCGACCTCGTCGACTTCCGCGGCGAGTTCTTCCAGGTCGACGCGGCGCGGATCTGGGACCTGCCGGACACTCCGGTCCCGATCGGGGTCGCGGTCGCCGGCGACGCCGGGATCGAGACGTTCGGGCCGCTCGCCGACCATCTCATCGCGGTGGAACCGAACGCCGGGCTGATCGAGTCGTGGAACGCCCAGGAGGGCACCGGGACGATCGACGGCGAGAAGACCCGCGCCATCGGGCAGATCCCGATCAGCTGGGGACCGGATCGGGATGCCGCCGTCGAGCGGGCACACGATCAGTTCCGCTGGTTCGCCGGAGGCTGGGATGTCAACGCCGACCTGCGCACCACGGCCGGATTCGCGGCGGCGACACAGTACGTCACGCCCGACGACGTCGCGGAGAACATCCCGTGCGGCCCCGACCTCGACCGGATCGTCGACGCGGTGAAGCCGTACTGGGAGGCCGGGTTCACCGATGTCGCACTGGTCCAGATCGGCGGCGAGACCCAGGACGAGTTCCTCCGCGAGGCCGCACCCGAACTCCTGGAGAAGCTGCGCACGGCGTCGAACTGAGGCGGTTCGGCGGAATCGTGATCTCGCCGGGGCCATTCGGCCGCGGTGTCGTTCCGAGTCCGTCCTGCGAGGCCGTGCCGCCCAGGGCAAGCGGGGACCGCGGGTCAGTCGGTGGTCGCCAGCCGGACGAAGTCGGCGACGTCGAGCTTCTCGCCGCGGATGCCGGGGTCGATCCCGGCGGCGCGGAGACGCCGCTCGGCCTCGACGGGCGAGCCCGCCCATGTCGCCAGGGCCGATCGCATCGTCTTGCGCCGCTGCGCGAATGCGGCGTCGATCGCATCGAAGACGCGCTGTCTGAAGTCCGGATCGGTGGGGTACTCGTCGGTGCGCTCGATGCGCACGAGCCCGGACTCGACCTTTGGCTCGGGCCAGAACACGTTGCGACCCACCGCGCCTGCCCGGCTCACCCGCCCGTGGTAGCGGGCCTTGACGCTGGGCACGCCGTAGGTCCGGCTCCCGGGAGGGGCGGCCAGACGGTCGGCGACCTCCGCCTGGACCATGACCAGCGCCGTCCGGATCTCCGGGAACAGCCCGAGCAGATGCAATAGGACCGGCACCGAGACGTTGTACGGGAGGTTGGCCACCAGCGCGGTCGGCACGGCGGGCAGATCGTCGCGGGCGACTTGGAGGGCGTCGGCGAGGATCACCTCGAAGTTGCCCGACTGCTGCGGCGCGTACTCCGCAATGGTCTGCGGGATGCGTTGCGCGAGAACGGGATCGATCTCGATGGCGACGACCCGTCCGGCGACGCCGAGCAGCGCGAGGGTCAGTGAGCCCAGACCCGGACCGACCTCGAGAACCACGTCGTCGGGACCCACGCCCGACGCGGCGACAATGCGGCGCACCGTGTTCGCGTCATGGACGAAGTTCTGTCCGAGCGTCTTGGTCGGACGCACGCCGACCTCGGCGGCCAGTTCGCGGATCTGCGCGGGCCCGAGGAGTCGCGGCTCCCCGCCCGGCGTCACCTCGCTCAGCGGAGGCCCAACTTGGCCGAGCACGACGGCCAGGCGCCCCAGCCCTGGGCGGCCTGGGTCTTCTTGGCGATCGCGATCTGCTCCTCACGGGTGGCGAGGTCCGCACGCGGTGCGTACTCGAGGCCGCCCCAACGCTCCCAGGTGTTCTGGTCGAACTGCACGCCGCCGTAGAAACCGTTGCCGGTGTTGATGTTCCAGTTGCCGGTGGCCTCGCACTGGGCCAGCGCATCCCACACCGAGCCCGGCGGGACGTACGGCGCACCCGGCTTGGTGCCGACGCGGACGGTGGCGGGCACCGGCTCGGTGAGCACCTCGCTGTTCAGCTTGTCGCGCTTGACGACCTTGCCGTTGACGGTGGTGACCTTGTAGGTCACGCGCGCCTGGCCGGGGACCCCCTTCTTCTCCACCACCTTGCGGTCGCGGACGAGGTTCGGGTCCTCCTTCTTGACCTCCGGCGGGGCCACCGCCTCCTCGACGGTGACGTCCTCGGTCTTGATGCGGGTGACGACGATCTTCAGGTTCGGGGTGACCTCGGTGTCGGCGGCCGGTTCCACCTTGTCCTCGGGGCCGAGCGGCGTGCCCAGCTCCTCGAGCAGGTCGGCCACCGTGTGGGCCGCCACGGTCGGACGCTTCTTGGCGCCGCCGTCGATGAGGTTGACCGGCTTGGGCAGCGCGACGTCGACCAGACCACCCTCCACCGGGAGCTTGTTCCCGGCGAAGTCGGTCTCCTCTGCGGCCTCGGTCAGACCACGCTCGGCGAGCAGTTCCTCGACCGTCGCGGCGTTGGTGATCACGACCTCGCGCTTGCCCTCGACCTCGAGGGTCAGCTGCTTGAGGCGGTTCACCTTGACGACCTGCCCGTCGCCGAGGCCGGCATCCAGGCCGGGATAGACCTTGTCGCCCTCGCCCGGGGCCAGGCCCTCGGACTCGAGGAGGCTCTCCACCGACATCGCCATGGTCGACACCTGACGGGTGTTCCCGTCGACGTCGATGGTGACGGTCTTGTGCATCGAGACGCCGATCGCGCCACCGGCGGCGACGGTCGCGCAGACGGCTCCGACCGCCAGACGGGCTCGCAGGGAATCGGTCCCGTTGATACGGGCGAACACCGACTTGGGCGAGGCGGAAGGTTCGGAAGGCAAGGGCACAACAATCTGGTCGGGAACAGGGGCACCACTGCGACCAGTCGTCTCATCCTCTGCGACACGCACACGCACCGCGTCGTGTACCGCCGTCAGCCGGACGAAGCACTCTGGCCGAGCGGGATCACAGTACGATAACGAACCGGCCAGATTATGGCAAAGGCATCGAGTAGACGCGCCGCGCATTGGCCCCTAACAGGGCGGCCATCTCCGCCTCGGGGACACCGCGGACCGCCGCGAGCGCACGCGCCGTGTAGGGCAGGCAATACGACTGATTCGGCTGGCCACGGTAGGGATGCGGGGTCAGGAAGGGCGCGTCGGTCTCGACCAGGATCTGCTCGTCCGGCACCAGCTCGGCCGCGGCCCGGAGCTCGGCGGCGTTGGCGAAACTCACAGTTCCGGAAAAGCTCAGGATGAACCCGCGGTCGACACATTCGCGGGCAACGTTCCGGTCACCGGAGAAGCAATGCATGATCACGGTGTCCGGGGCGCCCTCGGCGGCCAGGATGTCCAGGAGGTCGCGATCGGCCTCGCGGTTGTGGATCATCAGCGGCTTGCCGACCCGCTTCGCCAGGTCGATGTGCCACCGGAAGGTCTCGTGCTGCACCTCGGGCGGGGCGCAGTCGTCGGACCTGCCGGGCCAGTAGTAGTCCAGGCCGGTCTCCCCGACCGCGACGACCCGCGGGTGACGCGCCATCTCCTCGAGTTCGGCCGCGGTCTCGTCGTCGAGATCCTGCGCGTGCATCGGGTGCAGGGCGACGGCGGCGTAGACCCGGTCGTCCCATTCGGCGGCCCGGACCGCCCAGCGGGCGTCGACCATGTCGTCGGCGACGGTCACCACCTGATCGACGCCCACGGCCTGCGCGTGGTCGCAGATGGCTCGCACCGACTCGGCATCCCGTCCGCCGCAGGCCGCGAGATGCGTGTGGGCGTCGACGAGGCCGGGCAAGGGCGCCGGGTCCGGCGGCGGCTCGCGCCGGCGCCGCTTCTTGGCCGCCTTGTTGCTCATCGTCTCGGTGTCGCTGACGGCCCCCGATGCGCTCGAGGTCTCGGCAGAGGCGTCGGTCATGCGTTCACCTTCGCACAACCCCGGCGGCCCGGATGGCCGCCTACAGGGCGACTGTGCCCTCGATCACGGTGGCGGTGTCGCCGCCCACCCAGATGTCACGGCCGTCGTCGTGGACGTGCACCCGGCCGGCGCGGCCGATGGCACCGCCCTGCGCGGCGACGTAGTCCTCCGGCGCCTGTCCCGTGGCGCGCAGCCACTTCGCGATGCCCGCGTTGAGGCTGCCGGTGACCGGGTCCTCGGGAACCCCGATGCCCGGGACGAAGGCGCGGACCTCGGCGAAGACGTCGCCCGAGTCGTAGAGGCCCAGTAGTCCGACCTTCAGATCGCCCAGGGCGGGGACGTCCGGGGTCACCTCGAGGACCCGCTCCCCCGAGCCGACCTGCAGGACCATCCACTCGGGACCGTTGTCCACCCACTCGGCGGCGACGACCTCGTCGGGCGCGACGCCCAGCGCCGCGACGACGCGCGCGACCGTCTCGGCGTCGACCGGACCGGACCGCCGCAGCGGCGGGGCCGCGAACGACAGCCGCGCGCCCGCCCGTCGGATGCGGACGAGCCCGACACCGCATTCCTGGACGATGTCCTCGCCCTTGGGTCGCCCACCCGAGGTCAGCCACGCGTGCGCCGACCCCAGGGTGGGATGCCCGGCGAACGGCAACTCGCCGCCCGGGGTGAAGATGCGCAGCCGGTAGTCGGCCGCCGGGTCGTCGGGCGGGAACACGAAGGTGGTCTCCGACAGGTTGGTCCAGCGGGCGAATGCGGCCATCTGGTCCTCGGTCACCGGCTCCGGACCGCCGGCGTCGAGCACCACCGCGACGGGATTGCCCGCGGTGCCGAGGGCGGAGAACACGTCGACCTGAGCGAATCGTCGAGTCACGAGGTCCATCGTCGCACCCGGCGGGCCCGGCCGTCACCGGCATCGAACCGGCGGTTCGCCGAAGCGTTGAACGGATCGCGCGCCGCGCACGGCGGTCACACCCCACGACGTCGCGATGACGCGCGGTGGCGCTTCACCGCGACCAAACCGACCCGGACGGGTAGCGTTGCGAATCGTGTTGGGATTGCCGGATGTGATCACAGTCGCGCTCTTCGATCTCGATGGTGTCCTCACCGAGACCGCGGTGCTCCACCGCAAGGCGTGGAAGAAGGCCTTCGACGCCTTCCTGGCCGAACGCGCCGGGGGCGCGGACGCACCGGGCTTCGTCGAGTTCACCGAACAGGACTACCTCGATCACGTGGACGGGCGACCCCGGGAGGACGGCGTTCGCGCGTTCCTCGCCTCGCGCGGTATCACGGATGTCGATGCGAAGACCGTCACCGCGATCGGTGAGAAGAAGAACGACATGTTCCTCGAGAGTCTCGCCGAGGACGGTGGCCAGGCCTACCCGGGTTCGGTGCGGTACCTCGAGGCCGCCCGCGACGCGGGTTTGCGCATCGCGGTCGTCACGTCGTCGAAGAATGGAGGACCAGTGCTCGAAGCAGCCGACCTGTCGAAGTTCGTCGAAGTGCGGGTCGACGGCATCGACATCGCCGAGCGGGGCCTGAACGGCAAGCCCGCCCCCGACTCGTATCTGCTGGGCGCGGAGCTGATGGGTGTCCCGCCGGCGCAGGCGGCGGTGTTCGAGGACGCCATCTCCGGCGTGCAGGCCGGTGCCGCAGGAGAGTTCGGCTACGTCGTCGGCGTCGACCGGGTCGGCGGCAACCAGGCCGAGGCGATGCGGGCGGCCGGCGCCGACGTCGTCGTCAACGATCTCGACGAATTGCTCCCGGCATGAGCGGCGGCGAGCGCGCCCACGGCTTCGAGATCCACCCCTGGCAGCTCAAGTGGAGCGGCGGGGTCGACCTCGACATGCTGGGCCGGACCGAGACCCTCTTCGCCCTGTCCAATGGGCACATCGGCCTGCGCGGCACCTTCGAGGAGGGCGAGCCGGTCGACCACCCGGGCACCTACCTGAACGGTTTCTATGAGCTGCGCGGCCTGCCCTACGCGGAGAGCGGGTACGGCTACCCGGAATCGGGGCAGACCGTCGTCAACGTCACCGACGGCAAGATCATCCGCCTGCTCGTCGAGGACGAGCCGATGGACCTTCGGTACGGGCGTACCGAAGAACACGAGCGGACCCTCGACTTCCGGACCGGCACCCTGCGCCGGCACACGGTGTGGACCTCGCCCACCGGGCGCACCGTGCGCATCAAGTCCGAGCGCCTGGTGTCCTTCACCAAGCGCACCATCGCGGCGATCCGCTACGAGGTGGAGCCGATCGGCGAGGACATGAAGCTCGTGCTGCAGTCCGACCTGCTCGCCAACGAGCCCGTCCCGCCGCCGGGCAACGACCCGCGCCTGGCCGCCGCGCTCGAGGCGCCGCTCGTCTCCGATCTGGCGACCTGCCGCAACTACTGGGGCATGCTGGTGCACCACACCAAGCAGTCCGGGCTGCACATCGCCGCGGGCATGGACCACGAGATCTACTTCCCGGACAAGGCCGACACCTTCATCCGGGCCGACGGGGATCTGGCGCGCCTGACGATCGCGGCCAACGTGCCGGCGGGCAAGAGCCTCACGCTGACCAAGTACATCGGTTACGGATGGTCGGCGCGACGCTCGGTCCCGGCGCTGCGCGCCCAGGTCGACGCCGCCCTCGCGATGGCGATGGAGACCGGCTGGGATTCGCTGAAGGCCGACCAGGTGCGCTACCTGGAGGACTTCTGGCGCGACGCCGACATCGAACTCGACGGCGATCCCGAACTGCAGCAGGCGGTGCGGTTCGCGCTGTTCCACGTGCTGCAGGCCGGCGCCCGCGGCCAGTCCCGCGCCATCCCGGCCAAGGGTCTCACCGGCCCCGGCTACGACGGCCACACGTTCTGGGACACCGAGAGTTTCATCCTGCCGATGCTCACCTACACGGTGCCCGCGGCGGCCGGCGAGGAACTGCGGTGGCGGCACAACACGATGGACAAGGCGAAAGCCCGTGCCGCCGAACTCGGCCAGCGCGGCGCGATGTTCCCCTGGCGGTCGATCAACGGCGACGAGTGTTCGGGCTACTGGCCCGCCGGAACCGCCGGCGTCCACGTGTCGGCGGACATCGCCAACGCCACGGACCGGTACCTGCGCGCCACCAACGACGAACAGTTCGAGACCGAGTGCGGCGTCGAGATCCTGGTGGAGACGGCCCGGCTCTTCGCCGGCCTGGGGCATCACGATGCCAACGGCAAGTTCCGCATCGACGGCGTCACCGGCCCCGACGAGTACACCGCAGTGGTCAACAACAACCTGTTCACCAACCTCGCCGCACAGCGCAACCTGCGCGACGCGGTGGAGGCCGTGCAGCGCCGGCCCGACCTCGCCGAGAAGTTCGGGGTGACCGCCGCCGAGGCCGCGCACTGGGAGGCGTGCGCCGACGACATGACCATCCCGTACGACGAGCGTCTCGGCGTGCACCAGCAGTGCGAGTCGTTCACCCTGCTCGGCGCGTGGGACTTCGAGTCGTCGGTGGGCAGGTACCCGCTGCTGCTGAACTACCCGTACTACGACCTCTATCGCAAGCAGGTCGTCAAACAGGCGGATCTGGTGTTCGCGACCTATCTGTTCGGGGACGCGTTCACCCCCGAGCAGAAGCTGCGGATCTTCGACTACTACTACCCGATCACGGTCCGCGACTCGTCGTTGTCGGCGTGCTGCGAGGCGGTCGCCGCCGCCGAGGTCGGCTACCTCGACCTCGCCTTCGACCTGCTGGCCGAGTCGGTGTTCACCGACCTGCACGACCTGCACAACAACGTCAGCAGCGGCCTGCACATCGCGGCTCTGGCCGGTGCGTGGATGGACTGCGTGGCCGGCTTCGGCGGCATGCGCGACTTCGGCGGGAAGATCACGTTCGCGCCGCGACTGCCGAACCGGTTGACCTACCTGTCCTTCCGCATGATCGTGCGCGGGTCGAAGATCGTCGTCGCGGTCGACAAGGAGCAGGCCACCTACCGCCTGCTGTCGGGTCCGCCGATCGAACTCGCGCACCACGGGGAGAAGTTCACGCTCGGCGAGACGCCGGTGACGATGAAGATCCCCGACATCGAGTACCGGGAGCCGCCGAAGGCGCCGCCCGGCTGCGAGCCCTACCGACGCGAGATCTGAGGTCTTGACCTTCGCACCGTGTCAAGGTCTTGGGTGGGTGACGAGGAGGTGCACCCATGGATCACCGAACACCCACCACCCGATCGCTCGCGGTCGCGCTCGGCGCACCCGACCCGTCGACGCGGCTGCGTGCGGCGATGGCCGCCGGGACGCAGCCGGGCCCGGGGCTCGTCGACGACCTCGTCGCGCGGTTCGGCGTCGAACCGGACTTCTTCGTGCGGGACATGCTGACCTGGGCGCTGACCCGGCTGCCGGCCGAGGTCACCGTCCCGCAGCTCGTCGCCGCGCTGGAATCCGACGTGCCGCAGACACGGAGCCAGGCCCTGCACACCTTGTCGAAGGTCGCAGATCGCGCGGCCTGGCCCTCGATCACCGCGGCACTGCTCCACGACGACGACGCCGAGGTCGCGCGTGCGGCATGGCGGGCCGCGGTGGTCCTCGTCCCGCCAGGTGAGGAGACCGCTCTGGCAACGGAGTTGTCCACCGAGCTCGGTCGTGGCGATCTCGAGGTGCGTCGCAGCCTCGGCCGGGCGCTGGCCGCGCTCGACGACGCCGCCCGCGAGGCGCTGATGCGGGCGCGGTCGCATCCCGAGCCCGAGGTGCGCGCACACGCGGAGGCGACGCTTCGGCTGCTCGACGATCCGGACAGCGACTTCGCGCATGAGGTGGACCTCGCGACGACCACCCGGAGCCGGGACGCCCCATGCTGATCGGCGAGGTGGCGCAGCGTTCGGGTGTGAGCACCCGGATGCTGCGCCATTACGACTCCCTGGGCCTCGTCCGACCGACCGGCCGCACCACGGGCGGATACCGCGAATACTCCGACGCCGACCTCGAACGTCTCGTACAGGTCGAAAGCCTTCGTTCGCTGGGTCTTTCGCTGCGCGACGTCGCGCGCGCACTCGACGACCCGGCCTTCTCCCCAGAGGAGCTGACCGACCGGCTGATCCGTGAGACGCAGGCCCGGATGGCCGCCGACACGACGTTGCTCGCGCGGCTCCGGCAGATCCGGTCGGCACGGCCGGAAGACTGGTCGACGGTGCTCGACGTGGTCGGACTGCTGCGCGGCGTGCGTTCGGAGCACGCCGCGCACCGCCAGCGGGCCGCGTTGCGCGCCAACGAACTCGGGGTGCCGGGAGAGCCACTGGCCGAGGCCCTGCTGGTCGAATCCGACGCGAATGTCGCGGGCGCGCTACGGTGGGCACTCGCTCAGCTCCCGGATTCGCTCGGCCCCCTGATCTCCGGTGCGGCAGAGGATGATCCGCTGATCCTGCGCCGGGCGGTCGCCGCACTCGCCGGCGTCGACGACGCCCACGCGGTCCGCACGCTCGAGCAGGCGCTGACCGACACCGATCCCGTCGTGCGCCGGACCGCGGCGTCGGCACTGGGCCGCCTGGGCCGCGAGCCCGCCGTGCCCGCACTCGTCGAATTGATCGCGGCCGGGGACGGCGACGTCGAGGCCGCGGAGATCCTCGCCGCGTTCGGCGACGACCAGCGGATCATCGGCGTGCTCGTCGACCGACTCGGCGACGACCCCGACCCCGCGGTCCGGCTGCGACTGGTGCAAGCACTGGCCGAATTCGCCGCAGACGCGGCGTCGCCGGCACTGGAACGGCTGACCACCGATCGGGACGAGACGGTCAGCCGAACGGCGCGCTACATCCGGGAACGGAGCCGAGAGGGGTGAGGTGCCGGCCTCACCCACCACGAACAGGGCGCGCCGACACGGCCTTTGCGACACCGCTCTCCGCGCCGGACGTGCGCCGATGTGATCTGCACCGGTTGTGATCAGCCCGACCCGCAATCGACACGCGATTGGCTGAGCCGCACCGCCGGTCGGTACTCTGTGGATCACTATGGCACCCGATCTGACCAGCCCTGATCTGTCCGGTACGGCCGCTTCCGGCACCTCCCACGGTGCGGGGCGCCCGTACTACATCACCACCGCGATCGCCTATCCCAACGGCGCACCGCACATCGGGCACGCCTACGAGTACATCTCGGCCGACGCCCTGGCGCGGTTCAAGCGCCTCGACGGATTCGACGTCCGGTTCCTCACCGGCACCGACGTCCACGGCCAGAAGATGCAGCAGACCGCGCAGGCCGAGGGCATCCCCACCGCCGAGCTCGCCGACCGCAACTCCGACCGCTTCCAGGCGCTCCAGGAGCGCCTCGGCTCGAGCTTCGACCGTTTCATCCGCACGTCCGACGAGGACCACAAGCGGGCGTCGCAGGAGCTGTGGCGGCGGATGACCGAGCGCGGCGACATCTACCTCGACAAGTACTCCGGCTGGTACGACGTCCGGGACGAGATGTTCTACGCGGAGACCGACACGGTCGTCAACGAGAACGGCGAGCGCGTCGCCGCCGACAACGGCCACGTGCTGACCTGGACCGAGGAGGAGACCTACTTCTTCCGGCTCTCGGCCTACCAGGACAAGCTCCTCGAGCTCTACGAGTCGCAGCCCGACTTCATCGGTCCCGACGTGCGCCGCAACGAGGTCATCAGCTTCGTCAAGGGCGGCCTGACCGACCTGTCGGTCTCACGCACCACCTTCGACTGGGGTGTGCCGGTCCCCGACCACCCCGAACACGTCATGTACGTGTGGGTCGACGCTCTGACCAACTACCTCACCGGCGCCGGGTTCCCCGACGACCCGCAGACCCTCGAGCGGTACTGGCCGGCCGACCTGCACATCATCGGCAAGGACATCATCCGCTTCCACTGCGTGTACTGGCCGGCGTTCCTGATGAGCGCGGGCGTCGAGCTGCCCAAGCGGGTCTTCGCGCACGGCTTCCTGTTCAACAAGGGCGAGAAGATGTCGAAGTCGGTCGGCAACGTCGTCGACCCGGAGAACCTCATCGACGAGTTCGGCCTGGACCCGGTGCGCTACTTCTTCCTGCGCGAGGTGTCCTACGGCCAGGACGGGTCGTACTCGGCCGAGGCGATCGTGTCGCGGATCAACTCCGACCTCTCCAACGAGTTCGGCAACCTCGCCCAGCGCACCCTGTCGATGATCGGCAAGTACTTCGACGGCGCGGTCCCGCAACCGGGTGAGCTCACCGACGTCGACAAGACGCTGCTGGAGCGGGCCGACGGGCTGCTGCCACAGGTCCGGGCGCACTTCGACAACCAGGCCATCCACCTCGGCCTGGAAGCGCTGTGGTCGACGCTGGCCGAGACCAACCGGTACATCTCGTCGCAGGAGCCGTGGAAGCTCGCCAAGACCGACCTCGACCGCACCGGCACCGTGCTCTACGTGTGCGCCGAGGTCGTGCGGATCGTCGCGCTGCTGGCGCAGCCGGCGATGCCCGAGTCGACCGGCAAGATCCTGGATCTGCTCGCCGTCGGCGACGACCGGCAGTTCACCGCGGTCGCCAGGCGGCTGGCGCCCGGTGCCTCGCTGCCCAAGCCGTCCCCGGTGTTCCCGCGCTACGAGAACTGACCCCGACCCACCTCAGATGGCCGCGCCAGCGCTCGACGCACTCCGGGCATTGCATGCCGAGACCCGCTCGCGCGGCCTCCCGCCGCCGGCGGCGCTGATCGGCGACTGGCTCGGCGCCGACGCCGTCATCGCGCCCTCGGTCGAGGTGGTGCCCGGGTGCGCACCGCCCGACGACCCGGACCGGTACTGGATCGGTCATCTCGGTTTCCCGGTTCGCGCCGACGAGTCCGCGCTGCCGGCCGTCGCGGGCGGCCTGACCGACGGGATTCTCGTCCTGCGCGGGGGCGAGTGGAGCGTGCTCGGCACCGGCGTCCCCGACTGGGCGCTCGCCGCCCTCGCCGAACCGGCGCGCGTCGCCGGCGCACCCGCGACGGCCCGATGGGCGGCGCCGCGCCGCGAGCCGCACCTGGCCGCCATCGCCGAGTGCCTCGAGGCCATCCGGGCCGGCGAGGTCTACCAGGCCTGTGTCTGCACCCGGTTCACCGGCACGCTCACCGGTGAGCCGGTGGACTTCTTCGCCGACCTCGCCGGCGCCACGGTTCCGGCGAAAGCGGCTTTCCTCCAAGGGGATTGGGGCGCGGTGGCGAGCCTCTCGCCGGAGACGTTCCTGCGCCGCACCGGCAACATCGTCTCGTCCTCGCCGATCAAGGGCACGCTGCCGGCGCACGCCGATCCCGACGCGCTGTCCGCGTCGGCCAAGGACGTCGCAGAGAACGTCATGATCGTCGACCTCGTGCGCAACGACCTCGGACGCATCGCGGTGACCGGCAGCGTCCGTGTGCCCGAACTGCTCGCGGTGGTCCCGGCACCGGGTGTGTGGCACCTCGTGTCGACGGTGGAGGCGATCCTGCGACCGGGCACCGGGAACGACGCCGTGCTCGACGCGACGTTCCCGCCGGCATCGGTGACCGGCACCCCGAAGCTGCGCGCGATGGAACTGCTCGCCGACTGGGAGGCCGACGCCCGCGGCGTGTACTGCGGGGCGATCGGCATCGCGGGCCCCGACCGCGCGCTCGATCTCAACGTCGCGATCCGCACCGTGGAGATCTCCCCCGACGGGACGTTGGGACTCGGCGTCGGCGGCGGCATCACCATCGACTCCGATCCCCTCCGCGAGTGGCAGGAATGTCTCGACAAGGCGGCGAGCATCGTCGGGCACGGCGCCGGCGAAGACGGGTCCGGCGTGTCCGCCTGAGGGTCTGAGAGGTCACAAATACCGGACCCGAGCGGGCATTTCGGTAAGCTTGGCACCCATGACCATCTCCATCCAGGCGACCACCGACCTGACGGAGCTCGCCCGGGAGATCAACCGCGACCGCGAGGCGATCATGTCGGGCGCGACACCGCCGCCCGGGTTCGGCGACGACGTGGTCGAGTCGTGGACCCGCGTGCAGGCGGGTGGGAACCCGTCGACGGTCGATGACCACCACCGTGAACGCATCGGCCGGGACGAACTGGAGGCCCGGCGCGCGGCCAACCCGATCCGGCATGCGATCGAGACCCTCCGACGCGTGTTCGCCGCCTCCGCCGACGACCCGATGATGGCGCTCGGCATCTTCGACACCGACGGGGTGATGCTGTGGCGCGGCGGTTCGCGCTCGGTGCTCCCCGAGGCCGACCGCCTCGGCCTCGTCGAGGGCAGCCGCTGGGACGAGGAGTGCGCGGCGACCACCGCCGTCGGGCTCGCCATCCGCAACCGCCGACCGTGCCGGATCTTCGGCGCCCAGCACTACTCGCGCTCGCTGCACGAGTTGTATTGCACCGCCGCGCCGATCCACGACCCGCGTACCGGTGAGATGGTCGCGATCGCCGGGCTGGCCGGGCCGGCCATGAACATGCAGCCCGCGGCGTCGACGCTCACCGCGGCGCTGTCGACCCTGAGCGAGCACGAGGTGACGCTGGCGCATCAGCGCACCCTCGCCGAGCTTCGCTACCGCGGCTGCGCGCAGCTCGCGGGTCTCCACGGCCCCGGGCTGCTCGTCGACGACGACGGCTGGGTCGCCGAAGGCCGTGGGTGCACCCCGCCGGTGCGGGTCGCGGCGCCGGTCGAGGAGATGCGCCAGTTTGTGCCCGGCCTCGGCATCTGCGTCGTCGAGCGGCTGGGCCTCGGGTGGCTGGTGCGGCCGGCCGGCCCGGCGGGCCCGGTCATCGCCGACCTCGACCTCGACGGCGAGCCCGCCATCACCGTCACCGGTGACGACGCCCCGTGGCGCACGGTCCTGACCCCGCGCCACGCGCAGATCCTGCTGCTGCTCGCCGATGCCGGCGAACACGGGCTCACCTCACAGCAGTTGAGCCAGATGCTCTTCGGCGACGACAAGCACACCGTGAGCGTCCGGGCCGAACTGTCGCGCCTGCGCCGGGTGGTCGGCGCGCTCGTCGCGAGCCGGCCCTACCGACTGGCGCCGCGCGTCGAACTGCGGGTCAGTCCCGAGCAGCGTCGCGCCTTCGAAGGACCGACTGGTAGACGTCGCGCCGCGACGCACTAGTCCCCTCGGTCACGGCGGCGCACGCCTCCTTCAGCCGCATCCCGCCGGCGACGAGCCGCTCGGCGCGGTCGGCGAGATCGTCGATGTCGGGTTCGGTCTCGGTCGCGCCGGCCACCACCACGGTGATCTCGCCCCGCACGCCGCCGGCGGCCCACTCGGCCAGCTCGGCGAGCGTCCCGCGGCGGACCTCCTCGTAGGTCTTGGTCATCTCGCGGCACACCGCCGCGCGCCGGTCGGCGCCGAGGACCTCGGCGGCCGCGGCCAGGGTGTCGGCCAGCCGGTGCGGCGATTCGAAGAACACCGCGGTGCGCGGCTGGGTGGCGAGCTCACGCAGCCACTCCGTGCGGGCGCCGGACTTGCGCGGGGCGAACCCCTCGAAGCTGAACCGCTCCGACGGCAGCGCCGACACCGCGAGGGCGGTCGTCACCGCCGACGGTCCCGGAAGAGCGGTCACCGGCAGCCCGGCCTCCGCGCAGGCGACCACGATGCGGTAGCCCGGGTCGCTCACCGAGGGCATGCCGGCGTCGGTGATGAGCAGGACCGTCTCCCCACCGGCGATCGCCTCCACCAGGCCCGGTGTCCGCGCGGCCTCGACCTGGTCGTAGTAACTGACGAGGCGCCCGCCGATCTCGACGCCGAGGGCGGCGGCCAGCGAGCGGGCACGCCGGGTGTCCTCCGCGGCGA
Organism: Gordonia paraffinivorans NBRC 108238; assembly: GCF_000344155.1. Classification (GTDB taxonomy): domain Bacteria; phylum Actinomycetota; class Actinomycetes; order Mycobacteriales; family Mycobacteriaceae; genus Gordonia; species Gordonia paraffinivorans. The sequence goes on along the minus strand of NZ_BAOQ01000019.1, from coordinate 23,563 downwards.
CGATGTCGGCGGTCTGCAGGGCCGCCCGCAGTCGCGGGGAGGCGTCGTCGACCTGCCCCATCGGGGTGGCCGCCAGCACGAGCCGCCCGGTCGTCCGGTCGGTCCCGGTTGTCGGCTGGTCGGTGGCGTCGGTGTCGGTCTCGGCGGAGTTCATCGTCAGCCAGCTTACGAGGGCCCACTAGGATCGGGCGGGTGACCATCACCGACGAGCGCGACACCCGTGTGCCCGCCGGAGTCGAGGTCTCGCCGCGGGTTCCCTCGCGGCTGGGCCCCGAGGTGCCGCCACCGTTGTTCGGGGCGCCCGATCGTCGTCGCGGCCTCCTGGTCGGTCTCGTCATCACTCTGATCGCCTCGGTCACCCGGTTCTGGGGTCTGGGCCACCCCACCGATCAGGGCACCCCGGTCTTCGACGAGAAGCACTACGTGCCGCAGGGCTGGCAGGTGCTGACCGGCGGGAACTGGATCGAGGACAACCCCGCCTACGGCCTCGTCGTCCATCCGCCCGTCGGGAAATGGATGCTCGCCGCGTCGGAGGCGGTCTTCGGCTACGGACCGCTCGGCTGGCGCGTCGCCCCGGCGATCTCGGGTGTCCTCATCGTCGTGCTCGTCTACTGCGCCGTGCGCCGCCTGACCCGCTCGACCCTCGTCGGCGCGATCGCCGGGTTGTTCGCGATCTGCGACAGCGTGCTTTTCGTGCAGTCCCGGATGGGCATGCTCGACATCTTCCAGACGCTGTTCGTCGTCGCCGCGTTCGCCGCGCTCGTCGCCGACCGCGACCAGGTCCGCGAGCGCATGTACCGCGTGTACATGGAGGGGCGCATCGGCGACAGCCGGTTCGGCCCCCGGCTCGGGTTCCGGTGGTACCGGTTCACCGCCGGCGTGATGCTCGGTCTCAACTGCGGCACCAAGTGGTCGGGCCTGTACTACGTCGTCTTCTTCACCGTGCTGGCCATCGGGTTCGACGTCGCCACCCGACGCGCCTACCACGTGCAGCGACCCTGGCTGGGCACCCTGGTCCGCGACGTCGTCCCGGCCGGGGCGAGCCTCGCCGTGATGCCGGTGATCATCTATTTCCTCTGCTACATCCCGTGGTTCAACAGCGAGACCGCCGTGTACCGCTACGAGGAGGGCAACGCGATCGGCACCGACGGGCCGTGGGCGTGGATTCCGGGCGCGTGGCGGTCGCTCTGGTACTACGAGTCCGGGATCCTGGAGTTCCACTCGGGTCTCACCAACTCGGCGGGAAACCAACATCCGTGGGAGTCCAAGCCCTGGACGTGGCCGATGAGCCTGCGGCCCATGCTGTACGCGATCGAGAACGGACCCGACCAGTGCGGCGCGGGCGAGTGCGTCCGGGCCCAGATGCTGATCGGGTCCCCGGCGATGTGGTGGCTGTCGCTGCCGATGCTGCTGTGGGGACTGTGGTCGTGGATCGTCCGCCGCGACTGGCGCTATGCCGCCGTACTCGTCGGCTACTTCGCGGGCATCCTGCCGTGGTTCCTGGCGCTCGACCGGCAGATGTACTTCTTCTACGCCACCGTCCTGGCCCCGTTCCTCGTCATGGGACTGGCGTTGTGCTGCGGCGACCTGCTGCGGTCGGCCGCGGCGAAGGCCGGGCAGCGGCCGGAGCGTCGTGCGCTGGCGATCATCGTCGTCAGCGTCTACGTGGCGCTGGTCGTCACCAACTTCGTGTGGCTGTGGCCGATCCTGACGGCCTCGCCGATCTCGCCCGGGATGTGGCGGCAGCAGATCTGGCTGCCCAGCTGGAGCTGAGCCGGCGCTCCCCGATGACCGAGGAGCGCCGGCGTCAGGCCGTTGCGCGGGCCCGGTGCGACGTGGCGAAACGGCTCAGGCCGGCGAACCGTCCTTGTCGACGCTGTCGACGCCGGCTCCGTCCGTGGCGACCTCCCCGTTACCGCCGGCCTGCTCGACGAGCTGCGGCTCGATCTTCTCGAGGTGGCGGACGGCGTCGGGGTCGATGGCCTCGAGTTCTCCGGTTGCGATGGCCTCGGCCTGCTCGCGCACGTGCTCGTCGACCCGCGCCGACAGCACCGTGCGGGAGACGATGAGCGGATCGTGCCGCAGGTCGAGGTAGAGCGACAGGCACATGCCGATCATGACCAGCACGAACGGCAGGGCCGCGATGATCGCCATCGTCTTGATGCCCTCCAGCGCGTCGTCGCCGCTGATGACCAGCAGCAGGGCGGCCACGACGCCGGTCAGGACGCCCCAGAACACCGTCACCACACGGGACGGTTCCTCCGCGCCGCGCTGTGACAGTGTGCCCATCACCAGCGACGCCGAGTCGGCGCCGGAGACGAAGAAGATCGCCACCAGGATCATCACCAGGGCCGACGCGACGCCGAACCAGGGCAGGTTCGCGAGGACGTCGAACAGGGTGTCCTCGCTCGCGTCGTTCGCGGCGTCGAAGTCGAGGACGCCGGTCATCTGCTCGCGGATCGCGGTCCCGCCGAACACGCAGAACCAGACCAGCGACACCGTCGTCGGGACGACCATGACGCCGATGACGAACTCCCGGATCGTGCGGCCCCGGCTGATCTTGGCCAGGAACAGACCCACGAACGGGGTCCACGACACCCACCACGCCCAGTAGAAGATCGTCCAGTCGGCCAGCCAGTCCTCGGCCGCGGATCCGGAGACGGTCGCATCCGACCGCGCGGCATAGGTCATCAGGTCGGTCGCGTAGGCGCCGATCGTGGTCGGCATCAGGTTGAGGATGAAGATGGTCGGGCCGACGACGAACACGAACGCGGCCAGCACGACGGCCAGCACCATGTTGATGTTCGACAGCCACTGGATGCCGCGGGCGATGCCCGACACCGCCGAGGCCACGAAGGCCGCGGTGAGGACCGCGATGATCCCGACGAGCAGGTACTTGGTGGGTTCGTTTACCCATCCGACCTTGTCCAGGCCCGAACCGATCTGCAGGGCACCGAGTCCCAGGGAGGCGACGGTGCCGAACAGCGTCGCGAAGATCGCCAGGATGTCGATCACCTTGCCCGCCGGGCCGTTCGTCGCGCGCGCCCCGAAGAGCCGCTCGAAGACCGAACTGATCAGCTGGGTCCTGCCCAGCCGGAAGGTGCTGTAGGCCAGCGCGAGTCCGACGACCGCGTACATCGCCCACGGATGGAATCCCCAGTGGAACATGGTCGTCGCCATCGCGGCCCGGATGTCGTCGGCACCGACCTCGGGAGGCGGGCTGACGAAGTGGAAGAGCGGTTCGTAGGCGCCGAAGAACATCAGGCCGATGCCCATTCCCGCGCTGAACATCATCGCGATCCAGCTGATGGTGCGGAACTCGGGCTTCTCGTCGTCACGGCCCAGCGGGATTCGGCCGTACTTCGACACCGCCAGGCACACCGCGAAGATCACGAACCCGGTGGCAGACAGGATGAACAACCAGCCCAGATTCGTGGTGATCCAGCCCAGGACGTCGGAGCTGGTCTTGTTGAGTCCGTCCGAGTCCGCGGCGCCCCACACGACGAAGGCGATGACGAGGAGCGCAGTGATCGAGAAGACCACCGGGTCGATTCGGGGCCCCTCCGGCCGTCTCCCCTGACCCGGTCGGCGCGTGTTCCGCGCACGGCCAGACGGCACGATCTGTTCATTTGTCATTAGTCCACCAAAGCAACGTCGGTGGTGCCTTTTCAAGTCGGGCCCAGTGCCCGCCGGACCAGTTCGACGGCCGTTTCGTCGTCGAACCCCAGCTCACGGGCGGTCTCGACGAAGGTCGTCGCGGCCGCGAATCCGGCGTCGTAGACGTCGTTGCGACCGGCCTTGATGAACGAACCCTGGCGCCCGCGGGTCTCGATCACGCCGGCGGCCTCGAGTTCGCGGTAGCTGCGTGCGACGGTGTTGGCGGCCAGGTCGAGGTGCGAGGCGAGGGCCCGCACGGTGGGCAGTCGTTCGCCGGCGAGCAGCGTGCCGTCGGCGATGAGGTCGATGATGCCCAGCCGCACCTGTTCGTAGGGCGGGGTGTCGGAATCCGGGTCGATCCGCAGATGCGACCACAACGAACTCATCTTCGGTTACCTCACAACAGATCTCGTGCCAGCGGACACGACATGCATCGGGGTCCTCCGCGGCCCGAGCCGAGTTCGCGGCCCTCGATCTCGATCACCTCGATCCCCGAATCGCGGAGTCGCCGGTTGGTTTCCACGGTCCGGTTGTAGGAGACCACGACACCCGGCGCCAGGGCCAGCGTGTTGTTCCCATCGTCCCACTGTTCGCGTTCGGCGGTGACCGGATCGAGCCCGGTGTCGATGACCCGGAGTTTCTCGATGCCCATCGCCTCGGCGGCCGCCTCCACGAACGGACGCTCGTCGCTCACCTCCACGGTGTCGGTGTCGACGTCATGGGTGAGGGTGAAGGCGGTCATGTGCTCGCGGATGTTGGGGTACATCACCACCGCGTCGGTGTCGACCATCGTGCAGACGGTGTCGAGATGCATGAAGGCACGCCGCTGCTCGATGGGGACCGCGAGCACGGTGTGCGCGAGGTGATCGTCGAACAGGCTGCGCGCCAGGGCTTCTGCGCCGGCGGGAGTGGTGCGCTCCCCCACGCCCACCGCGACGACCCCGGGTGCGAGGAGCAGCACGTCGCCGCCCTCGACCGGAGCGACCTGCGACTCGTAGGCGCGTCGGACCCCGGTGAACCGCGGGTGGTGCGCGTAGATCAGGTCGGTGAGCGAGGTCTCGCGGGCACGCGCCGGCAACGCCAGCGAGGTGATCGCGAAGCGTGACCCGATCCAGAACGAGCTGTCCCGGGTGAACAAGAGATTGGGCAGCGGCTCGATCGCGAACTCGGGTCCGTGGTGCATCCGCCGGACCAGCGACGACCGCTGCGCCGACGGGGTGAGCGGCAGCTCGTCGAAGGTCATTCCGGCGGTCAGCACGTGCGCGAGCTCGGCCGGGGGCAGCCCGCGGAGATGCTTGGCCAGATCCTCGGCGAGATGCGCCCCGAGCCGGCGGGGGCTGACCGCGGCGGCGATGCCCTGGATGCGGGCGGCGCCGCTGTGGGCGATCGTCTCGGTCAGCAGGTCGTCGAGCAGATACACATCGACGCCCCGGTCGCGCAGCACCTGCGCGAAGGCATCGTGCTCCTCCTGCGCGCGGTCGACCCACGGGATGCCGTCGAAGAGCAGCTGATCGCTGTTGCGAGGGGTGAGCCGGCGCAGTTCGTCGCCGGGACGGTGCAGCATCACCGCGCGGAGCGTGCCGACCTCCGAGTCGGCGCCGAGTTCGTAGTCCCACCCGCCGTCGGCGCTCTCGCCGACCGTGGCATCCGGCTGTACTTCACGCGTCATCGCTCAACCGTAATTCGTCGCGGCGGTCGCGCACATCACCTCGGGCGAGATGTCGCACTCACCGGAGTCGCTTCTGCGCGGCCCGCCGGGCTCTCACCTGCCCTCGCCGGCGGGCGTCTCGTTCTCGGCGGAGGTCAGGATCGGACCCGCGCCGCCGACGATCGCGGGTGCGGTCTCCCGCGCGAACAGCCAGGCGACCAGTGCGACCGCCGCCACCACGCCGGTCAGCACGAACGCCGGCCCGAAACCGACGCGGTCGGCGACGAATCCGACGACGACGGGCCCGGTCACCGCCCCCAGATCCGACGACATGCCGAACGCCGCGAGCGCCGACCCGCCCTGCTGTCGGTTGCCCAGGACGTCGGCGAGCGCTGCCTGGTGCGTCGGGGCGAACAGCCCGGAGCCGATGCCGGCGAGCACCGAGAGTCCGAGTGCGACACCGATGCCCGGCGAGAACCCGAGCAGGACGGTCGCGACGACCGTGATCACGAGTCCGGGCAGCATGACGGGGCGTCGGCCGAACCGGTCGGAGAGGCGACCGGCGACCAGGATGGCGAGGACGTTGCCGCCGGCGTAGACGGCCAGCACGATGCCGGCCATCCCCGCACCCGCGTCGAGTCCTTCGGTGACGAACAGGGGGACCACGGCGACACGGACCCCCATCGACGCCCAGCCCTGGGTGAAGTTGGACAGCAGGATCGCGCGATAGGCGCTGTCGCGCAGCGCGGTCCGGAACCCGATGAGCCCGGCGGTCGGCCCCTGCTCCTGATCCGCTGCGACGACCTCCCGCAACTGGGTTGCCACGACCGTGGACGCGACGAGCAGGGCGACGGCGTACACCACGAACGGCACCCGCAGCCCGAATCCGACGAGCGCCGCGCCGATCAGCGGGCCGGTGATGGAGCCGATGAGGAATCCCGCGGAGAACAACCCCGACACCCGACCGCGGATGTCTGCGGGCGCCATCCGGATGAGCAGGGCCATCGCGGAGATGCTGAACATCGTCGACCCGATGCCGCCCGCCGCGCGGAAGACCAGCAGTTGCCAGTACGAGTTCGCGAAGGCGCAGGCCAGGGTGCTCGCGGCGACGATGAGCAGGCCGGTCAGGTAGATGCGGCGTTCGCCGAACATCCCCACCAGCCGGCCGCTGGCGGGCGCGAACAGCAATCGCATGACCGCGAACGCCGACACGACCGCGGTGGCCGCGGTGAACGACACGTTGAACGTCCGCGCGAACGACGGCAGCGCCGGCGCGATGAACCCGTAGCCCAGCGCGATGACGACATTGGCCGACAGCAGCACCCAGATGCCGCGTGGGATGCGCCTCATGGCATCTCGGGCAGGTCGTCGAGGGCCTTGGCGGTCAGTTCCCGTCCCAGGTCGATCATCTCGGTGGCCTTGTGGAAGTCCAGGGTGCGCACCGCGCGCCGCGGCACACGGATCAGGACGTCGGGCGGATATCCGGCGACCTGATATCGCGTCAGGGCGTCGGACATGATGTCGAGGGAACGGCTCAGGACCTCCACACGGCCCATGCGGTACTTCTCCTCACTTCCCCCGGAACCCCCCTCTGCGGACACGGCGCCGGAGTCGACCACGACCGCGCCCTCGTCGTCGCCCGCGGCCATGGCGGCCGCACCGGGTCCGCCGTCGCCGGTGGAGGTGCGGTCGGAGTCGTCCGGGGCGCCGACGGAGGCCTCCGAGCTGTCGGAGCCGAACCGCTCGCGAACCGAACGCACGTTGTCGAGCAGCGGCGCGACGTTGCGGCGCAGCAGGCCCTTGGCCTTCGGCGGCCGGCTCGCGCCGGTCTCCGGCCCGCCGTCGGAACCGAGGATCACCCCGATCGTCACGTCACTCGACACGCCCGAGGTCGGCGCAACGGGCAACGGGTCGAGGATGCCGCCGTCGGCGAGGAGTCGACCGTGGTGTTCGTGCGGGCTGATGACGCCCGGGATCGCGATCGAGGCGCGGAGCGCGTCGACGAGCCGGCCGTGCTGGAACCACACCGCGCGCCCGGTGGTGAGGTCGGTGGCGACGGCGGTGAACGGGGTCGCGAGATCCTCGATCATGGTGTCGCCGACGATCTCCCGGACCCGGGAGAGGATTCGTTCGGCGCCGATGACCCCCGGTTTGGACAGCGAGACGTCGAGGAGCCGGACCACGTCGAGCTGGGTCAGGCCGGCGATCCACTCGACGTAGTCGTCGAGCTTGCCCGCGCAGTACAGGCCGCCGACCAGCGCACCCATCGACGATCCGGCGACCGTCACGATCTCGAACCCGCGGTCCTCGAGCTCCTGGATCACCCCGATGTGGGCGTAGCCGCGAGCTCCTCCACTTCCCAGTGCCAGCGCCACTCGCGACGGTCGAGCCATGCGCCAACCCTACCGCCGGGCGTCGACGGCCCCGTCGTCGGAGAGGGGTCGACGCCGGAGGCGGTCGGCGCGGATCGGTCGGCACGGACGGGCGGCGCGGAACGGTCGGGCGGCGACGGTGGCCGGGCGATCACTCCTCGCCGATGAGGCGGCGGGGTCCGGGCCCGAGCCGGTTGAGTTCGTCGTCGGGATTGAGCAGGTGGCACTCCCCGAGTGACAGGCACCCGCAGCCCACGCAGGAGCCGATGAGGTCGCGCATCTTCTCCAGCAGCTCGATGCGGTGGTTGATGTCGTCCATCCACCGCGTCGACGCCGCCTCCCACATCGCCTTCGACGGGGACTCGTGGTCGCCGAGCCCGGCGAGCACCTCGCCGATCACCGACAGCGGGATGCCCGCCACCTGCGATGCGCGGATGAACGCCACCCGCCGCAGCATCGCGCGGTGGTACCGGCGCTGGTTGCCGGCGGTCCGACGACTGAAGATCAGCCCCTGGTCCTCGTAGAACCGGACCGCCGACGGCGCGATGCCGGCACGCCGCGCGAGCTCACCGACCGAGAGCTCGAGTCTCTTCGGGGTCATACGACGATCGTAGGCACCGCCGATCCGGGCGGTAGGTCATCGGCGCGTGCCCGCGACCCGGCGCGCTCGGGCACCGTTCAGGTGCGCACCACCATGACCGGGCACAGTGCATTGTGGATGACCTTCTGGCTCGTCGATCCGAGCAGCAGGCCGCGGAAACCGCCGCGACCCCGGCTGCCGACCACGATGAGCTGTGCGCCGACCGCGGCGTCGAGCAGCGCCTTCGCCGGCTCGTCGGGCAGCACCCGCCGCTCGACGCGGACGTCCGGGTAGTCCTGCGAGTACCCGGCGAGACGCTCGGCGAGCACCTCGACCGAATCCCCGGTCATCCGCTCGACCTCCTCGCGGCTGATGCCGTAGCCGTGCAGGGCGTCGGCGTCCAGCGGGCTCCAGGTGTGGACCGCGATGAGGGGCGCGTTGCGCAACGACGCCTGACGGAAGGCCTCGGCGACCGCCGCGTCGCTGACCGGCGAGCCGTCGACCCCGACCACCACCGGACCGTCGTCGATGCCGTCGCCGGCGACGATCGCGACCCGACCGTGCGCGTGCGCGGCGACGTTGATGCTCACCGAGCCGAGGAACAGCCCCTTGACGCTGCCGAGGTGCCGCGTCCCGACCACGATCAGCGGGGCGTCCTTGCCCAGCTCGAGCAGCACGCGCGCCGCGTCACCGTCCACGATCGACGTGGTGACCGAGACTCCGGGCGCGACCTGCCGCGCGACCTCGGCCGCCGCGTGCACGGCGTCGGACGCGTCCTGGCGGATGGCGTCGATGACGTCCTGAGGGATGATGAGGCCGGGCGCGTAGTCGCTGGTGCTCGCGTCATAGGCGCTGACGATCTTGAGGTCGAGATGCTCGGCCGCCGCGGCCTTGGCGGCCCAACGCACCGCGCTGGTGGCAGCGTCCGAACCGTCCACTCCGACGAGTATCGCGTTCATTTCCCTCGCTCATCTCCTTTGACGGCGGGCCCGTCCGGACCCTGACTCCATCCTGCTCCGCGCGACGACCGGCGGCAAAGAGCAATAAGTCCTGATCACGTGCGGCGTCGGCATGGACCGTGACGTGTACCGTGGGCTTATCATGAGCGACCCGAACACGTCCCCGGAACCGCGGAACGGCGGCAACGATTTTCGCGAGATCGCGACCCACGTCGCGATCACCGCGGTGTTCGGGCTCGCGCTCGTCGTCGTCGCCGGGTTCTCGTCGGATCCGTTGCAGACGGCGCTCATCGTGGCCGCACCCGTCGTCGTCCTCGTCGGCGCGATCTCGATGCTGGTGCGAACCTACCGGGTGTACCGGCGCGGCGGGCGATGGCAACTGTGGCAGGGCGGTTCGTGGTTCCTTCTGGCGTTCTTCATCGTGATGTTGTTCGGCTCGGCTCCGGCGCTGTTCGAGTGAGCCACACCTACTTCCCCGAGTGGCTCCTCGAGCGGCGCAAGCGCGCCGAGACCGCGCTGACCACCGTGGTCGCCGACTGCTAGTAGGATCGGACTCTCACACGACAGGTGAGGGAGCCAGCGTGTCCTTCGATGCCACCCACGGCGAGCACCTCGCCCACGGTTCGGTCTTCGCCGGATACCGCATCGACCGCGTGCTCCGCCGGATCGCGACGGGCACCACCTACCGCGCCACGCCGGTCGATCACGGCCCCCCTGCCTCCGACTCCCCTGCCTCCGACTCCCCTGCACCCGGTTCCCGCGCAGCCGCCCCACCCGGGTCCGGATCGCCGCCCCCGGTCGTCCTCACCGTGGTCGACGCCGAGCACAGCGCCGACGCGCGTTTCCGGCAGTGGTTCTCCCGGTCCAACGAATCTGCCAGGGCGACAACCCATCCCGCGATCGCGCGCGTCGTCGGCCACGGTCTCGCCGACGGGCACCTGTGGGTGGCGACCGCACCCGTGCCGGGACACGACGCCGCCGCACTGGTGCACCACCACCCGGACGGGATCGACGTCGATCGCGCGGTCGTGATCGTCCGGGCGGTCGGCGAGGCGCTCGACGCGGCGCATCTCCGCCGCCTGGTCCACAGCGGACTCGTCACATCCGACATCTTCATCCACACCGATGCCGACCCGGGCCCCGCCGACCTGCGCCCGCCCGGCGTGGTCACGCTGGGCGGCTTCGGCCTGACGCCGCCCCCGCAGGACGAGGACACCCCGCATCCCGACACCGACGTCGCCGGCCTCGGACGCGTCCTCGTCGAATTGCTGACCGGCACCACATCCGTTGCCCGGCACCGGGTCTCGGGAGCGGTCTCGCCCGCCTTCTACGCCGTGCTCGCCCGCGCGCTCGACCCCGGGCCCGAACAGCGGTATCGGACCTGCGCCGAATTCGCCCGCGCGGCCGAGCTCGCGCTGCACCTCACCCACACCGACGGGGAACCGCCGACCGACGTCATGCCGTCGCCGTCGCCCCACGGTGCGCTCGCCCGCGTCCCCGACTCCGACGCCCACGCTGCGGGCTCCCCCGCTCCGCGTGTGTTCGGGACCGCCGGCCACCCGGGCCGCCCGGCCGGGCCCGTCGCCGGGCCCGTGTGGTCGCAGGGCGGGTCGTCGATACCGCGGTCGCGCAAGGCGTGGCTGGTGCCGCTGTTCGTCGCCGCCGTGGTCGTCGCCGTGTGCGTCGGCGCGGTCATGCTGGTCGGCTCCCGCAACGCTCCCGCACCGTGGCCACCCGCGGTGTCCCACATCGCCGATGCCTTTCCCCGGCTGATCCCCGCGTCTCCCGATGCCACGGGCTGGCGGGACGCCACCTGCGCCGCCGTGTCCCGCGACGGTGTCGACGGCATCTCCTGCACCGACCCGGAGAATCTGACCTACGCCGTCTGGCACACGGCACCGCCGGGCGCGCAACAGAAGGTGACCGCGCCGCTGAAGGGCTACCCGGGCGACGAGATCACGTGGCGCGACGGCCCGGCGTCGGCGAGCCGGGAGAGCGTGAAAGACGGCTGGCTGGTGACGAATTTCTCGGCGCCCGTCCATGTTCCGTACACGGTCATCACCACCTGGCCGGACCACTCGGGGCGTGAGATCCTCGACGCCTGGTGGCGCACCGCACCACTCGGCTGAACCGCGCGGTCGTCACCGGGCGGCGTCGTCCGGCCCCGCACCGGTCACCTGTTCCGCAGCGCGTCGATCCGTTCGGCGACCTCGAGTGCGGTCGCCGGACGCGACCCCGCCAGGGCGAGACAGTTCGCGACGAGGGTGCGTTCGTCGCGGGTCAGCCTCTCCGACAGCGTCGGCGGCGTCGACAACGCGGCGCGGATCGCGAGCAGCGGTTGCGCGTCGGGCACCTCGCCGTAGACGCCCTCGTCGGTCAGCGCCCGGTGCAGGCACGCACCCAGGGACCAGATGTCGGTCGCCCGCGACGGCATGTCCCCGGCGAGCAGGGCGGGATCCATGTACTGCACGGCTCCCGGTTGCGCGAAGCTCGTGATCGGTTCGTCGGCCGCGAGGACCCGGGCGAGTCCCAGATCGGAGATCTTCCCGCCGGTCTCGGTGACCATGATGCTCGACGGGGTGATGTTGGCGTGGGCGATTCCCGCCTCGTGCAGCGCATGCACCCCGCGCGCGGCGTCGGCGACGGCGGCCAGGCGTTCGTCACGATCGAGCCGACGCGCCGGCGACGACAGCGAGCCGAGCGGGAAGTACTCCATCGCATACATGAACTGGCCCTGCAGGATCGCGTCGTACAGCGCGGCCAGATACGGGGACGCCACCGCCGCGAACGCCCGCAGCTCCCGGACGCCGCGCCGGTAGGCGTCGTCGCTGCACACCCCGCTGAAGACCTTGAGGACCACGCGATCGGTGTCCAGCCCGAGACGCGCCGGCGGTTCGGCGAGGTAGAAGGTTCCGTTGCCGCCGACACCGAGCTTGCTCAGCACGGTGAAATCCGCGAGCCGACGCGGGATCTCGACTGTGGCCATGTCAATGCCTCTCTGGTGAAGACGTGGTGGACGAACTCGTCGCGTCCGCGGCGTCTGCGGCGTCGGCGGCGTCGGCGGGCGCATAGAGGGTGGTGATCCGCTCACCCAGGGATTCCTCGCTGGTGCGGGCGTTGTCGAGGACGGTGACCGCCGCCCCGGTTTCCTCGCCGGCCGCCCCGGCCACCACGAACGAACCGTCCTCGGCGCGGTGACGCCGCGGGTCGACGACGGTGATCGCGACACCGCGCTGGGACACGGGCCTCAGGTCGTTGAGCAGACGCCGACGCGAGGCGCCGGAGACGACGGTGAGCGTCCGCGAGCCGAACAGCGCCAGCCCGGCGGCGAGGACCACGGCCGTGCGGCCGGCACGACCGTCCGACGACACGCAGGTCACGACGCCTCGACCCGGCGCCGCACCCGGCGCCGCCGCCTCGTCGACGACGGCGACCGGTGCGGCCCGGAGCCGCTCGGCGATTCCGCGGTCGGCGGAGTCGACGACGATGACGTCGGCACCGGCGTTCTCGGCCATCGCGTCGAGATCGGCGGCGGGGTCGGCGCTGAACCGGCAGAGCACCGACACCGCCCCGGCCCCGGTCAGCGACGAGCCGAGCAGGTTGAGTTTCTCGATCGCCTCGGCGATGGCGGCGAAGTCGGGCACCACCGGCACGCCGACCTCGAGACGGGCCGACCTGCGGTCCGGCGAGGTGAGCACCCCGGCCAGCACCACGTCGTATCCGGTGGCGCAGTCGAGCATCCGCCGATGGCGGTCCCGGAGTTCCTCGACCGTGCCGGCCGGATCTCGCAGCACCACCATCACCCGGGGTGCGGTGGCCGCGGCGAGGGCGCGCCGCTCCGCCGCGGCGATGTCGCTGTCCACCACGCTGTCCGGGTACACCAGACGCAGCAACGGCTCGGTGAGCACCGTGGTCACCAGGGCCATGACGACCAGCATCGCGAAGAGGTCGTCGCTCAGCACGCCGAGATCCCGTCCGGCCGACAGGATCACGAGCTCGGTGAGGCCGCGTGTGTTCATCAGCACGGCGATGGCCGCGGACTGGCGCGTCGGGATCGCGCTGAGCCGGGCGCCGGCGTAGGCCCCGCAGAACTTGCCGGTCACGGCCACCAGCAGGACCAGGCCCAACTGCCACAGCCCGGACACCCCGATGGCGGCGAGGTCGACGCTCAGGCCGGTGACCACGAAGAACATCGGCAGCAGCAGGAGCACGCTGACCTGCTCGAGCCGCTCGAGGATCTCCCGGTGCAGTCGCTCTGCACCGACCTTCGGCATCACCGCGCCGAACATGAAGGCGCCGAAGATCTGATGGATGCCGATCACGTCGGTCGCCGTGGACGACAGGAACACCCCGATGAGGATGACCGCGAGGATGTCCGGCGTGAGCCGGCCGGCCGTGTCGCGCCATTCGACGAGTTTCGCCAGCAGCGGGCGGACGAGTCCGAACATGACCGCGGCGTAGACCAGCGTCAACCCCACGATCTCGGCGACCTCCACCGGACTGCCGCCGGAGATGACGGCGATGATGAAGGCCAGGAGCGTCCAGGCGAGGATGTCGTCGACCGCGGCCGCCGCCAGGCTGAACACGCCGGGGACGGTGCGCATCATCCCCCGGTCGGTGAGGATGCGGGCGAGCACCGGGAACGCGGTGATCGACATCGCGACACCGGTGAACAGGACCATGCCGAGTCGTTCGATGTGGACGCCGTCGACGGTGTCGTGCGCGGGGTAGAGCAGGAATCCCAGAGCCGCACCGAGTCCGAACGGCACGACGATCGAGCTCGCCGAGATGCTCGCGGCCGCGCGTTCGCGACCGCGCGTCAGGCGCATGTCGAGCTCGAGGCCGACGATGAACATGAACAGCACGAGACCGATCTGCGCGAGACCGCCGAGCAGGGGCCGTACGTCGCCGGGGAACAGCCACTCGTCGGGGCTTCCGGGCAGAAGACCCAGCAGGCTCGGCCCCAGCGCGAGGCCCGCCGCGATCTCGCCCACGACCGCGGGCTGGCGCACGGCGCGCGCGATCATGCCGCCGATCCGAGCGGCCGCGATGATGACCGCGACATCCAGGAGGAGAAACGCGACCGTGTGTTTGTCCATCTGCCAGACCCGGCCTTCAGATCCTCGCGTGATGCGACTCGAAGATGAAGTGCCGTCCGCCGATCCGGACGTGCGACCCCGGAACGAGGACATGCGGCCGGTGAGGGAGCAGCCGGATCTCGCGGCTGGTGGTCGGGTCGGTCACGAAGGTGCCGTTCGCCGAGCCGAGGTCGACCAGTTGGACGGTCCATTCGACCAGGCGGATCTCGATGTGGCGCCGCGACAGCTGGCCGGTCTCGTCCTTGACCCGGATCGGCTTGGGCCCGGCCGTGTTCCTCCCCGCCGCCCCGGGCTCGCGTCCGATCACGAGGTCCTCGTCGAGCAGGAAGGTGAATCCGTTGTCGAGGAGCAGCCAGCCCAGCGGCGGGCGTTCGCCCTCCACGAGGAAAGTCGTCAGCTGATCCATGCGGATGCCGCACACGCCGCACAGCCAGGACTGCGGATGATTGAGGTGCCCTCGGGCGCAACGGATTCCATGAACCCTGGCGCGACTCGCCTCCACCCGCACGACCTCGGTCACCGGCCTGGAGTGCTCCTGCTTGGGCAGCGGAGGGCGCGGTTCGACCGGTTCGGCGACCGGTTCCGGCCGGCCCGGCGGCACCGGGGAGTGCGCACCGCCCGGAGAGGCCGGCGGCAACGGGCTCTTCGGCGCCTGCCGCCCGTCCGGGGCTCCTCCCAGCGGCGTCGAGGTGAAGGGCAGCGGTTCGCCGACCGGGGCGGGATCGGGTGCCGCGGCCGGTTCCGGCCGCAACCGCTCGGTGGGGCCCGACGGGATCTGCTCTCCGGAAACGGCTGCGGCAGCGGGCTTCCCGAGCTCGACCGCGGGTTTCTCCGGCTCCGCACCCAGGGCCGCCCCGACCGGCTCCGGCCCGGCGACGTCTCCGTCCGCCGGCGGCGGGACACCGGCCCCGCCACCCGCTGGTCCGGGCACCGGCTCGCCCTCGCGTTCGACGGGTTCGGGTTGCGGGGATCCGGGCGTTCGCACGGGAGCGGGAGCGCCCTCCGGGATCCCGGGGGCTCCGGGTGCGCCCGCGACCGGGCCCTCGCCGGATCGCGCGGCCCGGACCGCGCCGCGCACGGACTCCCCGGTGGGGTGGAACTCGGTCCCGCGCAGCCCCAGCGGGGTGTGCAGGAGCGCACCGGCGGCGGGGACCACGCCGTCGACGAGGTCGAATCTCTCCTCCCCCACCTCGGCGGGGACGGTCCCCTCCAGGTAGAGGCCGAGCCCTTCGTAGGGCCACGGGATGGCCTTGTCGTACGGGGCGTCGACGCCCGGCTCGATCCGATGGCCGTCGGTCTCGCCGTAGACGTCGCCCGCCAGGAACACCGCGACGCCGACGTCGTCGGGTGCGGCGAAGCCGATGTCGACCGGCTCGTCGGCGGTCGCGACCAGCCGGGCCAGCGCGCGCACCAGGTGCCGCCCGCGGCGCGGCGCCGAATCCGGCACGGCGACCGCGGATTCGATGTCGAGGACGTCGGTGACGAAGGCCGCCGGCACGGCGTCGAACAGCACCGCCAGGAACGCCGGCTTGCGGATGACGATCCCGGTGCCGGGGACCAGGGTCACCGTCGGGGTCACGCTCGGGATCTCGCCCGGACCGGTCACAGGAACCGACCTCCCCGGAATCGCCAGTGCGGGAACACCGCCCGCAGCGGCCCGTTGACGGCGACCCACACCAGCAGCCAGGTCGTCACGAACTGCACCGAGAACACCAGCGGCGACGGCCGCAGATCCTGCGGGAGGATGCCGGTGCCGTGGACGACCAGCCAGGCCACGACGCCCTCGTTGATCGCGGTGACCAGGCCGAAGAGGGTGGGCCAGTCCTTCTCCCACCGGAACTGCTGCAGGAAGTGGTAGACGAACTCCCAGGCGACGCCGAGCACGATGACCGTGAACAGCACGGTGTACGCGACGCGCAAGACATCGGCGGCCGACGGGCTGCCCGGGGAGAGCAACCACAGGAACGGGATGAGGACCAGCGTCCACACCCCGCCGAGGATGCCGAGGACGAGGACCCGCGTCTGGATGCGCCCCCACAGGGTCGGCAGCATGTCAGTCGACCCCCTTGTTGTTGACCCACCGCCACCACTGCGCCGTCGACCGCCACGGCGTGAGCTTCTTGCAGAAGCCCTGCCGGGCCAGGTCGTCGACGATCTCGAGCGCGGCGATCTGGAGCCCGAGGAAGGTGTCGACGCCCGGGAAGTAGCCGCCGAGCGTGGCGCTTCCCGAGGCGTAGATCTTGCCGTCGCCGTTGCGGGTGCCCCGCAGCTCGAAGTCGCGCTCGACGTCCATGCGGCCGATCGGGTTGAGTCCGGCGCCGGTGTGGTCGAGCAGATCGCGCAGCAGCCGGTGCTCGCGCACGTCGGCCTCGAGACCCGTGCAGTCGATGACGAAGTCGGCGTAGATCTCGAAGGTGCCGTCGGGCCGGTGGTCCTGCCGGACCGGCGCATGCGGGTCGACGCGCACCGTGGTCACCACGCCCTGGCCTCCGGGACCGGGCACCAGGCGCTCGGCGGTGCCGACGGCCACGCGGTACCAGCCCTCACGCCGCCCGCGCCGCAGCTGTTCCTGCCAGTTGTCCCGCACCGGCGTGTTGGTGCCGCCCATCTGCTTGTAGGCCTCGGCGCGCGCGTGGCCCTCGAGCTTGCGCGTGCGAGCCTTCAACTGGCCGCCCCACACCGACTTCGGGTAGTTGAAGCCCTGGTAGGCCCAGCCGTCCTTGCCCTTGCGGCGCATCCAGATGTGCGGGCCGTGCGACTTGTCGACGTAGGTGCGGAACAGGTGGACGATCTGCGTCTGCAGGCCGTAGGCGTCGCGGTCGTCGATGAGACGCTGCAGCACGCGGGAGGCGACGATCCCGGAGCCGCGGATCACCACCGTCCCGGGCTTGCGCCGCAGCGACTGGTAGACGTGCTCGTGCGACTCGTAGGCGTTGACCACCTTGCTCGCATCCCGGTAGGTCTCGCGGAACGCCTGCAGGTCGGGGAGCAACTTGATGCCCGGATAGCCGATCGCGACGTGCACCCATCGACTCCGGAACGCGACGCGCTTGGTCGGCGAGGTCCCCTGCGGCGGGGTGAGGATCGTGAAGTAGCCGCCTCCGTTGCGGCGCCGGATCATCCGGACCTGCCCGCGGCGCAGGCACTCGAGGTAGCCGATCCGCTTGCACTCCTTCTCCATCGACTCGAAGGCCTGACCCGCCCGCGGGGTGTAGTAGTTCGCGAAGATCGGCTCCACCAGGACGTTCCACAGCGGTTTGAGCGTCCTGTCGGCCCACGCCTCGCGGACCGCGTAGGAGGGAAAGCCCCAGATGTTGTCCGGCGTCGACGCGGAGTCCGAGCGCAGGCGTTCCCCGCGCGGGATCTGCGAGACCCGTGTCAGGTACTCGTAACTGTGCCAGGGCACGTCCTGCGGGCCGAGGACGGCGATCTGCTCGACCGGGACCCCGCAGATCCGCAGGTAGTCGACGGTGACGAACGATCCGATCCCCGAACCGACCGTCACGAACGGGACGTCGACCACGGGGATGCCGGCCGCCGCGACCATGGCGTCGGTCCACACGTCGGTCTCGATGAGCTCCGGCGTCAGGTCGCCGCGTCCCGATGGCGCCGGGCCCGGCAGGGGCGGACCTGGCAGGGGCGGACCGGCCGGGCGGGGCCCCGGAGACGGCGGACGCGGTGCCGGACCGGGAGGAGGAACCGGGCGCCGCGCCGCGGGTCCGCCGCTCATAGCACGAGACAATTCTGCTCCTGTCGGGTCTGTGTGGCCTGCGACACCAATCGGTGCGGTAACTCTAACCCGCCGCCCGCCCGGCGACAGCGCGAAACCAACCGTTCGGATTACCCCGCCGCGACCGGCCGGCGCGACTGTCAGGAGCGTCGAACAGCCAGGTCAGACCCGATCGTGACATTGACTGTTGACAAATAGAGGTCTCGATGAATACGTTCGAATCAATCGCTGTGGCAGCCTGACGGCAGCCTGGCCTCATCTGCGAAGGACGCGACGATGACCAAAGCTCTGACCAATCCCGCCGCCGAGTCCACCGACGAGTCGGGCAAGCGTTACGTTCCCGAACACGACAAGACCGGCGACGGCCACGACTACGCCCAGGTGCTCGACGACCTGTCCGCGGCCTCGGTGCACCGCAACTTCGATCCGTACGTCGACATCGACTGGGACGCACCGCACATGGCGGTCACCCCGAATGATCCGCGCTGGATCCTGTCCTACGACGTCGACCCCATCGGCCGCCACCCCTGGTACCAGCAACTGCCGCAGGACAAGCAGATCGAGATCGGCATGTGGCGCCAGGCCAATGTCGCCAAGGTCGGCCTGCAGTTCGAGTCGGTCCTTATCCGCGGGCTGATGCAGTACAGCTTCAAGCTGCCCAACGGGGCACGCGAATTCCGGTACACCACGCACGAATCCAAGGAGGAGTGCAACCACACCCTGATGTTCCAGGAGTTCGTGAACCGGGTCGGCATGGACGTCCCCGGCGCGAAGGTCGGCTACCGCGTGATCTCGCCGCTGGTGCCGCTCATCTCGACGGTGTTCCCGGTGGTGTTCTTCTTCGGCGTGCTCGGCGGCGAGGAGCCGATCGACCACATCCAGAAGGACTTCCTGCGCACCCGCGCCCGTCTCCATCCGACGATGGCGGCGGTCATGCAGCTGCACGTCGCCGAGGAGGCCCGCCACATCTCGTTCGCTCATCACTTCATCCGCGAGCAGGTGCCGCAGCGCAACGCCTTCCAGCGTTTCGCGCTGTCGATCATGCTGCCGATCACGATGCGCACCCTGTGCAGCGCCATCGTGGTGCCCCCGCGGGAGTTCCAGCGACGGTTCGACGTCCCGCGCGAGGTCATGAAGGACATCTTCTGGCGCTCGCCCGAGTCGAAGCGCTTCCTGCGCAACGTCTTCGGCGACGTCCGCATGCTCGCCGAGCAGAGCGGCCTGATGAATCCGGTCTCCCGGCTGGTGTGGCGCGCGCTCGGAATCCACGGCCGTTCCTCGCGCTTCCGCAGCGAGCCCACCTACACCGCCGCCTGAGTCGCGGCCCCACAGAGGTAGACAGCAACCCCCATGCCACACGTCGTCACCCAGGCGTGCTGCGGCGACGCGTCGTGCGTCTACGCATGCCCGGTCAACTGCATCCATCCCACTCCGGACGAGCCGGACTTCGGCACCTCGGAGATGCTCTACATCGACCCGGCGACCTGCGTCGACTGCGGCGCCTGCGTCAGCGCCTGCCCGGTCGGCGCGATCGTCCCCGGCCACCGCCTGCCCACCGGCCAGGAGCGGTTCGCCGAGGTCAACGCGTCGCAGTACCGCGAGACGGTCGACGGCTCGGCGGCCCGGTTCCCCGTCGATCCGGCACGCCGCCTGCCGCTGGCCCCCATCGACCGCCCGCGGCAGCTCGCCGTCGACGGCCCGGTGTCGATCGGCATCGTCGGGTCCGGCCCGTCGGCCATGTACGCCGCCGACGAGTTGCTGCGTCACCCGCAGGTCTCGGTCACCATGTACGAGCGGCTCGACCGCCCGTTCGGCCTCGCCAGGTACGGCGTCGCGCCGGATCATCTGAACACCCGCAAGGTGATGCGGCTGTTCGACGACATCGCCCGCAATCCCCGTCTCGAGATCCTCCTCGACACCGAGGTGGGACGCGACATCTCGCTCGACGACCTGCGCGCGCGTCACTCGGCGCTCATCTGGGCCGGCGGCGCCCCCACCGACAAGCGGTTGCCGATCCCGGGTGTCGACAAGGCCGGCGTGACGAGCGCGACCGCCTTCGTCGGCTGGTACAACGGCCATCCCGACTTCGCCGACCTGTCGGTCGACCTGTCCACCGAACGCGCGGTGGTCGTCGGCAACGGCAACGTCGCGCTCGACGTCGCACGCATCCTCGTCGCCGATCCCGAAACCCTTGCCGCGACGTCCATCTCGCGTCCGGCCCTGGCCGCGCTTCGCACCTCGTCGGTGCAGGAGGTCGTCGTCCTGGGACGCCGCGGGCCCGTGCACGCGGCCTTCACCCTCCCGGAGCTGATCGGGCTCGTCGACTCCGGCGTCCCGGTGGTGGTGGATCCCGCGGACCTGGAATCGACCCGGATCGACTCCGCGGCCGACAACACGATCAAGACGAAGCTGGACATCCTCTCCGAGTGTGCGTCCCGGCCCGCGCCCGAGGGCCGGCGAATCCGTCTGGCGTTCTTCGGTTCCCCGCTCGAGATCGTCGGCGGGGAACGCGCGACGGGCGTCCTGGTGGGCCGCAACCGCCTGACCGTCGACGCGACCGGCGCCGCGTCGGGCATCGAACCCACCGGGCAGACGAGCGTTCTCGACGCCGGGCTGGTGCTCACGTCCGTCGGCTACCGCGGGGTCGCGGTGCCCGGCCTGCCGTTCGACGACGACACGGGCGTGATCCCGCACCGTGCCGGACGTGTGCTCGACGGTGACGAGCCGGTGCCCGGCGTCTACGTGACGGGCTGGATCAAGCGCGGGCCGACCGGGTTCATCGGCACCAACAAGACCGACTCCGCCGAGACCGTGGCCTCGCTGCTCGCCGACCTCGAAGCGGGCCTGCTGCCGACGGCGGCGCCGCGGCGGCGGACGCTCCTCGGGCGCCGGTAGCGATCCGCCAAACCCTGCCGGGCGGGTGCGACGAGCGGGCGTGTCCGGGACGCCACGCGGCGGGGGCCGCGCCCGCTACATTGTCGAGTCATGGGTCCCGCATACGAACGCACGACCACCCGCGCCGATCTCAGTGATCTCACCGCCGCCGTGGCGGCCGCGCTCCGGGAGCATGCGGAGGCCCGTCATCTCGTCCTGACCGACGACCTGCCGGCGTGGAGCACGCGATCCATCAACCTGCCGGCGTCGTCGTGGCCGGCCCGGCTGTTCGGGCGGCGCAGCAATCCCGCCGACCCTGATTCCGAGCACCAGACGCTGGTCGTGCTGCATCCGACCCACCTGATCGTCGTGGTCTCCGGTGCCCGGCGGGGCATCTCGGCGATGTCGGCCGCGCTCGCCGTCGCCTCGATCGACCAGCCCGAGACCGCCGACGGGTTCTCCGTGACCGGTTTCGTCGGCGACGAGGGCCGGCCTGCGAGCTTCTACCTCGGCGTCGGGGAACCCGCGGGCGACGAATGCCGTGAGGCGGTCCGTGCGGCGATCGTCGCCGCGAAGAACCCGTGACCGTCCCGACCATCGGACGGCCGTCGGGTCCCGCTGTCGGATTCGTCCTCGCGCTCGTCTCGTCGGCCTGTTTCGCGATCTCGGGGGTACTGGCGCGGGCCATGATCGAGTCCGGCTGGTCGGCCGGTGCGACGGTCACCGTGCGGATCGCCGTCGGCGCCGCGGTCCTGGCCATCCCGGGCTTTCTGGCGTTCCGCGACCGGCAGCCCCCGATTCCGGCGAGCCCCGCCGCCCGGTCCTGGGGCGTCGTCGCCGCCTACGGGCTGCTCGCCGTGGCGGGCTGTCAGCTCGCCTACTTCTACGCGGTCACCTATCTGCAGGTCGGCGTGGCGCTGCTCATCGAATACACCGCTCCGGTCGCCGTCCTGGTGTGGATGTGGTTGCGGCACGCCCAACGGCCGACCCGGGTGACGGTCCTCGGTGCGGCACTGGCGATCGCCGGTCTCGCGCTGGTCCTCGACCTGACCGGTGACGTGCCGATCAGCGTGGTCGGCGTGATGTGGGCGCTGGCGGCGATGGTCGGGGCGGCGACGTACTTTGTGATCTCGGCCGACGAACGCACCGGTCTGCCGCCGCTCGCCCTCGCCGCCGGCGGACTGCTGGTCGGGGCCGTCGTCCTGGGCCTGGCCGGGCTCGTCGGAGCACTGCCGATGACCGCGGGCACGGCGGATGTGGACATCGGGACGCTGTCGCTGCCCTGGTGGGTTCCGCTGCTCCTGCTGGGAGTCGTGTCCGCGGCGATGGCCTACGGCTTCGGCATCGCCGCCGGACGTCTCCTGGGCGCGCGGGTGATGTCCTTCGTCGCACTTTCGGAGGTGTTGTTCGCGGTGCTGTTCGCCTGGATCGCACTCGACGAGCTGCCGGCCCCGATCCAGCTGATCGGCGGGCTGCTGATCGTGGCCGGAGTGGTGTTCGTGCGGCTGGGCGAGGCGGGTTGAGCGAGGTCGGCGGAACTCGGCGACCGCTCGCGCGCGTACCCGATCGCACGCCTCCCGCCTGCCGGGAACCGGCGTGTCGCATGCCGCTTGCGGTGGTAGTAGTCTCGTCCCCCATGTGGGTGGGAGACCGCGCGTGACCGGAATGTTCTCGCGGTTCGATTACATCGACGCGGCCCTGACGACCGGGGCGCGCTTCCTCGAGCTCGTCGACGGCGTCGAGGACACCGAGACCCGTCTTCCGCACACCCCCGGCTGGACGCTCGTCGACTGCCTGGGACACGTGGCCCTCGCGCCGACGCGGTTCCTCGCGCTCGCCCGCGACGAGGGCGAGTGGTGCCGGGACGCCCTCGACGTTCCCGACTTCAACGCCAAGCAGATCGCGAACCTGCCGACCCGCGACGTCCGGGTGCTGGCCGATCGATTGCGCGACGACCTCGACACGCTCGTCGACGCGGTCTCGCACTTCAACGCCCGGGTTCCCCAGATGCGTTTCGACGGCGACCGGCTCATCCGCGCGGACGCCGCGCTGGGAATCCTCATCGGCGAGTTCGTCGTCCACGGCCACGACATTGCCCGCGCGGTGGGCGCACAGTGGTGGGTGGAACCCGATGTGGTGCTGATGATCATCCGCGGCCGGCAGCAGATCCTGCCGAGCTGGGTCGACTCCGCCGGCGCGGCCGGCCACGATGCCACCTACGACATCCGGCTCCGGGGATGCTCGGAGCGCTACATCTACGAGTTCACCGACGGCGACCTGGTCATCAACCCGCCCGAACCGCGGCGTCCCGACGTCCACATCAGCGTCGACGCGACCACCGCGCTGCTGGCCGGATACGGCCGGATCTCGCCGGCCTGGGCGGCGCTGACCGGACGGGCCTTCGCATGGGGAAGCAAGCCGTGGCTTGCGCCACGGCTTGCTTCGAGGTTCCTGCCCGCCTGAGCGGGTTGTTCAGTTGTTCTGCGGGCCGGCTGTTCCGGGATTCGGCCGGTCCCGGGGATCAGCGACCGGCAGGCGATCCCGCGGGGCGTCGGACCCGACGGGTCTGCACGCGGCCACCGGCACGATGCTGCTCGCCGGAGCGCCCGTGACCGGTCGCGCGGCTCTCCGAGGTGCGGCCGCC